>CAIKVH010000083.1 GCA_903830725.1 uncultured Burkholderiales bacterium | reverse complement strand
TCATCTCCAAATACCCAATCAGTTGGCATAGTTGTTCGTAAGCCCAAGGTCACATCCAACATGACTCGCTCCTCATTAGTGATCTTGATGATTACAAGATTTGCTTCAATCAAATTTGCAACTTTTTTAACGACTTCATCCCATTGATCCGGCGCTCGGCTGAACTGCGCATTTCCGGCTCGATTACTTGGGCCTAATTACCTAGGCCTAAGTTCTCCTGCCCCTGTACACCGCCGTCCGCCTTGACCCTTTTTACTGCATCCAGTATCTGACTATCCGTAAATCTTGTTTTCTTCATGTAGAACCTCTCAATTAAGAAAATTCTACTTCTAACTCCTATGGTTCTAAGGGACGATTACCCAAAGATTTGGCTTTTAACAAGAACTTAATCAATGAAGTCGCCCATCTCATCAACCAAGTAGTTTTTCAACTTGAGTCCTAACAGAGGAAAGTGCAGCCTCTAGATTCTCGGGTTGAGTACCCCCCGCCATCGCCATATCTGCCTTACCACCCCCCTTACCGCCGACTTGTAGCGCTACAAAGTTAACCAGTTCGCCCGCTTTGACTTTAGAGGTCAGGTCTGAGCTCACCCCAGCAGCAAGTTGTACCTTCTCCCCTTGAGCACTGCCCAATACGACAACACATGATTTCAGTTTATTCCTAAGTTGATCCAAAGTCTCACGAAGCATCTTAGCGTCCGCACCCGGCAAGGTTGCGCTAAGTACCTTTACATCACCAACTGAGACAGCAGTACTTAACAAATCATTGCCCTGTGAGCTAGCGAGCTTTGCTTTTAAAGAATCTAACTCTTTTTCTAAAATTTTCGTTTGCTCTAAAATTTGCGCAATCTTTACATTGATTTCACCCATTGGAGCTTTAAGCGCACTAGCCGCAGATTCAAGTGTGGTCTCCAAATGCTGAAGATGGTTAAGCACCTGCGCCCCTGCGATCGCCTCTATTCGTCTAACTCCAGAGGCAACGCCGCTCTCTGCAATCACTTTAAAGAGACCAATATCTCCGGTGCGTGCGACGTGAGTGCCACCGCACAACTCCCGGGAGGAACCGATCTCAAGTACCCTTACCGTATCCCCATATTTCTCACCAAAGAGCATCATTGCGCCCGTCTTCTTTGCCGACTCTATATCCATGATCTTAGAACTGTTCTGAGAATTGTGGAGAATTTCGCTGTTCACAATTGTCTCTATTTCTTTGATCTCTGAATCAGTTAAAGGCGCGTTGTGAGCAAAGTCAAAGCGCGTACGCTCAGCATTAACAAGGCTACCCTTTTGCTGAACATGATCACCCAATACGTCCCTCAACGCCTTATGCATTAAATGCGTGACCGAGTGGTGTCTCATGGTTGCGGTGCGAACTTCAAGATCAATTACAGCATTAACTTTGTCACCAATTTTTAATTCACCTTTACTTTGTAGCCCGTGGTGACCGTAAACATCAGCTTTTATCTTGGAGGTATCGGTCACTGTGAATTCACAGAGACCCGATGAGATATGTCCCGTATCACCTGCTTGTCCACCGCTTTCCGCATAAAAAGGGGTTTGGTCTAAGATGACCACGCCGTGTTGACCTTGCATCAGTTTAGGAGTTGCCAATCCATCGACATAAATTGCAAGGACCTGTGCACTGCACTTTGACTCTTCATAGCCCAGAAATTTATTTGAAGCGCCGGAGTACTCCAAGGCTTTGTCCATTTTGAATTTGCCCGCCGCTCTTGCCTGAGATTTCTGACGCTCCATTGCCGCATTAAATCCGGCCTCATCTACAGTTACGTTGCGTTCTCTGCATACGTCATTGGTTAAATCCAGGGGGAATCCAAAAGTATCATGAAGTTTAAAGGCAACATCACCGGAAAGAATTTTGTTGTTACCCACGAGTGCCTGATCAAGTATCTGCATACCGATTTCAAGTGTCTCGTAAAAACGCTCCTCCTCCGCTTTCAAAACCTGCATGACACGTTCTTTATTTGATTGAAGCAAAGGATAAGCTTCGCCCATCAAACTCACAAGGTCGGGTACTAATTTGTGAAAGAAAGGGCTCTTTTGTCCAAGCTTGTAGCCATGCCTTATTGCACGGCGGACGATTCGCCTTTGAACATACCCTCTCCCCTCATTACTTGGAGTTACCCCGTCACAAACCAAGAAAGCAGTTGCACGGATATGGTCCGCAATCACTTTTAAAGAATTATTATGAAGATCGGTACAACCAGTCTCACGTGCGCTGGCTTTAATTAATTGATCAAATAAATCAATTTCATAATTGCTATGTACGCCTTGCAAAATAGCTGCTAATCGCTCTAGACCCATGCCCGTATCAACACAAGGGGCCGGCAGATTTTTAACTGACCCATCAGCCTGCATATCAAACTGCATGAAAACGTTGTTCCAAATCTCAATAAAACGGTCTCCGTCTTGCTCTGGACTTCCCGGTGGACCACCTGCGACGTCAGGGCCGTGATCATAAAAAATCTCAGAACAAGGGCCACAAGGTCCAGTATCCGCCATCATCCAAAAGTTATCCGATGCGTACCTCGCACCCTTGTTGTCTGCAATTCGAACAACCCGCTCTGCAGGAAGACCGATCTCCTGAGTCCAGATATCGTAGGCCTCCTGATCTTCAAAATAAACTGTCGCCCAAAGCTTTTCAGGAGGTAATTTATAAACTTCAGTTAACAACTCCCATGCCCACTTCAAACTCTCTCGCTTAAAGTAGTCCCCAAAACTCCAATTCCCTAGCATCTCAAAGAATGTGTGATGTCTCGCTGTGTAGCCAACATTCTCCAAATCATTGTGTTTGCCCCCCGCTCTAAGACAAGCCTGAACTGAAGTTGCTCTTACATAAGAACGCTTGTCAGTGCCAAGAAAAACGTCCTTGAATTGAACCATCCCTGAGTTGGTAAACATCAAAGTTGGATCATTCCCGGGGACAAGTGGACTGGAAGAAACAACGGTATGTCCCTTGGATACGAAGAAATCCAGGAAAGTTTTGCGAATATCAGCAACGCTAAATTTTGGTGTGCTCATGGGTGTACAGTTTTTTAAGTTATGCAAGAGCCAATTAAAACTAGTGAAAGATCCTAGTCTAGATTTATAGAGCTCCTGTATCCAAGAAATCAAGTATTTGATTGGGATGGAAAATCTATATATATTATAGTTTTAGTTATGCGGATTACCTGTAAATAATTCCGCAAAAGTATTTCCAACAGTCAGCGCAAGTACTAGTAATGCAGTGTTACGCCAGTTTTACTTTGAATAAATTCTTTAGTAACGCCTGGCGCCAATTCAATGACTTTGAGCCCTTCAGGCGTGACATCCATCACCGCCAAATCAGTTATGATTTTGTCCACAACGCCAACCCCGGTTAAAGGCAGAGTGCAACTGGGGAGTATTTTTAAGTCTTCCGTGCCGTCTTTTTTCCTAGCAACGTGCTCCATCAAGACAATCACTTTTTTTACGCCGGCAACCAAATCCATTGCACCGCCCATACCTTTGACCATCTTTCCAGGGATCATCCAATTGGCTAAGTCGCCTTTTTCACTTACCTGCATGGCACCCAAAATGGAGAGATTGATCTTTCCCCCCCTGATCATTGCAAAACTCTCGTGGCTACCAAAGATTGACGATCCTTTGATTGTTGTAACGGTTTGTTTACCTGCATTAATCAAATCGGCGTCAACGTTCTCCTCAGTTGGAAATGCTCCAATACCCATCATCCCGTTCTCAGATTGCAGCCATACCTCTATATTTGCTGGAACGTGATTGGCGACCAATGTAGGAATTCCAATTCCAAGATTAACGTAAAAACCGTCCTCTAATTCATGTGCAGCACGCGCTGCCATTTGATCTTGACTCCAAGGCATATCAGACTCCAGCTTTCTCAGTTATGGTTCGTTTCTCAATTCGTTTCTCAGGATTTGCGTTCAAAACGATTCTATGAACATATATTCCTGGCAAATGGATTTGGTCAGGATGCATCTCACCCGTCTCCACAATCTCCTCAACTTCAACAATACACATTTTTCCCGCCATTGCAACGGCAGGGTTAAAGTTGCGTGCTGTGTATCTAAACTGCAAGTTACCAGAACGATCAGCCCTAAACGCTTTAACCAGTGAGAGCTCAGGCACCAAAGAGCGCTCCATGACGTAAGTCTCTCCATCAAATGTGCGTAGCTCTTTGCCTTCAGCCACCATAGTGCCAACACCAGTCTTTGTGAAAAAGGCAGGAATACCAGCGCCTCCAGCTCTAAGCTTTTCTGCCAACGTGCCTTGGGGTGTAAATTCAAGCTCCAACTCGCCCGCAAGATACTGACGCTCAAACTCCTTGTTCTCACCAACATAGGAGGCAATCATTTTTTTAATCTGACGTGTGTCTAACAACTTACCCAACCCGAATCCGTCAACGCCTGCGTTATTGGATATGGCGGTTAAATTTTTAACCCCAGATTTTTTTAGCGCCTCGATCAAAGCCTCTGGAATACCGCATAGTCCAAAACCACCTACCGCTATGAGCATGCCGTCTACAGCCACTCCCTTTAGGGCGTCTTCAGCGTTGGGGAAAATCTTATTCAAGTTCAAAACTCCTGGTACAAACTATTAAGAACAACGACTAAAAATTAAAGTTACTATTGTTAGTGCGTCATCATTGTATGAATTTTCAAGCCACTCAAAAAGTATTTGTTTTCGAGCCCTTTATTCTAACCAAAAAGGTTATTGCCTTTGAGAGTGTAAATCCTAAGTAATGCAGGGGGATAAGATTTATTGCTGTTTTTTCTCTTCAATTAACTTACGTAAATCCTTAGGCAATTCAGTTGATTTTTTAACCGTGAAATCAACCCACATTGTCGTCGCTCCCCCTTCTGCGTGAATAACTCCAGGTTCAGACTTTGACTCCAAGGTACACCATGTCTCAAATGTTGCTCTCTGGGGGTCACTTGCATACATTTTTGCAATAACGGTATCAGGATATTCAAATTGCCGGTAAAAATTGCAAAACGCATTAACGAGTACGGGACCTTTACCGCTGGGGTTTGGGGGATAGCCTAAATGGGTCAGCCACTCAATGCGGATGCTCTCTAAAAACCTAAAGTACACGGTATTGTTCACATGCCCCATCGCGTCCATATCGCCCCAACGCACTGGAATCTCCATCTCGTAGACCAATATTTTTTCCTCGGGTAGCGCTATTCTCATTGAATTTAACTCAACATCATTTAAATACAAAATCCGTCATCGGCCGCGATAATGGCGCCGTTTATAAAGTGTCCTTCAGAGCTTGCCAACATGACTAATAAAGCGTCCAAATCTTTGGGTTCACCAATTCGCTTACGAGGTAACATCTGAATGAGCTTTTTACCTTGCTCAGTTTCCCAGTGATGATGATTGATTTCAGTATCAATGTAGCCTGGACAAATTGCGTTCACATTGATACCAAACTTTCCCCACTCGAGTGCCATCGCTTTGGTCATCTGTATGACTGCGGCTTTGCTCATACAGTAAACACCAATTTGAGGTAGCACTTTTAGGCCTGCAGTGGATGCAATATTGATGATTCGCCCGCCCGCATGCGCATGGGGGGTAAGGCCCTTTGCTCGAGCAAGCATTCTTTTACCGACTTCTTGCGCAACAAAAAAAGCGCCCTTAACATTGGTGTCAAAGATATCGTCAAAATTGGATTCACCCACCTCTTGTAATCGTTGTGTGGAGCTAACACCAGAGTTGTTGACAAGAATATCTATAGGGCCCACCTCAGTTTCTGCATGAGCAACGGCAGATTTGATGCTGTCCAAATCAGTTACATCTAGAAGGCTTACGTGCGCATCCCCACCTTCGGCTTCGATTTCAGCCCTCAAATCCTTTAAAAGTTCAATGCGTCTACCAGCCAGTATGACTGCAGCACCCGCATGCGAAAGGGTCTTTGCAAATTGTTTACCTAGCCCGCTTGATGCGCCAGTAATCAATGCCACCCTTCCCGATAGGTCTAAAGAATACGCCATGGTTTTAAAACTCCACTCATCAGTAATTTGATGATTTTAAAAAATAAAATTTAAGTCTAATCTGTAAGAAACTAAATCCATCTCCGATTATGGCAATGCAACTGTGTTTTCTAACATTCAGTAATGGTAAATACCTGATAAAAGCAATTTTGACTGTTTTTAAATTCAGTCCGAGAGAGTTATTTCTTGAGTTTGTAAGTTATTTCGCAGTGTTTTTTTTCTTAAAACTGCAGTAACTTGCTACCGAGCACTTATAGCACTCTGGCGTTCTGGCTTTGCAGATATAGCGCCCCAAAAGTATTAACCAATTGTGAGCATCTAATAAAAATTCACTGGGTACTCTCTTGAGTAACTTTAATTCAACATCTAAAGGTGTTTTCCCTGGAGCAAGACCCGTTCTGTTGCTCACCCTAAAGATATGAGTATCTACGGCCATAGTTGGCTGAGAAAATGCAACATTCAAAACGACATTGGCTGTTTTACGTCCTACTCCAGGTAACGCTTCTAACTCATCTCTGTTGTTAGGTACCTGAGCATCGTGGTGGTCCACTAAAATCTGGCAAGTTTGAATCAAGTGTTTGGCTTTACTTTTATAAAGTCCAATGGTTTTGATATGTTGCTCTAATCCGCTGATTCCCAACTCTAAAATTCCCTTTGGTGTATTGGCCACTTTAAACAACACTCTTGTTGCCTTATTGACGCCTACATCTGTGGCCTGGGCACTTAAGAGCACCGCGCACAAAAGTTCAAACACGCTCGTATACTCTAACTCTGTAGTTGGGTTGGGGTTAACCACCCGCAGAGTTTCAAAAAACAAGTGAATATTTTCTTTTTTCATTTTTTTAATTATTTGAATTTTTGGTGATTTTGACATGCAATTTTCTAAAAGACTTGACAATGTAGAGACCTCCGCCATTCGGGAACTATTTAAGCTGCTCGGAAAACCCGGGATTATCAGCTTTGCAGGGGGTTTTCCAGACAGTGCAATGTTTGATTTGGAGGGGATCAAAGAGGCCAGTGCTCAGGCATTAACCGAGCAACCAGGCCCAAGCCTTCAGTACGGCGCCACCGAGGGCTACGATCCTCTTAGAGAACAACTCAGTCATTTCATGTCCACAAAGGGAATAACCAACGTTGACCCTCACCAAATGATCATCACAACCGGGAGCCAACAAGCTCTAGATTTGGTTGGCAAGACACTACTTGAGCCAGGTGATGTGGTGCTGGTTGAGGCTCCAACCTTTTTAGCAACAATTCAATGCTTTAGACTTTATGGCCCCACAGTCCTGGGCGTTCCTATCGATAAAGACGGAGTATTGGTAGAGGCACTTGAGGAAATGATTGTTAAGCACCAACCTAAAGTCATTTACTTGGTTCCTTCTTTTGGCAACCCAAGTGGAGCGCTCACGACACTTCAAAGAAGACTAAAAATTCTTGAGCTCTGCGTGAAATATAAGACAGTAATCGTAGAGGACGATCCCTATTCAGATCTTTACTTTACTCCTGAGCCCCCGCCCAACAGCCTCTTGGCCTTAAGCCAACAGGTCCCAGGCTCAAGAGATTGGTTGATTTACTGTGGATCTCTTAGCAAGGTTTTAAGTCCTGGTCTAAGACTGGGCTGGGTGGTCGGACAAGCAGACTTTTTATCTAGAGCCACCATGTGCAAACAATTTGGAGACGCGCACACCTCTACTTTTGCGCAGGCCACAGCTGCCTTTTATCTGAAGTCCGGCAGAATGCCAGGCACACTAAATAATGTTCGCTCTGTTTATGCTCAAAGAGCCAAAGTCATGGGTGAGAGCTTAAAAGCTGAAATGGGCTCGTCTTTGAAGTTTGATGAACCGTTAGGTGGTCTCTTCTTTTGGGCTAAATTGACGGGGTTAAATCCAGACGGCACCCCTCACAAAGACTCAACTCTTACGGGCACCAGCTTTGCCCAAAAAGCAATTGAACATAAAGTAGCGTTTGTTCCCGGCGCACCTTTTTATGCAGATAAGGCAGATTCTAAAACTTTGAGACTTAGCTTTGCGACTGCTGATGAACTCAAGATCAAGGACGGCATGAACCGACTGGGCCAGGCGATTTTAGATACTTAATCATCTAAATGTTCTAATTTTTCTTGCAAAAATCCAAATACTCGACACTTCCCATAAGTGATTCAAGTTCGTTGGGGGTTGTCAACTCAACCTCTACCAACCACCCTGATCCCAAGGGATCTGAGTTAACGAGGGCTGGATTATCTTTGAGTTGATCGTTTAACTTAATGACCCGCGCACCAGCGGGGATCAGCACATCTGCAGCGGCCTTAACAGATTCAATGACGGCTAGGACACCGCTTTTTGTAAATTCCTCACCGATTTTTGGCAATTGTACAAAGACGATGTCTCCCAAAGCATCTTGCGCGTGCTCAGTGATTCCAACCTTAGTGACTCCATTTTCTACTTCAATCCAAACATGATCACTGGAGAACTTCTTTCCCATTTTGACACCCTAAATTATATTTTTAGATAGCAATTTTGTAAAAATAATTGGATTTGTTAACCAACTTTTTCATTAAAACACCATTCTAAGTCTTGTAAAGCGCCCCAAAAGATTTTGCTACACTGTTAGACAACTGTTTTGAGTCCCTTAAAGACTCCTCACATTCAGCTTAAAAT
>CAIKVH010000082.1 GCA_903830725.1 uncultured Burkholderiales bacterium | reverse complement strand
TAGGCCTCTGTGCAAGTGACGTCTTGAACACTTCTTCCAATCGCGTTGTTCGCCTGCATATGAGTTTCGCATAAATTTTCGCAGCACTTGGTTCCAGGGAACCTGCGGAGTAAGGAATCGATCAATTAAATGACTTAATCCACTAGCAAGCGTACCGTGACTTTTCATCTGCTGATGTACCTGAACCAAGCGCTCCGTCCATTCCCGAGCTAAGTTGGTGTCTCCAGAAACTGGATTGAAGTCTGGGTCTATCACCTCAGCCTCCCCCTCCCCTTTATCCCTACTCTTAAGGCCTGCGCTTGGGTCGTGATCGTCAAACTGAAATTGATCAACAAAAGGTTGAATAGTTTTATCCACAAGTGCGTTGTAGACCCGCTCGGCTGAATGGCCATCATAATCTTTAAAATAGACTGCATCAAAGGGCATACCAAATCCGTCCCTTGAAAGAATTGAATTCACTTCGTGATCTGTTGCGAGATTCCATAGTCTTGGATCTCTCTGATAGCGACGAATAAAATGTCCCGCTACCGCATGCCAAATTTCATGTGCAAAGACAAATAAACGATCGCTTTCACTAAGACAGGACAGGAATTCAATACTAAAGAAAATACTACGTCCATCCGTTGCAGCCGTTGACAAACGGGAATCCAACACTGGGCGAAGCTCAAGTTGATAGCTTAGATTTGCAGTGAAGGGCTGCATAAAAAGCATTCTTGCTCTATCCCCCTCAAGCACTTTGAGCCAGCGGGCTTTTTCCAGTTGATCGTTTGTACTTGGCGCCCTTGCTAGTTCTCCCCTTGACTTCGTTTTGCCTAATCCAAAGATGCCTAAATTGGTATCAACCAACTCGGCTGTAAACGTCTTTATACCGACAGCGTTCATATAACGCCTGCCGATCCATTTAAGGAGCTTGATAGATGCCCGCCAGACAATGCACCCCGAATTCCGCCTAGGGAATTTGAATTTTTGCTCTTTGGCACCTTGCGGTTTAGCACGTTGGTCATTTGATTCGATTTTTGGACTGAACCGCTCTCGTGGTGAGCCCACACCTCCCCGTGTTTATCCACCCAACAAGAGAACTTGGGATTTGCGAATAAGGCGGAACCCATTCCTGTTTTAACGCGCTCGGTAAGTTTTTCAGTTGGTGAAGTGAATTTTGCAATCGCATTGGTAATGCTCATCACCGCAAAGTCTGAGGAGAGTTGAATGCCAATTCTTAGGAAGTTAGTCATCCTAACTTCCTGCTCCTGAGCAGTACCTTTATAAACATAATATGCTAGTCCTGTAGAGAGTGCGTAAAGCTGATCTGCTCGTTGTGGCATTTTGAATTCAACTTCTCCCAACAAAAGTGCATTTATGTCTTGCAACTCAGCAGCGTTTTTCCTAAAGGCTAGAAACTCTATACCAGCGCCAATACCTACCAATCCGTGCACAATGATGGCCAGTGCGTCGGGGGACAACCCTCCAGCGTGTTCTACTGCAATAGCCACTCGCTCCCACGACCTAGGGCTGGGCCATCCGCGTTCTAGGTTTCCGTTCATGTTAAAAAAGCATTCGGGTTTATATTTCAAGAATGCAATAACATCTGGATTTAAACCCTTGTTAACTGCCCAGTGCACCCACTGGTTCAGATCTG
>CAIKVH010000081.1 GCA_903830725.1 uncultured Burkholderiales bacterium | reverse complement strand
TGCCAAGACCCGGAATGAGAGCAAGTGGGTGTGCGTTTGCACCGCGCTGTAAGGAGGCGAGTGAGCAATGCAAGCAACATGCGCCGTTGATGCAAACGCAGGTAGGGTCCAGCGTAGCTTGCTTTTATCCGGTTCAATATGCATTAGATAAACAAGACCTTCCAAACCTTCCAAACCTTCCAAACCTTCCAAACCTTCCAAACATCGATTTGAATGAGGCACCCACTCTAGAAGATGTAAAAAGCGAGATCCAACCCGACAACGATAACTGTAAAGTTCTGGTTAAGGTCACCCATTGGAGCAAGGTCTTTGATGTTTCAAAGCCTGCGCTTGCGCGTTGGATAAGTGGACAAAACCGTCAATACCTGCACGCTGTATCGGATGTGAGTTTTGAGATTAAAAAAGGAGAAACCTTTGCCTTGGTCGGCGAGTCAGGGTGCGGTAAAAGTACAGTGGCAAAGACTCTGGTTGGTTTATATCCCCCGACCCAAGGTGAATTTACCTTTGATGGGCAAGACGCAAAAAAGTTGTATTTGGCAACTCAAAGTCTAGCCATTCGAAAGCGCGTGCAGATGATCTTTCAAGACCCGTTTGCGAGTTTGAATCCAAGGTGGACGGTTAAGGATATTGTCGAAGAGCCCTTAAAGGAGTTAAACAGCAAGGTAGCCAACCCGGAGCAAAATCATAAAGTCATTGCTCTTATGGAGTCTGTAGGTCTGCGCCGGGAGGATCTTAATAAATATCCTCACCAGTTCTCCGGGGGACAAAGGCAACGGATCTCCATTGCTAGGGCATTAGCAACGGAGCCCGATTTCTTAATATGCGATGAGCCTACATCAGCCCTGGACGTGAGTGTGCAGGCGCAGGTCCTTAATTTGATGATGGATTTGCAAAAGAAAAAAAATCTCACCTACCTATTTATTTCGCACAACCTCGCAGTTGTAAGGCATGTCAGTCACCGGGTTGGAGTTATGTATCTGGGACGTCTTGTCGAAGTCGCCCCAACGCATGAGTTATTTGCCAACCCCAAGCATCCGTACACAAAAATGCTATTGGGCGCTATTCCAAGACTCGTTCCAAAAGAGGTAGACAGAGTGACTGTCCTAGGTGAGATTCCCAACCCAATGAACGCACCCACTGGATGCGCTTTCCACCCTAGATGTTCAATCGCGAATGATCGTTGTTTAAGGGATCGACCGGAGCTTAAAATCTACGAAAATGTAGAGGTGGCCTGTCATGCTTACTAACTTCACGACAGGCTGGAAATTTTGGATTGTTTTTTGGTTCTTCAGGCTCTTCATAATTAACCGGGGATAACGTCTGAGTCAAGCTGATCGGAGACTTCTTTCATAATAAGTTCTTGAATCTTTCGATCAAATCGTAGAGTGGTAACTTTAGAGCAATTAATCGTAAATTAGAAGCGCTGGACTCAATGAAATAAGTTTATGAGAGAAATAGATTCTCAGTAGTTGGTGCCCGAGGCCGGAATCGAACCGGCACGCCCGCTATTAACGAAAGCGGCGGATTTTAAGTCCGCTGTGTCTACCAATTTCACCACTCGGGCACTGTAATAAGTATTTTAGCCTATT
>CAIKVH010000080.1 GCA_903830725.1 uncultured Burkholderiales bacterium | reverse complement strand
CTGTTGGCATTGACATAAATACAGGAATGCCTAAAGTAACGGGAGGGGAAAACGGGAATAGCAATGAACGGCTTTTCAAGCTTGTTCATTGAAACGCAGTAAGAGGACAGAGACATCTCAGAGATATCAAACTCTTGATATCTGGCCATTCTAAAAAATGTTTCTTCAACGGGGAGATTCAAATAATTGAGATCAATACCGTCACATGGAACACTGCCGTCCAATAGGGGACGTGTGCGGTCATAATTCCAACATGCGAAACTGAGCTTTAGTCGAGACATGAATGTCCTTTTGATGGGAAATAGCTTTAAAAGTAGCCTTTTAGATCAAATCATTTTGAATTGATTTCGAAGAACCGCTTATTTTAGTCGCCTTCAGCGCCTTTAAGGCAGGGGATTAACAGCAACTTGAGTGTTAAAGTTGATTTCAAATGCTTTAGATGGTTTATTGCTAAAATACGTTTTACAGGCGCGTAATTACATAGACTACATTAGACCTATAAGCGGAGTCTATTTTTTGTTCTTTCATATTCCTCCTCTAAATACGTTCCCAAACCTCCAAACTGCATGAATATTCCTCAGCACCAACTCACCATGACCGTGCTCATGACGCCCGATACAGCTAATTTTACGGGTAACGTGCACGGCGGAGCAATTCTTAAGTTGTTGGATGAGGTAGCCTATGCGTGCGCCAGTCGCTACGCTGCGCGTTATGTTGTTACGATGAGCGTAGATCAGGTTATATTCAGGCAGCCCATCCACGTCGGAGAGATGGTGTATTTTTTAGCCTCCGTAAACCATACAGGTAATAGTTCCATGGAGATTGGTATTCGTGTCGTAGCAGAGAACATTCGCACCCAGGAGAAGAGACATGTGAACAGTTGCTACTTTACGATGGTTGCGGTTGACGACAATCGACGCCCGACAGCAGTTGCGCAGTTTGTCCCTCAAAATCCTGATGAGTTGCGGCGCCACAAGGCGGCGCAGGTCAGAAAGAATCAAAGAATTCAGACGCAAAATCAATTAAAGACAGCCAACTCCTGATAGATGAGATCTGGAACAGCTTAATACCCACTTTACCCACTTTTATTTTTAAGGACAAAGAAGTTGAAAGCACCTAGTCGTCTTCAAACCCTCGTAGAGGAGGGCATTATAGATAGCGTGATCCGTCAGTTGATGAGTGGCAAAGAAGCCATGGTTTATGTTGTCAGGTGCGGAGACGATGTACGCTGTGCCAAGGTTTTTAAAGAGGCCACCCAACGAAGTTTTAGGCAAGCGGTAGATTACACAGAGAACAGGCGTGTTAAAAATTCTCGTCAAGCTCGTGCTATGGCCAAGGGGACTAAGTTTGGTCGTGAATCACAGGAAGCGGCTTGGCAGAGCGCAGAGGTGGACGCTCTTTATCGACTTGCCCATGCCGGGGTAAGGGTACCGAAGCCTTACAACTTCTTTGAAGGTGTTCTTCTCATGGAGCTTATCACCGATGCTAACGGGGACGCTGCACCTAGATTGAACGACTCAAGCTTCACTGCTGAGAAAGCCGTATGGGCACACAACATGCTCATTCAACAAGTGGTACTGATGCTTTGCGCTGGTATTGTTCACGCTGACCTGTCTGAGTTTAATATTTTGATGGCTGAAGATGGACCTGTGATTATTGATTTGCCGCAGGCGGTAGATGCTGCAGGTAATAATCACGCCCAGCGCATGCTGCTTCGGGATGTTAATAATTTAAGAGTGTTCTTTGGTCGTTTCGCGCCTTCTCTCTTATCCACTCAGTTCGGGCCAGAGATCTGGGACTTGTATCAAAGGGGTGAATTGGAACCAGAGACCGTGCTTACAGGACGATTCAAAACAGTTGAACGCAAAGCTGATCTGAGTAGTGTTTTTAGAGAAATTAATGATGCCAAGTCCACCGAGGACGCCAGGCGCGAGCGCCTTAAAGCTCACTACGCGAGTAAACGCGTTTGAGTTGATTAACTGGTTGACATCTTTATCCACTCACAATGTCCTCCGATATCGATTCCACGCTCAGTAAAGCAGCTCAACTTCTACATGACGGGGAAGTCGGAAATGCCTTTGCTTTGTACGAAAGTTTGCTGCTTGATCATCCGAGCGACTTGCGCGTCATTATTGGAGTCGCTAAGTCCTTGTGTGCGAAAGGAGAGATTGATGAAGCAGGTGAATTTATTGACGAGTGTTTTGAAAAATTTGCGCACGCATCAACTAGTGCAACGCTTAATTTCCTGAAAGGGTGTACCTTTGAAGTTAAGGGGCTTTGGCAGGAGGCTATCAAATGCTATGAAGCCTGTATTTATTTTGATCCTAAGCATTTTGACGCGCTCTACAACCAAGGCAATATTTTCTTAGAGCTAGGTAGATACAGTGAAGCGATGACTCGCTATGAGTTTGCTACAGAGTTAATTCCCACCCACTCCAGGTTGCTCAACAATGCGGGTATTGCAAGCGTTAAATTAGGACAATTTGCGAAAGGTGTAGCTTTCTTTGAAGCTTCATTAAACGCTACTCCCAAGTTTGTAGAGGCAGTAACAAACAAAGCGTGGACGCTACTCACTATGGGTCTTGCGAATGAAGCATTGGAGCAATTTAAAGAACTCCTGGAACTAGGGCAGGAACTCAATCTTCAATTAACAGTTTCAGATGCACACAAAGGTTGTGGAATTGCGTATGTGGAACTTCTTAAAAACTCTGAAGCACTGGTCAGTTTTACGAAAGCTATTCAATTAGATCCCAACAACCCTGAGCTCTTGAACAATAGGGGTAACGTATATAAATACCTGTGCCAGTGGGAGAGTGCGATCGCAGATCTGCGTCAAGCTATTGAACTGCAAAACGATTACGCACAAGCGCGCTCTAACCTTGGAAATGTTTACAAAGAAATGGGGGAGTTCGAGCAAGCGCTGGATGAATATCAGAATGCGATTCAATTACAACCAGGTTTTGCCCAGGCGCATCTGAACAAGGCACTTCTACTCCTAGGGCAGGGGCAGTTTGACTCTGGCTTCCAAGAGTACGAGTGGAGGTGGGCGACCCCGGAGTACTCTGCCCAGGTGCTTCAAACTTCTAAGCCGATGTGGGAGATTGATAAAACTCTATTTGACACTCTAAATGGCACTTCGGGTGTAGAACCTATTTCAGCTCCTATTTCAGCTTCTGTTGCACTTGAAACTTCTACTCTCAGGTTGTTGGTATGGAATGAGCAGGGTGTGGGAGATGATATTTATTTTGTTCGCTTCCTTCCTTTGATCATGCAGTTTGTGGGGCGCTTAATTGTTCGAGTAGACGAGCGGCTTGTACCAATTTTTGCTCATTCATTTCCTGGTATACATTTTGTAGCTGAAAATAAGCAACTCAGTGAGAACGAATTTGACGTGCATATTCCGATCGCGAGCCTGGCGCGGTGGGGACAACTTTTTCTGGCACAAGGCTCAAAAAAATCTAAATTCAAGTCTCCCCCAAACTCATTTTTAGCCACTTCTTACTTGGCTTGCCCCCCCAAGTCAGGAGGGGAAACTAATGAAATAATTGAGCTCAAACAATCCCAGAATGAATTTGTAATTGGGATTTCTTGGAAGAGTTTGCATCCACAAAGCGGTACAAAACGAAGCCTAGCTTTGGAGGAGTTCATCCAACAACTGCAAAGCCCTGAGGGAAGCATAAAAACAATCAATTGGGTGAGTTTGCAGTATTCTGAAGTGTCAACTGAGATCAAGGATGCCGCAGTCAAAACTGGGGTGCAAGTTCGGGCGATTGAGCACCTTGATGCAGAGCATGATCTCGACGAAATGGCGCGAGTCATGTCTGCGTGCGACTTGGTGATTAGTATAGATAATACGACTGCTCATATGTCTGCAGCCCTGGGTGTAAAGACTTGGGTGTTGTTGCCTTTCACTTCCGATTGGCGCTGGCAAGTGGTACGGGATCCTGTTTATGGTTATTCAAGTGCACGAACTTTTAGACAAACAGATTTCAACCAATGGTCAGCACCACTCGCAGAGATGGCAGATGAGTTAGAGAAGCTTTTAAACTAAATTAAAGTAAAAAAATAACCTAAGCTTTGCTTGGCTAAATCTTTGGGTAGTTTCATGGCGAAGAGGCCCGCGGTGATTGACAACTAAATCTTACAGTAAAGTCGATCTTTTACTCCAACCTCCCCGGGGCAGGGATTGGGAGACCCAAGCTCGGTCAGAGCTCGAAGTCACGAATCTCTAAATCATCTTGCACTTCATACATAAAGTTATTTGCTTTTTGGCTAATTTAGTTTGATGGCACCGGGGTTCGGTCCACGTTTAAAGTCATAGAGACCAAATCGTAATAACCGTTGACGGCAATTAAATCCACAATACCTCTTTCACCTAATAGGGACAGGGCTTGTTGATAGGTCTTATCGCTCACAAAATGAGTAAGGTGCAACTCCCTTGAGAAATCATATACAGCAGTTTCATCAGCGGACATGTTGTCTGGGCGTTTATTGTTTTTTACTGCCTCAGCAATTTCTGGATTGAGCCCGGCTTTCATAGCAAGGCGGTGGTGTGCAAACCATTCGTAATCGGATCTCCAGTGCTGGGCTGTGATGAGAATGGCAAATTCGTTAAGTCTTGCAGGTAGGGAGCTGTTGAATCGAATTTGAGATCCGAGGCTTTGAATAATCTCCCCCATCTGCGGACTCCTAAGCCAAACATTAAAGGGACTTCCAATCGGTCCACTCCCCGAAGTTGAGGTACTACCGGTCGAGGACCTAGGACCTGAGCGGATGGTTTGGGCTAATCGGGCTTGCTCAGGTGTTAATTCCTCTGCTTTTAGGAGTTTAAATCTCCTTAATTCCTCTTGTGCGAGGGACTCGCGTGGAACAAGTACTGCAACCCAGAGGCTCAAAAATAAAGAGGAGATCAAAATGCGGAATATTTTTGTCCGCTTTTTGCGTATTTGTTGAGGGTTTGCCTCAATATGTGCTTTAAACATCCCAACTCCTTGATATGATTGCGCGAGTTTAACTTGGAGAACACAGCATGGCAAAAGCATATTGGATCAGTACTTACCGCTCTGTCAAAAACCCTGACGCACTTGCTGCTTACGGCAAATTAGCCAGTCCAGCCATTACGGCCGCCGGAGGAAAATTCTTGGCGCGCGGTATTCCTGCTTTTGCCAAAGAGGGGGGCTTACTGGAGCGTACGGTTTTGATCGAGTTCGATAGCGTCGCTCAAGCTGAGGCGGCTTATGCAAGCGATGGCTACAAAGAGGCCCTCAAAGCGCTAGGAACCGGCAGCGTTGAGAGAGATATCCGGATTATTGAGGGCGCTTAAGCCCTAAAAAAGAGCAAGAAGCTAAGCTTTTAGACTAGATTTGAAAGGTAACCTGTTAATTTAACAACGGTTTTCTGGATTTTCTTAATAATTTCGTATAATTAAATCTACTCAATAGCGAGGCTTTGACATGGCTGATATGGATCCCGTAAAAAATAATTTGTTTATTGGTGAAGGCGTTGTCTTCACCGGCTCAATTACTGCTCCCGGTAAGGTGACTATTCACGGGAAGGTGAGTGGCGAACTAGTCGCGGATGACCTGCAAATTGGTCGCGCAGGACACGTATCTGGCAAAGTAAAAGCCAGAGAGATGGACGTCTACGGTGAATTACACGAAGACATATCCTGTCAGCATCACTTACTCATTCACAGCACGGGCAAGGTCTCAGGGAATTTGGACTATTCCGAGCTTGAAATTGAACGTGGCGGCCAGTTCAGAGGCGCTATGAACCAGAAAGTTAAGTAACAGCCCATTCTGAATCAATTTCAAAAAGACCACAAATCTGATTTGTGGTTTTTTTTCGCCACTATGAACCTACGTTTGTCTAGCGTATGTCAGTTGAGTTGAGTCTCCTTCTTACTAACTTAGAGAATTGATTGGCTTAGTATTACTTCGCTAACTTGAGTGACGTCTCAGACTGCAAAAGTGAGATAAAAAAGGCCAACAAATCATCTTACCCCATGAACCGGCATCCATAGGGTAGGGGTTTTATCGGCTCTAGTTAAAGTTAGGTCGTCTTGGTTTTTAAAGCCAAGAGTACTTTCTCAGGTGTAATTGGAACTGAGCGCATCCGAATACCAGCAGCGTCATAAATTGCATTGGCTATTGCTGAAGGTACTACAGCGGCTGCCGGCTCACCCGCTCCCCATGGCTTCTCAGTTGGACGGTCAATTAAATCGATCTCTACTGAGGGGACATGTGGGAATTTAATAATCGGGTAACTAATCCAGTCAACACTCGTTACTGCGGAGCGGTTGAATTTCACCTCCTCCATGAGCGTTCTGCTGACTGTTTGAATGATGTTGCCATCAATTTGGTTTCTCAAGCCATCGGGGTTAATGATTTGTCCACAGTCATGCGCAACGTAGAACTTGTTTACTTTTACAAAGCCGGTTTTAATATTGAGCTCAATATCAGCAACAACGGCAATGTAGGTTCTAACAAGTTCGTATTTGATGTAAGAAACACCACGACCTTTTACGATATCTCCGCTTCGATTAGGCTTGGAGTTTGAGGGTGCACTCCTCCAGTTCGCGAGTTTCATCGCGCGTTGAATACACTCCGCACCTCTTGGATCCTCCAAGTATTTCAACCTAAACTCAAACGGATCTGTTTTCGCGTGAACTGCAAGTTCATCTATAAAGCATTCGTTTCCGTAGGTGTTTTGCATTCTGCCAGGTGTACGAATCCAACCCGGTCTAAAGGGTGTGTTTTCGACATAATGAGCGGTTGCCCTGATATTAGGTAGTTTGTATTGAATCGCAAATGAGTTTTGGATATTACCGGGGTGAGGAACCTCTCTCGGTAGATCCGCCAAATCAGCTGCCAGCAAGGTGACTGATATTTGCTTTGGTCGCTCAGCCATATAGGCATCTGACTCCCAGCTGATTACTTTGCCGTCTTTATCAACCAATGCTTTAAAGTCATAAAGAGACGGCGGACCCTTAGGATCCCATCCGTGCTCATCTGCTCTTGACCACTGAACTCTGACTGGCTTGCCCACATGCTTTGATACTAAAACAGCATCAGCAGCGGCGTCCTCATGACCGTTGCGACCATAGCACCCTGCGCCGTCTAAGTAGACGCAGCGAACTTTGTCGTCAGTCAATTTAAGCATTTGAGCCAGTTGTTTGCGAAGCAGGTGTGTTTGCTGGGAAGCGTTCCAACACGTTACTTGCCCGTTCTCCCAAGACGCGACCGCGCAGGATGGTCCAATCGAGCCGTGGGTATGCACTGCAAAATCGTAAGTAGACTGAATCGTCTTGGTGCCATCTGTACTAATTTGGTTTACGTCACCTGCCTTTTGTAATTGCTCAACGCTTGCCACTTTAGAATTGCGGACGTAATTCCACAAATCATTTTGCTCAGGCAAACCCTTCCAATCGGACCATTGCGCTTTTAGTTTTTTACTTCCTTTGATTGCAGCCCATTCATCTGTGCAAACCACAGCTAGGAAGTTGCCATCCCTAACGATTTGAACGAAACCAGGAATTGTCTTAACCTGTGAGTCATCAAACGCGATTAGATTAGCGTGCAAAGCGGGGGGACGAACCACCCGAGCGTGTAGCATTCCAGGCAACTTAAAGTCGTGGATGTAAGTGAACTCACCTGTTAACTTTGCCGGAATATCAAGTCTAGGAATTGACTTGCCGACAACGCTATAGTTTGAAGGGCTCTTTAAAGCAACCTTAGGATCAGATTTCATGTTCAGGGGTTGCTGACTAACCAACTCTACATAAGAGATTGATTTCCCTTGCAAGTTACACATGCCGTCCTTTGTTTCAATCTCAACGGGGGTCACACCCCACTGCTTGGCAGCCTGTGCCTTTAGAGCTTCTCGGGCGGTCGCACAAGCCACACGAATTTGCATCCCACCATTTTGTATGGATAGACTTCCAAAGGTAGGACCTTGGTCAGGCGTATTTAAAGTGTCGCCTTCAATTACATTGATCTTGCTAAAAGCGACATCAAGTTCTTCAGCGGCGATTTGAGTCATTGCGGTGCGAATGCCTGTTCCTAAATCCACTTTGCCGGAGAAAATAGTAACTGTACCGTTGCTATTAACAGAAATAAAACCTTCAACTTCATCAGTGGCATTTGATTTAGGCTTGATAGTTGCGTTGGCAGTTTGGGCAACTACGTTTTCACCTAAAGTACCCAAAGAAAAGCTTACAACCAAGGAGCCTGCGCCTTGAAGGAGGTTGCGCCTAGATAGAGCAGGTAGTTGCGTAGATGTATTTTTTGTAATCAAGCTCATAATTGTTCTCCTTAAACGAGTTGAGCAGAAGCTCTTTGTACGGCACGAACAATACGCTGGTGTGTTCCGCAGCGGCATAAATTATTTCCAAGAGCCTCTTTGATTTGGCTCTCTGTTGGTTTCTTGTTTTTATTTAGAAGAGCCTTGGCTTGCATCACCATACCGTTGATGCAGTAACCGCACTGAGCAGCTTGCTCATCGATGAAGGCTTGCTGGAGTACATCGGGCTTAGTAGAGCTTCCAAGTCCCTCTAACGTCGTAATAGATTTCCCTTTCGCTGAAGAGACAGGGTACACGCATGAGCGAACAGCCTCGCCGTTGATGTGCACCGTACAACTGCCGCACTGACCAAGCCCGCAACCAAAACGTGGCCCTTTGAGGCCGAGTTCATTTCGAAGCGCATACAAAAGCGGCATTTGCGGATCTGTGAAAGGAATGGATACGTCCTCGTTGTTGACCTTTAGTTTGATGGATTGAGTCATGATCGGATTCCTTGATAGCCTAAGATTGATAAAGTTTCAGTTTTAAAAAAGCCCCGCAACCAATAAGTTGCAGGGCTTGATAGAGGATTGCGCTTAAGTTGGATTAAGAATGTGCAACTTCAGCTTTCGCATTTGCTTTGGGCATGATGCGCTCAACGGCTTGCTCAAAGAGGCGAACTGTGCGGTCAACGTGTTGAAGCTTTTCAAGTCCAAAGAGTCCGAGTCTGAAAGTCATAAAGTCGCTTCCCTCATCGCACTGCAAAGGCACGCCAGCTGCGGTTTGTAGGCCCTCAGCAATGAACTTTTTACTAGACTGGATCTCTGGGTCGGTTGTGTAACTAACCACCACCCCAGGCGCTTGGAACTCTTTTGCTGCAACGCTCTTGAATCCATGCTTTTCTAATGTAGCACGTACTTTTTGTCCCATTTCAATTTGAGCATCTTTTAAATGTTGGAAGCCAAGTGCTTGGGACTCCTCCATGACTGTGCACAAACGAGACAGGGCATCAGTTGGCATAGTGCTGTGATAAGCGTGTGCTCCAGATTCATAGGTTTCCATTATTTGGAGCCATTTCTTGAGATCACATGCGTAACTGGAGCTTGTAGTGTGATCAATTACTTTTCTTGCATGCTCACTCATTACAACCATTGCGCAGCAAGGTGAACTGCTCCATCCCTTTTGTGGTGCAGAGATCAGTACGTCAACCCCCGTAGCCTTGGTGTCTACCCACATGGCACCTGAAGCAATGCAGTCGAGCACAAAGATGCCTCCGTAACTATGGACTGCCTCAGTTAAGGCTTTGATGTAATCGTCAGGCAGAATCATTCCGCAGGACGTCTCTACATGCGGGGCGAACACCACATCTGGTTGTTCACTCAAAATGGTTTTAACTGCCTCGGCAACGGGTACGGGACTGAACGGCTCCTGGGCGCCGGGTTGAGTCCTGCGGGCTTTTAGTACAGTGCAAGATGCTGGAATATTTCCCATTTCAAAGATTTGGGTCCAGCGGTAACTGAACCAACCATTACGGATGACCAGGCACTTCTTGTTGGTTGCGAATTGCCTAGCAACCGCTTCCATACCAAAAGTTCCGCTACCGGGGACTAAAACACTGGAGTGAGCGTTATAGACTGTTTTGAGTATTTGAGAAATTCTCTTCATCACACCTTGAAAGTTCTTGGACATGTGGTTCAAGGAGCGATCCGTGTAAACTACAGAGTACTCAAGTAATCCGTCTGGGTCGACTTGTGGCAATAATCCTGGCATGTGAGTCTCCAATAATTTGGGTATTTAGTTCTTCAGTTAAATTTGTCGGAACTGACAAATTCGAGCACCAGTGAAATTTAGGCCAATTTACAGAAAAAGCTAGCCTCTAGCTATATCACTAGCGTTAAGAATTAATTATCTCACTTAACCGAATCTTTTGCATCAAATCAATAAGTTAGCCCATCCTAACGAGGGTATTCGTTAGTGTTTTAAATACGACTTGGACATCTCATTTGTACCTACAAAGTACTATTTCATTGGGGAGTATATATTGTTGAAGCTTGCATCTTCTTCAGTTGAAGCTTGGGTAATTTGGGGGGATATTGCATTTTCTGCTTAAAAGTCACAAATCCTTAACGCTTTTTCACGACAATTCATCAATGAGATTATT
>CAIKVH010000079.1 GCA_903830725.1 uncultured Burkholderiales bacterium | reverse complement strand
GCCTGCCTTCACCTGGTCGGTTTCACCCACGATAGGAGCTGCGGTGGACGCCTCGGGCAACTTCCGCGCCGCCCAAGCAGGGACTTAGATTGTAACATGATTTTCATCAACATTACTTAATAAATAAAAAATATTTATTTATTTTCACTGCTTATTATGTTTAACCACTTTTCTGCAGCGAAGCCCTCGATTGTGACACATATTTGAATAACCTGTCAAACCCTAGGGTCTTTTGCCTCTTCCCCTGCTGATCATGCGATTTGCATCGATTCTTTTCAGCAGAGCCCGCTAGTATAACCCGTTTTTTTATACTATTCAATAGATTTTGACGAAAATTACACTTTTTCGCAATTTTTTTCTCGAACTCGCTCAACTCCTGTGGGAAAGCCGGTCTTTTCCGCTCCATGATTATCTGAGACACAATTAACCTTGTGCCTCCATAATGCGTGCATGTCACTAATTACACTTAATCAAGCAAGTCTCGCCTACGGACACCATCCCCTTTTGGATCAAACTGACTTCTCGCTGGAAGAGGGAGAAAGAGTTGGCCTCATTGGACGCAACGGCACCGGTAAATCTACTTTTTTAAAGATTCTGAACCGCGCAGAGGCACTCGATTCTGGAACTATTCAATACCAACAAGGGCTTCGCATCAATTATGTTGCGCAAGAACCCCTTTTCGATCCTGACAAATCGATTTTTGAGGTTGTGAGTCAAGGACTTTCAGAATTACTTCAGTGTATATATGATTACTCAAATGGGATCGGAGATATGGATGAACTCTTCAACCGTATCGATACGCTTGGAGGATGGGGTTGGGAGCAAAGGGTCGAGCAATCCCTAGAACAACTCCGCTTAAACGGCAAACTCCTCACTGGTACCCTCTCAGGCGGAACACTAAAACGCGTGGCACTCGCACAGGCCCTGGTCTGCACCCCACAAGTACTCTTGTTAGATGAGCCAACCAATCACCTTGACTTGGAGAGTATTGATTGGCTAGCCTCCCTTCTGACAGAGTTCAAAGGTAGTGCTATCGTCATCACGCATGACCGATCTTTCTTGGACAAAGTAACCACGCGTATCGTCGAGCTTGATAGGGGACGCCTTCGCTCATACTTTGGAAACTACTCTCAATTCAGAGTAAGCAAGGAATCACAAATTGCGCAGGAAAGTGTAATAAACGCCAAAGCTGATAAGTTACTAGCCCAGGAAGAAATTTGGATTAGGAAGGGCGTAGAAGCCCGAAGAACACGCTCCGTTGCGCGTATAGCTAGGCTTGAAGAATTGCGAGCCCAAAGACAGAGCCGACGTGAAGCCGTTGGCAAAGTAAAACTAAATATAGACACTGGCAACAGAACAGGGAAAATCGTCTCAGAACTAGAAAATGTAAGTCTTTCCTTTGGAGACAAATGCATCGTTAAAGACTTTTCCAGCATTATCTTAAGGGGTGACAAGATCGGTCTTTTGGGGCCCAATGGGGCAGGTAAAACAACCTTGTTAAAGCTTATCTTAGGTTCCCTAGAGCCCGACTCAGGAACAGTAAAGTTTGGTACCCAACTCCAAATTGCATATTTTGATCAAATGCGTGGCGCGCTGAATTTAGACGATACCCTGGAGAACTTCATAAGCCCAGGAAGTGAATGGATTGAGATTGGAGATCAACGTCAACACGTTAAAAGTTATTTAGCCGACTTTCTGTTCTCCCCTGCTAGGGCAAACTCCCCCGTACGCTCATTGTCTGGCGGGGAACGTAATCGACTTTTATTAGCGCGTTTGTTTGCAAGACCCGCAAATGTTCTGGTTCTCGATGAGCCCACAAACGACCTTGACATTGAAACTTTAGAGTTGTTAGAGGAATTACTTGAAAACTACAAGGGCACCGTCTTTTTAGTTAGCCACGATCGAGCTTTTTTAGACAACGTTGTAACGAGCCTTATTGCCTATGAGGGAGCTAGTAACTGGCGCGAATACGAAGGGGGTATTCAGGATTGGCTTGTTCAATCCAGGAGAGCGGGGAAATCAATATCAAGCTTAACCAGTTCTGAGTCATACCATCCGTCTTTATCCAATGATAGCCAAACCCGCTCAGATCCATCGCCTTCAATCAGCACCACCGGACTAAAGAAGAAATTAGGATACAAGGAACAAAGGGAGCTTGACGGCTTGCCCAATCAGATTGAGACATTGGAGATTGAGCAAAAAAAAATTGCAGCACTCATTGAAGACGGAAGTATTTTCAGCTCCGATCCCAGAAAAGCGAATGATCTTCTAACAAGGAGTACTCAAATAGAATCTGAATTGATCGGCTTGCTAGAACGTTGGGAGATACTTTCTGCGAAATCTTGAGCCCCCCCTGCGGCACACCCAATACTTAGCGCCTTAGCGCCCTATCTTACCTACACTCAACTTCTAAATTTTTTAGTATGGGCAAAATCTATCTCGTTCGACACGGCCAGGCCTCGCTCGGTGCTACTAACTATGATCAGTTAAGCCCGCTTGGAACCAAGCAAAGCCTGCAACTTGGGCAGCATTTCAAGGACTACGGCGTGGTGTTTGAGGCTGCTTACTGCGGCACTTTACTCAGACAACAACAGACACTAGCACAAGTATTGAACGGCTATCAAACTCCGCTAAAAAATCACACCATTAATCCGCATCTCAATGAATACGACAGTCATGCAATTATCCGGAGCGTGCACGAGGGACCCATACCAAACACCGGCACCGAACAGGGGTACAGAGAGTTTTTCCGTTTATTGCGGCTGGGGTTGCTTTCTTGGATGACTAGCAAGGTAATCCCGGAGAACACCCCGTCTTTTAACCACTTTACGGAGGGAATAATCAAAGCTCTTGAAACGATGCGGACTGCGCATAGTGGCTCGGTTTTAGTCGTGTCAAGTGGGGGCCCAATTTCCACGGCTCTATCCTACCTACTTGGCATGAGCGATCAAGGGCGAATTGAGATAAATCTTCGGCTTCGCAATACCTCCGTATCGGAGCTGAACTTTAACGCAAAGGGCCTCTGTGTCGTCAGTTTCAATACCTTACCGCACTTGGCACAATCTGAATATAGAGACTGGGTAACGTATGCCTAGTTTGGCTTAGCGCTCATCTAGTAAGAGGTTCAAGGGCGATTAGCTCCTCTAGTAACTGAGCCAATTTGAGTCCAGCAATACCAAGTAGTTTTTGGCCCTTTTCGGCCGTGGCAGCGCTGGCATTACCCACTGCGCCGCTGGTGTTGTAGTCCTGAATATGCCATCCCAATTTAACGCTCTTACCGTCGCCTAGAATTTTGTAAGTATTGGCTCTTTTCTCAGACGCCGAAGAAAATTCTCTGGCCTCATTCATGCGCACCAGTTCGGGAGCAATATGCAGCATTAGAGAGGTTTCTATGTCCCCCGCATGTACTCCAAAGCGTTGCTCATGCGCACTAAATTCAGCCCAGGCCTCATCTCCCAGAGGCAACTGGTACCAACTGGTACTAAAAACCAATAAAGCGTGTTTCCCTCTTAGATCTCTAGCAATTAGATCCATCAATCCCACGTTACCGCCGTGGGAGTTCAATAGTAAGATTTTTTTGATCCCCGACTGAGCGATACACGCCCCTAGTTCTGCTCCAATTTGCAGTAGGGTGTGAGCGCCCAAACTCAACGTCCCTGAAAAGGCGGTATGCTCGGGGCTAAGCCCGATAGACTGTGTGGGCAAAATAAACACAGGCGCCTGAGGGCTGAGATGAGTAAGACTCACTCTCATCACTGCATCAACAATATCCGTATCTACGGACAACGGCAGGTGAGGCCCGTGTTGCTCGGTTGCTCCTAAGGGAAGCACTGCGACGGCCTGCATGGGATCTATGGTTTTGAAATCTAGCGTAGTTAACTGATTCCAGTATTTAGGTAATGCTTTCATTTCTTATATGGTAATTCGTTTTTGGTGTTTTTTGTCGTTTGTTTTCATGTTCTGTAACATATGGGCATCATGAATTTTATTTCTCCTCAAACCTTTTTAAGTGTCTTCGACTTTAGTGTTCGGTGCAACGAGAGGAATTTATCTCCCAAAATGGCGCAAGAATCTATTCCTAAAAATTTACCAACTCATACAACTTTGAGAGCTCTTTTATTAGTCCTTCATTGCTGCGCACTCACAATTCTTATTACGGTTTGTAATTTAACGTTTGCAGCAAGTTCTAGCCTACAGACCGATCAAGTGAGGGCAGAGCTCATTGCCTACGCCCCACAAGGCATCAAGGCAGGGCAACCATTTTGGCTCGGACTAAAGTTATCACATCAACCTCTGTGGCATACCTACTGGAAAAATCCAGGAGACTCGGGGTTACCTACCCAGCTTACCTGGGATTTACCAAAGGGATTGATGGCTAAGGATGTGCTTTGGCCAACGCCCCAAAAGTTATACGTCTCTACCCTCACCAATTATGGGTATGAGGGGGAAATATTGTTGGTTACTCCTGTTATCGTTACTGAAAATTCACTTTTACTGGGCTCCAGCATTGATATTGGCTTACATGCAAATTGGCTGATTTGTAAACAAGAGTGCGTCCCTCAAGAGGGTGAGTTTCGCCTAAAAGTTCCTTTAAAAAGTTCCTCCGCTTTGGATGCGTCAGATTTTTTGAGTGTCCTCAATCAACAGCCAATTGAGCTCACAAAAGATCATCAAACTTTAGAGCTAGTTGGCAATAGACTTGTAGGAAAAATTTTGGGAATCCCTAAATCACAGAGCGCCGCTTCGGTTGTGGTATTTCCCGAACTTAGCGAAGTTATCTCTGACCCCAAGCAAACTAAAAAAGCACTTTCCCCCAACCCTTCTGCGACCGATTCTTCTGCGAACACAGACTTTGATCTAGACTTCAAGCTTCATCCCATGCGAAGCAGCGAGCCAAGTTCCCTTGGCGCATTAATTGTGTTGCAAACGCCTCAAGGCCCTACTACTTATCACACAAGTTTTGAGATCAAAGGGACTTGGCCAAAAATCCAATCGGTCTCTCAGACACCAATCGATTCACCCACCTTGGCCTCAAAAAATGCTGACGTTTTGGGTGTTTTTGCAATCTACCCCTTTATTGCTGCCGCACTGGGTGCTTTTTTGGGGGGAATGATACTAAATTTAATGCCCTGTGTTTTACCGATACTCGCGATCAAAGTGCTCAGCCTTGCAACACATTCTAAAGATCAAACCCTTTATCGAAGACATAGTGCAGGTTACGCTGCAGGAGTTGTTTTTTGCTTCTTAGCACTTGGTGGCCTTGTCGTCGGTTTAAAAGCGATTGGGTTAGTGCTAGGTTGGGGATTTCAACTGCAATCCCCAATCGCTGTAGCTGGACTGAGCTTTCTTTTTTTGTCAATTGCACTTAATTTACTTGGAGTTTTTGAAATTCATTTTGTAGTTCCAAACAGACTCTTAATGATCAAGAGTCAAGATCCTGGGATTGACGGCTTTCTTTCAGGCATTCTTAGTGTCGTAGTTGCTGCCCCGTGTACTGCCCCCTTTATGGGGGCCTCTTTAGGTTGGGCTATGACGGCGGCGAATTGGCAAGGTCTATTAATTTTTATATGCCTAGGTATTGGTATGGCTTTTCCGATACTACTCATCAGTTTCGTCCCCGCTTTGGGTCGTCTTCTTCCTAAGCCTGGTGCTTGGATGAATACGATGCGTGTATTTCTTGCCTTTCCCATGTTGTTGACTGTTACTTGGCTTCTATGGGTATTTGGCCAGCAACTCGGCTTAAATCAACTGATACTTTTAATTGTTGCTCTAATTACTTTTAGTGCAATGACCTACTGCTCAAAATTATTGGGCCCAGCAAAAGTTTTTGGCGCCTTATTTTTCGCCGCCCTTTTGATTTTTGAGCTGGCTATAGCTGGCTCCTTAAAGCCCCTCGAGTTGGCCACTTATGACGGCTCTGCCCCCTCACAAACTAGTAGTAGCAATCTAGATTCGAAGCTAGGAAATAATCTGATTTGGGAGACATGGTCTCCAGAATTGGTTCAACAAACACTTGCAGAAGGACGTCCGGTTTTTGTTGACTTTACAGCTGCTTGGTGTATCACCTGTCAGGTCAACGAGAGGACAACCCTCCAAAATGAAACCATCAAATCTTTACTTCACTCAAAGAATGTCAGGCTTTTAAAAGCTGATTGGACCCAGCCCAATGAGCTAATCGCCTCTACCCTAGCGGGTCTTGGTAGAAACGGGATCCCCGTTTATTTACTTCTCTCACCCCAAAAACAAACCACCATCTTGTCCGAACTGTTAACGCTTGAAGACCTCACATCTGCTCTAAATGCGTTAAGCGACCCAGCCAACAAATAACAATCCCAATCACAATATATTGTTTTCTAAAGCATTACATTTATCCATTGCATATCAGCCCAGTTTTTAACTTATACACAAAATTATTAACTTTTAACTTGATTAATTTCCCCTATAGTAAAAGCTTATAAATCTACAAATTTAAACCTAACTATATGATATTAAATGACTTTTTATTTCCTATAATTGTTGATAAGTCCTGTGGGAGCCTCTTTTAGGGGATTGAGAACTACAAATTTTGACTATCTGTCAACAAAGTTATCCACAAAAACACAAAATCCTTGAAAATCAATGACTTAAACGTTAATTCGAAAGTCTGGATCAAACACCTTATCTAAAACTACCACATTGAATCATCCAATTAGTGTCCTGGTTAACCTCCCAGTGCACGCAAAGATCAGCGGTCCTTTAACCTATTACCATCCCGAGCCTTTGCAGTCCGGGACTTTGGTGCGCGTCCCTTTTGGGAAAAGCGAGGTTTTGGGTGTAGTTTGGTCAGCGCAGGCTGAGCAAATAAAACTAGGCGTTGATCAATTCGATGATGAGACAACACATAAAGAGACTGAACGAATACTTAAACCCATTAGCAGCGTCATTGAGGGAATCCAAGCACTCGATAAGAAATGGCTAGATTTGGTCGCTTTTGCCTCTGGATATTACCAACGCAGTCTGGGTGAGATGGCACTGCAAGCACTTCCTCCGCAGTTAAGGGACTTGGACGCCAACCAAATTACCCGCCGACTCAAGAAAAATGCCTCCCAAAACAAGTTGTTCACAACTCAATCTCCCTCAGTCAAGATCGCCGATGACGGTCCTATCCATCCGAGTCCTTATTACCCTCCCTACCCATTAACAAACGAGCAACTAGAGGCTGTTCAGGTGATCGAAGGTCAATCTGGTCCGTTCCTGATCTTCGGTAATACCGGTAGCGGTAAAACAGAAGTCTACATGCACTGCGTTCAGTCAACTTTGTTACGAGACCCTAACGCTCAAATCTTAGTGATGGTGCCAGAGATCAACTTGACGCCACAACTTGAGCAGAGATTTAAATCGCGCTTTGCACACCTAGCAGAGAACTACGGCACAAACAGTGTAGTGTGCATGCACAGCGGGATGACTCCCGCGCAGCGCCTGCAGGCTTGGCTTGCAGCGCATAGCGGTCAAGCTCGAATCATCCTAGGCACTCGAATGTCAATTTTTGCATCCCTGCCTTTCCTCAAACTGATTGTTGTTGATGAAGAACACGATCCAAGTTATAAGCAGCAAGAAGGGGCGAGATATTCTGCTAGAGATTTGGCTGTTTACAGAGCCAAACAACTGGACATCAAAGTTATTCTTGGCTCAGCTACCCCGTCTTTAGAGAGTTGGCATCATGCGCAAATCAACCAAGATTCACCTCAACCCTCAAAGTACCAATTAATTGGTATGCCTTCACGCATTGGTCAAGCATCAATGCCAAAGGTTCAAATCATTGATCTAAATCTTCAGCCTAGGGGCACAGTTTTTTCAATTCAACTTCTTGATGCGATCAAATTAAGAGTTCAAAGGGGCGAGCAAGTTTTGGTCTTATTAAATCGACGAGGATATGCCCCGGTCCTCCACTGCCAAGACTGTGATTGGAAAAGTGCCTGCCTACACTGCAGTGCATTTAGGGTCTTCCATAAAATGGACAGAACACTACGCTGTCATCACTGCGGAGTAGTTGAGCGCGTTCCTCGTCATTGCCCAAGTTGTGGAAATGCTGATATTTCTCCCCTGGGCAAAGGGACTGAACAATTAGAGGAGTTGCTTGGGTTGTTGCTAGCTGATGTAAGACAACCTAATGGTCAACCCCTCAATATTATGAGAATTGACGCTGACAGTACGCGCCTGAAGGGAACGCTAAATCAACAACTCGCGCAAGTCCACTCAGGTGAAGTCAACATCTTGGTGGGGACTCAGATGATTGCCAAAGGGCATGACTTTAGAAAAATTACACTTGTCGCTGCTCTTTACCCAGATACGGCACTCTTTTCTAGCGATTTTCGCGCCCCTGAACGACTTTTTTCACTTCTATTACAAGCCGCGGGACGCGCCGGTAGAGACGCTAATTTAACGTCAGGCGTTACCTCTGAGATGTGGATTCAGACTCAGTATCCCGATCATCCATTGTTTGATGCTCTACGACATTATGACTATCCACAATTTGCCAATCAACAGCTCCTAGAAAGAGCCCAAGCCAATTTACCTCCTTTTTCGTTTCAGGCCTTGATTCGTGCTGACGCAAAAACGCAAAGCGATGCTCAATTATTTTTGAACACTGCGGCCGAACAAGCGTCGATTGTCATAAATGAAATTAAATCGCGGCGCGCTCACACCAACGCTTCATGGCTGGAAATAGTGCCAACCCTTTACCCGGCGATACCCATGACTATGCAAAGAATCGCAAATATCGAGCGCTCTCAAATGCTTATTGAATGTAATTCACGCATGATGATGCAAGAGTTTTTGAAGCACTGGCAAGCTCACCTGCAAGAGCTTCAGCCTAGATTCAAAGGTTTAATTCGCTGGATTGTGGATGTGGATCCATTGACCATTTAATTCGATGGTTTCAAATCAACCTCAAGCATAGATTTTCACTAAAGTGCTAAAAGTTACGAATGCAATTGCCGTCGTAAACAAGATAATTTGGGCTATCCTCTCATTATCCGCACCGTATCGCTGAGAAAGCATAACCACATTACTGGCGCTAGGAAGGGCTGCAACGAGCACCATGATTTTAAGACTGTTAACATCCAATCCGAATCCCAAAGCAATGGCAATACGTCCAAGTGTATATACCAGCAAAGGATGTACGATCAATTTTAAAATCGTGATCGTCCCATAATCGATCTTAATTTGATACTTTGTTCTTTTAGCGTCGCACTTGTGATCTCTCGTCATCCATGATCTTGCAAGAACTGCTCCAACCGTAAAGAGCGCAGTTGGGGATGCCGCATCCCCTAAAAGCTGTACTGTCTTGTCTAAGGGTTTTAAGAACTCCAAGTCGAACGCGCAAAAAAATACGCCTATACCTATAGCCCATGGCATAGGGTTGCCAACAATCCCCTTCATGGCATTTTGAATAGCAACACCAGTGCCGTGTGTTCCCGCACCCTCTAGCCTAGATAGAGCAATACAAAGTGATGTGGTGAAGACCATATCGATAGTAATTGTTACGATAGCTGTGCCTGAAGCAGATAAACCAAAAAGTGCAAGCAACAAAGGCACACCCATGAAACCGGTGTTTGGAAATGCAGCAACCAAGGCTCCAAAAGAAGAATTATTCCATCCAAGTCCCGCTCTCATAGATAAAGCTATTGCAAGGCATACCATTAAACATGCACCGATAAAATAGGTTATGAATACAGCAGGATTAAATAATTGATCAAGTTGTGCGTGTGTGCCGAACCTAAATAGCATGCAAGGTAGCGCAAAGTAAAGTACAAAAATGTTTAAACCCGGAATAGCCTCTAGAGGCAACATTTTTTTATAAGTCGCCACAAAACCGGCCAAAACTAAGGCGAAAAAGGGACAAGTAACACTAAAGACATCCAGCATTCCCACATTGTGCACGGTATGATTGAAATCTTTTAATGATGTGCGTTTTTTTCCTTAAAACCTACTTTTTTACAACTACTTTTGTTTTTATAGTTTTACCCCTCACATATGTCCGCTCAACTCAATAATGCGCAGCAAGAAGCAGTTAATTTTCTACAGGGTCCCTGCCTCGTCTTAGCCGGTGCTGGATCGGGAAAAACAAGAGTGATTACCCACAAAATAGGTCGTCTAATTCAAGCCGGTGTAGAGCCCGAGAGGATAGTGGCAATTACTTTTACAAACAAGGCTGCCGTAGAAATGCGAGAGCGTGCTAAGTCTCTTATTGGTCGCCAAGCCAAAGGAGTTTTGATCTGTACCTTTCACGCGATGGGGGTTCGCATGTTGCGTCAAGACGGGGAAAGCGTTGGTCTGAAGCCTCAATTTAGTATTTTGGATACAGACGATGTGACCGGTATCTTAAAAGACGCGGGGGGTACCACAGACGTCAAACTAGCTAGGCAGTGGCAATGGAAGATTAGTTCTTGGAAAAACCAAGGACTTAACTCAATGCAAGCAATGGCAAGCGCCGTAGACGATCAAGATAGACTAATAGCTCAAATTATGGGTAGATATGAGGAGCGATTAAGCGCTTATCAAAGCGTTGATTTTGATGATTTAGTCGGACTCCCACATAAGTTATTAAGAGAGAGCCCGGAGGTACGAGCCAAATGGCAGGAGCTAATCCAACACATTTTGGTGGATGAGTACCAGGACACGAATGCGACGCAGTACGAGTTTCTAAAGTTGCTCGCCGGCGATAAGCAGCGATTCACTGCTGTTGGTGACGATGATCAGTCCATTTATGGATGGAGGGGCGCCACGCTGGAGAATTTACAAAAACTCCCGGTTGACTACCCTAATTTAAAAATAATTAAACTCGAGCAAAATTATCGATCCACTAGCTCAATTTTGGATGCCGCTAATAATGTCATCCAGCCCAATCCGAAACTTTTCCCAAAAACCTTGTTCTCTGAATTAGGTAAAGGCGAACCGGTCAAAGTCGTCGAATCCGACAACGAGGAGCACGAGGCAGAAAGAGTTGTTGCGCGCATCCAGTCTTTAAGAGCAATACCTAAGCTAAGCGGGGGTGGGGAAGTTAAGCATCCTGAATTTAAAGAGTTTGCTGTTCTGTATCGTGCAAACCATCAGTCACGGGTTTTGGAACAAGCGTTTCGAAAAGCACAGATACCTTACAGAGTCTCGGGGGGCCAAAGTTTCTTTGATAAAGCAGAAATTAGGGACCTTTGCGCGTGGTTGAGACTTTGGGTAAACAATGATGATGATCCCGCTTTCTTGAGGGCAATTACAACTCCGAAAAGAGGAATTGGTCATCAATCATTACAGTCACTAGGACAATTTGCAAGTCAATACAAACTTAGTTTGTTTGAGGCTTTATTTAGTCAAAGTTTAGGGTCGGTTATTTCCCCCAAAATTTTGGGAGGTCTGCATGAATTTGGGCGAGAAATTAACGATTTAGAATTCCGAGCAAAGCATACCAAGGGAAATGAAGAAGCGAAGATCTTCCTGATGGAATGGCTTAAAAGTATAGATTATGAAAAGTTTTTATTTGACAACGAGGATAACGAGAAAGTAGCATCACAGAGATGGACAAATGTCTTGGAATTTTGTGAATGGATTGCCAATCGCTGTGGCGGTCAAATCGATGATGCAGCAGGCGTCACCACTGCACAAGAGCAGAAAACTTTGCTCGAAGTTGTTCAAACGGTTTCTCTTTTATCTACCTTATCCGAGAGAGAGCAAGATCAAAACGTAGTTACGTTGTCCACACTTCACGCCGCAAAAGGCCTTGAGTGGCCCCATGTCATGCTTATTGGCATTAACGAAGACATCCTCCCATTCAAACCTAGCTCTCAAGAGGAGGGCGGAGAACTCACAGAAGTTCAAACGTT
>CAIKVH010000078.1 GCA_903830725.1 uncultured Burkholderiales bacterium | reverse complement strand
GTAAAAGCAGGCGTTAAATGTACAGACAATCCATCTCGATTTGTATCCATCTTCAGCGCATGCTCTTGGTCTGCACAAACTGGATTATCTCTCTCGCGACATATCTTCCAACTCACACTGTCCCAAACTTGGTGAAGGTCATCAAGGGGTGCACTAAATATTTCCTTGGCATCTCGCCAGATGGATAATTGACCTACCCCACTCGTCAACTCAGGGTGACGCAGATCAACCGGCCTAGTTTTGCCGATACAGTGACTGAAGGACCCGAGCCCATGAGCTCTTAGCGTCTGAAGTACTGCGTCCCTGTCACGGGTGAGCACTTGAATTACGACCCCAATCTCCTCATTAAACAGTGCTTTAAGGGTTAGCTCCTCTCGCCTAGCGCTGACCTGAGTTGCCCAGTTCTTAGAATCCCCGTATTCAGCCTTTGAGTCTTGAATACCGTCCCCTTCAGTAATCAACATATCAACATTAAGCGCTACCCCCACTTGTCCCGCAAAGGCCATCTCGCAAACACAGGCCAACAATCCCCCATCGCTTCTGTCGTGATAGGCCAAGATTTTTTGCTCTGCTCTTAAAGCATTAACCGCACTCACTAGTGATATGAGTTGCTTAGGATGATCCAGGTCGGGAACCGTTTCTCCCAATTGATCATGAACCTGCGCTAAAACACTACCTGCCATCCGGTTTTGTCCCAGACCTAAATCAATCAAAATTAGAGTCGTATCAAGCTCATCGCGCTGGAGTTGAGGGGTCAGGGTGCCTTGAACTGAGGATAGAGTCGCAAAAGCACTAATCACTAAACTAACTGGTGAAACTACTTTGTGCGCCACTCCGTCACTACTCCTCCACTGGGTTCTCATGGAAAGACTATCCTTTCCGACGGGAATGGATATACCAAGCGCCGGACAAAGCTCCATCCCCACTGCACGCACAGTATCGTAAAGGGCAGCGTCCTCGCCGTGCTCGCCACAAGCTGCCATCCAGTTAGCTGAGAGCTTCACACGCTCTAACTCAATGGGGGCACTTAATAAGTTGGTAATGGACTCAGCAACAGACATTCTCCCCGAAGCAGCAGGATCAAGTATTGCCAAGGGGGACCTCTCCCCCATACTCATAGCTTCGCCCGATATGCCTTTAAAGTCACTCAAGGTTACAGCACAATCTGCGACCGGTACCTGCCAGGGCCCAACCATCTGATCTCTATGGGTGAGCCCCCCAACCGTGCGGTCTCCGATGTTGATTAAAAAGCGTTTGGAGGCTACTGTTGGATGACTAAGGACTTTAATAATAGATTCGGATAAGGAGAGATACAAGTCCAAGGGGGTGCCGGTCCGCGTTGAGCGGACAACCTCTTTATGTAGTTTAGGAGTCTTGCCTAGCAAAACATGCATAGGCATATCTACTGGATGCTGAATGTGCTCTGTTTTACTACCCGCTCCATTTGAGGAAGGGGCATTAGCGTCCTCTACAACGAGTTCGGTATTTTGAGTTGCGATACCAACAACTGCAAATGGGCATCGCTCGAGCACGCAGAAAGACTCAAACAATGGCTTTGACACAGGATCAATTGCCAGGACATAGCGTTCCTGGGACTCATTGCACCAAATCTCACGAGGAGCCATGCCCGATTCCTCAACAGGGACTTCCCTCAGATAAAAACGTGCCCCTTGTCCAGCATCATTAACCAACTCAGGAAATGCGTTGGAAAGGCCACCAGCCCCAACATCATGGATTGCTAGGATGGGATTTGACTCTGCGAGTGCCACACAGTGGTTAATGACCTCTTGCGCTCGACGCTCAATTTCAGGGTTGTCGCGCTGAACCGAATTAAAGTCCAGCTCAACCGCATTGGATCCACTTGCCATCGAGCTGGCCGCCCCACCACCAATTCCGATTCTCATTCCACCACCGCCCAATTGAATGAGCAAGGAGCCAGGTGTAAATTTAATTTTCTCGGTCAAACGGGCATCAATCTGCCCTAAACCACCGGCAATCATGATGGGCTTGTGATAACCCCACCTGAGACCATTTTGCGAGAGCTCGAACTCTCTAAAGTAGCCCCCTAGATTAGGCCTTCCAAATTCATTGTTAAAAGCTGCAGCCCCTAGTGGTCCTTCGGTCATAATTTGTAACGGACTCGCCATATGTGCGGGCTTTATGTGCTCTGAATTTATTAAATCCACTTCCCCTTGCCAAAGGCTCGAAACCGTGAACCCACAAAGTCCCGCTTTAGGCTTAGCTCCTCTGCCCGTGGCGCCCTCATCGCGTATTTCACCCCCAGAACCAGTTGACGCGCCAGCGTATGGAGATATGGCTGTCGGATGGTTATGGGTTTCGACTTTCATCAAAATGTGATTCAAAGCTTCAAATGACTTATAAGTGCGGTGTTGGGAGTCTTGAATCTCATTTTTATTTGTAGTTTGAAACCGAGCCTCAAAGCGCTCGATCATCTGGCCCTGCATAACTGCTGCATTGTCTGAATAGGCAATAACTGTGAACTCTGGATTCTTTTGATGCGTATTTCTGATCATTGAGAACATTGACTGCGGTTGGTCAACCCCGTCAATGCGGAAAGACGCGTTAAATATTTTGTGCCGACAATGCTCGCTATTTGCCTGCGCAAACATCAATAACTCTACGTCAGTTGGATTGCGCTTCAAACGGGTGAAGGCATCTACCAAGTAATCGATTTCATCATCAGCAAGCGCAAGTCCCTGGGCCTTGTTGGCATGAATCAATGCGTCACGTCCATTTTGCAATATGTTGACCGTTTGCATTGCAGGAGCAGTAATCACGTCAAAAAGATGCTCAACTGATTCGGGTTTGAAGTGAACCGACTCGGTCATCCTGTCGTAAATCAGATCAGAAATTTTCTCCATGTCTTTCAAGCCAAGTTTTGAACTTCCCTTGGTATAAAACTGATACTGAATGACTCGCTCAATTCTTTGAACTTCAAGTGCACAATTATGGGCAATATCGGTTGCCTTAGAAGCCCAAGGAGACAAAGTACCAAGACGGGGACTGACCCATAACGGGTTAACTATTTCGGATTTGCTTTGCAAGGTCTCAGCCTTTTGGGCCCCTGGGGGAGCCAAAAGTTGCTGAACCAGTGTATGGTCGGCGGATAAAAGGGGCTGATTGGATGCGACCCAATAAACAAACCGAGTATCAAGCGATGAGACTTCGGGTCGAATTTTTTGGACACGACTTAAAAGCTGAGCAGACTTGAAGGAGCTTAGTGCTTCACCACCCAAGAATTGATTAAAAATAAGGCTCACAGAGGGATCTTTTTAAAATAGGAAAACAATTTTGTAAAAGGATGAATCTAGACAAGCCTGCAGCTTAAATCGACCATCCCCGCAAAGACAATGAAAAATCAGGGTTCTGAGTAGTCCAGGTTTTAACGAATTCTGTAATCAGATAACAAAATCCCAAAATTGGAGGAATTGCGGACTGTTTTTCCTACCCCAAGACCTACCAAAATATCCATTTTAGCGGAGGGGCGCGAGGGATTCCTGAGATAATGCAGAAATGACTATTTCCATTAAGACCGAAGAAGATATTCAGGGAATGCGCCTTGCGGGGAAACTTGCCTCAGAGGTACTGGATTATTTAGAACCGCATGTAAAAGTTGGCGTAACTACGAATCAACTCGATAAACTGGCTCACGACTACATTACCGAGGTTCAACAAGCCATACCTGCCCCCCTCAATTACACCCCTGCGGGTTACAAGCCCTACCCTAAGTCCATATGTACCTCAATAAACCATCAAGTTTGTCACGGAATCCCCAACGATAAACCCCTCAAAAAGGGAGATATCGTAAATGTCGACATTACAGTTATAAAAAACGGTTGGCACGGGGACACGAGCAGAATGTTCACCATTGGGGAGTCCTCTATCGCAGCTAAAAGGCTTTGCCAGATAACCTATGAAGCAATGTGGCACGGAATTATTCAAGTCAAGCCCGGTGCGAGACTTGGCGACATAGGATTTTCAATTCAAAAATATGCCGAAAGCTTAGGTTGCTCCATAGTGCGAGAGTTTTGTGGCCACGGTATCGGTCGGGTTTTTCACGAAGAACCCCAAGTCCTGCATTACGGCAAGCCCGGCACCATGGAGGAGTTATCCCCGGGTATGACCTTCACCATTGAACCCATGATCAATGCCGGCAAACGCGATATCAAAGAACTTGGCGACGGTTGGACCATCGTGACCCGGGATCATTCACTATCAGCTCAGTGGGAACATACCGTTTTAGTAACACCTACTGGCTATGAAGTTCTTACGCTGTCCTCGGGTAGCCCGCCGTTACCCTCTTTTGTATCCACAGCTATTTGTTAAAAGCCGAAATGAATGCGATTCAACACCCATCCAAGGACCTTAACTTTAGACTGAAAAAGGCCGAACTCTTGAATGAGTGGGATGCGCCAAAGAGTATCCAATCTGCTCGTCAAGTTCAAAGGTTTTTAAAGCAACTCAGTAACTTAACCGACCAAACCCTGCTCTCGTTATGGGACTCACAATTTGATGGGTTAAAAGTTGTACCCTTCACGTTGATTGCTGTTGGGGGCTTCGGTCGAGCTGAACTTTTTCCGTTCTCAGACGTGGATGTATTAATTTTATTGCCCCGAGACTATGACCTAGAACAACACACTGAATTCAAAGGCAAATTAGAACAATTCATAGGTTCGTGCTGGGATTCTGGTTTAGAAATTGGATCAAGCGTTAGAAATTTAAATGAATGCATTGATGAATCCTTGAAAGACGTGACGATTCAAACCGCAGTTTTAGAGAGTAGGTTTTTGGCTGGGGACAAAACCCTCTATGACAATTTTTATACTGAATTTAGGTCAAACCTCGATGCTAAATCTTTTTACAACAGTAAGTTGTTTGAGATGCATCAAAGGCACAACAAATACGAAAATACCCCTTACTCCCTCGAGCCTAATTGCAAAGAGTCTCCGGGGGGACTGCGCGATCTGCAGTTGATCCTTTGGTTGTGTAATGCCAGTGGTTTTGGTAACACCTGGGACGAACTTGCGCACGTCGGTATAGCTACGAAACTAGAGGCAAGACAAATAAAGCGCAACGAGTCTTTGCTTTATCTTATTCGTTTTAGATTGCACCTCGCTGCTCGAAGGCGAGAGGATCGATTGGTGTTTGATCTGCAAAGCAAAGTAGCTGAAAATCTTTTATTGGGCAATCAATCAGATAAGGCAAACCCAGTCCTGGCTCGCTTTGCAAGTGAAGACTTGATGAAACGTTATTACTGGGCAGCCAAAGCAGTTACCCAACTCAATCAAATCTTACTGCTCAATATTGAAGAGCGACTTTTGAGCGGAGAGAACTCGTTTGAACCTAAACCAATAGATTCTTATTTTGCTGACAAAGCCGGGATGTTAGAGATCCGAGATGATGATGTCTACACCAAAGATCCACACCAAATATTACGCACTTTTTTAATTTACCAAACAACTCCAGGCATCAATGGATTGTCCGCAAGAACTCTGCGAGCTCTCTTTAATGCACGGAGTTTAATGAACGCAAAATTCAGGCATGACCCCGTAAACCGCGAAACATTCATGAAAATCATGAATGAGACCCAGGGGATCACCCATGCCGTCCGGTTAATGAACCAAACCTCCGTCCTGGGTCGCTACATTTGGTCATTCCGGCGAATCGTAGGCCAAATGCAGCATGATTTATTTCATGTTTACACGGTTGATCAGCATATTTTGATGGTGCTGAGAAACGTCCGTCGATTCTTTATCGCCGAACACGCTCATGAATATCCCTTGTGCTCACAATTGGCTGCGGGCTGGGACAAGCCCTGGATACTCTATATTGCCGCTTTGTACCACGATATAGCCAAGGGTCGCGGCGGAGATCACTCTGAACTGGGTGCGGTTGAGGCCAGAAATTTTTGTAAAGCACACGCAATAGACAAGGACGATGCGGACTTGGTTGTGTTTTTAGTCAACGAACACTTAACGATGAGCCGAATCGCTCAAAAATCAGATTTAAGTGATACCCAGGTCATACAAGACTTTGCTGCTCGGGTAGGCAATGAGCGCTATTTAACCGCCCTTTATTTGTTAACAGTAGCTGACATTAGAGGCACAAGTCCAAAAGTATGGAACGCTTGGAAGGGCAAACTTTTAGAAGATCTCTATAGAATTACAGCAAGAGCGTTGGGCGGTAGTGCCCCAGACCCTGACGCAGTCGTTGAGGCCTGTAAACGACAAGCTCTTCATATGTTGTCCTTGTACGGGCTCCCACCCGAGTCGCACATGGATCTTTGGGATACACTGGATGTCAGTTACTTTATGCGTCACGAGGCAGCTGAGATTGCCTGGCATACCCGTCAAATCATGCGCTCAACGATGGGTGCAAAACTTAAAAACACTGAGGTTGGTGTAACCGTTCGCGCCCGACTCTCCCCACTCGGAGAGGGCCTGCAGGTCATGGTCTACACACCTGATCAACCAGATTTATTCGCCAGAATTTGCGGATTCTTTGATCAAGCCCATTTCAGCATCTTGGACGCTAAAATTCACACCGCAAAAAACGGTTACGCCCTTGATACTTTCCAAGTCGTAACGTCGGACTCCGTCACCCATTACCGAGAACTTGTTAGCGCAGTTGAGTCAGGACTTGCCAAAACGATTGAGCTAGAAGCCCCATTGCCTTCGCCAAGCAAAGGACGCCTATCAAGACGCGTAAAACACTTTCCCATCACCCCGCGGGTCACCTTACTCCCTGACGAGCGCGCTCAGCACTGGGTTCTAAGTGTTTCTGCAAGTGATAAAGCAGGTTTGCTTTTTACAATAGCTAGGATATTGGCCAAACATCAAATCAACCTGAAGCTAGCAAAAATAACGACCTTGGGCGAGCGGGTTGAGGATATTTTCTTGATAGAAGGCTCGGCACTCCAACAAAACAAATCGCAATTGGAAATGGAAAATGAGCTCCTCGAGGCAGCATCGACCTGAGTCCAGGCAATCTGTAGCGGTCTATGCTGGGAAGGAGTTCAGTTTACAATACAAATACTGTGCGAATTTGTGTTGACACTCCTAACCCTCCAAGTTAATCTGTGCACATCAACTTTTAAAACATCTATCAAATTATGAGTTCTCAATTGCCTACAGTTACAAAATACTCCAATCAAATCAGTTTATCTATTCTCTTCCTGTCGTTGAGTCTCTTTTGTATGTCAACGAGTGCGCAGTCTTCTAAACCCTCTTCAAATACCGAAATTTCAAACGGTCGAAACACCGAGGGTAAATCATTAAACAAAACCAAGACGGACGCTAACGAATTAACTTATGTTGCCAATGCGGACAACTGTTTGGTCAAGGCAATGAATCTCCCCATTGACCACGGCCCCAGAGCTACAAGTAACACTTGGTTAAACAACCAAAGAATCTCAGAGTGTTTTAGCCGCGTGAGGTAGTCGCGCGATTTGCATGATTTAAACGCAAATAAGTTACCCCCTAAACACGCCACTAATCATCTGAACTATCGCTTAGACCGGGGAAAAGTACCTCCGTAAATCCAAATTGCGTAAAGTCCTTAATACGCATGGGATATAAAATTCCCCATAGATGATCGCATTCGTGTTGCACCATACGCGCATGAAATCCCTCAGCCTCCTTTTCTATAGGGGTACCCTTTTCATCAAATCCTGAATATCGGATTGATTTCCATCTAGGCACCTTTCCCCTAAGCCCAGGAACAGATAAACACCCCTCCCAACCCTCCTCCGTATCCTCAGACAAAGGCGTTATTACGGGATTAATTAATACAGTCTTAGCGACAGGCGCCTCCTTGGGATATCTTGGATTGGGCTCCCCCGTTCCAAACATAACAACCTGGAGGTTGACTCCAATTTGGGGGGCTGCTAATCCAACTCCTTGAGCTTGGAGCATTGTTGCAGTCATATCTTTTAGTAACAATTTGAGTTCATGCGTATCAAAGCGCTCTACAGGGAGTGCAACACGCAACAACCTTGGATCACCCATTTTCAAAATTTCTTTAACCGTCATGACTTTAATTTATTAAAACAATTACTCAAAATTCAAAAGCGAATCTAGTGCGGTTTCATCTATTATTTGAATACCCAGTTCCTGCGCTTTGGTAAGTTTAGATCCTGCACTCTCTCCAGCAATCAGTGCAGTAGTTTTTGCGCTGACACTTGAAGCCACTTTCGCACCCAGGGTCTCCAACTTCTCTTTCAGTTCCTCGCGACCGAAACGGCTTAGAGTACCCGTGATGACGTAAGTTTTACCAGCCAGGGGAAGCGTTGCTGACAAAGCACTGGGGAGACTCTCAGGCCAAGTTACACCACACGCGCGGAGTTGATTGACAACTTCAACATTATGCGATTGATCAAAAAAAGTTCGTACGCTCGAAGCAACCACTGGTCCCACATCTTTTACTGCCAATAATTCTTCGATACTTGCTTGCATGAGAGAATCAATAGAGCCAAAGTGCTTAGATAAATCTTTGGCAGTTGTCTCACCTACATGCCTAATACCAAGTCCGAATAAGAAGCGCGCAAGAGTTGTCGATTTCGAACTCTCAATACTTTTTAGAACATTTGTGGCTGATTTTTCTGCCATGCGCTCCAAAGCAATGAGCGATGAAAGGCCCATTCGGTACATGTCAGGTAAAGTCTTAAGTACACCTGTGTCGACCAATTGATCGACTAATTTTTCACCTAGATCCTCTATATTTACGGCTTTTCTTTGTGCAAAGTGCAAAAATGCCTGCTTGCGCTGAGCTGGGCAAAATAGTCCCCCTGTGCACCTGTAATCGGCTTCCCCCGCCTCGCGTAGGGCAAGACTATTGCAAACGGGGCAATGGGAGGGCATTTGAAAGGGAGTAGGCGAGCCAACTCTTTTATCTAAAATGACCCCAACTACCTCAGGTATAACATCCCCAGCCCTTCTAACTATAACGGTATCCCCAACTCTTACATCCTTACGCTGAGCCTCGTCTTGGTTATGCAGTGTAGCGTTGGTAACTGTTACCCCACCGACAAAGACGGGGGAGAGCTTTGCAACGGGCGTTAATTTCCCTGTTCGTCCTACCTGTACTTCAATACCAATTACGGTTGTTAACTCCTCTTGTGCTGGATATTTATGAGCAACAGCCCATTTGGGCTCACGCGTTATAAACCCAAGCTTTTGTTGAAGGTTGGTGTCGTTAAGTTTGTAAACTACCCCGTCGATATCAAAAGGCAATGTCCTTCGAAGTTCTCCCATTCGTTGGTGGTAGGAAACAAGCCCCTGCGCGCCATGCACCAACTCTGCGTTGACGTTGACGGGAAAGCCAAGCGCTTTAAGACTGTTTAATAGATCTTTGTGGGTTTTAAAAATAGATACCAACTCTTTGGGCTCATATTGAGAGTCCTCGTTCCAAAGCACTTCACCCACCCCATAGGCAAAGAAACTGAGAGGCCTTTCGGCTGCAATTCTTGGATCTAATTGTCGAACCGCTCCTGCGGCTGCATTTCTAGGATTTACAAATGTTCGCTCACCACGGGCACCTTTTGCAATTCGGTCTCTTTGACGCTCATTGAGTTTTTGAAAATCATCTAAACGCATATAAACTTCACCCCTTACCTCAAGTACCTTGGGGATAGTGGGGTGAGCTAAAGCGCCAGGATCAAGGATTTTTAGCTCTAAAGGAATTTGAGAGATTGTGCGAATGTTGTGAGTTACGTCTTCACCGTACTCTCCATCACCCCGAGTTGTGGCCTGAACAAGCTTACCGGCCTCATAGCGAATATTCATCGCCAACCCGTCAAACTTGAGTTCGGCCATGTACTCCACTAACGGAGCGTCCATCTCAAGTGATAACTCTTTTCTAATACGGGCGTCAAAGTTCTGTGCGCCGGTCGACTCAGAATCGGTCTCAGTTTTAAGAGATAACATCGGCACTGCGTGCCGGTGAGACACAAAGGTATCGATGGCCGCACCACCAACACGTTGAGTGGGAGAGTTAGGATCTAGGAGATCGGGATACAAACTCTCCAAATGCTCAAGTCTTTTAAATAGTCTATCGTACTCAGCGTCTGGAACCGTCGGTGCATCTAAGACATAGTAGTTGTAAGCGTGAAGATTGATTGCATCTTTCAAATAGCTCAGCTCTATTTGTGCTGTGTCTTGATCCGCTGGATCATTTGGGTTAATTGAACTAAATAGATCCATGGCTACGGATTAATTCTGAAAGAAAAAATCAAATTCAACTGCGAATATCAATTGGAACCTAGTTTAATCAACTGAACAGTCTTCGGGCTTGAACTGAACCTGCAGCTAAATCTCGCTGCTCAAGAGCTGTGTACAGTTGTTCTAAATCACGATTAATGATTTGCATGGAAGAATCATTTAAAGGCTGGCCATTATCATCCGTAATCAAACCATCCATTTCACTCGCAAGTTGCTGAGCAAGTTGACACATCAAAGGAAAAGGCGCTTGGTTGCGAGGCACATGGGTTACATCAAGCAAAAGTGAAATCTCTGTGATTGCGGCCAAAGTAGGATCGTCAGCAAGCGCAGCACGACTGTCATAGCTCAGGCTCAGTAAATGAGGATTTCCCGCAGTATCAGAAGGTATCACCATTCGACCTGCGATAGATCCGGCAATAAAACCCAAATGTGCAGCATGTTGATGAACGTAGCCAGGACTCCATGCACTGTCTTGAGCTTTGAGGGTGAAACTTAGCTGAGCGTCATGTTGAGTTGCAAAGTGATCGAGCTCCCTAGCCCTTGAGATGACTTCAATCATATCGGGGAATTCTGGTGTTGCGTTGAAGTGATCAGCAAAGGACTGGGTTTTCATAACAAATTCAGAAAACTCAATCTCATTTAATGGACCCCCTCTATTAGCCAATTGAACTCCCGATTGGAAGGCACTGTAACGCTGTCCATTGCGAAGTTGCTCCCATTCTCCGGATTCTGCGTTTAACCCCTCAACAGCGAAGATTTTGGTCCCAACCCGTCGAGATTGTGGAAAAGCTTGTAATGCGGCCTCCCCACTCACCGGCCCCTCCAACTCTATGAGTGTCAAGACATCAATCAATGCGTCCATGAGTAGCATTGGACGGGCGGACTTAACGCCTGATATTGCGCCTTGGTTGTTGGCATCTAGACCGAGAGTTCCGTACGCATTTTGCGCAGCCAGGTACTCCTCATTAAAACTGAGCGAGGCGGAAGTAGGATCAACGGGGCCAGATCCAGCATGGCCGTTTTCGCTTAGTGCTTCAAGCTCTTGATTACTCAGAAGTGGCTCTGCTTGCCTAGGGACACTCCTGCGCGATGTCCAAGATCCATGAACCAAAAGGGCGATCAAAATGATCGCGCCCGAAATAGCCAATCCAATTTGTAAATTACTCATTTTTAATCAATTCACCCAATGGCCCAAAGTCAAACATGTCTATACCGTTTCCGCCAGAGAGACCGCGGCTTCCATATCTACAGCAACGATCCGAGAAACCCCCTGCTCTTGCATGGTCACGCCGATGAGTTGTTCTGCCATCTCCATTGCAATCTTATTGTGAGATATAAATAAGAACTGCGTTTCTTTTGCCATAGCTTTCACCAGTTTGGCATAACGCTCAGTGTTGGCATCGTCAAGAGGTGCATCAACCTCATCGAGCAAACAAAAAGGAGCAGGATTTAACTGGAAGATGGCAAACACTAAGGCAATTGCTGTCAGGGCTTTCTCGCCTCCTGATAAGAGATGGATCGTCTGATTTTTCTTACCAGGTGGCTGAGCCATTACCTGAACACCTGAGTCCAATATCTCCTCGCCCGTCATCACCAACTTTGCATTTCCACCGCCAAATAGCTCGGGGAACATACGCCCAAAATGTTCGTTCACCGTATTGAAGGTGCCCCCCAATAGTTCCCTTGTCTCACCATCAATTTTCTTGATTGCAAGTTCTAAAGTGGTCATGGCTTCGTTCAAATCTGCAGACTGTGAATCTAAGAACATTTTGCGTTCCTTGGATGTACTTAGCTCATCTAGGGCGGCCAAATTAACAGCCCCAAGTCCAGAAATCTCTCTTTGAATCTTATCGATTGAAGACTGCAGACCGCTGAGCTGGACGTTAGACTCCTCAATGGAGGCGCTGACCAACTCCAAATTGGCCTCTGCCAATCGGAGTTGTTCATCAAACTGTTCAAATCCAATTCGAGCGGCTTGCTCTTTCAGTTGCAAATCAGTAATCTTCTGCCTTAAAGGATCAAGCTCGCGCTCTCGTTGGAGTCTGCTCTCATCAGTGCTCCTAAGGCTAGCGGTTAGCCCATCATATTCGCTTCTTTTGCTAGCGAGGTCTTGCTCACGCTCTGACTTTAATTCGAGCGCTTGTTGCAGTCCTGCACGGGCGCTTTCGTCCGAGAGTTGAGCTAGCTCTTGGTTTAAACGAGTTTCTTCTTCGGTGATACTTTGAAGTTGATTTTGCGCAGATTGTCCTAAACGCTCAAGCTCTGCTTTTCGCGAGATTAGAGTTCTAGCCGCAAACTCCGCCTCTTGGTGTAACCTCTCAGATTGTCTAAGAGCTTCTCTTGCATTTTCGAGTTGCTTTTCTGCATCCATCACCGCCTGCTCTAAATTAGCAAATCGCTCTTGGTTGTCAGATAGTTCCATATCCAAAGATTCAAAACGCGCCTCAGCAGAGATTCGTCTCTCTTTGATTGAATTACGCGACTCTTTTAACTCATCAAGTTCAGTCTGCAATTGATCTGCACGCTGCTGAGTTTGTTCGGCTTGTTGGGAGAGCTTCAGAGTTTGAACCTGAAGATCATGTAGTTTTTGCTGCAGTTGGGTGACTTGGAACCGAATTTCAGTAAGTTGTTGAGAAGCGTTTTTGTAATCAACTTCGAGTCGAATCAAAGTATTTTTTGATTCCTCAGCGATAAATTTTTGAGCTTTAAGTTCTTTGTCTAAATTTTCAATTTCTTGCGCTCGAGCGAGTAAGCCCGCTTGTTCGTTATCGGGCGCGTAAAAGCTAACACTGTTGCCAGTGACAGCGTGCCCCGCAGCCACATAGATCACCTCACCCAAACTCAAACCCGATCTAAGCGTTAATGCCTCATCAAGTGAGCCACAAGTAAATGCACCTTGTAACCACTCTGTAAATAAAGCCCGTTGATCGGCGTCTCTTGTTTTAACCAAATCAATTAACGGGGTAAGCTGAGCACGCTTTTGCGAGGATACGCCAGCGGTTTTGGAATGACTTGAATAGAAAGATAGTTTTGAGGGAGGTGTATCCTTTGCAAATGAAGCCACCATCTCAAGCTTTGAAACCTCTAGAGAAGCAAGTCGCTCACGAAGCGCAGCCTCAAGCGCATTTTCCCAGCCTTTTTCAATATGTATGCGTCCCCAGAGCGCCTCTAAACCATCTAGACCGTGCTTGGATAACCAAGGTTTTAATTTGGAATCAGTTTTAACTTTTTCTTGCAAGGATACGAGTGCATCAAGTTTTGCGCTCAAATCTGAGAGCTTGGCAGATTCTTGGTTACTTATCGCCTGTGCCTCACTCCTTGCTTTGTCAAGCTCTGGAACACGCTCTTGCAACTCGAGCATCCTGGACTCAGCGTCCTCAAAATTAGCTTTCGCAGCACTTAAATCAGACTCTAGTTGCTTTAGGTGCTCTCGATCTGGGGCCTCAAGTGCTGAGCGCTCACCGTTTAGTCGCTCTGCGCGCATTTCGAACTGTCTGTCTTGTTCATCAAGGTTGCGCTGATCAGCTGCTAGAACCTGGATGTGCTGTTGAATCTCTATGACTTTAGACTTTTGAACATCGGCATCGTTTTGAGCGGCTCTCCACTGTGCTTCAATGCTGGGTAGATGATCGCGCTCCTCCTCCAAACGAGCTTCTAAAATGCTTAGCTGCTCGACCTGTGTGGATTCGGATTCGATGAGCTGTGCAAGCTCTTGTTCAGCCTGACTCTTTTGGTCGAGCCACTGAGCGCGCTGCTCGTTGAGTTGTTTTATACGCTCTTGTGTACGCTCTTTCGAACTGACCACAAAGCGAATCTCGCCCTCCAATCGTCCAACCTCCGCAGTAGATTCATACAATAAACCTTGAGCTTGGTTGAGTTGGTCCCCAGAGAGATAATGGGATTGACGAATAGTTTCGAGTTCAGACTCAATCTTTCTGAGATCTGCAATTTTGGCTTCTAAATCGACACTAGCGCGTTCTTGTTGTGTCTTGATTTGAATCTGATCACGCTCAGATTCAGCTCTACGTAAATACCAAAGTTGGTGCTGCTTGAGGGCTACCTCTGCCGTCAAGGCGTTGTAATGATTTGCAACCTCAGCTTGTTTTTCAAGCTTCTCCAAATTCGCGTTGAGTTCGCGAAGAATATCTTCTACACGCACCAAGTTTTCACGGGTATCTGATAATCGGTTTTCTGTCTCGCGACGCCGCTCTTTGTATTTAGAGACCCCTGCCGCTTCCTCAAGGAATAGTCTTAATTCCTCGGGCTTTGATTCAATAATACGACTAATCGTTCCTTGACCAATAATTGCATACGCTCTTGGACCTAAACCGGTGCCTAAAAATACATCCTGAACGTCTCTACGACGCACGGGTTGGTTGTTCAAGTAATAGCTGCTGGTGCCGTCCCTAGTCAGAACACGCTTAACAGCAATCTCAGTGTATTGCGCCCACTGACCACCGGCTCTGTGATCGGAGTTGTCGAATATAAGTTCAACACTAGAACGACTAGAGGCTTTGCGGGTCGTGGTGCCGTTAAAAATAACGTCCTGCATTGACTCGCCTCGAAGTTCACTGGCTCTACTCTCGCCCAAAACCCAGCGAACTGCGTCGATTATGTTGGACTTGCCACAGCCGTTAGGGCCGACCACTCCAACAAGTTGCCCCGGGAGCATGAAAGTAGTGGGCTCAGCAAATGACTTGAAGCCTGAAATTTTGATGGAAGTTAAACGCACCGACAGACACCCTTGAAACTAGAAAAAATGAAAATGCAGGGAGCAAAACAACACAGAAAAGGCACCTCTTGAAGGCTAACGAGATGATAACTCGCCTTTCAATGGCCTAACTGCCACTGCAAACCCTCTAGTATCCCCTGTAATCGGCAATAAGCACCGTAAAACTGGAGAGATGAGTTAATTTTCATTACTTTAAATCAACTTTAATGCATTTTGAGGTATTTTCACCTTTTAAAAAAAAGGGGAAGCCATTAATATTTGATGAAAAAGTAACCAAAACCAAGCAAACGCCCTCGGGATTACACACTACACAGGCAAAGCCACAGGCTTTTTGGAAATAGTCTGTTTGATTTAAAAGATAATACAGACTATGAATCCATTATTAGAAAAACTTAAGCCGTATCCCTTTGAGCGCTTAAAAAATTTATTTTCTGACATCCCCGAAAATACAAAATACACACCCATTAGCCTTGGGATAGGAGAGCCTAAGCACGCAACACCTGGATTCATATTGGAATCAATAACGCAAAATTTTAAAGCTCTAAGTGGCTATCCCCCAACTATTGGCGAGCCCGCGCTTAGGCAAGCATGCGCTGATTGGCTAAAGCGGCGCTACTCTGTAAGCCTGAACCCAAACACTCAAATTTTGCCGACCAACGGATCTCGAGAAGCGCTCTTCTCTTTCACACAGGCGGTGATAAATCCAAAAGGTAAAGGCAATGCCTCTGTTAAGGTAATCTGTCCCAACCCCTTCTATCAAATCTACGAAGGTGCTGCCCTTCTTGCTGGGGCTGAGCCTTTTTATGTTCCAAGCGATCCTGCTCGTAATTTTGGCCTAGACTGGGACAAGGTTCCAGAGGATATTTGGAATCAGACGCAGCTTGTAATTGTTTGCTCTCCAGGTAATCCAACAGGTGCAGTAATGGACTTGGCAGAATGGAGCAAGATATTTAATCTCAGTAAAAAATACGGTTTTGTCATAGCCTCCGATGAATGCTACAGCGAAATTTATTTCAGAGATGATGCCCCGCTTGGCGGCCTGGAAGCTGCACAAAAGCTAGGTATTAAAGATTTCAAGAATTTAATTGCATTTACCTCCCTCTCCAAGAGAAGCAATGTTCCGGGCATGAGAAGCGGTTTTGTGGCGGGTGACGCAGATCTAATCAAGCCCTATCTGTTATATAGAACGTATCACGGAAGTGCAATGAGTGGAATGGTACAAGCCGCTAGCATAGTGGCTTGGAATGATGAAACTCATGTTACAGAAAACCGCAATATGTACAGAGAAAAATTCGCTGCAGTAACGCCAGTGCTTGAAACTTGCCTAGATGTTCGACTTCCCGACGCTGCTTTTTATTTATGGGCTGGGGTACCGGGCGGAAATGATGAGGCTTTTGCAAAAGATCTTTTGACTCAATACAATGTGACTGTGTTACCGGGAAGTTACCTAGCAAGAGAGGTTGACGGTAAAAATCCTGGAAAAGGCAGAATTCGAATGGCCTTGGTCGCAGAGACAAAGGAGTGCCTTGAGGCCGCTCACCGCATTAAAGAGTTCGTCAGTAAAAATTTCTAACTATTCATTCAAACATCATGACTCAACAACTTCAAAATATCATCGATCAAGCCTGGGACAACCGTGCTCAACTTAACATCTCCAATGTGAGTAAGGAAATTACAGAGGCCGTTGAGCATGTAATACACGAACTAAACGCGGGTCGCCTAAGAGTCAGCACGCGTAAGTCTGTTGGCCAATGGGAAACACATCAATGGATCAAAAAAGCAGTTCTATTGAGTTTTAAATTTAGTGATAACGCTCCAATGCACGCTGGTGATTTGGGTTTCTATGACAAAGTACCTACCAAATTCGCAACCCTTACCCCTGAACAAATGAAGGAAAGCGGAGTTCGCGTTGTACCTCCGGCAGTTGCCCGCCGTGGAAGTTATATCGCGAAGGGAGCTATTTTGATGCCTAGTTACGTCAATATTGGCGCCTATGTTGATGAAGGAACAATGGTAGATACTTGGGCTACAGTTGGCTCATGTGCGCAAGTTGGAAAAAATGTCCATCTCTCGGGCGGTGTTGGCCTGGGGGGGGTGCTTGAGCCGTTGCAGGCGAACCCCACCATTATCGAGGACAACTGCTTTATTGGAGCTCGTTCTGAGATTGTGGAGGGTGTGATTGTTGAAGAAAATTCAGTTATCTCCATGGGTGTATATATCGGCCAGAGCACCAAAATTTATGACAGAGCCACAGGCGAAGTAATGTATGGTCGCGTTCCATCAGGCTCCGTTGTCGTCTCCGGCAATCTACCCAGTGAATCTGGAAAATATAGTCTCTACTGCGCAGTCATCGTCAAGCGAGTAGATGCACAAACGCGGGCGAAAACGAGCCTAAATGATCTGCTGCGCGATTAAGCTTGTTGACAAAGCCCTAACCAATTCGGCTCTCCATGAAGGGTTCCGTACCCCATTGACTTCAAGCGCATAGATTTAAATCAAATCTACGCCTTTGATCCACGCCGCCTACTGACTCATATTTCTACTAAATTCCCATAACTCCATGTCTCCCTTGCTGGCCTTAACCGAACGCCTCCTTACTCAGGTATCACTCACGCCCAATGATGCGGACTGTCAAAAAATTTTGATGCAATCTTTGGCACCCCTTGGTTTTAAGGATGAGTGGATCTACGACGGCGAGGGAGAAAATCTAGTTACAAATTTATGGGCTGTAAATAAATCTTCAAAGCAAAACGCCAAAACACTTGTGTTTGCTGGCCACACAGATGTTGTTCCAACTGGGCCAATCACAAAATGGGACAGCGATCCATTCACGCCGACTTACAAAGGGGGATTTCTATTCGCAAGGGGCGCAAGTGATATGAAGTCCTCTTTAGCGGCGATGATAATTGCAACCCAGGAGTTTTATTCTCGCAACCCCGCCCCAAATTTAAACATTGCTTTTTTAATAACTAGCGACGAAGAGGGTCCTGCGACCGGTGGAACTGTGAAAGTTTGCGACATGCTAAGAGCACGATCTGAGAAACTTGATTGGTGCATTGTTGGCGAGCCTACGGGGGTTGAACAAACCGGGGATATGATCAAGAATGGACGACGTGGTACTCTAAGTGGTAAATTAGTTATCAAGGGCGTTCAGGGTCATATTGCTTACCCTCAATTGGCAAGAAATCCCGTTCATCAATTTGCCCCTGCGATGGCAGAACTAGTTAAAACAGAGTGGGACAAAGGAAATCAATACTTCCAACCCACTAGTTGGCAAATGAGCAATATTCACGCGGGCACTGGGGCTGGTAATGTCATTCCCGGTGAATGCACAATTGACTTTAATTTTAGATTTTGCACAGAGTCCAGTGTAGAAAGTTTGCAATCTAGATTTCACGCCATCTTAGACCGCCATGCCCTCGAGTATGATTTGAAATGGACTCTCGGTGGCATACCTTTTCTAACTCCAGAGGGCGATCTTGTTCATGCGGTGCGTATCGCAATAAATGAAATCTGTAACATCTCCCCCCAGCTGTCCACCACTGGGGGAACGAGTGATGGTCGGTTTATCTCCACCATCTGTCCAGAAGTAATTGAACTGGGCCCACCTAACGCCACGATCCACAAGATCAACGAGTGCATAGGAATAAAAGACCTTGAAGATTTAAAAAACGTATATCTAAAAACCCTAGAACTTCTGAATCTTAATAGTGGACCGGCATTGGCCAAAAATTTATGAAACTTCAAGAACTAATTCTTGAGGCTACGAATCAGTTAACTCAGGCCAAGGTGATATTTGGTCACGGCACAAACAACGCTCATGACGAGGCCTCGTGGCTCGTGCTCTGGAGTCTAGGGATGACTCTTGATACGGACACGACTTTGAGCAACCCCGAGTTGAGTGGCCCTCAACTTGAGAGAGCAAGATCTTTAATTGAAGATCGCATTACAAAGAGACTGCCAAGCGCCTATCTTACTGGGGAAGCTTGGCTACAAGGGATCCCATTTTTTGTGGATCAACGCAGTATTATTCCCCGTAGTTTGATTGCTGAGTGTTTGGTCAACGCAAATATCGACCCTTGGCTGAGTCTTCACACTTCGCGTGTACTCGATTTGTGTACAGGCAACGCAAGCTTAGCTGTAATTTGTGCAATGGTCTATCCAGAAGTTCAAATCGATGCCATTGATATATCTGTCGAAGCCCTTGAGGTTGCACGGATTAATGTCGAGCGGCATATGCTTACTGATCGTGTTACTTTAAATATTTCTGATGGCCTAGAGTTCGCAAATGGACCCTATGATCTTATATTATGTAATCCGCCTTACGTGAATTCACAAAGTATGAGTGAGTTGCCACTTGAATTTAAAGCCGAGCCCGCACTTTCTTTGAACGGTGGAACTGATGGGATGGACTTTATTCGAAAATTCCTCCGCGATGCCCCTAACCACTTGAGTGATATAGGGGTAATCGTATTAGAGGTAGGACATGAGAGAGCGCATTTTGAAACAGCCTTTTCTTTACTAGAATGTGTTTGGCTTGAAACAAGTATGGGCGAGGATCAAGTTTTATTAATAACTAAAAATGCTTTGCTTAATTATCCGCTACATCAGTAAGTAAAAGCACCTCGTTAATTTCAATCCATAAGAGCTTCAACACTCTAAAATTTTAAAATTTATAAGTTTTTTTATGATCGTTATCCAAGACGTCGTTTTACGACGAGGCGCTAAAGTCGTTTTAGACAATGCTAGTGTTACCATTAATCCCGGCGAGAAAGTAGGACTAATAGGACGAAACGGTGCTGGTAAATCCAGCCTTTTTGCGCTCCTTAACAAAACACTAAGCGAAGATAAGGGAGAGGTTCAGATCCCTAGTTCGTGGAGAATGGCTCAGGTAGCTCAAGAGATGCCAGATAGCGATGAATCTGCCACAGATTTCGTTTTAAGTGGCGACACTGCCCTTGAGGAGGCCAACAACGAACTAAAACGCGCTGAGGAGTCGCAAGACGGCATGGCAATCGCCCATGCTCATCTAACTTTATCTGATCTAGGCGCTCACGATGCCAATTCACGCGCTCAGTCGTTGATCTTAGGACTTGGATTTAGACCCGATCAACTGATGAATAGTGTGAACAGTTTTTCAGGGGGTTGGCGTATGCGCCTTCAACTGGCCCGAGCCCTCATGTGCCCCTCAGATTTGCTACTGCTTGATGAGCCCACAAATCACCTGGATTTAGATGCACTCGTCTGGCTAGAGAGTTGGCTACAGCGTTATACGGGAACCATGCTCGTGATCAGTCATGATAAGGAGTTTTTGGACGCGATTACGCGCGTGACTCTTCATTTAGAGGATGCGAAATTAACCCGTTACGGAGGAAACTACAGTACCTTCGAGGAACTAAAAACACAACAGTTACTGCTCCAACAAGCGGCATTTGTCAAGCAATCTGCCCGAATTGAGCATCTTCAATCCTTTATCAACCGATTTAAAGCCCAAGCCTCAAAGGCCAAACAAGCTCAAAGTCGGGTTAAAGCCCTAGAGAGAATGTCCAGGGTTGCTCCCGTCGCTGGGACTGCGGATTTTGAATTTCAATTTAAACCGTCCCCCTCCCTGCCCAATCCAATGATCTCACTTAAATCGGGTGAGTTTGGTTATTTAACTGGAGGGGTAAAACGTACGATTCTGGGAGATATCAATCGCTCAGTGCTTTCGGGTCAACGTATCGGCGTCTTGGGGGCAAATGGTCAGGGCAAATCAACATTTATCAAAACAATTGCAAAAGCAATGCCTCTGCTGAGTGGCTCAATTGTTGAAGGTAAGGGACTTCGCATAGGATATTTTGCACAACAAGAGTTAGACGTTTTGAGCCCAGAGGACTCACCGCTTATGCATTTCATACGACTTGCAAAAGAGATTGCCCCGCAAACGCGCGAGCAAGAATTGCGCAACTATTTAGGGACGTTCAGATTTGTAAACGAAATGGTCTCTCAACCCGTTGGAACGCTTAGCGGAGGAGAAAAAGCCCGCCTTGTTTTGGCCATGATCGTCTGGCAAAAACCTAATCTATTGCTACTTGACGAACCGACAAACCACCTTGACCTCGTTACCCGTGAGGCACTGGGAATGGCGCTCAATCAATTTGATGGAAGTGTCTTACTAGTAAGTCATGATAGAGCGCTACTTAGAGCCGTTTGCGATGAATTTTGGCTTGTTGGTCGAGGGGTCATAGAGGACTTCGTTGGAGATTTAGACGATTACCAGCAATATTTATTGGCGGAAGCCAAGCGAATCAAGGAGTTAATGAAACAGGAATTGGCTGCCAAGGACAATCCCCCATATCGCGGTAATTCTGCAGATGATTCCTCTGTGGTGACATCCACATATCAGGAAAGTCGTACTAAATCTAAAAAACTAGCTCAACCCATACTCGATGGTGAAATAATCAGCGCAAAAGAGCGGCGCAAGCGTGAGGCAGATCTGAGAAACCAAAAAAAGGAACAATCCCAACCCCTGACCAAGGAAATCAAAAGTATCGACCTGAAACTCTCGCAACTAACCGCAGAGAAAGCCGGCCTAGAAGCACAACTCATCGAAGGAGCAACACCAAATGAGCTTGCTAGTATTGGGAAAAGACTTAAAGAAATCCAAAGCGAATTAGAAATTCAAGAAAACCGTTGGATGGAGTTGCAAGAATCTCTTGAAAATACGTGAAAATTGATACATATAGTCTGGAGTCTAATAAGACCTTAGGATAGGTAAAAGCCCAATGTATTCAACTTTTGGACTATGCCTCAAACTCACACGGCGTCCCGTGAATTAGCTAAAAAATAGCGTAAAACGGCTTAATTAATTAAACCCCAGGTCTACCGCACATAGGCAACTTATTTGCCTGCTAACAACCGAAAATAGGTGTTGTAGTCAGAAAAATCACGAATATTTAACGCCATAATTGGATAAGTTGATTGTGATTGCTTATAATTCGAGCTATGTACACAAGGAGCATTTCGTGAAATTTTCTAAAAAATATAGTCTATTGTTGTTGTCTGTGGTCATGGTGGCTTGTAGTTCCACGAAAGCTCCAGCCCCAACAGCTGCTAAGTCAACAGTCACGCCCACAGACTCACCTGTCGCTCAATCGACTGTAAAAATGGTTGAAGTTTCTCCCCTGGATGACCCCAAGTCCCCATTGGCCAATCGTAGCGTCTATTTTGATTTTGATAACTTTAAGGTCAAATCATCAGATGAAGGTTTAATCACAGCTCACGCCAAGTACATGTCTGCTCACGGTTCAGCTAAAGTACGATTAGAAGGAAATGCAGATGAGCGCGGCGGACGTGAATACAATTTGGCCCTAGGTCAAAAAAGATCTGAGGCAGTAAAAAAATCATTGGAGCTGCTGGGTGCTAACAAAGATTCAATTGAAGCAGTTAGTTTCGGCAAAGAAAAACCAAAAGATCCTGGCCATTCCGAAGAGGCTTGGGCAGCTAATCGACGCGTAGACATTGTCTACGTTGCGAGATAAAAAACTCGTTATTAAAAAAGAGGACTCCAAGAGTCCTCTTTTTTTTAACTATATTTTATTTATTTCTGGAATAGAAGATGAAAACAATATTTCTGCCCCTAACGATTATCAGTTTAACTTTATTCTTAAACGGATGTGCAGTTTTAGAAGTAGGTGATTTAGTTGTCTCCGGAGCTGCTACTGTTGTCTCGGCTGGGGTAAGTGTCGTCGGAACGGGGGTTAAGGCGGTTGGATCAGTACTCGATTCGGTCACCCCTGACTTCAAATCAAAATAAATATCTAAAGCACTCCCCTCTAAAATGACAGCTCATAAAAATCCCGAACTAATTTCAAGAGTTTAACGGCTGAATGGCGTTGTCATAGCTCATAAAAATAGGTCTTCCATCAGGCGTATTCAACGGAATTAACCGGTCCAACTCCCCTCCATCCCCGGGAACAACGGCGCATAGGGTGGGACAGCTTTGTATCTCTCCATGGATCGAAACCGCAAGATCGGCAATCACGAGAGATACCTCTGACATTATTTTATTAACACGCATAATAACTCCTTTAAGATAGTATTCAGCTTATTCTAATTTGACGCGCCCTTACCTAGAAGACCTAACCCTCAGCCTACACCGAATTGAAATCTAATCAACTACCTCACAACTACAGCTCACGAAAGGAGGCCTTTTGGGGGGGAGTTCGCGAAGCCATTGGAGCCCCGGCAATAGTTTTATTCGCTGGCATGGTAGGTTTTGGCGCCATGGGCAGAACCAATGGGCTCGATCTATGGTTTACTGGATTTTGCAGCACATTTATGTTTGCACTTCCAGGGCAGATCGTTTTATTGGAAATGATCATTACACATAGTTCAATTGCGGCGATCGTACTGGCCGTATCACTGAGCTCTGCAAGGTTTGTAACAATGACCTTAACTCTATTTCCACAATTTAAAGAGGAGGATAAAAATAGGGGGGCATTTGGGGCAGTTCATCTTCTAGCAATGACAGCGTGGGCAGTTTCAATGCGCGAATTTCCCAAAATCAAACCCGAATACCGTCGCAGTTACTTTGTGGGAATTGGCTTATTTTGTTGGTTACTTGCGCTGCCCGGAACTGTGTTGGGATACTACATAACTGGCATGGTTTCTAAATCAATAACGATTGGATTAATATTTATAAACCCCCTCTTCTTTGTACTGACTTTTGCAGAAATCAAAACAAGTTGGAGTAGATTAGCAGTCTTGTTTGGGAGTATTCTCGGCCCTGTTTTTTATACGCTTGATCCGGACAGCAGTCTTTTAATGTCAGGCCTTATCGGTGGTACCGCTGCGTATTGGATAGACCGAAATTTTATACGTAAGCCAATCATTCCTAATCCGCGTTAATCTATATAGGAAAACCGTACTAGAAGAATATGATGAACAATATACCACTTGAAAACTGGCAATTATGGGTAGCATTATTATGCGCTTGTGTAGGCACTTATTTCTGTAGATCTGTGGGTGTCATACTATCGGGTCGAGTTGATCAAAACAGTGAATTTTTTTACTGGCTTACCTCTGTAACTTATGCCATGGTAGCAGCGATGACTATTCGCATGGTAGTCTTTCCACTTGGCTTACTTGCGAGTGTTCCCCTGTACGTTCGGATTAGTGTTTGCGCAGTAACTGTTATAGTAATGCTCAGTGGCAAAAAAAGACGTTTGGGCCCTGCTTTATTGGTCGGTATTGTTTGCCTTGTATTGTACGTAAATTATTTTTCAGCATAGCTTGCCTTTTTGCTAAATTTTCCCCGCAACCCCCTTTAATTATTGAGGATTTAAGATGCTTAAGTTTTTTTATAACGCTGCTCCCAACCCGATGAAAGTAGCACTCCTACTTGAGGAACTGGGTCTACCCTATGAAGCCATCCCCATCGACACCAGAAAGGGCGAACAGTTTAGTCCTGAATATATAAAATTCAACCCTAACGCTAAAGTTCCTTGTATCGTAGACGGGGATGTTACAGTTTTTGACAGTAATGCAATTTTACTTTTCTTGGCTGAACGTGAGGGTAAATTTTTACCCCAAAAATACGGATCCCCAGAGAGATCTCAATTACTCTCATGGCTCATGTTTATTGCTACAGGAATCGGCCCCTACTCTGGACAATCCGTCCATTTTAGGCATGCCGCCCCCGAACCAAAAGAGTATGCATTAAACCGTTATGACTTTGAGGCGCATCGCCATTGGCAATTATTGGAGGATCACCTCAAGACAAGCACTTTTATGCTTGGCGAAGAATACTCTATAGTTGATATGGCTTTTTGGGGATGGGTACGCATGGTTCCATATGTATTGGGATTGGAAAATGCTTGGGAAAAATATCCACAACTGAAAAGACTCTTAGATCTGATTAATGCCAGACCAGCTGCTCAACGCGCAGAAAGTTTAAAAACTAAGCATTCCTTTAAAACCGAATTAGATGCTGAAGCAAGAAGCTTTTTATTTCCACAAAATGAGAGATTAAATAAGTAAAGAATTCAGCATCCATTTTGTAGTGAAGAATTAATCCCTTTATTTCTAAAGAAATACAGGAGCGAAGAGATTACCAATGCCAAAAGAATTCCTGCTAATGCCAATGAGTAATGAACTCCAATTAATCCACCCACTAATCCAATCGTGACACCAGAGCCTGCGCGCATTCCAAGGGAAAACATATTGAATAGCCCAATAACTCGCCCCCTATGCTCTTCGGGTGCATTAAGTTGAACCAGGGCTTGCGCCATACTACTAAAGGACAGCTCAATAAAACCAGCTATAAATAGGATTATCAGTGAAAATGTGTATTGATTTGTTAAAGAAAAACTTACCAATGCAACGCACCACATCAGCGCAAGTATCAAAGCAGATCTTGGCCTTGGACTCATGATTCCTTTGTTGTTCAAGATAAGTCCCGCAAACATCGCCCCCGCTGCGTCTGCGGCCAAAAGTAAGCTGTAAAGCAAGCCCGGATCACCGTGACCCAGATCTTCAGCAAATGCAGGCATTTGCGCTTGATAACTACTTCCAATAAAAAAAGATACTGATCCGGCCAAAATAACCATTGAGAAGATAACAGGTAGCCCGGAGACCTCCTTGAAGGTATCAATGATGTCAGAAAATCCGCGAACAGCAATCTTAAACGACCTAGAGCCCGCTCTGAATGCGGGACCATAAGGCGCATTGATGAGCCAGAAGAACGTTGGGATATAAAAAGTTGCATTAAGAAAAATACCGAAAATAGGACCCAGTCCGATCAAAATAATCCCACCCACCCCTGGTCCTGCCAATATTCCCAAATAACGAGCAGTTGCTAGCAACCTTACAGCTGCCGGTAATTCTTCTTTACCTACCACATCATGCAATAGCATTTGAGTAGAAGTATGCCAAAAAACACCTGCACATCCATGCAAGACAAGTAAAGCCATGGCTTGCCACACCTGCAATCCATCGACCAAAAAAAGATAGCCCCAACCTAGCGAGACTAGTGAAAAAAGCACCATCCCTATTTGTATTAACCGTCTCGGATCAAAGCGCTCTCCAAGCATACCAACAGGTACAGAGAAAAATAGGAACGGTAGCCAATGGGATAGAACCGCAAAACCACCGAGTTCTGGTGAATGAAACTTTTGATACATCATCCAGTAACTAATAACATGTTCTACGTTGTCCGCCATCATAGCCAATGTATAGGTGATAATTAGCGCTCTAAAGCCTTTGTTAGATAAGACTGAGAACCCAGAGGAACTAGCGTGTGAATGGGCGAGAGAGGTTTTTTGCCTATGCCTAGGGGATTGATGTTTCATACTCACAATTGTACGGTTTCTACTTGTAAAGGAATTCTAATTTGAAATCGAAGGTCCGCATAGGTATCGACTTAGGGGGTACCAAGATTGAACTCGCAGTGCTTGCGCAAGGTAATGAAATACTGCTTCGCAAACGCATTGCAACTGAGGCGCAAGGGGGGCCAGAGCATATCTTAGAGCAGATAAAAAAACTCTATGTAGATGCCAAGTCAGCTTTTCCTATCCATACGCTTGGAATTGGGACTCCGGGTTCAATCTCAGCGCAAACTGGACTGCTTCGTAACTCTAATACCGTTTGTTTAAATGGGATTGCGCTTCAAAGTGTTTTAGAGAATGCACTGGGCTGCTCATTAGTGATTGAAAATGATGCAAACTGCTTTGCTTTGGCCGAGGCAACTCTTGGTGCAGGTAAAGATTACGAATGCGTATTTGGCGTGATTATGGGTACAGGCTGCGGCGGTGGTTGGGTATTCAACAAACAACTTAGACGCGGGCCCCAACGCCTTGCTGGTGAGTGGGGCCACATGATTTTAGATCCCAAGGGGTTATCATGCTTTTGCGGGCAAAGGGGGTGTGTAGAAACCTTTATTTCTGGTTCAGGAATCGAGCGTCAATACAGTGCACTGTGTGGATCGCAAGACTTGGGTTTAACTTGCCAATCGATATTCGAAGCGGCTAAAAATGAACAGAATCAAATTGCAAAAAAAGTAATAACGCAGTTTTATCAAAATCTCGGCCAAGCGCTAGCTAATCTAATAAATGTTATGGATCCTGATGTGATCGTTCTAGGCGGGGGACTCTCTAACATTGAGGATCTGCCAGCGCAGTGCACGAAAGAGGTAATTAAAAAGGTATTTACCAATGACTTTACAACTCCCATCGTTCGTCACCGTCTCGGCGACTCTGCGGGGGTCATAGGCGCCGCATTAATTGGGGATAACTTAGAAATCTCTAGTTAGGGATCCCTCTAACTCCACAAGTCATCTTGAGTTGACTTGCTGTAAAAACTAGAGCTTTGCACAAGAATCGATAACTGCCGATTTCCTGGTATGACCTCAATTGAGTCTCCCGCCTTGACTACTCCTGGTTGAAGTACCTTTAAATACCATCCGGTTGTTTTGGTTTGAATCATGGCCTTTGCTGCACCACTCCATCCCATTTTGATATTGAATTTGAAACAAGGCTCTCTGAAACGGCCAACCTCTAATAAAACGTTTGCGATTTTCCAATGATCACCGACATAAACGTCTTTTTCATGTAAGCCTACAACGGTTAAATTCTCACCAAAGTTACCAAATTGAAGTTGTTCCAGTTTGCCCTCTCTGGATAGCCAGTCTTGCCAAAATGCGTAGTGCTCGTGGGGGTAGGCATATACGGCTTTATCAATTCCTCCGTGAACATCTAAATTGGCTTGCTCGTCCCCCTCTAACCCAAAGGCTCCGACTCTATGATCCTGCTGATTACTTAAACTGCTAACAGATCGTTTGTAAATAGCAGACAATACCTGCCTTGACTGCGAACCTGCAGGAGCTAATAGGGGTTGGATTTGCCCAACATTAATGCTTATGATTTTCAAGGCATAGTCCTTAAGGGTTTGCTGATATTATCTATGTTAACCTTTAAAAGTATAAGCCAACGTATTGTGCTTACCAAAATTCTTTTCAAAATAAAATTATCACCATCAACACCAAAATGAACGAAATCAAGATTCAAGAACTCATTGAAAAACAACTTATCCGTGAAGTTATCGAAAACTGGGCCCTGTGGAGGGACGCAGGAGACTGGGAACGCTTTAAAACAGTCTGGCATAAGGACGGCGTCATGATGGCGACTTGGTTCCAAGGTCACTTTGAGGACTTTATTAAAGTGACTGTTGAGGGCTGGAACAAGGGGGTTAGTATCCTGCATTTTTTAGGCGGAACTTCAATTGACCTAAGCGGTGACAGAGCCGTTTCTCAAACCAAAATGACAATATCACAAAGAGGTCCTGTAGACGGCGTACTTTGCGACGTAGTCTGTACGGGTCGTTTTTATGACTTTTTGGAAAAAAGGGATGGTCGCTGGGGAGTCGTACTGCGCCAACCTATCTATGAAAAAGACCGGATTGATCCTCTTGATCCTAGCGTTTCACTTAAACTGGACAATGACTTACTTTCTCAATTTCCTGAGGGATATAAGCACCTAGCTTACATTCAAACCAAAATCGGCTACAAAGTTAAACGCGATATGCCTATGCTAAAAGGAACCGAGGTTCAGGCTTTATACGCAAAGGGTTGCGATTGGCTTGAAGGTAAAAAAATAAATCCATGAATACTTTGATATTCTTCTCGGTTCACTAGAGCCCTCAATTCAAAATAGTTAGACTATTTATTATTTACACTTTTTTCATAATGAACAACTTAAATTCAGCCATTGAGTTCGCTCAGAACCATGAGATCAACTGGACTAGGGACCCAATAAGAGAGCCTAATAAGTACGGGGTACACCTAACAGACCCTAAGCCATGGAATGTCTTACTGGGGCCAGTCCATCCCAGAGGTGGGGTCTCAGGAGTTATATATAAAAGTGGAAAAATCATCCAAGTTTGGGGAGAACCTGAGCGGGCTGACCAAACATTTAGCGTAGCTAAAAGCTACTTAGCACTGCTTACAGGGAAAGCCATTGACTTGGGACTAATTTCTAGCATCGATGAGTGCGTGATTAGTAGCTTTAAAAATCTAGGAATAAAGTGTGTCTCTGGATTTGAGGGAGAGCATAACTCTCTAATTACCTGGGGACACCTATTAAGTCAAACCAGCGAATGGTCCGGCACATCTTTTGGGATACCCGACCAAGTAGAGCACTTCAGGCATGTTGTGCTAGATCCTAAACCGATATTGGGGCAAAAGGGTGAGGCAAGGTCTTTACAAACGCCGGGCACCTATTGGGAATATAACGATGTACGTATCAATCAACTCTCCCTAGCTCTACTCCATTTATACCAAAAACCTATCCCTGATATTTTTCGTCGTTACTTCTTAGATCCGCTTGAATGCTCAGAAGAATTTGAATGGGAGGGTTATGATAATTCATGGGTAGAAGTTGAAGACGCTATGAATCACACGGTTCGCCGCATACAGTCTGTTCCGGGGGGCACACACTGGGGAGGCGGAATTCGTATAAGCGCCTTAACACAAGCAAAAATAGGGCAACTGATGTTGAACGGGGGAGAAATTATTCAGCACAACATTCGTAAACAAATCATTTCAAAGTCATGGGTGAATAAAATGCAGGCTCCCTGCTCAATTGCACCTTTTTATGGCCTTCTGACTTGGTTAAATCCTGGACAAAAGACATTTCCCGGGGCAAGCGAATCTGCATATTTTATGTTTGGAGCAGGAGGCAACTACGTCTGGATAGATCCAGAGCTAGACGCTGTAATAGTTGTACGATGGATTGACCCAGCGTACTTTCCTGAATTTACGCAAAAAATATCACAAGCACTGATTTAAAAATTAGTATGCACTAAATTAGTTAGGACTGAACCATATTTATACAAGACAACTTAGGACAGTATCGATGCATAATGAGTTAATGAAAAATGAAAAATCTATTTTTCAATCACAACCCATAAGCAAAAAAGCTAGGGGAATAACTGCCAATGATTTGTCTCTCGCACTGAAGCAAAGTAACCAATTCATAGACATAGATTTATCAGTTTTAGAGGAAATATACCTACACACAGAGCAAATTTCCTTTAATCGTCGGGTTGGTAGCCTTCAATGTAAGGACGTTATGACTCGGGAGGTCGATACTTTAGAATTTTCTACAGATCTGAATGCGGCATGGCAAATTATCAAGAAACGCAATATGCAAGCTCTTCCGGTTTTATCCGAGCAAGGACGTTTATTAGGAATGGTGACTAGATCAGATTTTTTAAAACAAATTGATGCCGAGGATTTCTTTAGTTTTACAGAGAAACTTCAAAAAATTTTAAAAAAAAGCTTCTCATTCACAAGAAATAGTGCTGAAGTTGTTGGCCAAATCATGAGGGAAAATAGCAACCCTATTTTGGATTCATGTCCTGTGATACAAGTTATACCAATGATGCTTGAGCATAAAGTGCGACATTTAGCGGTGGTGGATGGCGAGGGTCAATTTGTTGGTATGATTAACCAAACAAATCTAATTTCTGCGTTATATCAAATTTTGCTTCCAACTCTAAATCAGTCTAATAGTAGATCATCACAATCTGAATCAGACTAATTTGATTTCTGCAAACCAGCTCCGATCGCCTTATAAAGGGTAAATTGATTGGTTGCCTGAAGAAGTTTAAGTGCAATTAAATTATGTTTTGCAGCGTACAAAGACCGCTCAGAATCCAACACGTTCAGATAACTGTTTATGCCATTTTGATACCGTGCTTGTGATAATTTAAAGCTCAGTGCAGTTGCTTCAACGAGAGATTCTTGAGCAGTTAGTTCATTCTTGATGTTGTCTTGCACCGCAAGTGCATCAGACACCTCTTTAAACGCCGTTTGTATTGTTTTTTGATACAGTTCAATAGCTATTTTTTGATTGGTTTGTGATATTTTCAAATTGGCAGATATCCGACCAGAATCGAAAATCGGTAAGTTAACTTGGGGAATGAATGACCAAGATCTAGAACCTGCACCAAATAGCCCAGAGAGAGATGGACTCGCAGAGCCGTAAAAGGTGGTCATAGTAATGCTTGGAAAATAAGCAGCCCGCGCAGCACCTATATTGGCGTTTGCTGCTATCAATTGATGCTCAGCATCTAAGATATCTGGTCTATTCCTAAGCAAATCTGAGGGGAGTCCAGCAGCAATTGAGGTTAATGTGGACTGACTCAGGAAATCTTTGGGTAAAAGTGTTTGCGGAACAGTCTTTCCAACAAGTAGATTCAGTAAATTTAAATCCTGCAACACCAATGATTTATAGCGCGAAATATCAACTCGGGCGGTCTCAATTGACGTTCTTGATTGACTAAGGTCGAGCTCGGATATTACACCTAGATCAAAACGTTTCTTATCAATATCGTATGATTTTTGCTGGGTGGATAACGTTTGCTCTGCTAAGTTTAAGTGGGATTGATCTGCTGCTAAAGTGATGTATTGATTTGCAACTTGTGCAATCAAACTAATTTTCACCGTAAGAGCAGCTTGTGAAGTGCTTAAATACTGCTCAAAGGCGGCAGTCTTGAGGCTTTGGAGCCGACCAAACATATCAATCTCATACGAACTAAAGCTCAGTCCTGATGTGTAATCATGCATGATAGACACCTGACCTGAAACGGTTAGGTTGGCTGGAGTTTTAGCCGCTGTATTGGTCACGCTAGCATTGATCTGCGGAAACAAAGTTGATTGTGAAACGTTGAATTGTGCTTGGGCTTTTTCAATTTGCAATGCAGCAATTCTCAGATCTTTGTTATTTGAAAGCGCTAAATCAAGTACTTCACGCAAAGATGAATCAACAACAAATTCTTGCCAGGGCAGCGTAATTACCTCCACGGGACTAGCATCACGGGTACCTTTATTTACACTCTGTGCAGTGGTTGGAAAAATAGCCTCTATACCAGGCGATGGTCTAACATAATTTGGGATCAACGGCGTACATCCAGAAAGTGCGAACAAAGTCAGCGCTGAAACTGCCGCAATAGTTATGCCGTTAAAAACCCTGGTTTGAAGGTAGTAGGTCATGAAAAAGTATTTGGGATTTGGGATTTGGGATTTTAAAAATATTTATACTACTGATTTTTTATCGTGCGCAACGCCGTAGCGACTTAAATCGCCCTTATCTTTAAAAACCTTGCGTATCCAAACAAACGAGAGTGGAACAAAGAAAATACCTAACGCAGTAGCTGAAATCATTCCGCCAAGAACGCTCGTACCAATTGCGTTTTGAGCACCAGAACCAGCGCCATGGCTTATAGCCAGTGGTAACACACCAAATCCGAATGCAAGGGAAGTCATTAAAATAGGCCTCAGCCTCATTCTCACTGCATCAAGCGTAGATTCGACCAAATCACCTCCAGCCTCCATTTGAGCTTTGGCAAATTGAACGATCAAAATTGCGTTTTTTGCAGACAACCCAACAGTGGTTAACAATCCAACTTGTAAATACACGTCATCTGCAAAGCCCCTTAGTGAGGCGGCTAGGACAGCACCAACTATACCTAGTGGCACAATCAAGATCACAGAAAAAGGGATCGCCCAACTCTCATATAGTGCCGCCAGGCATAAAAATACAAACAAAATCGAAACTGTATACAAAACGGGAGCTTGACTGCCAGAGCTACTCTCTTGATCTGAAATTCCCGTCCATTCATAGCCAATCCCTTCCGGTAGTTGTCCAACCAACTTCACCATCTCCTGTAAGGCTTCTCCTGAACTTTTACCAGGCGCTGACTGCCCCTGTATCTGGATAGATGGCAGTCCGTTGTACCGCTCCCTTCGGGGAGACGCATAGGACCAACGGCCAGTGGAAAAAGCTGAAAACGGGACCATTTCACCTTTGTTATTTTTTGTAAACCACCGATCTATGTC
>CAIKVH010000077.1 GCA_903830725.1 uncultured Burkholderiales bacterium | reverse complement strand
TCTACAAAATACGAACCAAGACACTTGGTCGAGTATTTGAGAATGAAGAAACTGTTTGACTCAATCTCTTGTGCGGTAAACAAAAAATGAGATGTATGTACTTCCGACCAATACCCACGGTGATCTTGTATCAGATCTGCCGCTAGAAAGTCTTTTAGTCTTGCTAGTGAGCGAATGTAAGTTCGGTGATGACCATGTGCTTTGTAATAGGTAAAGTCCTCAGTACCTAATAACCTGGTCATTTCCTTTTTTTTAGGTAAATCCTTATCTTCTTCAACGTTCCAAAGCAGGATCGATCCCTTGGGAATTTTTTCAAATAAATCATTCACTTCGTTCTCCTTTTAAGAGTCCCCTAAACCCGAAGGTTTAGGGTATAGGTTGATTGGGTGATTTAAGCGGGCTGCTGAATAGTGACAGTACCCACGTTCGTGTTTTGAGCCGCATTTGGTATGACGTTGGTTTGAGCAACTCCATTGATTGCAGGTAGTCCACCTGGTTGATATCCCTTGTCGCCCGGCTTCATGCCCCAACCCGAGGTGATGCCAAGTTTTTCACGCAGCATGTCCAGCTTTTCTTGCATAGCCTCCAAGTCGTCAGGAACGCTGGCCTCAGCGATCAAGTTAAGTAGTTGAGATTCAGTGGTTTGATTAACTTTAAAAAATCTAACCACACGGCGTTCATTTCCACCAGGATTGACGCAAACAGCAAACTCGAACAGCCCTTCTTTTTTACCTTCAGCTACGGTATTGAGTACAAACTGATCGTCAACTTGTACGATGGTGCTGGCTGCTTTGGCATTGGCTTGTAGGATCTTTTTAAGCATCTGAGTTTTGGCTTCCTTGTGCTCTTTGATACTTTTGTTGGATTCCTCCATTTCTTTAGTACCCGTGATCTTGGAAATGCCGCCGCGTTCCTTGATGTAATTAGGAAGTTCCTGGGCAGTTAAGTTCTCGTCATGGGCCACTTGTAATACTTTTGAATACGAGTAGGCGGTTTGGCGATCTGTTGGCAGGATAAAGCGCAATACTGTGGTTATCCATGGAGTATTGATCTGAGTTTTGACTTCATGATCCTCCTCCAGTCTTTCTCGCATGCGTTGCAGGATGTGGTCACGAAGGGGGGACTCGTTAATCTGCAGCGCATAGCTGTAAATGGCTCCCAACAGTCCATAAAGTTCCTTGGTTCCCCGCACCACGTAGGTTTCCACATACTGATCATTCATCTTGGACAGGTTCTGGGCTTGTCCCAAAACCATGTCCACTTGGACGTCATTGGCGCTCTTGTCACTGGGACGGCGACTATCAGATCCACCTAAGGCGCGGTTAATAAGTAATCCAAAAGCAAACTCGTCTATGAGTGGAGCTAGCGGGGGCTGGCTGACTGGTGTCCCATTGGCACCATTTAGATTTGACTGGCTATTGTCTTGATTCATAAAAACTCCAGGTAATAAAAAAGATTTAAGCATCGGTCAGGATTGACGCGATAGATATAGGTTAGATAAATTTCGATCTCGGGAATTCTTTTTTTCAGTAGGGTGCGAAAAAATGAAATTGCAGAGATTGGATTGGTGTAAAGGGACACAGAAATTAATTCCCTTTATTGCTTCTGGTCAACTCAGATCAGAATTCACTGAGCCATTTATTCACGGCACCTATTTAGAAGCCTGGTGGCGATGTTTAAAGTTTTCTAAAGAATTTATTCAAAGCTCAAGAACAGGAATTTTTACTTCAAAAGCTTCCTACGATACCTTCTGTATGTTTGGTCCATTAGAGGATATGAGCTTTAAAGATTGGTGGATGACAAAAGGTCATGAGCATTTCAGTGCAAGTATTACAACCTTGCAGGTGACGCTATTTGTTAAACGTAAGAATGTTGATGCGTTCGAAATCACTGTAGATGCCTTCCAAGACGTATCAAGCCAGTTGGCTGGTAAAGAGTTTGGTTTTTGGCTTGACCAAATCTGTCTTTTAAACGCTAGAGAAGGGCTGCTGTCTGAGGCTCCTTTGTCTTGGCCAATTTTTCGTAGTCGAATCACCTACGATGCTATTTCGCAGCTCTTGAGCATCATGGAAATCCATGATCAAATCATTCGTAATGCTCCTAGAACCAAGCTGTGGCAAATTGGCGAGCAACTACGACTCAATCCGCAGGCTATGCCTAAATTTGGAGACTTTCCAATTGATATTGCAGACAAGCACAAGGCGATGGGTCAAACTGTCAGCAGTTATTTGAGGAAAGGTAGAGGTTTAATTAACAACGCCAGTAATGGGGTATTTCCAAAATATGAAACCTAGTGCTCTTGGGAGTTACGATCGTTTGCATCAGACATTCATTTAGTTGTCTTTTACTTTAGATTGTTCAATTGGTTCATTTATATTTTCAGCAGTTACATATTTTGCAGTTTTGTATAGAAGAAGTGCAGCGGCTAAATCAAAAACTACCCAAACTTCTTTTGAATGAAAAATTGGAAAAAATGGATTGAAAAGCACGGCTACCAATCCGTAGTAGATGGGAACGTCTTGCCTTCTACGTTCATGGGCAATCAGAGCTCCTAATGCAAATGTTCCGCAAACTATAAAGCGCAAAAATGAGTAGAAGCTAATAGGTAGTGGAAGTACAGCAATTAATAAAAAGGCAATACAAATTTTTGGGATGTAGTTAGGCATTTGAGATTTATGAATTTTTTACCTGCCTGAGTAAAGCGCAGCTTTGCGAAGTCCCTCAGCATAAAGTTCCGCTCGGCGGGCCTCAACTTGGCTGCTAACTGATTCCATTGCGTAGTTCTTGTATCTATAGCTAGAGCAACGCATGTTGAAATTTTCAACGGCATTGTTAAAAGTATTGACGGAAACGTCTGAGTAGGTGTTTACATTTGTTTCCCATCCCTCAATACGGATTTTTTCTGACAAACAATATCTGATTTGATCGCTTGTTAACGTTAGGCCGGTTCCGATAGGGGGCATTTCCTCATAACTTGACGTATATGTGGATGTTGTGCCCGAGTTCCCAGATGGGCTGTAGCCAGGCGAGACTTCCTTTTTATCGCTAAACGTCGCAAT
>CAIKVH010000076.1 GCA_903830725.1 uncultured Burkholderiales bacterium | reverse complement strand
TTTAACAGATGTGCGTCAAGCCTTGCGACTTGGGTGGTGGTGTCTGCACGAACCCCCAAAGTTCGTCCAGACAGTTGGTCTATGAATTTGAATGTTTGAAGATCCAAAGACATGCCCGAGCCCGACACGAGGGACTCTAGATGCTCAAGCAACGGAGGCGCAATCAGCTCATACCCAAAAGAGCGAGCTGAGTCTAAACAAAGACGTCTAAGTTCTTCGATGTGCCGTGCCTCAGAGGGAAGCACATCGGCAATATGATCCGGCAGGACCCAAGCGGACATAAGCAAATGGGGGGTGCTGTTAAAAAGGTAATTCTACAGACCTTCCAGGCCCTGGAAGGGATGATTTTGAGGCTTTTAGCTCAAAATCCACAAAACAAATACCCCCAGCATCACGCAGCACAGCCCAAAGAAGCGAATTTGTTCGTCCTTCAACTGCAAAATTTGAAGAAACATTTTCTTCCACTGTGCTGGTGAGGCAAACGGTAGCAAACCCTCAATGATTAGGACAAGTGCCAAAGCGAGCCAAAGGGTATGGGAGTCCATTTTCCAGGGTCAGAGGGTAAATTTGAGGATATTTGATGGCACGCGGTGCTCTACTACCGCTTAGCCGGTGGACTGGCGCTCATTGGCGCCCCCCCAGAACCGCTGCCTCTCATTGCTCTAAAGAAATCGCTGCTAGGGTCAAGTACCATTAGGTCTGACTTTTTATTAAAAGTTGTTTTATAAGCCTCAAGACTCCTGTAGAACTGCGCAAATGAGGGATCTCGACCAAATGAGTCAGCGTAGATCTTTGCAGCCTCTGCATCCCCCTCGCCTTTTATCTTTTGAGCCTCTCTGTACGCGTTTGCAATGGTTACTTCGCGCTGGCGATCTGCATCCGCACGAATCTTCTCACCCTCAGCGGCTCCCGTAGAGCGAAGTTCGTTGGCAACTCGTTTACGCTCAGCTTCCATACGTCGATACACCGATTCAGTAATGGCGTCCACGTAATCAGCTCTGTTGATCCTCACATCAACAACATCGATACCCCAAGGTTTATCGCCCTTCACTTTCGCAAGGACCTCGCGCTTAACGTCCGTCATCAAGCCTTCGCGCTTGGTAGATAAAAGTTCATTAACGGTTCTTTTGTTTATTTCCTCTTGAAAGGCGTTTCGAACCACGCGCGAGAGTTGTTGGGCTCCAGCGGATTCGTCTAACCCAACGTTTCGGATGTACTGCGAAGGCTCTGTGATGCGCCAACGCACATACCAGTCAATCACCATCCTTTGCTTTTCAGCAGTCAGCATCGGCTCAGTATCTGTACTGTCAAGCGTTAAAAGTCTTTTGTCAATAAACTTAACATTTTCAAAAGGCGGGGGAAATTTAAAGTTCAAGCCAGGATCAATGATGACCCGCTTAATTTGCCCAAGGGAGTAGACCACGCCAAACTGACGTTGATCAACTACAAAGACGGTTGAGCTCAAAAGTGCAAGAGCCAAAATAGAAGAAGATATGTAGAAACCAATTTTGTTCATTTTTATTCTCTGTCTCTTATTTATCGAACGTCGCGATCACGGCCACGGGACTCACGACCACGCAAATCTGCGGAACTTTGGGTGGGTCCAATATTCTCAGTCGATTCACTAGGTCCGTTGGTATTACCCCCGTTTGTCCCGGCCCCGTTTGAGGAGTTGCCAGCGGAGTTGTTGGATGCAGATGAATTAGATGATTGGGCACTCATTTGCAAAATCTTATCTAATGGTAAATACAAAAGATTTGAGCCCTGACGCGCATCAATCATCACTTTGGTGACGTTGGTATAAATTTGTTGCATCGTATCGATGTACAAACGGTCCCGTGTCACTTGGGGCGCTTTTTGGTACTCGCTCAAAAGGGACTTAAAGCGTTGTGCATCCCCCTCGGCTTGAGCAACGATTCGCGACTTATAAGCATCCGCCTCTTGTTTTAGGCGAGATGCCGAACCAACGGCTCTTGGAACCACATCGTTGGCATATGCTTCGGCTTCATTTTTTGCGCGCTCACGCTCTTGTCCAGCCTTCAGAACATCATCAAATGCCGCTTGTACTTGCTCCGGGGGCCTCACCCCTCCTTGTTGCAAATTAATAGCAACCACTTCAATGCCGACTTTGTAACTGTCAAGTATGTTTTGCATAATGGCTCGAATCCGCGGAGCAATCTGGTCCCGCTCCTCAGATAGGGCCGAATCCATCCGCATCTTACCCACCACTTCGCGAACCGCAGTTTCAGCGGCTTGGGAGACAGCATCGGTTGGATTCTTGCTCTCAAAGAGATATGCTCTCGCGTCCGTTAACCGATATTGAACCGCAAACTTAATTTCTACAATATTTTCATCCTCAGTCAACATTGCAGATTCGCGCAAACCAGTCGCCTTCATCACGGTATCGCGACCGATATCGATGGAGCGTATTTGAGTTACATAAACTATCTCATGCCGCTGAATGGGGTAAGGAAGGCGCCAGTTGATACCAGCGCCAACAGTCGAGTGGTACCCACCAAACTGCGTAATCACGGCTTGCTGACCCTCTTGGACAATGAAGAATCCCGTTCCAAGCCAAATCAAAAGAATAATGGCTGCAATAGCTCCCGCACCAATTTTTGCATTTTGAATATTCGAGAAAAAACCTTTACCTCCAGAACCTCCGTTGTTGGGGTCTCCGCCAGTGGAATCTGATCCGAAATTCTTAGTTGAATCCTTTTGACCAAAGAGGTTACCAATCTTTCTATTGAAGTCTTTCCAAAGCTCGTCCAAATCAGGTGGTCCAGAGTTTGTAGGCTTTGATTTAGGCGGCTCATGATCTGGAGGGGTAGAGCCCTCGGGAGGTTGCTGGTTTGAGCCCTCCGTTGAATTGTGGTCCGTATTATGAGTCGAAGAGTCTTGACCCCTTCCCCAACGTCCATCGTTCAAATTAAACATACCTTTGATACGTACGCCAACAGCTTGCACAGCGTACACCATTGCACTAAGGATCGCCCCCGTAAAAGAGCGAATTCGAGTGGTTCTATTGTTTAGGTTCATCTTGGGAAATTCTTCTGGACTGTAAAAACTTAAAGTGAGTGTATAACGAGTATCTCTAGGCGTATTTCTGCTTGTACGCAATTGTGCCCAAATTATGGGTTTGAGACCGTTACAGGGGGAGATTCACCCTGTAAAACCCCCTCATTTTGGTCGCTATGCGTATTTTCTAAGGAAATAGGGGGCAATATTGCCTGGGCAAGCAGATTTCTCAGCTCGCCAAGCCCCTGGCCAGAAGCAGCACTTATGAAGATTCTAGGCACTGGGGTCCCCTCCCAATCGTATAAATCTTGAGTTTTTAGTGGCTGGTGCTCAGAACCCAGCGCGTCAATCTTGTTAAAAACCAAAATTTGGGGAACCTCGCTTGCATGAATTTCCTTTAGAACTTTTTGAACTTCCCTAATCTGTTCAAAATATTCCTTATGCGAGGCATCAACAACGTGCAATAAAAGATCTGCTTGAGCAGCTTCTTGGAGTGTTGCCTCAAAAGCATCAACCAGTGTATGTGGCAAATCGCGAATGAATCCAACCGTATCCGATATAGATGCATTCAAAGACTCCCCGGTTTGGGGATTGGCGCCCAAGTACATATGCCTTGTTGTCGTATCTAGTGTTGCAAATAATTGATCAGCTGCGTAGGCTTTGGCCTTAACCAAAGCGTTAAAAAGTGTTGATTTACCTGCGTTGGTATACCCAACAAGAGACACTTTAAATACTTGGTGTTTTTCGCGTTGCCTGCGTTGAACTTTTCTTTGCTTTTTAACGCGCTCTAAACGCTCCTTCGTTCGCTTGATAGACTCAGAGATCATGCGTCGATCCAGCTCAATTTGCGTCTCCCCTGGGCCACCTCGGTTACCAATACCTCCTCTTTGTCGCTCCAAGTGAGACCACCTACGGACTAAATGAGTGCTGAGATACTGCAACTTGGCTAGCTCCACCTGCAACTTACCCTCATGAGATCTAGCCCTTTGACCAAATATCTCAAGAATTAACAAGGTGCGGTCATTCACGGGCAATCCGGTTGCGCGTTCCAAATTACGTTGTTGAGCGGGGCTAAGCGCTTGATCGAAAAGTATCTCAACTGCACCAAGGGACTCGGCCGTTTCTTTGATTTCTTGGGCTTTACCTGAACCAACAAAAAGTGCTGGATCAGGTGCCCTCCTTTTACAAGTAATTCTTGCAACCGGAGTGAGTCCAGCCGTCAATGCGAGTTGACCAAGCTCCTCCAGTTGCTCATCAAAACCAGACTCTCCGAAATCAACACCTACCAAAATACAGGGTGCATCGACTGACTGCGCGTAGTGTAGAGCAGCCTCTAATTCATCTAAAGGTTCTGGGAGGTTATCGATCAAATGGAGGACAACGCAGTGCGCCGTAGTTGGGTGTAACAGTAAAAATCATCGCAGCATAGACACGGTTTAAACATAGCCAAAGCAATTGGCTTTTTAAACATTCAATGGTGAAATGGGCCATCAAGCTCCAAAATCCAATCACAACGAGAATTTTGGTATACAAGTACAAAGAAATTAAGACTCTGAACCAGCTTGGGGGTCACCTAGACCTTCAATTGATGCAAAATTTACTGCACGGCCAGGGACAATCGTTGAAATAGCATGTTTGTAAACCATTTGTGTAACTGTGTTTCTAAGTAACACAACATACTGGTCAAAAGACTCTATCTGGCCTTGCAGTTTGATCCCATTGACAAGGTAAATTGATACTGGTACATGCTCCTTGCGCAACGTATTGAGGAAGGGATCTTGAAGGAGTTGTCCTTTGTTATTGCTCACGATATTCTCCGTGTTTATAAAAATTAATTCTGGTATTCACCACACATCCAAGCTTGTATAGAACTCATGCGAGATACCGATCGGGTGTATTATATTTTAAATAATTCGCTTTTTACTTTCACCTAGGCTCAAGTCCTCTCACAGGCAGGGGTATGAATGAACCCCCACTCGGCACTATTGGTACTTGATGAATTATTTGTCCTTATCTGCATACGGGTTATGGGATGTCTTCATCTCCACCCTTAAGGGCGTACCGTCCAAGCTAAATTCCTTGCGAAAACGTCCCTCCAAGAACCGCTTGTACGAATCCGTCACATGTTCCAAAGAGTTACCGTGCACAATAATAACGGGGGGATTCATGCCGCCTTGATGGGCATAACGTAATTTCGGCCTGAACATCCCGGCCCGCTTAGGCGATTGAAACTGAACGGCCTCAAGCAAAATACGAGTAAGTTGAGGCGTTGGCATTTTGCACATTGCAGCTTTGTGAGCCTGAGCAATCGAGGTCCAAACGGGGCCTAAACCCTGACGCTTAATGGCTGATATGAAATGCAGTTTTGCAAACTTCAAAAAAGCAAGTCTAGACTCTATGGATCTATTGAGTTGCTCTCGTTGATAGGCATCGACAGCATCCCATTTGTTAATACCAATCACTACGGCTCGACCACTCTCTAAAATATATCCGGCAATGTGAGCATCTTGGTCCGTGACGCCTTGAGTGGCGTCTAACAAAAGAAGCACAACGTTTGCCGATTCAATGGCTTGAAGCGTCTTTACGACTGAGAATTTCTCAATCGCTTCGAAAACTTTCCCCTTACGTCTTAAACCCGCAGTATCAATCAGGTCAAACCTTTGACCCGAACGCTCAAAAGGGATGTGAATAGCGTCCCGAGTGGTTCCGGGTTGATCAAAGGCGACGACTCGCTCCTCTCCTAGCCATGTGTTTATAAGAGTAGATTTGCCGACATTAGGCCTACCAGCCACAGCCAAACGTATGACTGAGGTGTCAATTTCTTCCTCAGGAGGCTCATCTGTATCAGATAAGTTTAAAAGCTCCATGACACTCTGGGTTAATCCCCTTATGCCTTGTCCGTGAGCCGCGGAGACTGGGATGACCTCACCAAAACCAAGCTCATAAAACTCGGCCAAACGAGGTCCCTCCTGCATGCCCTCTGCTTTATTAGCAACTAAGAGTGCGGGCTTACCCAACTTACGAAGGTACTTTGCAATATCGTGATCTTGGCCAGCCACCCCCGCTCGGGCATCGACCATAAATACAACCACATCACACTCGGCTACGGCTTGCTGAGTTTGTTTGGCCATCTCCTTGTAAATTCCGCTTGATGCATCCGGTTCAAATCCGCCTGTATCAATGACAATAAATTCGTATGGGCCGATTTTGGCATTGCCGTAATGCCTGTCTCTCGTGAGCCCCGCAAAGTCAGCCACAATCGCGTCTCTGGTTTGAGTCAGACGATTAAAAAGAGTGGATTTACCCACATTGGGTCTGCCCACTAAGGCGATCACAGGTTTCACAACAATTCCTAGTTCAGATACAAAAGGGGAGAGACGCTTTGAGAATTCAAAGCCACACTGCCCTATTCAATTTGGCACATCAATTTAAAACTCGATGAAAAGCTAAATCAAGCTATTCTGATCAACCAACCATTAAGCCAATTAAGGCGTGAAGTATTGATTGATAAACCCATTCTTGGTTGCAATAACCATGTGGTTTGAGTCTATGGCGCTTGGCGGTGAGGCAAAACCACGTGTAGAAGCAATAGGCAGTCTGTTAAGCACTGCACCGTCTGATTTAGAGATTAAATAAACCCACCCAGCAGCATCCCCAATGAAAATACCCTTGGAGGAGACCAAAGGCGCAGTTAGATGATGATTCTTGAATGCATCCCTATCCCAAAGTCGGTCCCCATTGCTCATTCGCCAAGAAAGTATTTGCCCGTTGGATTCGATACTAACAAGTTGATCCTCATAGGCAGAGATCCCCTCCTCTCCAACAGAGGGCCTAGTCCAGAGCATTTTACCCATATCCGACACTATGCAACCAATTTGAGCCTGGAAAGCTCGAGTGCAGATGACTTCACCCACTCTGGCAACAGGACCCACCAAGTCAACCAAGCGCTCTAAATCATTTAGCCCTCTAGGATTGGCGAGAGGGGTTTCCCAAAGGATTTTGCCAGTGAGAGGATCCAATCCAGTCAAACGCGCTCCAAGTCCAGCAAGCAGCGTGTTATGAAAGGGGACTAAAACCCCAGACTGTTTGAGGACCAGGGCGTCGCCACTGCGCTGTTGGGTCCAAAGTTTTTTACCCGTCGCCCCGTCAAATGCAACTACAGATCGATCCGCCAAAAGAACGAACACCCGCAATCCCGCAACCACGGGTGCTGTGTATGACTGAGCACTTAAATTTTCTTGCCAAAGTACTTTTCCATTTTCGAGCACAAACAAATCATTCTCTTGCGTAACAACAGCAACCCTGGATCCATCAAAACCAGCGCCTGAACTGATAGTTCCCTTCACCTTGGCTTTCCAAACTAAACTGCCGTCCTTTACGTTTAAGAGTGCGACACTGCCTGAACTCGTTGCGGTGGCAATTTGGTCGTTCACGATACTTAAATTTGCAGGGTAGTTGATTTCTCCGTCTAACTTGGTCGACCACAAAAGGCGAAGGTCTTGCTTGACCTCGAGAGGCTTAACTTTATTACTAGAACAAGCGCTTAAGGATAAAGCACATACCATAACCAGGGAAAGCAATGCGCAAGGCAGATATAAAACTGACCGTACTGGTGTGAAAGGTTTAAGTTTGTTCACTTGTGATCCTTGGACTCTGAAGGTTATTTAGACTCGGTCTTAATAGAGATAGCAGGCGTTGAATCAACCGCTGGGTCTACGCCCAATGCGTTTAATTTTGCTTCTACATATTTGCGGTACGGAGCCCTTACCTCTAGGGCTTTCCAAGCCTTCAAGTAATGAGCCTTTGACGCATCAGCATGTTTTTCAAGTGAGTCTATATCTCCCAATCGATCTTCAAAAAGTGGCTCAAACTCGGGGACGACTTTCTCGGTTAATACCGCGCGCGCATCTGCAAAGGCTTTTCTATCGATCAACAAAGCCGCAAGCCTTAAGCGAGCTAGTGATTGGTAACCTTGTTCGGAGGAGTTTTTAATGACCCAGTTTAGAGCATCCTCAGCCTTGGTAGCCTGAGCTTTCTCGTAATAAACTTTAGAAACTAAAAATGCCGCTTGATTCGAATAAGTTGTTGAGCCAAACTTATCTTTCATGTCCCCGAAAGAGCGCTCCATTAATGCAAGATCAGCGCTATCTGCTGCACGTTCAACGGTCTCAAAAAGTATGGCTGATTGAGATGCCTCACGGCGCTCCCAGTAATGCCACCCGTTCCATGCCGCGTAAGCGCCCATTACGATAATCAACGCCCAAACAACGTAATCGCCCCAGCGACTCCAAAAGTGTTTTAATTCGTCGATTTGTTCTTGTTCTTCAAGATCTAATTGCAAAGCCATGGATTTCCCAGTTCAGTTTTTTCTTTTCAAAATCAATATCTCAATCGCCCGATTGTAGGCTCGAAGCCCAACGATCAATTTGTGCAATGGATTCCTCACGCTGAGTGCCGATCCCGTCCCTGAGAGACTTCACAGTCACTACGCCCTTAGCAAGCTCTTGTGCGCCAAATATGAGCGCAAAGGAAGCACCACTGGCGTCCGCACGCTTAAATTGCGATTTCATGCTGCCACGGGAACTTCTATCATCCGCTACCGCTCCAGCAACTGCAGCCGTTGAAGCGCTCCCCGGGTTGCCCGAAACAGACGGCGAATGCATCTGCACGCTTACTCCCTTATCTCTGAGGTTCTGCAAAACTTGCATGACCTGCTGAAGGCCCTCTGATTCAGGAACTACCGCGTAAACATCAGGACCACGGGTGTTGGGCAAAAGCGCAGCGTCCTTTAAAAGCTCAATCACACGCTCAACCCCCATTGCCCATCCCACTGCGGGGGCTGATTTCCCCCCCATTTGGGAGATCAAATAGTCATAACGCCCGCCCCCACAAATCGTACCCTGAGAGCCGAGCTGATCGGTGATAAATTCAAATACAGTTAAATTGTAATAATCCATACCCCTGACCAACCGGGGATTCAATGTGTAGTTGACTGAGTTGGCATCTAATAGGGAGCAAACGGCGTCCAAATGCGCCTTTGACTTAGAGCCCAGAAAGTCCATTAGTTTAGGCGCGCCATCAACTAACTCTTGCATAGCTGGATTTTTTGTATCCAAAATCCTCAGAGGGTTTGAATGCAGTCTGCGCTTGGCATCTTCATCAAGTATTGAGGAGTGGGATTCAAAATACTTGATTAACGCTTCACGATGTTTGATGCGCTCATCGGGCTCGCCTAAAGAGTTAAGTTCTAGTTTGACATTCTTTAGCCCCAACTCTTTCCAAAGCGTGTGCGCCATCAAGATCATCTCTGCATCAACTTCGGGCAGAGCAAATCCAAGTGCCTCAGCTCCAATTTGGTGAAACTGGCGGTATCTACCTCGTTGGGGGCGCTCATGTCTGAACATGGGACCCATGTAATAAAGTCTCTTTCCACCGTCATACAGCATATTGTGCTCTATGACGGCACGAACGACCCCTGCAGTTGCCTCGGGTCTAAGCGTCAATTGTTCGTGGTTGAGACGGTCCTCAAAAGAATACATCTCTTTTTCAACTATATCAGTCACCTCACCAAGACCTCTTATAAATAAAGCGGTGGGCTCAACAATAGGCGTACGTATGTTTGAATACGCAAAACGTCGCATGACATTTTGAACGACGCCCTCTAACCATACCCATGCATATGAATCGGGTGGCAGTAGATCGTTCATGCCTTTAACGGCCGTTAATTTTTGACTCATGAGTTAATGATTATGAATTAAGCAAGTAAGGTGAAAAAGTATTAATGAGGCTCAAGTTTGCCAAAACGCTTCTTAACGTATTGATCTACAATTTTGTGAAACTCCTGAGCTATTGAGTCGCCTCTGAGAGTGAGTACTTTTTCGCCGTCAATAAATACAGGCGCAGACGGGGCTTCCCCCGTACCGGGCAAACTAATTCCAATATCTGCGTGCTTACTCTCACCGGGGCCATTCACAATACAGCCCATTACAGCAACCTTAAGATGCTCTACGCCGGGATACTCTTTGCGCCACACCAGCATCTGAGACCTAAGGTATTCGTCGATCTCTTGTGCAAGCACTTGGAAAGTAGTACTTGTTGTGCGACCACATCCGGGACATGCTGTTACGCTTGGGACGAAAGTTCTTATACCTAACGACTGCAAAATTTCATTTGCAATAACCACTTCTTGTGTTCTAGGTTCATTGGGCTGAGGGGTCAAGGAAACGCGTATGGTGTCTCCTATGCCCTCCTGCAATAAATTACCAACAGCAACGCTTGAGGCTACAGTTCCCTTGGTCCCCATGCCTGCCTCGGTCAGTCCCAAATGCAGAGCGTAGTTGCAGCGCATTGACAACGCCCTGTAAACAGCGATCAGGTCTTGTACACCGCTTACCTTACAACTAAGGATGATTTGTTCGCCCCTTAAGCCTAGGGATTCAGCTAGCTGAGCGGACTCAACTGCAGAAGTTATCAGCGCCTCATACATAACTTGTTTAGCATCCCACGGCGTTTGTCGTAGAGCATTGACGTCCATCAACCGAGCTAACAGTTCCTGATCCAGACTCCCCCAATTCACACCAATACGAACGGCCTTGTCATAACGCACAGCTGCCTCAATCATTTGTGCAAATTGTTTATCATGTTTGTCGCCTTTGCCAACATTACCTGGATTTATTCGGTACTTGGATAGGGCCTTGGCACATTCTGGAAAGTCAGTTAAAAGTCGGTGGCCGTTGTAATGGAAGTCGCCAATTAAGGGAACATGAATATCCATCTTATCAAGCTGCTCGCGGATGTAGGGAACGGCTGCTGCGGCCTCAGGCGTGTTAACGGTGATGCGTACCAATTCAGAGCCGGCTTGGGCTAACTCTTTCACCTGTATTGCAGTTCCTATTGCGTCCTCTGAGTCGGTGTTAGTCATGGACTGAACTCGCACAGGAGCACCGCCGCCAATTGTGACCACGTTATCTCCCCAGCTCACACATGCTTGGCGAGTGTGGTTGACAAGAGGTTTTGAAAAAGCGATTGGGGCGTGCGTTTCAGAATTGGTAGGGTCCATGATCTGATTTCAATAGTATTTATTAGATAGTGAGAGGGCGGATTAAATTTTAATTAACTTCAACGGGTCTTAGCGGAATTATTTTCTGCTTTGTCATCCTAGCATTCACATCGGTTCGGTCAAGTACCTCGCCTGCAAGTTGCCCGCACGCAGCATCAATATCGTCACCACGGGTTTTTCGAATAGTGGTGACGATCCCCGCATTAAGAAGCACTTGAGCAAACTCTTTCACGACCTGGGAGGAGCTGCAAAGCAAGCCAGAGGCAGGAAATGGGTTGAAAGGTATCAAATTGATCTTGGCGGGGAGGTGTCTATTTTGTGAAGCACCACCAGGTCGCAACCAATCCAAAAGTTCCTGGGCATGAGAAAGTGAATCGTTAACGCCGCTGAGCATGCAGTACTCAAATGTAATGAAATCCCTGGGTGCTACTTTAAGATATTCCTCACATGCATGCCTTAATTCGGCTAGAGGATATTTCTTATTCAAAGGCACTAATCTGTCTCTCAGTGCGTCATTCGGTGCATGAAGTGAGACAGCAAGAGCAACGGGTGCATCATTGCCTAAGCGCTCGATCATCGGAACAACGCCCGAAGTAGATACAGTAAGTCGTCTGCGTGAGATACCGTATCCATGATCACTCAACATTGTTTTAAGTGCTGGAATTAGGGCTGTGTAATTTTGGAGGGGCTCGCCCATCCCCATCATAACGACGTTAGAGATGATGCGCTCGGTCTTTGCAAATTCAAGTCTAAGGGTATGCTCAACAAACCATAACTGAGAGAGGATCTCGGCTGTTGTTAGGTTTCTGCTAAAACCTTGATGCCCCGTTGAACAAAATACACAGCCTACGGCACAACCGGCTTGTGAGGAGATGCAAAGCGTGGCTCGATCATCCTCGGGAATAAAAACTGTCTCAACCGCATCCCCACCGCCGACATCAAAGAGCCACTTAATGGTTCCGTCTTTTGAATTTTGTCGAGACAGTACTTTTAAGGGCGTAACGGAGCAGTTCAGCTCAAGTTTTTGTCTTAATGACTTAGCAAGATCAGTCATTTGATCAAAACTGCTAGCGCCTCGTTGATGTATCCAACGAAAGAGCTGAGTTGCCCGAAAACGCTTCTCCCCCAAACTCTCGCAGTACTCGCTTAAGTGTTCGAGGTCAAATTCAAGAAGGTTAACGGGCATCTGTTTTAGCTGGCTTTTGAACCGCAATCGCTAATGATGCAAGCGGCCCCAAAGAACCCAAGCTTAGTGTCCGTAGACTTCTAGTCCGGCGAAGAAGAACGCAATTTCTTGTGCCGCTGTCTCAGGACCATCAGATCCATGCACAGCGTTTGCGTCGATACTATCCGCAAAATCAGCACGGATAGTTCCCTTGTCTGCTTTCTTAGGATCCGTAGCACCCATTAGGTCGCGATTTTTTGCAATAGCGTTCGGGCCTTGTAAAACTTGAATCATCACCGGACCGGAGATCATGAATGAGACTAAATCTTTAAAGAAAGGACGGTCTTTGTGTACTCCATAAAAAGCCTCAGCTTCTTCCTTAGAGAGGTGCTTCATGCGAGAAGCAATTACCTTCAACCCCGCAGATTCAAAGCGAGAGTAAATCTGACCAATAACGTTTTTTGCAACTGCGTCTGGCTTGATAATGGAGAGAGTACGTTCTTGAGACATGATTGAGATTTTCCTGTTGTATCGTTTAAAAGTAAAAGTAAATAATCAAATTAACCTTAACCTCTTATTTTAGCTTTTTAAGAGACTTAAGCGTTCCAAGTTGGAGTAATTTTGGGGCTATAGCCAACAAAACCGGTGTAAATGTTGGCAATAAAAGGCAAGTCCTATGGGCGACCACGCCCTCCTGGTTTTTTAGAGCCTGGTTTGGCTACGAAACCATCAGCACCTTTCCCTGCCCCAGTAAAACCACCCGAGCTGACATTAGCTCGTCGACGGCCTTTAGCGTCTTTTCTTAGCTTGGCGTAGCTGTCAGCGCCGATCGTAACGGTTTTGGCTACTTTTGTTGAATTTTGATTATTTTTGTCATCACTTGGGGCTATTTCAGATGGATTAACGTAAGAGGGAGCCCCACGACGAGATCGCGAAGTCGTTTTGGCCAGTTTAATCATCGCCGCCTGGGGGGATTTTGCTCTGGGACCGGACTTGGGGGAGCTGATTCTCTTACCCCTTTTTATCGGTTGTTGATGAGTTTCATGCCCAACCAAGGTCATTAGAGCCTGAACGTCAGCCTCGCCAAGCTCCATCCAATGACCGCGTTGCAGGCCTTTAGGTAACGCCATCGCCCCGTAGCGGATACGAATTAGACGGCTCACGGCGTGACCGACAGACTCAAAAAGACGTCTGACCTCGCGGTTTCGGCCTTCTTTAATTGTGACCCTGTACCAACAATTTGCTCCCTCTCCTCCCCCGTCTTCTATGGACCCAAAATTGGCTGGTCCATCATCTAGGGTTACTCCCTCAAGCAAGCGTTCTTTTTCTTCCTTCTTTAGCGCACCTAAAACTCTTACCGCGTATTCACGCTCAAGACCAAATCGGGGATGCATCAGTTTATTTGCCAATTCTCCAGAATTTGTAAAAAGAAGCAATCCTTCGGTGTTAATGTCTAGTCGTCCAACTGACTGCCATTTCCCGGTGTAGAGCCTAGGCAATTTTCTAAAAACTGTTGGTCTATTTTGTGGGTCATCTGTAGTAACAATTTCACCCACCGGCTTATGATAAGCAATTACTTTTGCCTGGGGCGGAGCAGCTCTCCAATGAACCACGTGGCCGTTGACCTTAACAACATCTCCTTGTTGAATTCGTTGTCCTTTGTGTGCGGGGAGATTATTGACCATGACTCGGCCTTGAGTAATCAACACTTCCATCTCAAGCCTTGAGCCAAGCCCAGACTGAGCAAGTACTTTGTGCAGTTTGGGGGATTCAGTTTGAGGGAGAAGCACCCGCTTGGGGGAATCAGCTTTAACCCCATGGTTTTCGTCCTCCCTGTAATCATCCTCGTCCTCAAAGACGTGATCCTCGCCCAGTTTGGTAGCGCTCGCGCCCTCGTGATCAAAAGCGCCGGAGGTTACGTCCTCAAATTGCACGCCCTCGTCAGGAGTAGCTCCATCCTCAGAGGGAGTGGCCTCATGTATTTGGGGTTCCTCAGTATGTGCATCTGATGAACCTTTAATTCTTTTTTTTGTGGTCATCGCAGCTCTTTGTGTGGATTAGTTAAATTAAGGGTGAACAGGACGCAAATCATCCCGTTTCAGTACCGGCAGAATCATCTCTATGCTCAACCAGATCAGATGAAGACTCCTCAGCAACTACAACACCTTCATCGCTCAGCTCAATTGAGGTCTGAATTTGAGATCCCTCAAGGTCCATTTCAAGCTGGGATTCGCTAACCAAGTCCTCAAGTTTTGAGAAAGATTCTCCCAACTCAGATGGGTCTTGTAGGCTTGGTAATTGATCTAAGGAACTAAGTCCTAAATCATCAAGAAAATGCTTCGTAGTTGCGTACAGTCCAGGGCGACCAACAGTTTCTCTGTGGCCAATGACTTCAACCCAACCCCGGTCCTCAAGTTGTTTGATGACCATTGAGTTAATTGCAACTCCGCGAATATCCTCCATATCCCCCCTCGTACAGGGCTGGCGATAAGCAATGATTGCCAATGTCTCCATAGCCGCTCGAGAATATTTGGGCGGTTTTTCAGGATGGAGTCTATCTAAATATGCACGCATCTCGGGGCGACTTTGAAAGCGCCATCCAGTGGCAACTTGCAATAGCTCGACGCCTCGTTGTTGCCAATCTTGTTGCAACGCCACTAGCAGGTCTTTGATGGTGTCAGCTGCAATCTCATCGTTGAACAAAACCCCCATATCCCGAAGATTGAGGGGTTGAGATGAACAAATAAGCGCAGTCTCGAGGACACGCTTGGCATCCGCGGTATTCATAGCATTTAAGTTAGGGGTATTAGATAAGGATCGAAATCATTACCAGAAGTTGGATTGACGCCATAAGAGCCTGCCCAAGTCCAAAAAACTGGTTAGGTAAAACTTCAGATAACGCCGTGCTTAGGAGGATATATTGTACCCGAGTGACCATGCGTTAATAGCCTCATTCAAATCCGCGGGCAAGTCCGCCTTAAAGCTCATTGGCTGACCCGTCATGGGGTGATCGAACCCGAGTTTGTAGGCGTGTAAGGCCTGACGCTTTATGCTAGTGTGAATCCGTCCACCGTAAACAACATCTGCCAATATGGGATGCCCGATGCTAGACAAATGGACCCTAATTTGATGGGTTCTACCAGTATGAAGTTGGCAGTGCAATAAACAGACCTCATCCTCAGAGACGGGAACACCATCGGATGCTGACTCAAGACCATTGGAAACAAATGTAAAAGTGGTCTTTGCGGCCTTACCCGGTGTACGCAACAAATCAACGACTGCCATTTTGAGGCGGTTTCTAGGGTCTCGACCTATGCTCGATTCAACCACTTTAACCTCCGGCCCTGTCCACGAGCGGTGCGCGATAGCTAAGTATTCTCTATGTACATCGCGGTTAGCGATTTGAATCACTAGAGCATCCATACAAGCACGTGTTTTTGCCACCACCATCAAACCACTTGTGTCCTTATCCAGCCTATGAACAATGCCAGCTCGGGGCACTTGGGTAAGTTGGGGATCCAAATATAACAATCCATTTAGTAGCGTCCCACCCCAATTTCCAGGCGCGGGATGCACCACTAAATTGGCGGGTTTGTTGATGACTCGGATAAATTCGTCCTCAAACAAAACTTCGATCTCCATCTCCTGTGGCTTATAGGCAAGTGCCTGTGGCGAGGGTTTTAAGGAGAGCCGAAAGCGCTCAAAGGCATGTGCTTTGGATGCAATTTTGGTAACGACTTGTGCGTTGATAGCGCTCAATTCGAGGCTAGCCCCCCCCCCTTTACCTAGGCGCTCTACACATGAATCAGATATCAACTGCTGAACATAATTGCGAGAAAATTCAGGCAAAAGCGCCGTTAAAACGACATCAAGGCGCTGAAGATGCATGGATTCTGGGACCAAGATCTCCCTGACCTCAATTTCTGGGCCTAAATCCTCAGTGTCTAATGAATCCAAATCCTTTTGGACAAGATGCTCCAAAGCCTCTGGCTTAGAAGATAATAGGGGGGCATTGAATTTCAAGAAAGAGTTCCCGTGTTCAGAAGACTGCCATTATCCTCCTTACCCCGCTCAATATTCTTGCCTTGCTTTTGGATTGCCCTGTTGCTCGGGGGTTGCGCCAATGATGCAGATATGACTGTGGGTTGGACTACTGATAGGCTCTACTCAGAAGCCAAGGAGCAAATGGAGAACCATTCCTACGAAAAGGCAATTGGTTACTACGAAAAATTAGAGGGCCGTGCTGCTGGCACGACCCTAGCGCAGCAAGCTCAGCTTGAAAAGGCCTTTGCGCAATACAAAAACGCTGAGCCCGCTTTGGCTGTTAGCACCATAGACCGGTTTATCAAGCTGAACCCATCGAGTCCGGCTCTAGATTATGCGTTTTATCTTCGTGGGATAGTGAACTTCAACGACGATCTTGGATTTTTTGCTCGCTATTTCAATCAAGATTTATCAGAGCGTGATCAAAAGGCTGCTAAACAATCATTTGAGTCTTTTAAGGAGGTTGTTGTTCGTTTTCCAGAATCTAAATATGCACCCGATGCGGCTTTGCGTATGCGCTTCATTATCAATACGCTCGCTAAGTCAGAAGTAGCTGTAGCCAGGTATTACTTTAAAAAGGGGGCCTACGTAGCAGCCATTAACCGTGCTAAGGCGGCAATCTCAGACTATCAAGAGGTGCCCGTAATTGAGGAGGCCCTAATCATCATGATCAATAGTTACAACGCCCTGGGACTGCAACAATTAAAAGAGGACACCGTTCGTGTCCTCCAGCAGTCATTCCCTCGTAGTGAGTATTTTGGCAAAAAAATTAATGAAAAATCTGGCACTAACAAAAGCTGGTTTAGTTTCGGTAAGTAATATTTGCAAAAGAAGTCACCTCTAAACTAGTCAATCTGTTCCCGCGATTCGTTCATTTGCTCCAAGAAACTAAGCAACCCCTGCATTTGCTCTTCATGCTTCATAGGGGGCAATCCCTTGATCAAGCGACGACCATAGCCTGTGCTCATTAATCGGCTATCGCAAATTACCAGTACTCCCGTATCGCTTTCACGCCGAATCAACCGTCCGGCTCCTTGTTTAAGGGCAACGGCAACCTCCGGAACTGAGTACTCGTTAAAGGAGCTCCCTCCCTCTCGTTCGATACGGTTACACCGAGCCTCGACCAACGGATCCGTTGGGGGCGGAAAGGGTAATTTATCAATAATCACAGCTTGCAACGCATCCCCAGGCACATCAAATCCCTCCCAAAAACTAGCTGTTGCAACCAGTACAGCCCCTTTAGTAGCGCTTGAATCTCCACTTCCAGATGGGCAATCAAGGCTTGAGCGAAAACGGTCCATCAAAAAGCGCTTGGGCAGGTTGCCTTGAACCAAAACTTCGATCACCCCTTTTTCATTATTTTGTGAGTAATAGTTTTCTAATTCATCTCCTATAAATTTCAAAGCCCGATTTGTAGTAGTCAAAACCAATGTCCGTCCACCAAGTCGATTGATGATCTCTTTGGCCAGCTCGCAGACTTCGAATGAGTGCTTTGGGTCACTAGGCTTGACCATATCCTTAGGGATGTACAAGAGCGCTTGATTTGGATAATCAAACGGACTTTGAACTTGAAGGATTTGACTGCTCTCAAGACCACAAGGTTTGGTAAACCAACTCAACGTTTCATCATTACCAAGGGTGGCTGATGTGAAAATCCAACTTCTTGGTAAACTAATTTGCTGGCTATCTGTAGAGTCAAAGCTACCATTTGAATCAGCATTCAGATCTGAATTTATCTCATTTAGGGACGATGTCTTTTGTTGTTCATTTTTAAGACCTAACATTTTTTCTTGAACAACTAAAGCAATATCCAACGGGGCCTCTACCAATCTCGCCATCTGCCCAATCTCAACCCATCTAACTTGGTCTTGCTTGGGGGAGGATGCAAAGTGTTTAAGAGTTCGCTTGGCCTGTGTTACACGTTCGCTTAAGCGAGGGAACTCAGGGGCAAGCTCACTTACCGTATCCAGTGCGCTAATGGCATTATTAAAAGCAGTATGTAGTGACTCAAGACTACTTTGCCACTCATCGCCATCAACCCCTTCAGGAATAAGTTCAGTCCACCGTAGCCTAGAACTCGAAGTCTGGGTGCCAATGCACAACCTAAAATCTCTGACCGATTTCTCAAAATCACCGCATATTTTTTGCCAATCACAAAGTCCAGCAGCCGTAGTCAATCCACTTGCTAGGATATCTCGGACCAGGTCTAAGAGTTGGGCAATGCTTAATTGCTCTCCTAAGAACTGGGTACCTGTTTCATTAAGCTGATGAGCTTCATCGAAAATAACTACTCGAACACTTGGCAATAACTCTGCCATACCGGACTCTTTAACGGAGAGGTCCGCAAAAAATAGGTGGTGATTGATAACAACGATGTCAGCGCTAAGCGCTTGTTTACGAGCGGCATTTACAAAACATGCTTTGTGTTCTGGACAGGTGGAGCCTAAGCAATTCTCGCGTGAAGAGGTGATCAGTGGCCACAAAGCGGAGCGCTCTTCAAGGCCCACCAATTCGGCTAAGTCTCCAGTTTGCGTTGTCTTAGCCCACTCCCGGACTAAACCCAGAGTCTTAATGCTTCCTTTATCGCTTAAGTTATGCTCGCGCCCATGGGTTTGAAGACGCTGTTGGCACAAATAACTTGAACGCCCTTTAAGTAGGGCAATTTTTAGAGGCAACCGGAGTACTTTGACAAGTTGCGGAAGATCTCTGGAAAAGAGTTGATCTTGCAAAGTCTTAGTAGCGGTAGATAGTAAAACGCGCTCGCCACTAAGAAGAGCAGGCACAAGGTATGCAAAAGTTTTTCCAACTCCAGTGCCCGCCTCTACCACCAAACTTCCCCCCGTTTGTAATGTTTTGGCAACAGCCAAAGCCATTTCAGTTTGGCCCTCGCGCGGCTGAAAATGAGATGTGTTACGTGCCAACACACCCTCTGATGAAAAGGCACTTTGCACAAGGCCGATAAATTCAGAGGTGTTTTCAGAGGACATCAAGAGTGAGTAATTTAGTAATGCAGTAACCAATAGTGGGTTTGAAGAATCATCAACGAAAGTTGATTTTCATGCACCTCAAGTATAACGGCTTGTTGTAAATCAATGAATGTTTTAGGTCAAGCTTAGCTTTGCAATTGCTCTAAGAAGAGTTATTTATTAAGAGATTTAATTTGAGGATGGAGTAACTGGTGCAGAAGGTTTTGACTGCAATTTAGATTTCTCCTTATCTTTCAATTTTTCAAGAACTTCTTGCTTGTGTAGCATAGCTTCACGTTGTTTAGCCTCAAACTGAGCACGGGCTTCCCCTTCCGGGGTGGTCATAGGCTCGCGTCCCTCCCCTTTTCCTGATGGAGTGGAGGGTCTAGATTTGGCATTAAATTGATCGTTCTTATCTTGATTTTCTTTCAATCGGTTTTGATAATCAATATTTGCCTGTACCTTTTTTTCCTGTTGAGTTTGCTCACGTTCGAGTGCTTTGAGCTGAGATTCTTTATCTAGCTCCTCCGCTTTTTGAGCTCGTTCCTTTGACTTCAAGTCCAAATCTAACAAACGAATTCTTGATAATTCTTTATATTTCTTTTGCAAAGCATCGCTCTTGCAATTATTAACTGCAAATTTTTGATAACAAGCCTCAAGTTCTGATTTATAAGTCTTCTCGACCTGCAACTTAAGTTCCTCTATCTCTTGTTTAGTAAGCTTTACAGATTCTGATTTATTAGAATCTTGAACAGGTTGTGCAAGAGAAACTGTATTGAGCAGCAAACAGATAAGGACATTTGTCAGAAGTACAAGAAAAACCAGATCTATAAAAGAGCGAGAACTGTAAGTAGTCAGTTGTCGAGAAGATTGGAAAATCATGTGCATATGATAGGACTAGGTCAACCCCGTATCTACACTTCTTTTTTGGGATGCCAAGAACTCGGCTGACTGCATCTCATGAAGTCTAGACACGGTCCTTGGAAACTCGTGCATCATTGGACCCTGAATATAGAGTAACTCAGGCACTACAGCACTTGAGATGATTAACTTCACATGACGATCGTATAAAACATCAATCAACCAAGTAAACCGCCTTGCCTCTGAGGCCATATTGACGCCCATTTGCGGGACATCACTCAAAAATACAGTGTGGAATTGAGAAGCTATTTCAAGATAATCATTTTGCGACCTCGGACCACCACAGAGTGTTTTAAAACTAAACCAAACAACTCCACCTGCTCGGCGCATAGCCTTGATTTCACGGTGTTCGATCATCAACCTAGGCTCCTCGTCAGCAGACTCAGCAAGTCTGTTGAAAGCCTCAGTCATATCTAAAGATACTTGTTCAGACAGAGGTGTGTGATACATCTCAACTTGCTCAAAGAACTGACCTCTGTAATCTACCCCAGCATCTACATTGATCACCTCTAATTGCTCGTTTAACAAATCTATAGCGGGCAATATCCGGTCCCTGTGCAATCCATCAGGATAAAGATCATCGGGTTTAAAGTTGGACGTGGTCACAAAGCCAACTCCGTTCTTAAAAAGGGATACCAAGAGCCTGTGAAGTATCATGGCATCCGTAATATCGGCGACGTGAAATTCATCAAAGCAAATAAGTTTGAACCGCTTGGAAATCTCCAACCCAAGCGCGTCAAGAGGATTAACCGTTCCTTGAAGTTCACGAAGTTCACGGTGAATTTCACGCATAAACTCGTGGAAATGGAGCCTTGTTTTACGCTTAATGGGAACGGAGTTAAAGAAGCAATCCATTAAAAAGCTTTTACCCCTACCCACGCCCCCGTACATGTAAACTCCCCTAGGAATGGGGGGGTGTACTAAAAGTTTTTTAACGGAATTAGATCGCTTAGCTCTATAAATCTCCCACTCATGTTCACACCTAGTGAGTGAATCAATGGCTCTGAGCTGAGCAGGATCGCTAGTGAACCCCTTGAGCTTTAATTGCTCAAGATATGTATCCCGAACCGTCATGCATTTAACTCTTAAAAATTGAGGGTTCTTTTGTCTACTGCAAGCGCTGCTTCTTTGGTAGCCTCACTTAAACTTGGATGTGCATGGCAAATGCGAGCTATGTCCTCTGCGCTTGCCTTGAACTCCATCGCAACAACTGATTCCGCAATCAATTCACTTGCTACGGGGCCAATAATATGCACCCCTAAAATCTCATCGGTTACAGCGTCGGCAAGAAATTTAACCATTCCCGTCGTGTCCCCCATCGCCCTAGCGCGTCCATTTGCTAGAAATGGAAATGTCCCGGCCTTATAAGCTCGTCCACTGGCTTTAAGTTGTTGTTCGGTTTGACCAACCCATGCGATCTCAGGACTTGTGTAAATCACCCAGGGAATAGTATTGAAATTCACGTGGCCATGCTGACCTGCAATACGCTCAGCAACTGCAACACCCTCCTCCTCCGCCTTGTGAGCAAGCATAGGTCCGCGAACAACGTCCCCTATTGCCCAAACGTTTGGAAGGTGTGTCTTACATGCCTGATCAACAACTACAGCACCGCGCTCATCGAGTTGTAAACCGATCGCCTCAGGTTTGAGGCCAACAGTATTGGGTACACGTCCAATAGAGACGATGAGTTTATCAAACTCTGCAGTCTGGGCTTGACCACTTGCAGTGGTGTAGGAGACTGTAACCCCCTTTTTGGACTTAACAATTTCACCAACCTTCGCACCTAACTCAATCTTAAGTCCTTGCTTAACAAATATTTTGTGGGCTTCTTTTGCAATTTGCTCATCTGCAGCACCTAAAAATGTAGGAAGGCCTTCCAGAATAGTAACCTCAGAGCCTAACCTACGCCATACAGACCCCATTTCTAAGCCAATGACACCCGCACCAATTAAACCCAACTTTGCAGGTACAGCTTTAATCTTTAATGCTCCATCATTTGACAGGATAGTTTCCTCGTCAAACGGGGTCCCTGGCAATGGGCGAGCACTTGAGCCCGTTGCAATAATAATGTGACGACCTATAAGCGTTTGAGCTTGTTCTCCGGCAACAGCAATTTCATATTTGCCGTCAAAGGCCTTTACAAACGATCCACGACCGTGAAAGAAACTTACTTTGTTCTTTTTAAAGAGATACAAAATACCATCATTGTTTTGTTTGACAACACTGTCTTTTCTGGCGGTCATTTGAGTGACATCAATTTTCAAACCCTTAACCTCTATGCCGTGTTCTGCAAAGTGGTGTTGCGCATGATCAAAATGCTCTGACGACTGCAATAAAGCTTTAGAGGGGATGCAACCAACATTGGTACATGTCCCGCCTAATGCAGGCCCACCCTTTTCGTTAGTCCACTCATCAATACAAGCAGCGCTTAAACCGAGCTGGGCTGCTCTGATCGCAGCGATATAACCACCAGGGCCACCACCAACGACGACAACATCAAATTCTTTAGTCATAATAATTTAAAACCTAAGCAAACTTATAAGTTAAATGTGGCTGCAACTCTGATATCCCAAAGCAAAATTAACCCTATGCTTTGAGAATCAGCAGAGCGTAAAACAATCATTCAAGAATTAATTGTTTTACGCTGCTGTTCTTTAAGATTAAATATCAAAAAGTAAACGGGCCGGATCTTCTAGCGCCTCTTTCATCGCTACCAATCCTAGAACTGCTTCGCGACCATCAATAATTCTGTGATCGTAACTCATTGCAAAATAATTCATCGGACGAACTACAACCTGACCGTTCTCAACTACTGCACGGTCTTTAGTAGCATGAACACCCAATATTGCAGCCTGTGGAGGATTGATAATTGGAGTGGAGAGCATGGAGCCGAAAACACCTCCATTGGAGATGGAGAAAGTACCCCCCGTCATATCCTCAATTCCCAACTTACCGTCCTTGGCTTTTGCACCGTACTCTGCAATTTTCTTTTCAATTTCAGCAAAACTCATTTGATCCGCATTACGTAATATAGGCACAACCAAACCACGCGGCGAACCAACAGCGATACCAATATCAAAATATCCGTGATAGACGATGTCATTTCCATCAACAGATGCATTAAGAACGGGGTATTTTTTCAAAGCGTGCACAGCTGCTTTTACAAAGAAGCTCATAAACCCAATTTTTACGCCGTGTTCTTTTTCAAACTTTTCTTGGAAACGTTTGCGCATCTCCATGACTGGGGCCATATTGATTTCGTTGAAAGTCGTCAAAATAGCGTTGGTTGCTTGCGATTGCAAAAGACGTTCAGCAACGCGTGCACGTAGGCGACTCATGGGCACACGTTGCTCTGGCCTCTCACCCAATGAGACGCTAGGGGCTTGAACCTGAGGTAGCGAGGATGTTGGGACTCCAGTTGGGATAGCAGATGATCCACTAGAAATAGCACCTAAGACGTCACCCTTGGTGACACGACCGTCTTTACCAGTACCAGTAACCGAACCGGAGGCCATATTGTTATCAGCCATGATTTTTGCAGCAGCAGGCATAGCAAATCCAGCCTTCGATGAGTCTGCAGGGGTAGCTGAAACCGAAGACGCAGATGTTGCTGTCGTGGCCGCAGACTTTGCCGCACTTGGAGTTGGAGCGGGACTCGCACTAGCCACAGCAGTAGTATCAATTTTTGCAATCAATTGATCCGCCACAACGGTGCCACCACTTTCAACTACGAACTCTGTTAGAACGCCAGCGGCAGGGGCCGGTACTTCCAGCACTACTTTGTCTGTCTCAATTTCAATCAAAATCTCGTCAATCGCAACAGCCTCTCCGGGTTTCTTTTTCCATTGCAACATAGTTGCTTCAGCAACTGATTCAGAGAGTTGGGGTACTTTAACTTCAACGATAGCCATGTCAGTTTCCTAAAATATTTTTTCAATTACTTACTGAAAGTAAAACCTTTGATCTTGCCAAATGCCCCCTCAACTAGGGCCTTTTGTTGCTCTTGGTGCAAGTGTGAATATCCAACGGCTGGGGAAGCAGATGCTGCCCTTCCTGAGTAGGCTAGTTTTTGTCCATCCAACATATTCTCGTGGATGTAGTGCTGTACGTAAAACCAAGCCCCTTGATTTTGTGGCTCATCTTGAGTCCATACAATTTCAGTGACGTTAGGATACTTCTTAAGTTCTGCACTAAAGGCTTTATGCGGGAAGGGATACAACTGTTCTACACGAATAATTGCCGCATCTTCTTGCCCAAGTTCCTCGCGTTTTTTAGCTAAATCGTAATAAACTTTACCCGAGCAAACAACCAACCTCTTTACCTTATCTGCTTTTAAAGCCTTGTTCTCGGGAATGATGGTTTGGAAACTTCCTTTTGTAAATTCAGATATGGGTGAAGTTGCATCTTTGTTACGCAACAAGGACTTGGGCGTAAAGATGATCAGGGGCTTTCTAAGATTACGGACAATTTGTCGACGCAAAATGTGAAAGATTTGACTCGCTGTTGTTGGCTGAACGATTTGCATGTTTGCATCTGCTGCAAGTTGCATAAAGCGTTCAACGCGAGCTGAACTATGCTCTGGTCCTTGCCCCTCGTAGCCGTGAGGCAACATCAGAGTCAAGCCGTTAACACGTCCCCATTTAACTTCGCCAGAGGCAATAAACTGGTCAATTACGACTTGAGCGCCATTTGCAAAGTCTCCAAACTGCGCTTCCCAGATCACGAGCGTACTAGGATCGTTTGATGCATAGCCATACTCAAAACCCAATACAGCCTCCTCAGAGAGAATTGAATCTATTACTGTAAAAGGGGCCTGTGTATCGGATACATTTTGAAGCGGCACATAAGTACCTGTGTCCCACTTCTCACGGTTTTGATCGTGAACAACTGCATGCCTGTGAGTAAAGGTGCCGCGGCCACAATCTTCGCCTGATAAACGAACCGGAAATCCGCTAGCGACAATCGACGCGAAAGCCATATGCTCGCCCATACCCCAATCCACAGGTATTTCGCCTCTTCCCATCGCTGCACGATCGTCTAAAACTTTTTTAACCAACTGATGAGGGGTAACAGTGGTTGGGATTGTCGTAATTTTTTGGGACAGACGTTTCCACTCTGCCATTGGAATGGACGTGTCTCCCGAATCTGTCCATTTATTGCCAAGATAAGGCGCCCAGTCAACAGCAAATTTACTCTTAAAGTTGGTGAGAACAAAGTCCTCAGTGTTTTTACCCTCGTCTAGCGCCGCGCGGTAAGCCTTAACCATGTCATCACCCAGGGTTGCGCCTAGCCCTTGAGTTGCTAACTTATCAGCATACAACTTACGCGTACCAGGGTGTTGGGAAATTTTCTTGTACATCAAAGGCTGTGTAAGACTGGGAGTGTCTTGCTCGTTGTGGCCAAGTTTTCTAAAGCAAATAATATCAACCACAACATCTTTGGCAAACTCTAAGCGGAACTCAAGGGCAAGTTGGGTTGCCAGAACCACCGCTTCGGGATCATCTCCGTTCACATGCAAGACGGGAGATTCAATCATTTTTACGATATCTGTACAGTAAAGCGTAGACCTAGAATCCCTGGGGTCAGAGGTGGTGAAACCGATCTGATTATTGATCACTATGTGAACGGTACCGCCAGTTGAATAGCCCCTGGTCTCTGCAAGCGCGAGAGTTTCCATCACGATGCCTTGACCTGCAAATGCAGCATCTCCGTGAACCAAAACTGGCAAGACCTGTTTGCCGTGGGGATCATTGCGGCGATCCATACGGGAACGCACTGAGCCCTCAACAACAGGGTTAACAATCTCGAGGTGAGATGGATTGAAAGCGAGGCTTAAATGAACAGGTCCGCCGGGAGTAGTTACGTCAGAACTAAATCCTTGGTGATATTTAACGTCTCCACTTGGCAGATCTTCAGGCGCCGTGTGATCGAACTCTGCAAACAGGTCCTTAGGCATCTTACCCATGGAATTAACGAGCACGTTTAAGCGGCCTCGGTGAGCCATACCGATAACGATTTCTTGAATACCCTTTACACCCGCCTCATTGATTAATTCGTCCATCGAGGCAATGAAACTTTCGCCGCCCTCGAGTGAAAAACGTTTTTGACCAACATACTTCGTGTGAAGGAATCGTTCTAAGCCCTCGGCTGCAGTTAGTCGATCAAGGATGTGCTTTTTCTTTTCGACGTTAAATGTTGGCTTAGAGCGAATGCTTTCGAGCTTTTGTTGCCACCAACGCTTATGGTCTTGATTGGTGATGAAATTAAATTCCGCACCAATTGAACCGCAATACGTCTCGCGAAGCGAATTCAGCAACTCTCGAAGACTCATCCTGTCTTTGCCGAAAAAAGTATTGCTGGTGTCAAAAATGGCTTCTTGGTCAGCATCACTAAATCCGTAGGAAGCCGGATCTAATTCAGGAATATTTTCGCGCTCTGTACGCTTTAATGGATCTAAATCGGCCCAACGAACGCCCAGATTGCGATAGGCTGCAATTAACTGCTGTACAGCGGTTCTCTTTTTACCCATCTCCGGATCCGAGCTTGCCATAACAACTCGGGTACCGCCCATCTTTGCTCGCTCTGCGAATGCGTTGATAACGGGCAAATGTGGAACGTCTTTGGCTTGGGATCCATCTACAGCAGGCACGTGCTGTAGTGCATCAAAATATTCTCGCCAGGTATCAGGAACACTGCCTGGATTAGATAAATAATTTTCATACATCTCTTCTACGTAAGGAGCATTGCCCCCGAAGAGATAACTGTTGCCCGCAAAGGCTTGATAGACATTAGATGCCTGTGTCATAGCGCTGACCTCCGTTCCCCTTCAGGGAACATTAGCTGGTTGAAAAAAAACCTTCTGTTGTACCGACTTCGCCGGCTTGCAGACGCGACTTTGGCCAGAAATAGCCCTAGTTATAGATATTGTGCCACTGAAATAGGATTTAGTGCTAATTTTAAGAAAGAATATTTAAATGGCGAATCCCAATAGGCTTATGGTCTATCAGCGTTAGCGACCAAGTAATTTCATCACCTTAGCGTAGCTTGGATGTTGATTAGAGCCTAACCACTCAAAGGCAACCATTTCAAGGGTGACAAGCTCCACACCCGCTCCCGCCAGTCGGTCTAGTGCAGAGTCGTGATTGTGAGTCTGAATAGCCGCGCAGGCATCCGTTACCAGGCAAACATCAAATTCATCCTCAACCAGGCTCAAAGCAGTTTGCAGTACGCTTAAATGAGTCTCACAACCAGCGAGCAAAATTGTTATTTTCTCGATGGGCGCCTCTTGTTTTTGAAGGTGCTTAGGCAAACTTCTGGCGTTTCCTTGAGGAGACTTTACTGCACCCTTAAGCGATTCGATTAGACCGTGCTCGCAAGCATCGAATGAGGTTTTGGATATAACCTTTTGACACTTAACTCGCAGGTCCCCAATCATTCCAGGACCCTGAGTTTCAGATTGTTCAGCACCAAATATGGGAACATTTAAGAGCATCGCTATTTCGCCAAGCACCCCTGCAGCCCTAAATATCCCCTCACCGTGGTCAATTGCTCCTAGCTGATGGGATGAATAGTCTATTAATACTAGCTGCGACTCTTCGATTTGTATCAACATTTTTGGGTTCCGGTTGGGTTATTTTTAGGATTCAGGCTATTTTCTTACACTTTTAAACCAATTCAATTAGTATAAAAGAACTCATTCTGTTGGGTTATAATGCCCGGTCCATGAAATTTACTTATATCCTTTCATTACTCACCGCTTCGTTCATGACTCTTGGGGCGTCCAACGCCCTTGCCCAGAGCGAGAACCGGAACTCGACAGACAATGCTCTGGCGAGAAGCATAAGCTTTGTTGAGCAAAAGGTGACTGGGCAGGCCTCAGATCTAATAACAAACGCTATGCAACTGCTTGGGGTTCGCTATCACAGGGGAGGAACAAATGAGGCCTCGGGTTTTGACTGCAGTGGCTTTGTCAGAGCCATGTACGAGAAAACAGTTGGCCTGGTCCTGCCCCACAATGCTCGTGAACAAGCAGCCGTGACAGAAAAGGTCGACCCCAATGAACTTCAACCTGGAGATCTCGTATTTTTCAACACTATGAAACATGCATTTAGCCACGTTGGAATTTATTTAGGCGATGGTAAATTTATACACTCCCCTCGCACCGGCTCAGCAGTTCGAATTGAGGACATGCGAGAGGCTTACTGGGTAAGGCGTTTTAATGGAGCGCGCCGTGTTCCCTTAAGTGAAATCAATTCGGGCTACTTTGTTCACTCCATAAAAGCTGATCTTCCTTATAACTATAAAGACAGCTCCGCTCCTACTCCTTAAATTGGGGCACCGCAAGTTAATTTCCAGTTCCTGAGACCTGCGAGGAGATTAACCATTGAGGACAAGCACTCGTGTTTTGGTTTAGTGCTAAAATAGAAAAATGGCCCGAGACGATACTACACAAATAAGAAACGACGGGCTACGCTATAAGTCAAAAAAAGGTGGATCCCCATTTGGTACCGGTGGACGCTCAATTGACACTATGAGTTGCATTAAATGTGGTCGCCATAAACCACGGTCTGAGGGTTCATTTAAAAGAATGCTTGGATCAACTATGTTTATCTGCTTTGACTGCAAACCTGCTCCGAAAACAGAAATCATAGAACCTACACAAACCTGATGCTCTACCAGATTGTTGGCTTTATCCTTCAAATGATCGAAGGGTTACTAGCGGGCACATGCCTTCTGAGACTTTTATTCCATTTTCAAAGAATATCCCTAAGTGCTAATTCAGGAAATCCCCTTGGTCCCTTTATTTTTGCCACCACCAACTGGATCGTATTACCGATTAGGAGATTTATACCCTCAATAGGAAGATTAGATACAGCAAGTCTGCTTTCAGCGTTCCTGATCATATTAGCTAAGGCAAGCGTTATGTGGCTTATCAACTCTGGGGTACAACCCTATCTAATGATTATTGGAGTCAGCGTCTTTGGCTTATTTCAGATGTGCCTTTCATGCTTAAACGGATTGGTTTTGGTTTACGCTGTAATGACATGGATAAGCTCTAACTCTTCCGTGATCGATATCTTCTCGCGCCTGGTCAACCCCATGTTAAGACCTATTCAAAAAGTTCTACCCCTCTTCGGAGGAATCGATTTGTCCCCGCTTGCTTTGTTAGCTTTAATACAAATTGGAATCATGCTGTTGCAAAATCTGGAGGGGCAAATACTCGGACTTATTATTTTGGCGTCCTAGAATCAGTCGGTACCAGGTTGCAGGGTATTTATAAAGTCAGCTAAGCTGTCGTCCATAGCTTTTGTGTCCCTCCAAGGACCGTGGGGGAAATGTCCATATTTGAGTGCAAGTTGATGGCTTGCGGTAATTTCATCCACTCCGTTTTGAATTAGATACACCGCTGATATAAAACCAGTTCTATCAGATCCATTTAAACAATGAATCAATACCGGTTTAGGAGCTTGATTGATTAACTCAATATAAGCTCTGGCTTCGTCAGGCCTGATTCGCCGTGAGCTAGATAGAGGTATATCGATAAGAGTCACGCCGTGCAGTTTAGATACATTTGACTCAGTTTTGTACCAATCTTTATCAAGGTTTTCGCCCCGCAAATTAACTACAGTTTTAATTTTTTGAGCAGCAATATGATGCTCTAAATTACCGGCGTCAAGTTGAGCTGATCGGTAGATTACACCTTCTTGTACAGCATAAAAATTGCTGTTATGGTTTACGTATAAATAAAAACCACCAAGAGTAAGAAGACCAGCAAGTCCAAAAATTAGAAGAGAGACAACTAATCTTTTGAAAATTCTCAAAATGACCCCCATCTAAACTCCTATCAACTGGGTGGTGGGCGATACATGGATCGAACATGTGGCTTCCACCGTGTGAAGGTGGCACTCTACCGCTGAGTTAATCGCCCAAATCATGAAAGGACACAACTTGAATCGAAAGTATTATCTCATAGATACGTATACGGCGTAGTTGCCTAAGCTTTTAACTCAACCCCTTCTGATTTATCGAGCGAGTTAATACGCCAAACCGTTTTGCCTGAGCTGGCTTTATCGATATCGGTCAATACAACTGAATGTTCTGCAATTTCTTGTTCATTGGCAAAAATAGTAGATAACTCATAACTAGACAAATCGATCTTAGCAACGTTTAACTTCACCTCCTTTGACTCGTCTGCATCCATCAACAGGGTATCTTGCCCTCTGGTCATGCATATGTAAACGTCAGCCAATAACTCAGCATCTAGCAAGGCTCCGTGAAGTTTCCGACTCGAATTATCTACCCCGTATCGGTCACACAAAGCGTCAAGTGAATTCCTTTTCCCTGGAAAAAGTTGCTTTGCCATCATTTGAGTATCTGTTACTTTACTCACATATTTGGAGAAGGAGTCCTTGCCGCATAATGCAAGCTCTTTATCCAAAAAAGCTACGTCAAAAGAAGCATTGTGAATAAAGATGTGAGCGCCCGTTAGGTAATTCAAAATTTCATCGGCTAGTTGTGCAAACTTTGGTTTATCAAGCAAGGACTCATCGCTGATACCGTGCACTTTTAAAGCGTCTTCGTGACTTGCACGCTCAGGATTAATGTAGAAATGTAAATTATTTCCCGTGAGCTGACGGTTAACTAACTCAACGCAACCTATCTCCAAAATCCTGTCGCCAGCTTCGGCAGACAGACCCGTTGTTTCTGTATCTAGAAATATAAATCTATCGGACATATTTATTAATGCAATGGATATTTAGACAATGGTTGATTACATTGAAAATGTCATTGAATTCAAAATAATCAATGATTTTCTTTTGCATGATTTACTGTATAGCGAGGTATCTGAATCAGCAAAGCCTCGCCTGCAACGATTGCTTGACAACTGAGTCTGGAATTAGGCTCTAGCCCCCATGCTCTGTCCAACAAATCCTCCTCCAACTCTTCAAGCTCATTTAAAGAATTAAAGCCCTCGCGAACTACGACGTGACAAGTGGTGCAAGCACAACTCATCTCGCAGGCGTGCTCAATATTAATGTCATTCTCTAGCAGTGCCTCACATATCGTCATCCCCCTATCAGCTTGAATCTCTTTACCCTCAGGGCAGTATTCAGGATGCGGTAATATTCGAATGGTAGTCATATTAAAGAGAGCGGAAAATGGTGTCAGGTTATTTTAAAAAAGGCTTAAAAATACAGGCCGGTGATAATATTAAATCGACTCTAGTTTTTTACCAGAAAGTGCTTTTTGAATACCACGGTTCATGCGTTGCGCAGCAAAATTTTCAGTCTCGTTTGCTAACGCTTTAGTCAGTGACTCAATCAATGCATAGTCAGAGCCTGTGATTTCCTTTTGAATTTTGAAGATTATGGCCTGAATTTCACCAAGTTCTTGCGGACTTACTAAATCCCCGTCAATTTCCAGGGCACTGTTGGTTGCCAAAATCAACCGATCAGCATCTACTCTGGCCTCAGCAAGGGCTCTAGCTGTTTTATCGATTTCAGCCGTCGCGAAGCCGTCTTGGAGCATTTTGGCAATGTCATCATCACTTAAACCGTAAGATGGTTTAACTTCGATTTTGGCGACAACTTCGCTTTGCAACTCCTTGGCCTCAACGCTGAGTAACCCATCAGCGTCCACAGTAAAGGTCACTCGAATTCGGGCAGCACCCGCCGCCATGGCAGGAATTCCCTTGAGCTCAAAACGAGCCAAACTACGACAATCTGACACCATGTCACGCTCACCTTGAACGACATGCAAGGACAACGCGGTTTGTCCATCTTTGTAAGTCGTAAAGTCCTGTGCCATTGCAGTTGGAATAGTTTGATTTCTGGGCACTATCCGCTCAACCAATCCACCCATAGTCTCAATACCAAGCGATAACGGTATGACATCTAATAAAAGCAAGGCATCGCCCTGTCTGTTACCAACGAGTTGTTCGGCTTGAATCGCTGCTCCGATCGCAACTACCTCATCTGGATTTAGATTTATTAAAGGTTCTTGCTTGAAAAGATCCCTGACTGCGCTTTGAACGTGAGGCATTCGGGTAGAACCACCCACCATCACCACGCCATTGATATCATTGAATTTAAGCGATGCATCTCTTAGAGCTTTTTTGACACATCCCGTAGCACGATCAACCAAGTGCTGAGTTACCTCTTGAAAATGCTCTCTGGATACAAGCACATCAATAGTTTGCGAAGAAAGAGCAACTTCAAATTTAACTTCATTGAGGGAGCTAAGCGACTCCTTGGCTTTACGAGCCTCAGCTAAAAGCATTGCTTTCTCTGAATTAGTTAGGGAAATTTTAGTTCCAACTTTGCTTAATACCGAACTCACTAGTGCATGGTCAAAGTCATCTCCACCAAGGTTGGAATCCCCACCGGTTGCTAATACTTCAAACACGCCTTTAGTCAGATTAAGTATTGAGATATCAAAGGTTCCACCCCCCAAATCAAACACTGCAAAAGTACCCTCACTTTCATTCTCTAAACCGTAGGCAATGGCTGCTGCCGTTGGTTCATTGATAAGTCTTAGTACATTGATTCCCGCCAATTGGGCTGCATCCTTAGTCGCTTGTCGTTGTGCATCATCAAAATATGCGGGCACCGTAATTACGGCACCGAAAATATCGTCATCAAAAGTGTCTTGTGCGGTGTAGCGTAGTGTGGCTAAAATTTCAGCACTAATCTCTACAGGAGATTTTTCACCGTCCCGAGTTTGAATCGCTAACATGCCGGGCTTATCTATCAATTGAAGCGGTATATCCTCAACGTTTTTAATATCTTTTAAGCCACGGCCCATAAAACGCTTAACTGAAACTATCGTATTCATGGGATCAATGTGTCGGTTAGCTAATGCTTCTGACCCTATTTGACGTCGTCCGCCTTCTAAGTACCTAACTGCAGACGGCAGCATAACCACACCAGATTCGTTAGGCAAGCATTCAGCAACTGAATTTCGAACACTGGCCACCAAAGAATGCGTTGTTCCTAAATCGATTCCTATGGCAATCCTTCTTTCATGTGGATTAGGTGCTTGTCCGGGTTCTGAAATTTGAAGGAGTGCCATTGGAAGTTAAGAAAGTAATGGTTTATTGCGTTGATTGATTTTAATGACGATCCAAGAGGTCGGCTTTATTATCAATATCGATTTGAAATCGCTTCACAAACATCATGGACCTAACAATCTTAGCTGCCACGGAGAAGTCTGAATCCACATCAATGGCATTTAAGCAATCTCGCTCCAAAGTTACAAGAAGTTGATCAACCTGTGTTTGTAAGGTGTCTATATCTGAGGTCGTAGAAGCCTCCTCTAGATCCTCCCGCCACTGCATTTGTTGAGTCAAAAACTCAATAGGCATTGCCGTATTGCTTTCGGCCTCAATAGGTGCGCCGTGCAACTCACATAAATAAGCAAAACGAGTTAATGGAGATTTAAGGCGTTGATATGCCTCATTCACTCTGATAGAGTATTGCATTGCAACTCTGGCAGCACTTGCGCCTTGGCTCGTAAACCTATCGGGATGAGTCATCGCCTGTAGCTCTTTCCAGCGATGGGACAAGCACCCTAAATCTATGACCGCTTTGGGTTCAAGATGAAATAACTCAAAATCTGTAGACTGTAAATTTATAACAGATTGATCAATGGTATCGCTCACATCACACTCTAAAAGATTCTCCGCAACCACATCGATCACGTTCATTCGGATTATTAAACTTAAAGCCTTCGTTTAAACCCTCTCTGACAAAATCGAGTTGCGTTCCGTCAATATAAGCTAAGCTTTTAGGGTCTACAAGCACTTTGACCCCCTGATCTTCAAACACGACATCCTCAGGGGTCAACTCATCAACGTATTCAAGTTGGTATGCCAAGCCAGAGCACCCAGTGGTTTTAACCCCCAACCGAACTCCTACGCCCTTACCTCGCTTAGTTAAGTAACGAGTTACGTGTTTTGCTGCAGATGGGGTCAAAGTGACTGACATAATTGAATTAGTAATTGGGAGTCGTTGATAAATTAATGAGTATGCTTTTTCTTGTAATCATCGACTGCTGCTTTAATAGCGTCTTCTGCAAGAATAGAGCAATGAATTTTGACAGGGGGCAGCGCAAGCTCCTCAGCAATTTGGCTGTTCTTTAAAGCGGCCGCTTCATCAAGCGTCTTTCCCTTCACCCACTCGGTTACCAGAGATGAAGAAGCAATAGCTGAGCCGCACCCGTATGTCTTAAAGCGAGCATCCTCGATCACTCCAGTCTGTGGATTGACTTTAATTTGTAACTTCATAACGTCTCCACATGCGGGAGCGCCGACCATTCCCGTACCAACAGTGTCATCCCCTTTTTCAAAAGAGCCAACGTTACGGGGGTTTTCGTAATGATCGATAACTTTTTCACTGTATGCCATTTGGATAACTCCTAAATTGTGTATTTCTTAAAATTCTGTATTCCACAACACCGATAAAATCAGTGCGCAGCCCATTGGATAGAGCTGATATCCACTCCATCTTTAAACATTTCCCATAGGGGACTGAGATCTCGAAGCTTCCCAACGTTTTGGGTGATGGTTGAAATTGCATAATCAATTTCTTCTTCTTCAGTAAAGCGCCCAATCGTCATGCGCAAGCTGCTATGAGCCAACTCATCACTGCGGCCCAACGCCCTTAGGACGTAACTTGGCTCCAAACTGGCAGATGTACACGCAGAACCCGAAGAAACCGCTAACCCTTTGATGCCCATGATCAATGACTCGCCCTCAACGTAATTGAAACTGATGTTCAAATTATGGGGGACCCGATGAACAAGGTTTCCATTGATGAAAACTTGTTCCATGTTTTGTAACCCAGCAATTAGTTTCTTTTGCAATCGAAGTGCTTTGTCGTAATCCTGCTGCATCTCGAGTTGAGCCCACTTGAATGCCTCGCCCATACCTACACACTGATGCGTTGGTAATGTACCAGAGCGCATGCCCCTTTCATGTCCACCGCCGTGGATCTGAGCCTCAATGCGTATACGAGGTTTTCTTCTAACGTATAGCGCACCTATTCCCTTCGGTCCGTAGGTTTTATGTGAAGCCAAACTCATTAAATCAATGGGTAAGTCTGCTAGGTTTATAGCTATTTTTCCAGTCGCTTGCGCTGCATCGACGTGGAAAATAATACCCTTGTCCCTACACATATTTCCAATAGTCACTACGTCTTGAATTACACCAATCTCATTATTCACATGCATGACGCTGATAAGGATAGTGTCTGGACGTATTGCATCTTTTAGCTTGTTTAAATCTAAAAGACCGTCCTCTTGAACATCTAAATAAGTAACCTCGAAACCTTGACGCTCCAGCTCACGCATTGTGTCAAGTGTTGCTTTGTGTTCAGTTTTAACCGTAATGAGATGATTGCCGCGGGTTTTGTAAAAATGGGCGGCACCCTTGATAGCCAAGTTAATTGACTCTGTAGCCCCAGAAGTCCATACGATCTCTCTTGGATCTGCGCCCACTAGGGCCGCAACCTGCGAACGAGCATTCTCTACAGCCTCCTCTGCCTCCCAACCCCAGGCATGACTGCGGGACGCTGGGTTTCCAAAGTGCTCACGAAGCCAAGGAATCATTGCTTCAACCACTCTAGGATCTACAGGTGTTGTTGATCCGTAGTCCATATAGATGGGGAAGTGTGGTGTCATATCCATATTAGTTGCTCTTATCTTGAAATTGATTGATTGATATGCTGCTAATCCAAAATCTCGGAAATCGGTGGTGGAGAAAAATTTAGATTTTTAATAAATTAAAATTTTGTGAATGCATTTCCTAGGGCAAAAACCGAATTGGGTGCATTAACCCGAATCTGTTTGGATAGGGGCATTGGCGATATCGCACGCTTAAGAGAGGGCTTTCCTTCGATCTCTACGCCTTTAGCAATTTGGTCGTCAACGAGTTTTTGCAGAGTAACCGAACTTAAAAACTCAATCATTCTTTCGTTCAACGACGCCCATAATTCGTGCGTCATACATCTGCCAGAGTCACCTAGACAGTTCTCTTTGCCTCCACAGTGAGTAGCATCAATGGGCTCATCGACGGACATGATAATTTCTGAGACTGTGATATCGCTAGGATTGCGCCCAAGCGTGTAGCCCCCACCTGGACCACGAGTGGACTCGACCAGATCGTTGCGGCGCAATTTTCCGAATAACTGCTCTAGGTAAGATAACGATATCTGCTGCCTTTGGCTAATTGCGGCCAAAGTTACCGGCCCCGAGTTTTGGCGAAGTGCCAAATCGATCATTGCGGTAACTGCGAAACGGCCTTTTGTAGTAAGACGCATAACTGAACTCCTAAATTCAAACTGACATATGGAAAAGATCCATCCAATCGGTAGAAGTTGACTCTAAACTCTGACGGAGAGAATTAAGCCGACTGATTCAGTCAAGTTTAACAGAAACCCAACAAATTGGTAGGGTATTTGATAGTAAAACCATGATATCAGTGTGTTTATTAATTATTAAATATTAATATTGTTGCGAGAGCTCACTTACTATGGGTCCGTTGCGTCACTCGTATTAGACATCTTTTTTGGATATTAAACCCAAAAACCCTCTAAAAAAACTGAGGCATCCCGGATCCTCGAATTAGCTGTTCATCTGTATTGAGTCTCTTGCGGACGCACCAAACGCCCTTTCGCGAACCTTTACCAATTGATCTCTAGTTCTCGCTGCACTCTCGAACTCCAAGTTCTTTGCATGCTCCATCATCTGTTTTTCCAAACGCTTGATTTCTCTTGAAAGCTCCTTCTCGCTCATAGCATCTATAGATGCGGACTGGGCGGCCAGTTGTGCATCTTTGCCAGACTTTTCACTATAAACACCGTCAATAAGGTCCTTGACCTCCTTGAAGACTCCGCGCGGCGTTATACCTTGCTCTAGATTATGTTGAATCTGCTTGCTACGTCTGCGCTCGGTCTCAAATATGGCTTTACGCATAGACTCAGTAACTCTGTCTCCATACAAAATTGCTTTGCCTGACAAATTTCTAGCTGCTCGACCAATGGTTTGTATCAAACTACGCTCGGAGCGTAAAAAACCCTCCTTGTCAGCGTCCAAAATAGCTACCAAAGAGACCTCCGGCAAGTCCAGGCCCTCTCTGAGTAAGTTAATACCAACCAAAACATCAAAAACACCGAGCCTTAGGTCTCTAAGTATTTCTACTCGCTCAACCGTATCAATGTCACTGTGCAGATATCGAACCTTTACACCGTTATCGGACAAATAATCCGTTAGTTGCTCAGCCATCCGCTTTGTTAAAGTCGTAATTAAAACTCGCTCTCTTTTATCGCTTCGTTTCTTTATCTCCTGCAAAACATCATCGACTTGGTGAGCTGCGGGTCGGACTTCAATTTCTGGGTCGACCAAACCCGTTGGCCTGACGAGTTGTTCAACAACCTGACCGGCGTGGGTATTCTCATAATCACTTGGAGTTGCGGATACAAATATAACTTGCCGCATTCTTTGCTCCAACTCCTCTAGTTTTAAAGGACGGTTATCAAGTGCACTGGGTAGTCTGAATCCATATTCAACGAGGGTAGATTTTCTGGATCTATCTCCGTTATACATGCCAGAAAATTGCCCCATCAATACATGGCTCTCGTCCATAAACATGATGGCGTCTTTAGGCAAATAATCGGTTAAGGTACTTGGCGGATCTCCGGGCTTTGCGCCAGAGAGATGCCTGGTGTAGTTCTCAATACCCTTGCAGTGACCAATCTCACTAAGCATTTCTAAATCAAACCGGGTTCGTTGTTCTAGGCGCTGCGCCTCTACAAGCTTGCCCTGCCCGACTAACTCCTTGACTCGATCAGATAGCTCTATCTTAATAGTCTCAACTGCAGCAAGGACTCGGTCCCTGGGTGTTACGTAGTGGCTTGAGGGATAGACAGTGAATCTGGGAATTTTTTGTTTAATGTGACCACTTAGGGGATCAAAAAGAGTCAAAGATTCAATTTCATCATCAAAGAGCTCAATACGAATGGCGAGCTCACTGTGCTCTGCAGGAAAGATATCTATCGTATCCCCTCGCACGCGAAATTTTCCCCTTGAGAATTCCATCTCATTTCGCTCGTATTGCATACGAACAAGTTGCGCAATAACCTCTCTTTGACCTAGCTTATCACCCGCACGAAGAGTCATTACCATTTTATGATAACTCTCAGGCTCACCGATACCGTATATCGCAGAGACTGAAGCTACGATGATTACATCACGTCGTTCCAAGATACTTTTGGTGCAGGATAAGCGCATCTGTTCGATATGCTCATTGATGGCGCTGTCTTTCTCTATGAACATATCCCGCTGGGGAACATAAGCCTCGGGTTGATAGTAATCGTAGTAGCTAACAAAATATTCAACTGCATTTTTAGGGAAGAACTCCCTGAATTCAGAATACAACTGGGCCGCCAGAGTTTTATTTGGTGCAAATACCATTGCAGGTCGACCTAGCCTGGCAATGACATTTGCCATAGTAAATGTTTTTCCAGAGCCAGTCACACCGAGTAGAGTTTGGAATGATTCGCCGTTCTCTATCCCTTCGACCAATAAGTCGATAGCCTGAGGTTGGTCCCCAGCGGGGGCGTAGGGTTGGAATAACTCAAAGGGGGATCCGGGAAATTGAACGAATTCTCCCTCTTGAACTGGATGGGATAGATCAATTGACTCAAGCATATGAGGGGGATTTATTTAACAAATGAGAGTGGAGGAAATATTGAAAAGAACGAATTTGAATGGGAAACACCAATTTCAATGACATAGGATACCTAAATTCACAAAAAAGTTCACCGTGGCGAGCTAAAATAATGAAAGTAGGTCGGCATATGATTTTCAAAGCATTCACATAGGTGATTTCTTTAATTGCATCGGCCAACCTTGCATTTTCTCTCTAAATTCAATAATTACCTAATAAGGCCCCGAACAATGTCGTTGTTTACCGCAGTTGAGATGGCTCCACGTGACCCAATTTTGGGCTTAAACGAGCAATTTGCCACAGACAAGAACCCATTAAAAGTCAACTTAGGTGTTGGCGTTTATTTTGACGATAACGGCAAAATCCCATTACTTGAATGCGTTCAATTGGCAGAGAAGGAATTGATTTCAAAACCAACTGCTAGGGGTTATCTGCCCATCGATGGCATTGCTGCGTACGACGCTGCTGTGAAGTCCTTGGTTTTCGGGGAAGGCTCTGAACCTGTTACGTCAGGTCGAATCGCAACCGTTCAAACTTTGGGTGGAACAGGAGGACTTAAGGTCGGTGCAGACTTTTTGAAGAAATTACTTCCTAAAGCAGGACTCATGATCTCTGACCCGAGTTGGGAAAATCACCGAGCCATATTTACTCAAGCCGGGTTCGATGTAACGACCTATGGGTACTATGACGCAGCTAAAAAAGGAATCGATTTTGAGTCCATGCTAGCCTCCCTGCGTGCAGCACCCAAACAAACAATTGTTGTACTCCATGCTTGCTGCCATAACCCAACGGGTTACGACATAACGGCTTCGCAGTGGGACCAAGTCATTGAGGTAGTTAAACAGGGTGAACTTACACCGTTCTTGGATCTTGCTTATCAAGGTTTTGGGGTTGGGCTCGCCGAAGATGGAGCGGTCATTGGAAAATTCATTAAGTCAGGTATGAATTTCTTTGTTTCTACTTCCTTTTCTAAGAGCTTTAGTTTGTACGGTGAACGGGTCGGCGCATTATCCGTCGTCTGCACTGACAAACCAGAATGTGACCGAGTGCTTTCTCAACTTAAAATTATGGTCAGGACTAACTACTCCAACCCCCCTATCCATGGGGGTTCAGTTGTTGCTCATGTCCTTAATACGCCTGCCTTGAGAGCGCTTTGGGAGAAAGAGCTGGGTGAAATGCGCGTTCGAATCAAACTTATGCGCTCAATGCTCGTCGATGGTCTTAAGAAGGCTGGAGTTAAAGAGAATATGAGTTTTATTACCGATCAAATCGGCATGTTCAGCTACTCAGGCTTACCCAAGGACCAAATGATTAGACTTAGAAATGAATTTGGTGTCTACGGCACTGATTCAGGTCGAATGGCAGTTTCTGCTCTGAATACAAAAAATGTGGAACACGTTGCAACTTCCATTGCCGCAGTCATGAAGGGGTAATTGCTACCCCTCAAGTTGATTCAAGTCAGGGTAATTTGTTTTCGTGATTGCCCTGGTTTCAACAACAATCACGTATCAAAGTGCTGAACTGTGATATCAAAAAGAGTTTCCTTAATTCGCTTGCCTGATAAAAGAGAATACTCCTGTTGAGGGGCTTGAATGACGAATGCGGGGCCCGAATCGTTTATGAGTACGTTATAGGCTAATTTTTTTTGAGCTAACTCACATTCAACAGCAAGATAATATCGATCCATTTTTTTATACAAATAATGTTTCAACATTACATTTTGGGGTGTAAACCTGGCGATTAAGGACTCTTCAAGTTGAGGGAGCTCGAAATCCATTAACTTTGAGAACTCCTTGTCTCTTCCCAAATTGACTATGGAGTACTGGACCTCATGGCGTCCCACTCGCTCAATATTCTCAGCTTCATAAAACATTTTGTGCCTCATTTATACTTATTGTTTTTATATAAAGCAAGAACCGTGGCAAGCAATGCCCCCCCACCCAGTACTTTAAGAAGGGTTAATCAAGGTCTTGCTTCCTTTTTTTGCACCATATTTGTGCAAAAAAAGGATGTGTTATCTAATAGATTTATGACAATTTTAGGTTTTGAGTAGTTTGCCAACTAGAATGACCTTGAATTGATTGCATGCTCTTTTAAATGAATGCCAGAGATATATCCTTTGATACAGAAACTGAATGCTCATGTGGTAGGTCGCCCACCGGGTTATGTGTCGGTTGGCATTCTTTAGATAATGATCGATATAAAGCTGAACTGAAAAAATGGGTTTCTATTCACTTCATAAATGAAGATTTAATTAAAACTGTCAAAGAAGACTCCGTTGATACTGCATAGTTCGTTCGTTATTCAAGTATTGGCGGGCTAACATATTAATTTATTGTTAATCTCCCCTGTAAGAATTCATTAGCAGTCAGTACTTGTCAATATTGGTGCGTGCGCACTAAAAAAGTGACATTATCAGCAAGTCGCAAGTAGCGCAGATTAAAAGTAGCTAAGACATCAAGGCTATGAGTTGTCTTTTAGTGAATTTAGCCCTTAAACAGAGCCCTAATGCAAGCGGTGAATATCAATATGTAGCTTTCAGAATATTAAAAGCAATCGGACTTGGCACAGCAGTTGCATACACATAAGAAATGAAAATTATTAAAGAGGATCTGTTGAGCCTAGAAGTTGACTCCCATTTTTAATCGTTTTAGATTTTAGAAAATTCAAATCAAACTTACATGAGCCTTTTATGGAAAAAATTCAAACATCCAAAAGACTGAGTCTAATAAAAGCAATGCGTTTTGCTTTGGGTATCTCTGCACTTCCTTTAGGATTTTCTGCAAAAGCAGATGAAAAGAAACTGCTTATTGGTTATTGGCCTATCGCCGCAGGATTACCTTTTTTTGCAGCCCTAGAGAAAGGCTTTTTCAAAGCTGCTGGAGTAAACGTTGAGGCTGTTAAGTTTGCAAGTCCGAGCCAAGTTGTTGAGGCCATGATGGCTGGTCGAATTGATGGATGTGCTAACGGAGTAGCAATTACAGCCTTGGCACTAGCCGATGCACAGGATCCTGGAAACATAAAATTCACATGCGTTAATTTTGCAAACGAAAAATATATTCTGGATCAAGTTATCGTGCCCGTAGCTTCCCCGATTAAAGATATATCCGAGTTATCAGGTAAGAAAGTCGCTTGCGGTCCCGGCATCAATAACGTGACCCTTGCGAAAGCAGTTATGCAAGGAGCCGGGGCCAAGGACGCTAAAGTCATTGAGCTACCTATTGCACAAATACTTCCAGCTCTCTCGGCTGGACAGGTGGATGCGGCCTATGCCCTCGAACCTACTGGAGTTATTGGTACTCAAGAAAAAATATCTCGTACCATCGCCTCTGGCGTCGTGACCAAGTATGTTTTAGGGGATAACTTGCCTTGGATAGGTGGTGCAGCTGCTCTAACTGAAGCAACCCTGAAAAACAAAGCGGCATTAGTCCCCGCTTATCTGAGTGGGTACACAGCCGGTGTTAACTATGTAAGAAAAGAGGGCCTAAACGCAAACCAATACCTGGCGGGTTATACAGCAATAGAGGGAGAGTTGGCTAAAGCTGTTCCTATCAATGGCTACATCGACCACAACGAGGTAAAGACATCCGATATTAAAGCCTTACAAAAACTATTTGACATATTCACTGAAAGAAAAGTGTTCGAGAAAACAATTCCTGCAGGTGCATTATTCTATAAAAAAACATGACCAACCCTACGGACTTTATAAACAAACAAAGCACATAGGTACGCCATACTAAAGCACTCATGCCCATCAATTTTCTTAAAAGGTTTCTTCCCCTAATTGGACCTGCATTTCTATATTTAATTTGGGCAACTGCTGTGTCTGCAAAATGGGTGAGTGCGACTCTCCTACCCGCCCCAAGCACAACGGTTATGTATATGATTCATGTCTTTGCGACTGGATCGATATTTCCGGATCTGTGGGCAACCATAGCAAGAACATTTTACGCATTTCTAGGCGCCAGCCTGGTGGGTGTTCCTTTAGGCGTGGCACTGGGAAGCTCTCCCCCAATATACAAGAGCGTGGAATTTTTAATAGACTTCTTTCGCTCCACTCCTTCATCAGCGTTAATTCCTTTGTTCATGCTTATTTTTGGTATTACGGATGTAAACAAAATTGCAATTGCAGCGTTTGCAGCTGTATTGGTGATTATTTTTAATAGCGCCTATGGCGTTATGAATGCTAAAAAAACTCGTGTCATGGCCGCGCAAACCATGGGCGTTAGTCGATGGCACATATTCAAAGATGTATTACTAATGGAGAGTCTGCCCCAAACCTTCATTGGGCTTCGCACTGGAATATCCCTAGCGCTTGTCATTGTTATTGTTGCCGAAATGTTTATCGGCTCCGAGAGTGGCTTAGGACACAGAATCATAGATGCTCAACAGGTCTTCAATATCAAAGACATGTATAGCTCAATTCTGGTGACTGGTGCACTTGGCTATTTCTTAAATCTAATCTTCATGGTTGTAGAGCGCCGACTCATACACTGGGGCGGCAAGGCTTGAGTATGAACACACAAACCGATTTAATACCGAATAAGACAATTTCTAAAGGTGTCGCTGTGCCAACTAAAAGAGCACACGTCACGATTCAAAATTTATGCAAAGACTTTGCAGGAATTACACTTTACAAAAACTTTAATCTTGATATTAAAAAAGGAAAGATCGTCTCGGTATTTGGCCCTAATGGATGTGGCAAGTCTACACTGATCAATATGGTTGCGGGGCTCATGAAAATGGATGCTGGGCAAGTATTATTTGATGGTAAAACTTTGGAACAAACAAAGATAGGTTACGTATTTCAAAACTATAGAGACGCCCTATTCCCCTGGATGACAGCTTGGGACAATATTGCGTATCCATTAAAGCGAATGGGGATGAATAAAGAGCAAGTCAAGAGTAGAGTAGAAGAACTGATTAACTTATTTGAAATCAAATTCAGTCTAAATCAGTACCCGTACGAACTTTCGGGGGGACAACAACAGACCACTTCCATCATGCGGGCACTCGCTTGCGAGCCTGAAGTACTTTTTTTGGACGAACCTTTTTCTGCTCTTGACTTTGAGATGACACTGTTTATTAGGGAAAAACTTCAAGAAACAAATATCAAAACAGGCGTTACCATGGTAATTGTCTCCCATGATTTAGAGGACGCTGTATTTTTGGCTGATCAAATATTACTCTTAACGCGTCGTCCAACTCAAATTGCAGCTTTACTTGACTTTAATATGGCTCGCCCTCGACGAGCAGAGTCAGTCAGTGAAGTGGAGTTTATAAAAATTAAAGCTCAAGCACTGGAAATCTTTAAACGAGAAATGCACAAAGCAATTTAGGCCATATCAGCAGTGTTCAGCATCCCAATTGAGTAGCTAGATCGTTGAGATCGGAACAAGAATAATCCACCTCGGTAAGTGGCTTGGTTTCTGCTTTGTAATGATTCTTCGCCCCCGCAGGGCCATATTCTTGCGGGCGTGCGACAAAAGCTGTTCGCAGTCCCTGATCTGCTGCAGCTTTTAAATCAAAAGAGTGTGCAGCAACCATCATAACTTCGCTAGGATTAAGTCCCAATGCCTTAACACTCGCTTGGTAAACAATAGGGTTAGGTTTGTAGTTCCCAGCTATCTCGGAGCCTAGAATAGCATCCCAGTGAATTTGGTTGTGCCGTGCCAAATTTATCATGAGCGATATGTTTCCATTAGAGCAAGGCGCAATAACAAATTTCTGCCTGATACGGTTTAAACCCATTTGAGTGTCACTCCAGCACCCAAGCTTGTGCCATGCTAAGTTCAGCTCAGCAATGGTTTGTTCATCTATACCTTTTAGAGAAAAATCTTGGATCACTCTTTTTAAATTAATTAAATGCAGTGTGTCTAAAGAGCAAAATGGTATTTCACCGCTACGCACTTTTTGCATAGAGGGTTGGTATTGATCCCGCCATGCATCAGCAAAATCAAGCCAATCCAAAGAGAAGTTCTTTCCCAAATGAGTTTGCGCCTGGGCAGCGATGCTTGACCGCCAGTCGACCAAGGTACCAAAAACATCAAAAATAAGGGCTTTGATTGAGTGATCTGCGTGCATGATTGGTATGACAAGTTAAGAATAAAAGAAAGTCATGATATCAGTCTTCAACTCATAAATTATAAATGTAGCCAAGCAGTTAGTACCAAATCACTGAGCGCATTGCAACTGATTTGGCTTGATAGTTGTCGCTGAAGTACTCAACTTTGTCGTCTTCCCTCGCAGCTCCCGCGGTGTAAAGAATGGGTAAGTAATGCTCAAAACTAGGATGAGCTAACTTAGCAATCTCGCCTAAACTTTGAAACTCCATCAAACGCTTTAGATCCCCTTCGTTGATACATTTCGCCACCCAATCATCGAATGCTTTGTTCCAATCAAAAGCCTCTGAACTGGGCGCTGTCCTGATCATGGATCTTAGGTTATGAACTGTGTTTCCAGAGCCGAGTATCAGCACACCCAGTTCCCTTAGCTTGGTGAGTTGACGGCCCAAATCGAAGTGATCCTGCATGGAGGCCGAGTAGTCAATACTCATTTGGATGACAGGAATTTTTGCACTAGGAAACATCGGCTTCAATACCGACCAAGTACCGTGATCAAATCCCCACTCTTCGTGATCAAGAAATAAGTCCTCGCCCTCACCTTTCCCGCCAAGGCCTTTGAAGGGCTGTTTGATGATCTTTGATATTTGAGTCGCAAATTCCGGCGATCCCGGTGCTGGGTACTGCTGCGCGTGAAGTTCCGGGGGGAAACCACCAAAGTCGTGTATCGTTGGGGGATGTGGCATGGCAGTAAGACCCCAACCACTGGTCAACCAATGGGCAGACACACACAAAATCAACTGTGGAGTAGGCCATCTTGCACCTTCCCCAAAATACCCCCCAACTCTTTGCCAAGCCTGTCTAAACTCATTGTCCTCAATGGCATTCATAGGACTTCCGTGTCCGACAAAGATCACAGGCATTTTGAGGCTGGGTTGTAGCATTTCTATGACAGATGGGTTGTTCATCAATGGCCCGATGTTTTACGCAGTATCACATTGTCTCACTTACGAAACCCCCTTTAAATCTTGGTCAAAATGAAGTAAAAATACCCCAAAAACACTAAAATTGGAGTCTAGCCTCCAATATTTAACCGACAGAACTGTTACAGTTATTAATTATCTTAACTTAATTCTTATCTATGCTTTATCAACTCTACGAATCTCAAAGATCTTTACTTGAGCCGTTTGCTGATTTTGCCCAAGTTGCAGCAAAGCTATATAACAATCCAAATTTACCCGCATCCCAGTCTACTTTAGGGCACAGGATCTCTGCAAGCTACGATCTCTTTTACAGACTCAGTAAAGATTACCTAAAGCCAGAATTCGGACTCAACTCCGTTACTATTGATGGCGTACAAATTGCCATTCAAGAAAGGGTTGAGCTTGCAAAACCTTTTTGTGAACTGAGAAGGTTCAAGCGCTTTAGCGATGACCCCAATACTCTTACTCACCTAAAGGCACAACCTGTCGTTTTAATTGTTGCCCCACTTTCGGGGCACTACGCCACATTGTTGCGCGACACGGTCAAGTCCATGCTAGTAGATCACAAAGTTTATATAACGGATTGGGCGAATGCAAGAACAGTTCCCCTCACCTGTGGATCCTTCCATTTGGATGACTATGTCAATTACATTCAAGAATTTATTCAGCATTTACAAAAAAAATACGGTAATTGTCACGTCGTAAGCGTATGCCAGCCAACTGTTCCTGTTTTAGCTGCTGTCTCACTCATGGCAAGCCGCGGAGAACAAACGCCTTTAAGTATGACGATGATGGGGGGGCCGATTGATGCCTCAAAATCACCGACAGCAGTAAATAACTTGGCGATGAATAAGAGTCTTTCCTGGTTTGAAAACAACGTGATCTTTCGTGTGCCGGACAACTTCCCCGGCGCAGGTCGAAGAGTCTATCCAGGCTTCTTGCAGCACACCGGCTTTGTAGCGATGAACCCGGACAGGCATCTAAAGAGCCATTACGACTACTTTAAAGATCTAATGAAAGGGGACAACTCCAGCGCTGATGCTCATCGCCAGTTCTACGACGAATACAACGCGGTCTTGGATATGGATGCGGATTATTATCTGGAAACAATTTCTACGGTTTTCCAAGAATTTAAGCTCGTCAAGGGAACCTGGGACGTCATGTCCATTGAGGGTAAGTTGGAACGCGTTAAGCCACAGGATATTAAAACGACAGCACTACTGACAGTAGAGGGTGAATTGGATGATATCTCAGGCTCTGGGCAGACCGAAGCAGCCCACAACTTATGTACTGGTCTTAAAAAACAATCCTCGCATCACCTAGAAGTACAGGGGGCTGGACATTACGGTATCTTTAGTGGCCGTCGTTGGCGCGAGATCGTCTACCCTCATCTAAAGCGATTTATTGCAGATAACGAACCACAGGCTAAACTTGCGACTCGTGCAGTTAACAAAGAAACCTTGAGCAACGCCAAGCGTAAAACTTCAACCGCATAACAGCGTAACTCATTTCTGTATTTTTGCCTCACTCAGTGATGATTAACACTTTGGTGCAACGCGTTTTAAACGCCCTACCCCAAACACAGTGCACCAGGTGTGGGTACCCTGACTGCGAAGCATACGCTGTTGCAGTAGTTCAGGAGAATGTCCCTATCAATCAATGTCCTCCGGGCGGAGACGAAGGAGTAGCACGGCTCAGTCTCTTGACGAATCAACCTATAACTCCATTGAACCCAAGCCATGGGCTCGCAGGCCCAAGATTCACAGCATGGATTGATGAGGAAGTCTGTATTGGTTGTACCCTTTGCCTAGATGCTTGCCCAACTGATGCAATCATAGGTACCAATAAGAAAATGCACACTGTTTTTGAGAAGTACTGTACTGGGTGCGAGCTGTGTATCCCAGTATGCCCCGTAGACTGCATTCTTCTTGAAAACATAACCCCAAATCAATCGGGATGGAATGCCTGGAGCGAGTCGCTTGCAAAGCAAGCTAGATTACGTTACCAGAGTAAAAAGATACGAATTCAACGTGAATCCGTTGAACAGGAAGAAAGGCTTCGAGCAAAAGCTTTAGAGCATTTAAATGACCTTGACGGGACGACAAATATGCCCCCAAAGGACGCAGAGAGCTCAGCAGAATACTCAAAACAAATAGACCGCAAAACTGCCATCATCCAAGCAGCCCTTGAGAAAGCAAGGGCTCTGCAGCTCAAAAAATAGTTAACTCTTTGCTTTTATAACGTCTGGTGGTGCTTGAACTAACTCAATGAGTACCCCCTCACCACTGATGGGTAGGCTTGTATCCCCCCTGGGGTGAATGAAACAAATATCATACCCCGCTGCACCGGGTCTTATTCCACCAGGCGCAAACCGAACCCCTTGAGCGCTCAACCAATCGTAAGCCGCCTGCAAATCATCTATCCACAAACCCACATGGTTGAGGGGCGTTGTATGAACGGCGGGTTTTTTGTTTATATCTATCGGTTGCATTAAATCAACCTCAACAGCATGTGGCCCAAGACCTATCGTGAGGATATCCTCATCAACATTCTCGCGCTCGCTGGCGAAGGTTCCGGTTACTGGAACCCCTAACATTTCAACCCACAGCTTCTTTAATGCATTTTTATCAGATCCACCAATGGCGATTTGCTGTATTCCAAGCACTTTAAAGGGACGATTACTCATGTGCGATCCTAAAAATGAAAGGAGGTTTTAAATCTGGGGTTAAATAATGATTATTTTTCAAACTCAATAATCAACTGATCAACGCTTAAAGATTCACCTTTTTTAGCGAGGACGCTTTTAACTACACCCGTTTGAGCCGCTGTGATGATGTTCTCCATCTTCATGGCCTCAATCACTGCAACGCGCTCACCCATTTGAACTTTTTGACCAGGCGCTACAAGCACATCGGCAAGGAGTCCTGGCATTGGGGAGAGAACAAAGCGGGACAGATCCGGTGGTGCTTTAAAAGGCATTAACTTGTACAAATCGGCCATTCGAGGAGACACCACCAGTGCATTTAATGATCGTCCGCCGTGTCTAACCTCCAGGGCCAATGGATGCTTATCTGAACCACGGTCAACTTGTGCAGTAAAGGCTTGTCCATTAACAGTGCCCACAATTCGAATATCATTTAGACGCGAGTTACTCTCAATTGCATAGTTTTTGTCATTAATCTTAATGACCGCAAGACCGTTGCGATCCATGAATTCATCAACATTAACAAATGTGTGGTGGTGATCTCCTGTCGTTGAGAGTTCTACGACAACGTATTCTTCTCCGATTTTGACATCGTACCCAGGTAACTGGCCCGTCAAATTAGACGCTCTTTGACGAGATTTGCGACGAACAAAGGCTGCCAGGGCAATCAAAAAATCTGGATCTGCGTGCTCACAATTCTCCTGACCAAAACCTTTTGGATAATGTTCAGCAATAAAGCCTGTATTGAATTTACCTTCCATAAAATCAGGATGTGCGAGTAAAGCTGATTGGAAAGCAATATTTGAGCTGACGCCCCGAATCACAAAACCGTTAAGTGCCTCACGCATCTTAGATATGGCGTCATTGCGGTCGGTGCCGTGCACAATCAATTTGGCAATCATGGAGTCGTAATGCATGGGTATCTCGCCGCCCTCCGTGACACCGGTATCCACGCGAACACCCTGCAGTTGCTCGGTATTGCCTTGAAACATCGTCTGATGCGGGGGCTCAAAACGAACCAACCTACCCGTTGAGGGTAGGAAATTGCGAAAGGGGTCTTCCGCGTTAATTCTGCACTCAATAGCCCAACCGTTTCGCTGAACATCGGACTGCTTTAGTTTTAAGTGTTCCCCGTAAGCAATACGGATCATCCACTCCACCAAGTCAAGTCCAGTGATACATTCGGTCACTGGATGCTCAACTTGCAAACGCGTATTCATCTCGAGGAAATAAAAGCTTTGATCACGTCCAACTACGAATTCAACAGTACCTGCACTGCGATAGTTTACGGCTTTAGCTAATGCAACTGCCTGCTCCCCCATTTTGACTCGCGTTTGCTCGCTAATAAAAGGAGACGGCGCCTCTTCGATCACCTTTTGATGGCGACGTTGAATGGAGCATTCACGTTCGTTTAAATAAATAACGTTACCGTGGGAGTCACCAAGAATTTGTATTTCAATGTGACGAGGTTCCTCTACAAATTTTTCAATAAACACCCTATCGTCACCAAAGCTGTTTTTAGCTTCATTCGTACATGAAGTGAAGCCCTCTAAGGCTTCCTTGTCGTTATAGGCAACCCTAAGGCCTTTACCGCCGCCCCCCGCTGAGGCTTTGATCATTACTGGATATCCAATACCCTTTGCGATCTCGACGGCCTTCTCCGCTGAGGCAATAGCTTCGTTTACACCGGGTATGGTGTTGACTCCGGCTTTTGTGGCGAGTTTCTTAGAGGCTATTTTGTCCCCCATCGCTGCAATCGATTCTGAGCGGGGACCGATAAACGCAATGTCCTCATCCTCACAACGCTTAGCAAAGGCCTCGTTTTCACTCAAGAACCCGTAACCAGGGTGCACGGCTTGGGCCCCAGTAGCCTTGCAAGCTGCTATGATTTTGTCTACTACCAGGTAAGACTCCCGAGACGCCGCTGGTCCGATTAGCACGGATTCATCGGCAAGCTGCACGTGCCTGGCATCCTTATCCGCCTCGGAGTAGACGGCAACAGTTTTAATCCCCATTTTCTTTGCAGTCACGATAACGCGACATGCTATTTCACCGCGATTGGCTATTAGTATTTTTTTAAACATAGTCTTATGAAATCAATTGGTAAGTTGTACTTAGATTAAATGAACTAAACCGTCTACAGCGGAATGTTGCCGTGCTTGCGCCAGGGGTTTTCTAACTTCTTGCCCTTGAGCATCACGAGGGATCTACAAATACGCTTTCTCGTCTCGTGAGGCAAAATTACATCATCGATAAAGCCCCTTGCTCCTGCAACAAAGGGGTTGGCGAAACGAGCTTTATATTCAGCCTCCTTGGCCAATAGCTTCGCAGGATCGCCCTTATCCTCCCTAAAGATAATCTCAACCGCACCCTTTGCACCCATCACGGCAATTTCTGCGTTCGGCCAAGCAAAATTAACATCTCCTCTCAAATGTTTCGAAGCCATCACGTCATAGGCTCCACCGTAAGCCTTACGGGTGATTACGGTAATCTTCGGAACGGTACATTCAGCATAAGCATAGAGTAATTTGGCACCGTGTTTGATGATGCCCCCGTATTCCTGTGAAGTGCCTGGCATGAATCCGGGCACATCAACAAAAGTAATCACAGGAATGTTGAAGGCATCACAGAACCGAACAAAGCGTGCCGCCTTGATACTGCTTTTAATATCGAGACACCCAGCTAAAACCATAGGTTGATTTGCGACAATTCCAACCGACTGACCCGACATCCGAGCAAAGCCTACGATGATGTTCTTAGCGTACTCTGGTTGAATTTCAAAAAAGTCCCCGTCATCTACGGTTTTAAGAATCAACTCCTTCATATCATAAGGCTTGTTAGGATTCTCTGGTACCAAGGTGTCCAGACTGAGGTCCATTCGGTCCTTAGGATCCCCACTGTCCCTAACAGGCGGGATATCTCTGTTATTTAAGGGCAAGTAGTTGTATAAACGTCTGAGCATTAAGAGGGCTTCGATATCGTTTTCGAACGCTCTATCTGCTACACCGCTGACAGTAGTGTGCGTGACTGATCCCCCTAGTTCCTCTGCAGTAATTTCCTCGTGCGTCACAGTTTTAACAACCTCTGGACCAGTAACGAACATATAGGAAGTGTCTTTCACCATAAAGATGAAGTCTGTCATAGCAGGTGAGTAAACTGCACCTCCAGCACTTGGTCCCATGATCAAGCTAATTTGAGGAATCACACCACTCGCTAAGACGTTACGCTGAAAGATATCGGCGTATCCGCCTAAGGACGCAACACCCTCTTGAATTCTTGCGCCGCCCGAGTCGTTAAGACCAATCACTGGGGCACCGGCCTTCATCGCTTGGTCCATTATTTTGCAGATTTTCTCAGCATGCGCTTCTGATAGAGCACCACCAAAGACCGTAAAGTCCTGACTGAAGACGAATACCAAACGGCCGTTTATCATTCCGTACCCGGTCACAACTCCGTCGCCGGGGATTTTATTATCTTGCATTCCAAAGTCTGTGCAGCGGTGCTCCACAAACATATCCCACTCTTCGAATGTGCCTTCATCAAGCAAGACCTCAATTCTCTCCCTAGCGGAGAGTTTGCCCTTTGCGTGTTGGGCCTCTACCCTGCGGGCTCCACCGCCAAGACGGGCAGCGGCTCTTTTGTGTTCAAGTTGTTGAAGAATTTCTTGCATAGAAAGGACTCCGAAAAAATTTCGCAATATGCGTTACCGATGAATTTAAAAATGAAAACAGGATTGATACCAGTCAAATACACTTATTCTTAATGGTTTAACGATGAAATGGATCATGCATTTGTACCTTTATATGCGCTCAAGAGTTGACGTGCGGCAACTGTGGGCGCCAAGGCTCCATCATTTACAGCGCCCACGATCTTAGGAAGAATAGCCTTAACAGCGGGATACTCATTAAATGAACGCTTCAGCTCGCTCTCGACCCGCTCCCACATCCCAGACATTGCCTGAGCTTTACGCTTGGATTGCCACTGACCGCTTTTCTCCCTCGACTGCTTGTAGGCTAAAACGCTTTGCCAAAAGGTCTCAACACCAGTCTCTAACAAAGCGCTGAGTTGCAAAACTTTGGGGAGCGCAGGCTCTTGCCTTTCTAAGCTTTGAGGACCGTGATGGGGATCAGCGTCCTGCACGCCGCTCTTGGACGGATTACCGTGAAATCCGTAAAGGCGCATTGCGCTCGTGATCTGGGCCTGAGCCCGTGTGGCTGCGCTCGGGTCTAAATCAGCCTTATTGATCAACACGAGATCAGCTAATTCCATTACACCTTTTTTGATGGCTTGCAAATCATCTCCTGCGTTGGGGAGTTGCATCAACACAAAGAGGTCCGTCATCAAAGAGACCGTTGTTTCACTTTGGCCCACCCCAACCGTTTCAATAATCACTACATCGTAACCCGCAGCTTCACAAAGGAGTATGGCCTCCCTGGTTTTCTCAGCAACCCCGCCAAGCGTCCCCCTACTTGGTGAAGGTCTTATGAATGCACATGGGTTAACCGAGAGCCTCTCCATTCGTGTTTTATCGCCGAGTATGGACCCTCCAGATACAGATGAGGAGGGGTCAACAGCTAGTACTGCTAGCCTATGCCCTTTTTCAATTAAATAAAGTCCGAGCACCTCAATAAAGGTACTTTTACCAACTCCAGGAACCCCACTTATTCCAAGTCGCAATGATTTCCCTGTGTGAGGTAGTAGCATTGAAATCAGTGCATCGGCCTCAGCCCTATCGCCAGGTAGTGTTGACTCTAACAGCGTGATCGACTTGGCAAGTGCTCGTCTATTTTTAGCCTCTAATTTAGAAACTTCAATAGCTACCTGAGCCAAGGAGACATCCCCAGTAGATGCCTTATGCCCACGGTTCAGCAAAGCTTGAGCCAGTTCCTGAGCTCTCACCTCAAGCCTGAGCCTTTTTAATTTGATCTAAAACATCTCTTGCACTTGTAGGTATAGGTGTTCCAGGGCCATAGATTCCTTTGACACCACTAGCGTACAAGAAGTCATAGTCTTGCTTTGGTATTACGCCACCTACAAAAACAATAATGTCGTCTGCGCCTTGAGCCTTTAGGGCTTCAATAATTGCAGGCACAAGGGTTTTGTGACCCGCAGCGAGGGTGGACACTCCTACTGCGTGCACATCATTTTCAATCGCTTGTCGAGCGCACTCCTCGGGGGTCTGAAAGAGGGGCCCCATATCCACGTCAAAGCCTAAGTCGGCGAACGCGGTAGCAACAATCTTGGCCCCTCTGTCGTGTCCGTCTTGACCCAGTTTGGCAATCATGACTCGAGGACGTCGGCCTAACTTTTCTCCGTAATCGGAGATATCTTTCTTCAAAGATTCCCAGGTATGCTCTGAATCAGCTTCAGTTTCATAAGCAGCCGCGTACACACCAGTTACCTTTTGTGTATCAGCGCGGTGGCGACCGTATACTTTCTCTAAAGCGTCACTCACCTCGCCAACTGTTGCACGCAGGCGCATCGCTTTAACACTAAGCTCAAGCAAATTACCAACGCCGGACTGCGCTGCGTTTGTCAATGCTTCTAACGAAGCAGTTACAGCCGCAGTGTCTCTGCTAGCCTTAATCTGAGCAAGCATTTTGATCTGTCCCTCACGGACACGAACATTATCAACCTCTAAAAACTCAATCGGGTCCTCAGTCTTGAGTTTGTATTTATTAACGCCCACAATGACGTCTTGACCAGAATCGATGCGGGCCTGTTTTTCAGCTGCGGCCGCCTCAATTTTCAGCTTTGCCCAACCAGAGTCTACAGCCTGCGTCATGCCGCCCATCTCCTTGACCTCCTCGATGATGGCCCATGCCTTCTCAGCCATATCGTTGGTCAAACTCTCCATCATATAGCTCCCAGCCCATGGATCAATCACGTTGGTAATGTGAGTTTCCTCTTGTATGATCAACTGCGTGTTCCTCGCAATACGGGAGCTGAACTCAGTAGGAAGTGCTATAGCTTCATCAAAACTATTAGTGTGTAGGCTCTGAGTTCCCCCAAAAACTGCAGCCATCGCCTCTATCGTTGTTCTAACAACGTTGTTATAGGGATCTTGCTCGGTGAGCGACCAACCCGATGTTTGGCAATGCGTTCTAAGCATTAAGCTCTTTGGGGATTTAGCACCAAACTCCTTCATGATGCGACACCACAAAAGACGCGCTGCTCGCATCTTGGCAACTTCTAAATAGAAGTTCATCCCAATTGCCCAAAAGAAAGAGAGCCGTCCTGCGAAATCATCAACATCTAAGCCCTTGGCTAAGGCTGTTTGAACATACTCCTTGCCATCGGCTAAGGTAAATGCCAGCTCCAGTGCTTGATTGGCTCCCGCCTCTTGCATGTGATAGCCAGAAATGGAGATTGAATTAAACTTCGGCATCCGCTTAGATGTGTATTCAATAATGTCACCAATGATCTTCATCGAAGGTTTTGGCGGATAGATGTAAGTGTTTCGAACCATGAATTCTTTAAGAATGTCATTTTGGATGGTTCCGCTCAATAGCTCCTTTGATACCCCCTGCTCTTCACCCGCAACGATATAACCCGCTAAAACCGGTAGCACCGCTCCGTTCATGGTCATGGATACTGAAACTTTATCAAGGGGAATTTGATCAAAAAGGATTTTCATATCCTCGACAGTATCGATAGCAACACCAGCCTTTCCCACGTCTCCCGTCACACGGGGATGATCCGAGTCATAGCCCCTGTGAGTAGCTAGGTCAAAGGCAACAGAGACACCCTGACCACCGCTTGCTAAAGCCTTGCGATAGAAGGCGTTGGACTCCTGAGCTGTTGAGAACCCAGCATATTGTCGGATTGTCCAAGGACGTGAAGCGTACATGGTTGCCTGTGGCCCACGAATATAGGGCTCAAAACCTGGCAAGGTATCCGTATGGGCTAAGCCATCTGTGTCAGCGGCCGTGTAAAGCGCTTTTACAGTGATACCGTCTGGGGTATGCCAGTTGAGTGCATCCACCTGTCCATTAGGTGCGGATTTGGCTGCTGCCAACTCCCAGTCTTCAAGAGTTGCCGGTTTAAATTCCCTGGACCTTTTAGTCATCTAGATTCCTTAAGTACAAATACGCACTCCCAAAAAGCCTAACCCTTGTACACATAATGTACTAGTGTCTAGTTGGAATTTGGGGCACTGTTGGCCCATGCGAATGATGGGCAACAGAAAATGCTTGAACACTACTTAAGTTTAAACCTAAAACCCTTAAATTTCACCGGAATTGGAGCCTAAAACCTCATTGCAATTTGACCAATATCAAATAGAATTTAACTGGAGATAGTTCTAGCTAAGGGGTTGTTGTTAGGGCTTCACACAATCCGCATAGAGCCTTACTACGCCGGTTTCGTCCTTTTCTGATACGAGACCGTGAATATCCGTCTCAAACCCCGGGCACTGGGCGTTAAATTCGCCGGCGAACCGCAAGTAGTCTACGATTTTCTTATTAAACACCTCTCCAGGGATTAGCAGTGGAATACCGGGTGGATAAGGTGTGATGAGGCTAGTTGTTATACGACCCTCTAACTGATCGACAGGGACTCGCTCCGTATTGGAATGGGCAATCTGAGCATAAGCATCGCTGGGCTTCATGGCGGGCGTTAAATCGCTCAAATACATCTCAGTGGTAAGCCTTGCAATATCATATTTTGCATAAAGCTCGTGCACGTACTGACACAGATCTCGTAAGCCCATGTTTTCGTACTTAGGATGTTTTGCAGAAAACTCAGGCAATATCTTCCACATTGGGTGGTTCTTTGCGTAATCATCTTTAAACTGCTGCAAAGCAGTGAGTAAGGAGTTCCAACGTCCTTTGGTAATACCTATAGTGAACATGATGAAGAAACTATAGAGTCCCGTTTTTTCAATGATAACGCCGTGCTCGGCCAAGAACTTGGAGACGATGCTTGCAGGTATACCGGTTTTTGCAAACTTACCGTTAATGTCTAGTCCTGGCGTTACGATCGTTGATTTGATCGGATCCAACATATTGAATCCATCCGCCAAGTTTCCAAATCCGTGCCACTTAGAGTTTTTGCCCTGGCTACCAAAAACCCAACTGTCTGCACGTCCAATCCCCTCTTCAACCAATTGATCAGGTCCCCAAACCTTAAACCACCAATCTTTTCCGTATTCTTCGTCAACCTTTCTCATTGCACGCCTAAAGTCAAGGGCTTCGACAATGCTTTCTTCAACCAGCGCAGTACCGCCGGGGGGCTCCATCATCGCTGCAGCCACATCGCAACTCGCAATAATTGCGTATTGTGGACTCGTGCTTGTATGCATCAGGAAAGCTTCATTAAAGAGGTGACGATCTAGTTTTTTGGTCTGAGAGTCTTGCACCAATACATGGGAGGCTTGACTGATTCCGGCCAAAAGCTTGTGGATCGACTGTGTGGAGTAAACCATGGAATGCTTTGGACGCTCACGCTTTTTACCCATAGCGTGGTAAGTGCCGTAAAAGGGGTGGAAAGCGGCGTGAGGCAACCAAGCCTCATCAAAGTGCAGGTTGGCTACGTACCCATCCAGCATATTCTTAATCGTCTCAGTGTTGTACAAAACTCCGTCATAGGTTGACTGCGTGATTGTCAGAACTTTCGGTTTGACCTTACTAGCATCAACACCTTTTAGGAGTGGATTGGCGGCAATCTTGGCCTTAATAGTATCCGGCTCAAATTCGCTTTGAGGAATCGGCCCGATGATGCCGAAATGGTTACGAGTTGGCTTTAAAAAGACAGGAATAGCACCCGTCATAATGATGGCATGCAACACTGATTTGTGGCAATTTCGGTCAACAACAACTACATCACCCGGTGCAACAGCGTGATGCCATACGATCTTATTGCTAGTGCTCGTACCGTTTGTTACGAAATAGCAGTGATCGGCGTTAAAAATTCTTGCAGCGTTGCGCTCAGATGCAGCCACAGGCCCAGTGTGGTCAAGCAACTGCCCAAGCTCATCTACAGCGTTACAAACGTCGGCTCTGAGCATGTTCTCACCAAAAAACTGGTGAAACATCTGACCAACAGGGCTCTTTAGGAAGGCGACTCCTCCTGAGTGTCCCGGGCAGTGCCAAGAGTATGAACCGTCCTCAGCGTAATCAAGCAACGCCTTAAAAAATGGCGGTTTAACACCCTCAAGGTAGGTTTTAGCCTCGCGAATGATGTGGCGAGCCACGAATTCGGGCGTGTCCTCAAACATATGGATAAATCCGTTAAGTTCGCGCAAGATGTCATTTGGTAAATGGCGGGATGTTTTAGTCTCCCCATAAACATAAATTGGCACTTCAGCGTTCTTAAAACGGACCTCTTCTATGAAATTGCGTAAATTGAGCACAGCAGGATCTAAATCCGGCCCAGGCGTGAATTCCTCATCATCAATGGAGAGAATAAATGCGCTAGCTCGGGATTGTTGCTGTGCGAACTGACTCAAATCTCCGTAGCTAGTTACCCCCAAAATCTCAAAACCTTCGCCCTCAATAGCCTCGGCTAAGGCTCTAATCCCAAGACCAGAAGTGTTTTCTGATCGAAAGTCCTCGTCAATGATGACAATGGGGAAATGAAACTTCATGGGATAGGCCTTTAGAAAGCTATTAAAAGACCGAAGTGTACATGCCAAATGTTACAGTGGAAAGAGGACTGCTACAATGTCCGTCACTAGGAGAGGTGGATGAGCGGTTTAAGTCGCACGCCTGGAAAGCGTGTGAGGGTTAATAGCCCTCCGCGGGTTCGAATCCCGCCCTCTCCGCCAGTAGTACAGTATAAATGGGCCTTACGGGCCCATTTCTGTTGATACATCCCCAAAGACAGGCTCCCCACCATGGCTCTCCACCATTAACGGGGGATGATATTTTGCGATTCAATGTGAATTCAACCTTATTTAATCTTTAGCCCTGTTGAATACCGTATGAAAATATGGAATGGGCTCCACGGCTCCGTATCCCTCAGTTGAGAGGGCGGCTGCAGTAGCAGCATACTTGCCCGCTATACCCCAGTTGTCACCCTCGCACCAACGATAAACGAGAGCTCCACCAAATGTATCACCAGCGCCAGTCGCATCAACAGCTTTACATGGTAAGGGGTTGATCTCCCACATTTCGCTACCATCACTGATCAGTGCGCCCTTCTCGCCCAGCTTCAAGGCAACAACCGGGGCTCCCAACTCATGACAGTAACTAATGATTTCATGTGGATCGCTAATCCCACTAATGGCAAACATATCGTCCCAACTTGGCAAACACAAATCACATAAACTGATCGCCTTTTTTATCTCAGTACGCGCTGTCTCAATAGGCCAAAGCTTTAAGCGCAGATTTGTATCAAAAGTAACCCTAACGCCGTTGCCGCGAGCAAACTCAACCGCACTCCAACAGGTCTGCCTTGCCTCCTCTGAAATAGCAATAGAAATTCCTGAATAATGAAAGACCTTGGACTGACATATTAGATCAAACCATAACTGGCTTGGTTTCATCAAACTTGCTGCAGAGCCTTTTCTGAAAAAATCAAACTGATGGCCATTTTCGTTGTGAGTTACAAAATAAATTGCAGTGAATGCCTCGGGATTGGTGAAAACTCCTTGTACATCTATACCGTCACTTCTCCACATCTGTTTGAGCATTTCGCCGTATGGATCGTCCCCCACTGAAGTAAGGTAGGCTACTTTTGCGCCTTGTCTGGCTGCAGAGACTGAAAAATTAGATGTATCTCCACCAAACCCCTGCAGAAATACTCGCCCCTGCTTTTCCCCTGTCTGATTAAATTCAACCATGGGCTCGCCCATTGAGACGATATCAAAGATCTTTTTTGTTGTCATTTTCATATGCAACGGCAGTTTACTTAGACCCTTAAAAACCAAAGGAACTAAATATATTGCTACTGAGTTTTTAGCAAGAATAGGTATTTTAGAACAGCGAAACTGTTAGTCAGCCGTAATATTAGCCATCTCTACGATTCGTTGGAATTGCACTGATTCATTTTTAATAAAGTCACGGAATTGCTGAGCACTCATCGGAGACGCTTCACCACCTTGGTCTTGCATACGTCTGGACAACTCTGGATCTTTTATAGCCTGCGTTACTACAGCATTAAGCTTCTGTATAACGACTTCAGGGGTACCTGCAGGAGCAAATAAACCAAACCAATTCTCTAGCTGATACTTAGCCAAAGGCTTATATTCTGCAATAGCAGGAATTTCAGGTGCAAAGCTATTGCGCTTAGCAGAGGTCACAGCGATGGGTTTGACTTTACCGTCAGCAATAAAAGCCCTCGCTCCCGCGTAGCTCACAAAGGTCATATCCACATTCCCAGACACCACATCAACCAACTGCCCCGCAGCGCCTTTGTAGGGAATGTGGACCATATGAATACCTGCCATCTCCTCCAATAATTCACCATTCAAATGCTGCAGATTACCCACACCACTGGTTGAATAAGATAATTTACCTGGATTTTTTTTTCCATACGCTACCAACTCTTCAACGTTTTTCACGGGCAATGCGGGATTAACTACCAACACGTTTGGTATGCGTGTGACGAGGGTAATAGGCGCTAAATCTTTAGCAGGGTTGTACTGCATTTTATTTTTATAAACAAATGCATTAATAGCCGTCTCCCCTGATGAGCCCAAAAGCAATGTGTAACCGTCGGGCGTGGCTTTCACTACCGCACCCGCACCAATCATCCCACTACCGCCGGCTTTGTTATCAACGATAACATTTTGCTTGAGAGATCCACGTAGGTTCTCCGCCAAAAGACGCGCAATAGTGTCAACACCTCCGCCTGCAGAAAAGGGAACAATAATGGTGATGGCCTTATTTGGAAATTCCTGGGCAATTGCGTTATTTATATACCCCAAAACTGCTGGGATTGATAAAGCGCACCTCAATAACATACAACGAAAATTTAGCATTCAGGAACTCCTGCATATTAACTTACAACTAATGGCTATCGGTAGTGATTTAACTTCAAATTGCATTTTAATAGCAAAAAATGCAATAATGCAATTCATGGAAAACGCCTATACATTCGAGCCTGCACAACTTTCAATTCAAAATCGAATCTACGCCGTGGTAGATCTACCGTCATTGTGCGGAGAAAAACTTCAAAGGCTTCCTGTCGTTATGCGACTTCTATTAGAAAACGTAGTTCGCAATACCCAGGGTAGCGAGCGTCAAGAAGCTACCCAGTCCATTTTGGACTGGATAGAGACAGGTACAAGTCAAGCAGAGATAGCATTTCTTCCTGGGCGCATATTGATGCATGACACCACTAGCACTCCTGCATTGGTTGATATAGCCGCCATGCGCAATGCTTTAGCTGAGGCGGATATTGATCCCACTCTTCTCAATCCGAGTTTGCAAGTAGATGTATCGGTGGACCATTCTTTAGCTGTTGAAGCTTATGCACGACCCAATGCAGCAGTTGAGAATCTGCAACACGAAATTCGTCGCAATACCGAGCGTTATCGTTTTCTGCGATGGGCTTCCCAAGTGCTGAAAGGCGTAAGCATTAATCCGCCCGGTACGGGCATCATGCACACGATTAATTTAGAACAGTTGGCAAAGGTCGTCACGACTGAGCAAAGAAATGGAACAACATGGGCCGTGCCCGATATGATGATAGGCACTGACAGTCATACTCCGATGGTTAATGGCATTGGCGTACTGGGTTGGGGTGTTGGTGGTTTAGAGGCCCAAACCGTGATGTTTGGTATGCCGACTATGTTGCGCGTTCCCGATGTCATTGGAGTTAAGTTGGTGGGGCAGTTTGCGCCAGGTGTATTGGCAACTGATTTGGCTTTGGTCGTAACCCACAAATTACGCAAACTAGGCGTAACTGGAGAATTTGTTGAATTTTATGGTCCCGGCGTTAGTACATTGACGGCGGGTGAACGATGTGTGGTCTCCAATATGGCGCCTGAATATGGCGCAACTACGGGTTATTTCCCCATCGACCAAAATACGCTTGATTATTTAAAATCTACAGGACGATCCGATAACTCTTTAGCTCTAGTGAAGGACTATGCTCAGCTGCAGGGACTTTGGTTTAATTCACTAGCAGAGCCTAGCTTTACAAAGACTATCACAATTGACCTGTCCAAGGTTGAAATGCACATAGCAGGTCCGAAGCGTCCTCAAGACTTGCTGGTGTACTCGCAATCGGGAACTGCATTGGACGCTTTGGGTTTTCAGCCCTCTGTCCGGAGTTCCACACTACCTAAGCATCCGGTTGCAATAGCTGCGATAACAAGTTGCACAAATACCTCTGACCCTGCACTGCTGATAGCCGCAGGTTTACTCGCACGCAAAGCCCGATGTTTGGGAATGAAAGTTCCCCCATGGGTTAAAACCTCTTTAGGTCCTGGCTCTCCTGCAGCTAAGAGTTATCTCAACCGCGTGGGCTTGTTGGAGGATCTAGAGACTATTGGCTTTGGCATTGTGGGTTATGGATGTACCACATGCATCGGCAACTCTGGCGCTTTGCCAGACGTGATTATTGAAGCACAAAGAACGCTTCAAATTCAACCAGTGGCTATTTTGTCAGGGAATAGAAACTTTCCAGGTCGCGTACACCCTGAACTAGAGCTTTCATACATTATGTCTCCCCCGCTTGTGATTGCCTTTGGTCTGGCCGGAGATGCAAGCAAAGACTTATCCCGTGAACCCATTCAAATTTTAGAAAATGGCAGAGCGGTATATTTGAAAGATATTTGGCCAACCCACGAAGAAATTCGAAAGTCTTTAGATAATGCTTTAGACGCAACTGACTTTCGGCGTGAGTTCCTAATTGCCTCAGACAACAACCGATGGAAAGCCCTGCAAGCACCCAATACACATTTATATCCGTGGGACGAAAAGTCAACCATTCTTCGCCGCCCACCATTTGCCGCATTAAGCGAGGGAACCCTACTTGGATCTTACAAAGCCTATCCGTTATTGGTTCTGGGAGACGACGTGACGACTGATCACATCTCCCCTGCCAGCGCGATTCCTGCTGACAGTTTGGTTGCGGACTATCTTGTAGCCCGCGGTGATGATCGCAACGATCTCAATGTATTCGCCTCTCGGCGGGGTAATTGGGAAGTCATGCTGCGAGCTGCATTTCACAGCAAGAGTCTCGTAAATTTACTAAAACCAAGCATGCCTGTGGCACATACACTGCATGTACCTAGTGGGGATGTGCAACCCATCTGGGATGTGGCGCAACGTTACCGTGACGCTGGCAAACCTGTCGTTCTGATAGCAGGCGAACGATACGGTATGGGCTCATCACGAGACTGGGCAGCAAAAGGACAAAGGCTATTAGGAATTCGATGCGTCTTGGCTGCGAGCTTTGAGCGCATTCACCGTTCTAACCTTATCGGAATGGGTATCTTGCCCCTAATGATGCCCAGTGGAGTCACTCCGCAAACCTTGGCGATTCAATCAGGAGACCAAATAGAGATTAAAGCCGATCTCTTCGTCATTAAACCAAGAGGTAGCATTCTGGTCTATATCCACCGCAAGGATGGTCGAGTCGAAGAGTTAAAAGCCAGCGTTGGGGTAGAGACTCATATGGAAGTCGAGTTATTAAGGTACGGTGGAGTGATCCCTTCAATCCTGCAAAAGATTATTCGCGCCCATCAAAGTCCATGAGTACAGACAAATCTATCCCGTATTTGATACTTGATTTCATCCGTGAAGAAGGATTGGTGAAAGGGAGTCATTTGCCTGCCCAAAAATTAGCAGATCGTTTCAATGTGTCTCGCTCCCCAGTAAACAATACTTTAGCTTTGCTTGCTTTAAAAGGTTTCCTGATACATCGGCCTAATCGAGGCTATTTTTTGGAAAAACCAATCAATACAAAATTGCAAATGCAACTCGGGGCTGTACAAAGGGATCCCGTTTCAAGTACTTATTTCAAAGTAGCCGATGATGTTTTGAAAGGCGCCCTACCACTAAAATTTACAGAGTCCTTCATCAAAAATAAATATGCACTAAGTACAACTCAGCTCAAAGCCTTACTAAATCGCATTGCAAATGAAGGTTGGGCAAACCGCAAAGCGGGCTATGGTTGGGAGTTCTCCCCGATGCTGACTACGCCGGACAGTTTGTTACAGTCTTATCGATTGCGCTTGGCTTTGGAACCCGCCGCATTGTTAGAGCCGGGCTACCACCTATCCCCTGAGGCCTTGGACAAATGTCGCGCAGCTGAGCACCACTTGCTAGACGGCGGCATCGAAACCGACTCACCCGACCAATTACATGAACGCGGCGTACGTTTTCATGAAGCGTTGGTAGAGGCATCAGGAAATACATTTTTTATTGACACCATACGTCGAGTCAATCGCGTGCGTCGCCTAATCTCGTATCGCTCAATGCAAGACCGCAACCGATATACCGAGCATTGCCAACAGCATCTTCAGGTCCTAGACTTGATTGCCAAGAATAAGCTGTTAGACGCCGCACAGATGATGCGAATACATTTACAAAGCACACTAGGTAATCTTCAGAAAATTAGACGACTGTTAGGCTCTTAATTTTATTTATTCCTTTAAATAACTTTAAATTTTTAGTATTTATCACCCAACGCCTTTCTTCTAGCGATTCGGTAAGCGTACATTAGGATTTTAGAAAATAAATCAATAAATGCAAAATCGAACATTAGTGAAAACCGGAGAAACTCATCATTTGATGTGAAAGCTACCTCTAGGTTTATATTAAATGATTTAATAATATCTATAAAATTTGACTGGGTATCTTTAGCCCCAATATTTATCAACTCATTGAGCGTAGACTCTTGACAAACGATAACGGATTTGATTTGATCAATTTTCCACCAACGCAAAGATAATTTTTTAAGAATTTCTATCAGAGTTGTTTTGTTTTTTGACTCTGCCGAAATATCTTGCCATGGACTCAACTTACTCCAACGGTCCTCAGGCACAATGACCTTTAGTTGTTCAATGCACTCTTGTATCAAATCATTTTGAACCTCAGGACTGAGACATAAAAAGTAATAAAACGACTCCTTGAGCAAACTCAAGACGTCCTGACGTACGTATTGAATGGGAATAAATAGTTGCGCAAATCGACTTGATTTCAATGAATGCTCTACAAAACCTTTTAAATCTTTTTCCCATAATTCAGGAGGTATAAAATTTTCGACAAAGGTTTCCTTTAACTCATTCTCGTATTTATTGAATTTGAATTCGGGCTCAATAATTTCATCTGCAAAATGTTTAAATCTACGCTCAAATAACCCGTCTAGTTCAGCCCATTTATTTATTTCGTATTGTTTGTTTAGTGCAATCTTACATAATTCAGCATCCCTATATGCCAAAGGTACTTTCGAAAAAATGGCGCCTACATAATCAAAAGTTATATTTTCAATTACTTTGCGAGACAGTTTTTTTGTTCTAAGTCGATCAGGAAGATATACAAAGTTTTCCTCAGCGTGGAACTTAGCAACCTTGCTAACAATAACATCTGAGTGGTACTTAATTGGCAAATACTCCAATCGAAACAATGATTTTGTCTCAATTAATTCGACTAATAATTTTTCTCCCTCGCTGGTACCCCAGAGCATTTCATGCTCTTGATTGGTCATTTGACTCATTGAGGAAAGATGAGACTTCCTTACAATATCTCTTAGATACTTTATTCTCATTGATTTATTTTTAACATCATCAAGCTCAATGCTAAACAATGTGTATTCGTGATTAAGCGCTGCTTGCATTAACTCATCATTAATTTTCGAGCTCGGAACATACTGAATGGCTCTTGGGTCGTTTTTTACAGCAAGTTCGCAAATATTTTGTAACTTTAACTTAGCCGGGACGAATTTCAAGTTCTCACCACTACCCTTTACAGCTATTTCACAAAGTTTCAGATCTCTCAATTCTTTAGGCACAAACTTTAAAACCGCCACCGTGCTCGCCTTAGTCAAGGATGACAGACAAACTTCTTTAGTTCTTAACTCAACGGGTATTAACTCCAAAGAGCTTGCTGATATTTGTATTAACTTTTTAGCTTGAGATATTTCTGTAATTCCTTTTTTAAGCTTTTCAAGAGGCCATACTCCGCGGTAGCCACTTTGATCATTCAAAAGAATATCAACAACCTTTTTTGTGCAATATTTTTCTTTAATATTTTTAGCGTTCTCATGATTTGCAAGCAAAAAAGTAGCTACTAGATCATCATTCCAGTATTTTTCTGGAAGTAATTTAATTGCAATATCTCTCTCAGTCAGTATGTTGGTGTGTTGATTTACAGCATCAATAATTGCCTTATTGGTTTTCTTAGCCAACGGGGGAAATTTACCAGGATTTTTAGTAATTTCTTTGATGTCATAAACAAAGAGTTCAACAGCAGAGAGCTTTGCCTTTTCCTCCCTTTCTTGCTTTTCTTTTTCTCTTTTTTTCCAGTCAATTCGTCCGCCAAATTCAGCGCTCTGCACCAAAGCCGCCTCCATTGCCTCGTAATCGTATTCGCCTTCGTCTGAATCCAGGTCGTCTTCGTCGTAATTTTGAAAAAATTCTTCTAACTCCAAACCAGCCTCTGCGAAAGCCTCTCCGGTCAGTTCTCCATTAGCGAAACAAGTTGCACCTACAAATGCAGGGCCTTCCTCTAAGTAGTAGATTAAAAAACGTAAATCCTTATAGATGCCCGATAAGTCTTGGATTAATTTGGGTCTATATCCCCAGGCGGTCTGAAATTTGTAAACTAACTGATTTTTAACTTTTTTGACTTCGCCACAGTCCCTCTCGTCTCTTGAATCCCAAGAGTTCTCGACCAGTGTTGCGATTTTCGAGTAATCAAAGGGTTTGTCTTTAGTACCAATATCCTTGGAGAATTTTAATAAGCCCTCCTTAGACCCGGTCACTGTTAGTTTGTTATAAACCCAATTTGGCATGATAAACACCCTTGAACAATATTTATCAATTCTACCATTTATCAATTTCTATATTTATTTCTCTTTTTTCCAAACCCCTCCCATTTTTTATAAACCGTAAACTACACATTGAGCAATCCTATTTCTCTAGTTGAGCCAGCCTAAACAACTCTCCTTCTCCTTCTCCTTCTCCGGGTTAAATAAATTGTGAAGGATTCAAATGGGTCAGGCTATCAGTAACTAGGATTTAGTACTGGGTGAATGATTTAGTAACTCACAGGCTGAGGAATAGGAGCATCAAACCTGGCTAGGGTATTCCCTTAATTCGTGCGTTTTTGAAATTGGAGATATTTTGGTGCGTAGTCATGCACCAAACATAGCTTAAGACCAAAGGATTCTTAAGTTTTGAGTAGTTTTTGAGGGGTGATTACCAGGTTTTAAAGCAATTCAATCGAAATCTATTAATGGCACGGAGTGTGCAAACGAATAACTTATTCATATTGGAGTTACTCATGAAACATGTTTCGATAAAAGCGCCCGCCTGGCTAGTCGCCTTGCCTCTGACCTTTTTGTTATTCAGTGGTTTACATGCAGAGACCTCAGCGAGATACGGAATCTCTATGGCGGATATTCCACTTACTACTGGGCAACCCGACCGAGGAGCAGGTGCATACCAATTCACAGGACATACTATTTATGATCCCTTAATTGCATGGGAAGCAAATATTGGCACACGACCCGGGAAACTTATTCCTGGCCTAGCAACCTCATGGAAAGTAGACCCTGCAGATCACAAGAAATGGTTATTCACAATACGCAAGGGTGTGAAGTTCCACGACGGATCAGACTTTAAAGCCTCCTCTGTAATTTGGAATCTTGACAAAGTTCTCGCTGATAAATCCCCTCAGTTTGATGCAAAACAAAGCGCTCAAGTTAGACCACGTATCCCATCCATCGCCACTTACCGAGTTGTTGACGACTACACAGTTGAGATCACCACGAAAAGTGTGGATGCGCTATTCCCATACCAACTTCCCTGGTTCTTAATTAGTAGTCCTGCCCAGTGGGAAACTTTGGGTAAAGATTGGAGTAAATTTGCAACCCAACCCTCAGGCACTGGTCCATTCAAATTAGACAAACTGGTTCCCCGTGAGCGTGCAGATTTGGTCAAGAACGTTAACTATTGGGACAAATCACGCATCCCTAAAACAGATCGCATTGTCCTCATCCCTATTCCTGATGCTATGACCCGCGCCAATGCCCTTTTGAATGGACAAGTCGATATTATCGAATCCCCACCACCTGATGTGTTGCCGCAACTTAAAAGCTCCGGCTTTAAACTCGTGACCAATGTCACCCCTCATGTATGGCCCTATCACTTCTCAACTTACCCTGGCTCACCTTGGACGGACATCCGTGTTCGCAAGGCAGCAAACCTAGCAATCGATCGCAACGCTATCGTTAAACTCCTGAATGGTTTGGCAACACCTGCGAAGGGTCAGCTTGACAGCACGAGTCCTTGGTTTGGCAAACCTGCATTCAAAATAGTCTATGACTTAAAGGCCGCCAAATCCCTCATGGCTGAAGCGGGCTACAGCCCAAGCAAGCCACTGAAAGCGAAAATCATCATCGCTCAAGGCGGTACAGGACA
>CAIKVH010000075.1 GCA_903830725.1 uncultured Burkholderiales bacterium | reverse complement strand
CGAAGCTCACTATCGGAACCGAAAATGAGATCAACACGCGAAGCTACCCATTTAAGTTCGCTGGATTTCCGATTTCTTCCTTCAAAGATGCCGATTGAACTTGATTGGCTCCAAAACGTATGCATATCAAGCAAATTAATAAAGAAATCATTTGAGAGCGTATCCGTTCTGTTAGTCAAAACACCAATCATTGAATTGTTGTAATTAGCATTTAGAGTTCTAAGGCCACCAATCAGAACAGTCATTTCTGGTGGCGTTAGCATCAATTGATTAGCAGTATCTAATAAAAGGGTTATTGAGCACTCTACATCACATAGCCCAACATAGTTTCTAAATCCATCTGATTTGGGCTCAAGTACAGAAAAAGAAACGATATCTGTTTGCTCCTGAGAGGCGTCCATTCGTCCTGGGATAAAAGGAACCTGAAAATCATATCCTCCTTTTTTAGCTGCTTCTTGAATTGCTACGCACCCGCCTAGGACAATTAGGTCAGCCATGGAAACTTTTTTAAGATTCGACGCATTTGAATTAAATACTGATTGAATGGATTCAAATACTTTAAGAGTATTTTTCAACTCGAGGGGTTGATTAATAATCCAATCTTTTTGAGGAAAAAGTCTTATTCTCGCCCCGTTTGCTCCCCCGCGCTTATCCCCGGCGCGAAATGTAACCGCTGAGGCCCAAGCAGTTTTTACCAACTGAGATACTGAGAGGTCAGAGGATAATATTTTTCTCTTAATATTAGCTATGTCTGCTTCATCAATAACCTCTCCTACATGCATAGGAATCGGGTCTTGCCAACTAAATTGTTCTTTTGGAACCATAGAACCTAGATAGCGAGTAAACGGACCCATATCGCGGTGGGTCAATTTATACCAAGCGTTTGAAAATGAATTGGCTAATTCAAGCGGATTATTGTGAAATCGTTTTGAAATCTTGGCATAAGCAGGGTCCATTTTCAATGCCAAATCAGTCGTGAGCATCACGGACTGATGTGAATTGGGGTTATCGTTCGGATCAGATAAATTGGAGTTTTCTTTAATCACCCATTGATGAGCTCCAGCAGGGCTTTTGCTTGGTACCCATTCGTAATCAAAGAGATTATTGAAGTAGTCTCCGTCCCAAGAAGTTGGATGAGTTGTCCAAGCCCCTTCTAATCCACTTGAGATCGTATCAACTCCACTGCCCGTTTTGAATGTATTTTTCCATCCTAAGCCCTGCTGCTCCAAAGGGGCAGCTTCTGGTTCAGGACCAATATACTTCGCAGGGCTTGCAGCGCCGTGAGTTTTACCAAAAGTGTGTCCTCCAGCTATGAGAGCTACAGTTTCTTCGTCGTTCATAGACATTCGGTTAAATGTTTCTCGAATATCTCTAGCGGAAGCTACGGGATCGGGTACACCGTTTGGCCCCTCGGGGTTCACGTAAATGAGACCCATTTGAACAGCCGCCAATGGATTTGCCAATTCACGGTCTCCTTTGTAGCGGTCATCAGCAAGCCATTCACGCTCACTCCCCCAATCAACCTGATCAGCACACCAAGCATCCGAGCGCCCACCAGCAAATCCCAATATCTTTAAACCCATAGACTGTAGCGCAATGGTGCCTGCTAAGATGATTAAGTCAGCCCATGAAAGTTTAATTCCATATTTTTGTTTAATGGGCCACAATAATCTTCTGGCTTTATCTAGATTTAT
>CAIKVH010000074.1 GCA_903830725.1 uncultured Burkholderiales bacterium | reverse complement strand
TGGTTTGTTTTAGTTCGGGTGAAGGTAAAAGATGGAGTTGCACTGATGGTTTATGAGGATGGAAATGGTCAAGAGCACGCGAGTCAAGAAATCCCTTATCCAGACTTGCTATTGGACAGTGTCACTCTTTATGCTTGTTGGGATTCGGAAAATTGGGTCATCATGTTGCCAAATGAGTATTAAATTAAGAGTTACTTTTGTGGCTTAAAATGCCTTTATGAATATAGATGCACTACCGAAATTTACACCAGAGGCAAACGAGCTTTGGACGAAATTGAACACAGAAGATAAAAAACTTTTGTTATCTAATGTATGGTGCAGTAAATGTAGTCGTGCGGCGACAATTAAAAATTTTACAGGTGTAGTTAAATCTGGTGATCTTTTAGTTGTTGGTGAATGTGCAGAATGTCATGGTGATGTGGCTCGATTAATTGAGTCAAAATGATTCAACCTTGAAGCACTGTCAATGAATTTTATTTGTAGGTTTTCACCAAAATTGGCCCTGATTGTATGCTGTGAAAACCATAAAGAGTCCATAATAGCCATCTGGCATCATTGGCGTTTAAAGCCCTGATTTTTGTTTGTATGATTTGACTCCGACTTTTGACCGATGTTTTGACTGAAGCTTTATAGGTTTGCATTCAATAATTACCAATAAATTCAAAAAAAATCCATAAATCGACCATTTCCTGACCTCAAATTGCTTTCACTCAAAAAACAAGGACATGTTTGATTTCATTTCAAGCAATTAACCAGGTAATGGGGTTATGGGGGTGGTATTCGGGGGTATTGCCAATTGCTTGATTCATATTTACTATAAGCATGTGACTTTTTTGACGTAAGTGAAAAACCTATAAAAAACAGCTAAATAAGCATGAATTCCATGATTTAATTTATCTTGGATTCTTGGAGTTTTGATGATCTCAATAACGGTTGATCCTAAAGTTTTTGACGCTTTGAAGCAGGCTTTTCCCAAGCCCGAGAATTCCGCTGATCGAGCCCTGACTAAATACATCAGAGTTTTGGAAGACATGCTTTTTCAAAGTCTTCAATTTCAAGCTACACCGCTACAGCGCAAATTAAATTTATTCATAATTTCTTTAGAAAAACTGGCCAACAATGGCGGCCAAATTGGCCCTAAACGAATCAGGTTGCATCAATGGTTGCGTCAAAATAATCTCAGTTTGGTCGAAAAAGTCATAGAAGGATCCAACCGAACTGGGTTGGTTAGCCAATGCAAACTAAGTAAATTAGTGACTATGGTGGACACGCTGGCCTATGAGGAAGATATATTGACCATTGGAACAACAGATCAAGAAATAGAACTCTACCTCGCAGGCGACGATTTTAGTAATCATGCATTACTCCATCATTTATATCCAGAGTTCAAACGAAAGCTATCAGACGGTGAAATCGATGAAAAATTTGACACTGTGCCTGTTGATATTGATTCTGTCAAAAACTACAGCATTTGGTTGACAACAGAATCAAAGTTTTTGACCCGTGAACAAAAAGACCAAGCTTTAAGGCAAGCCAGAGTTATTTCTGGAGTGGCTTCAGTTATGGGTGGATCTTATATTCAAAGAAAGAAACCCAGTGACTTTGGGCGTTTATATTATGAAGGTGTCAGTATTCAAAGCGTCAATCGAGAGCTCAGGCGAGCTGTACTGGGTAACTCCTGGGAATACGATATTCGCAGTAGTGTAGTGACTTGGAAAATGGGCTATGCCAAAAGCTTTCTAGAAACACATGGAATCAAAAAGCCAGCCAATGATTTTTTTAAAACAACCACACTGTACCTTGAAGACAAGCCAGATCTAATGGCCACAGTTAGGCATTACACATTTCTTGAAAAAACGCCTGATAAAAAAGAGTTTCAATTGAAATTATTAAAGCTAGCTTTTACGGCCATTAGTTTTGGTGCCAAACAGGGTACCAAAGGGTGGCTCAATGATAGCGGAGAATGGACTAATCCAGCCTTGGTCGATATTCTAAGAAACTCAGGTGACCGTGATCGATTCTTAGTTAACTTCTCCGTTCAGGCGTTTATCAAAGAACAAGAGATCCTTGATGCACACATTATTGAACTGGTTAAAGATCAAAGAAAAGATCTGTTGAGTAACCCAATTCTTCAAACTGCCTCAGGTCGAATCAGTAAG
>CAIKVH010000073.1 GCA_903830725.1 uncultured Burkholderiales bacterium | reverse complement strand
TTTGGGCCCTCCCCAGATCCTGCCATCGCCAGTAACTCTAAAGGCTCGAACGCTTCCACTTCAAGCACATCTCAAGCCAATAACAGCGTTGCTCACAGAAAATTTACCCATCTCAATAAAGATCAAACTCTATTGGGTGACTCGGGTGACTCGGGTGACTCGGTTGACTCATCAGATTCGACTGATTCAATAGATTCAAGTGCTACTGAATTAAGCGCCTCAGGTACAACTTCTTCAAATTCAAACACACCCGCTGTTTCAACCAATGCCTGGCTAATGAGCGCGTCCTTTGCGCGCACCGCCAACCAAAGCTCAGATGCAACTGGAAATGGGAATTCCGCTTCAAAGAGCTCAAAAAATGATGGCTCCACAACACCTTTGGGCGCGTTGCCAATCGTTCTCCCCTCTATTGGAGCGGCACTTCAAGCGCAACAAAACGCAATCAAAGCTCAAAGCATTCAACCAAACTCCGGTAGCAAAGCAGGTAAAACAGACTTAAAAACCACCGCTCTTAGTGACTCTGTTCAGCTTATCACGCCAAATCAAACCGATACAAATCCCCAAAGTTTGTTGTCATTTGCAAAGGGAATGGGTTTAAATGACTCACAACTGCATCAACTCTTTGGGGCTGATGCGGCAAAAGCACATAGTACAACTGGGCTGAATGAGTCTGGGAACCTTGCTTCTACAGCAGCGATCATTGGATCTGGCGCTTCTCACAATTCAACTCTTGAGACTGGTTTATCAACAAATCCAGCCTCTACAAACGGTTTAAATGCTTCGAACTCAGTGGGTATAGATCAATTAACTGGCTCTTTGTCTCCCGCTGCAACCTCAGTTTTAGGCCAACTCAGTAACGTTCAGGTTCAAATCGATCAAGCCCCAGGTGCAACTGGCATTCAAAGCGAAGCAACCGCGACTACATTAGCTGATTTGAACGTTAAATCAACTCAAGGCCTACCTTCTATGGGAATAGACACCAAAACAAGCCCAATGAGTACCCTTGAAGTGCTCTCCGAAATGGATGCCAGCCTTAGAGCAGAGGATATTGTTGCGTTGCAAGCTCATTTTGAGAGCACTGACCGCATTTCTGGTGCACTCAACTCTGGCGCAGAAAAGCATAGCATCTCACTCGATATGAATACAGCACCCGCGGCCATTGGCGCTGATGGTTCTGGGTCTGCATCTGGATTTGCATCTGGACTGGGCGGCTCGGGCACAGACTCCGGCACAAATTCGAACAACAATGGTTCAAATTCACAGTCTAATGAAGGCAACGTTCCAGCAGATATGGCTGGGGCGTATGAGAAACTAAGTAACAAATTTGCAAATGAGATATCAACTCGCTTGCAACAACAGTTTGCTCAGGGTCAATGGAAAATGAAATTTGCCCTAAGACCTACTAGCCTTGGAGTGGTAGACATCCAACTTGAGATGAAGGAAGGTAAATTGGCGGCCAATTTCCAATCCAACAACCCTTTAACTCAAAATTTGATTCATACTAACAGTCATCATCTCAGAAATGCGCTGCAAGGCTCTGGAATTTCCGAAAGTTCTGTCCAAGTTGGGTCAGGACAAACCAATGATCAAGGCTCAAGCTCTGGTCAAAATTCTGGTGTACCCTACACCTATCAGAACAACCCCCTAAGTGCCCAAGCCCCGGCGACTGAAGAAATTCCCCTTGCTGACGATTCAACAACCACGAAATCGTCTAATAGTGATTCACAACTTGATATTTTTGCCTAATTTATAGGCTATAAGAGGAGATTGAAATGGCCACAGCCAAACCCGCAGAACCAGCAGCAGAAGAAGGCACCGAAGAGCCGAAGAAAAAGAAACCGATCCTGCTGATAGCTGGAGTTGCAGTTGTAGCAATCGTTGTCTTAGTAGGCGTAGCCTTTGGAACGCTTTGGTTCTCTGGCTATTACGAGAAAAAAGCTGAACTCGCTGCTATGGACAAGCTCGAGGAGCTTGAAGCTGCCGCAACCAAGGCCAAAGATGAGGCCCCAGTCAAAATCAAGAAAGAGGCCCCAGAGGAGACTCGCTTCGAGAAAAACTACATGCAACTTGATAAAGAGTTGATGACGAACATCACCGACTCGAAAAAAGTCATGGTTGTACAAATTGCGCTCATGACCCATTACGACAGTCGCGTGTTTGATAATATTAAAAAGCATGAGTTTGCAATCCGATCCGCCATGCTAGATGTGATGCGTCAAACAACAGAGGCTGAAACCAAAAAGCCAGAATTCAGGAAAGAACTCGCTCATAAACTTAAAGAGACCATGAACGGTTTATTAGAAGAGTATGAGGACTTTGGCGGAATTGAGGAAGTGTTCTTTACTTCCTTTGTGATGCAATAAAGATATAAATGTATGGCAACCAACCGAGCTAACCTTTTATCGCAAGATGAGCTCTCTGCTTTAGCGGAGGGGCTCAAAGACGGCAGTCTGGAGACAGATACGGGCTTTAATACCTCGGTGCGCGTCAAAAAACATGATCTCGCGAGCGAGAACAGCACGCTTGGCGTGAACGTTTCATCGATCGACATGATCAATGAGCGTTTCATCAGAATGTTCAGGCTTGGTCTACTAGAGGTTTTAAGAACTACGCCCCGAGTCAACCCCTCTCGCGTTCAAATCTTAAAGTTCGGTGACTACTTAAAAATGCTCAAACCGCCCCTGGCGGTCAACACCATTCGAATCAGCCCTTTAAGAGGCTACTCTGTAGTGATCATTGACCCCAATGTGGTCTTTAGCTCACTTGATAGTTTCTTTGGCGGCTTTGGTAAAGGTGTTGGCGAGTTGCCCCCTGGACGTTTGTTCACAGCGACTGAGACACGGATTATCAACATCATATTAGAAGTTTTCTTCAAATCATTGCAAGAGGCTTGGTCTCCCGTGATGACGATTGAGTGCGAGAAAGTAAGCTCTGAGATCAACCCGCAGTTTGCTCAAATTGCGGATGAAAATGATCTCGTTGTTTTAAGTCGCTTTGAGTCGGATGCGACGTCCTCAGGTGGCAAAGGCTTTATGGATTTGGTGTATCCCTACGCCACCCTTAAACCGATGCGTGAATTGCTCAGAAACCGAGTACAAACAGGTGACGGAGATGAGGAATCTGACAAGAAATGGCGTGAAGATTTGGCGGTCGCTGTTGGCGATGCCTATGTTGATGTGCAAGTGTTGATGGGCAACTTGAAAACGACTTTATATCACCTAAAAACAATGAAAGAAGGAGATTTACTCTTCTTCAAAAAACCAGAACACGCACAACTTATTGCCAAAGGCGTGCCTGCATTTGGCGTCAACATTGGAACCCGGGGTTCCAATGTCGCTGTGCGAGTTGAAGAAATAGTAGTCCCTGGACAAGATTAATAGCGGGAAAAAAACCATGAATGACACCACAGAAAATCCCAACGCGGAAGATGAATCAGCTGATACCTCTGACGCCTCAGCAACTGAGAACGAGAGCGAATCTAAAGATAGCACTGCATCAGAGAAGCCGCCTCTTGGCCCCTCTCCAGATGATTTTGAGATGAGCAATCCCGGGAACATTGATCCCGAGGTATTACAAAACATCTCCGTCTCCTTGGCTATTGAGGTCGGACGCACTCAGATCAAAATCAAAGACTTGATGCGCCTGTCTCAAGGCAGCGTAGTTGAACTAGACAGGATCGCTGGTGAGCCTCTTGACTTGCTGGTCAACGACACCGTGGTTGCGCAAGGCGAGGTGGTACTCGTCAATGATCGCTACGGTATTCGGTTGACGCGAGTGGTTCCCTCTAGCGACCGGTTGAAGTCGTTATAAGTTAAAAGGATCAGGCATCAATTGTTTGAGCCTATCCTTTATAACTACTGCTAACAGAAAGAACGACCCGCTGACCCTATGTTCATGAGGCTCTTTGTATGGCCCCTCCCAGCTTTAATAGCTTGGAGCTCGGCATGGGTCTGCGATATCGCGCTGGAGTCCTTAGGCATGACGAACGTGCTGTCGTTTTTGGGTGCAACGCTACTTAGTGTTTTACTCTCCAACTTGGGGACCACGCTTTGGAGAAGATGCTTAATAGTATTAGGATTCCCTTTATCCCAGTTACTGCTCAATTCAACTGTAATGAGCATGCCCCCACTGGCTTGGTTAGGCCTGGTCATACTCATTGCAGCCGTCTATCCCTTGAATGCGTGGAGCGATGCGCCTCTCTTCCCAACGCCCTCAAAAGCATTGGTAGAGGTTCCAAAGCACATTCAGCTTAGAGCAGGGGCAAAAATCTTAGATGCAGGGTGCGGCTTAGGCGATGGTCTCAGAGCGCTTAAGTCCGTTTTCCCGCAAAGCGAGTTCTCAGGACTTGAGATGAGTTGGCCACTTCGGTTTTTTAGCGCTCTGCGTTGCCCATGGGCAAAAATTAGACAAGGCAATATCTGGTTGGCTGATTGGAGCGAGTTTGATATGGTTTATATGTTTCAACGCCCTGAGAGCATGCCTAAAGCAGTAGAAAAAGCAACACTTGAATTAAAACCTGGTGCATGGCTAGTGTCGTTAGAGTTTGAGGCCAGAACACTTAAACCCAATGCCCTTGTTTACGGCTCAGACGGTAGGCCAGTTTGGAT
>CAIKVH010000072.1 GCA_903830725.1 uncultured Burkholderiales bacterium | reverse complement strand
CTACTAGAGCGATTTTTTTTGGTTTTCGTATTTGATGTGGAATTGAGTTTTTAGGGGAGTTATTTTTGTTTCAAACGCAAAAGTGTATAAAAAGTATTTTTCGAGTCATTCGTCGAGGCGCATTTATAACTGCATGCTCGGTTTATGGGATTTGTTTTGGCGCAGAGACTCTTCTCCCCCAAGTACTCCCTACGCCGCCAGTATCTGCACAACCACTTCCTACGCAGGTTGCTGCAGAACTGGCAAAACTTAAAATCCCCCAGGACGCTATAAGTATTGTGGTTTACCGCCTGGAGGGTGCAAAGGCTGAAAAACAACCACTAAACGAAATACTGAGTCATAACGCATTAATTCCGCGCAATCCGGCCTCACTTATGAAACTGGTGACAACGAGTGCTGCACTAGATCTCTTGGGCCCAGCCTTCACTTGGACTACCCAAGTCTTTCTTGGTGGACCCATCGTAGACGGTGCTTTGATGGGCAACCTGTACATAAAAGGGCAGGGGGATCCTAAACTGGGAGTTGAGCGTCTTTGGCTATTAATGCGGCGCATAAGGGGCCTTGGGATTCAGACCATACAAGGAGATATTGTTTTAGATCGTCAGTCTTTTGAAACTGTATCAACAGACCCCTCGGAGTTTGACGGGGAACCCCTAAGGCCATATAACGCAAGTGCTGATGCACTGCTTATTAACTTCAAGTCATTGTTGATTAGTTTAGTCCCTGATCCCCAGGCAAAGGTCGTTAGGATTCATGTGGAGCCACCTATGGCCGGTTTGAAGATTCAGCCTACTGCTCCGCTTGTTGGTGGTGAGTGTACGGACTACAGAGCCGCTTTAAGGGCAGATTTTCAAGATGCCAATCAGGTAACATTTAAAGGGCAATACGCAGCCAGTTGTGGCGAGCGTACGTGGCCTGTTGCATATTCGGATCCTACGCGTTTTGCTGTTAAGGCCGTAGACGGGATGTGGCGAGAGTTGGGAGGCGTAACTTCTGGACAAGTGCGTGAAGGTCCAGTACCCCAAAGCCTGAGGGCAACCATTACGGTCGACTCGGCTCAGTTGGCAGAGGTGATTAGAGACATAAACAAATACAGTAACAACGTTATGGCTCAGCAACTGTTTTTAACGCTTGGCTATCAAATTAACAATGCTGCAACAACCGAAAGCGCGCGAAGCGTATTAAATCAGTGGTGGACAAAAAAAATTGGAACTCCATTGCCTAAGTTTGACAATGGGTCAGGACTGAGTCGAGAGACACAAATGAATGCCTTGGATTTCCAAAAACTTTTAACTTGGACTCACGAGCAGTCTACATATCCAGAGATCGCCGCGTCATTGCCTTTGAGTGGCGTTGACGGAACTCTTAAACAGAGTCGAAGCAAAATTCGTGGACATATTAAAACCGGAAGTCTAAAAGGTGTGATGGCTATAGCCGGATATTTACCTAACACAAGTGGCCAAGAATTTGTCGTGGTGGCGATTATTAATCATCCGACGGCTAATACGGCTAGACCAGTCTTTGATGCATTACTTGATTGGGTAGGTAATCACAAGTAATTTTATTTGTTAATTTGTTTGTTACTTCCAGCTAGCTAAGCTGAGCTTGCCGATAATAAAGTCTCCCAACATTCTGTTGACAGAAGGAGCAAAGTAGATCTGATCTGCGTATGCATATGTACGGTAGTCGACACTTGTATTCGCATAACAATAATTATTAGGGGAAGGTGTTATTGATCTAGTTGAACCGGCAGTTATTGCTGGGGAGGCGGATGTAATAAAGAAAGGTGCTGTAGTGCCTACATTTGCGTTGTTGCAATAGTAGTTTGAGGGTGTTGGAGATGAGTCTTGATAAGTCGTATCTCCAGGGTACGCAGTCACAATACCGTACAAAGTGTCTGAGTAACTGGTGTAGGTGTTGGCGCTTCCTGTAGCAGTTGAACCGGTAATCAAACTGGTTTGACTAGAAATATCGACATAAAGAATAGGATTTTGAGAAACAGTACCGACAAGTCTTTGCAGTCCAAGCTCAAGCTTACAGTTGAAGTCAGTACAACTTGTGGATCCATTGCTTAAAGTTAATGAAGCATCAGTTAATGTTTGTTTTAAAGAGTTTGCATAGGCAAATGGAGATCTTCCCATATTGGGTGGGCCGAATACGACAATGTGCTTTGCCCCGTTAGAACGCGCAGTGCTGACCAAGGCAACTAAGTTATCCGCTGCGGTTGTTATGCCGGTTCCGCCCGTGCCAACAGTGTTCAAAAGAACATCAGCTGTCCCCCCATTAATAATAACGAGATCAGTTGATGAAAATGAGCCGTTATTTGTTAAGAATAATTTAATTTGAGATTCAACAGACCTTGCGAGACTTCCACTTACGTTGTATGTAACCGGAGTGGTTGTATAGGTTTGTTGATTTCCTGATGTAGTTCCTGTTAAATCCTTGACCAAGGCGTTTCCCTCAGCGAAAGAATAGACTCCGGATGTAGAGGGCACGACCCAAGTAGAAATGGTACTCATTGGTATGACTGCGCTACTAAACCCGTAATCTGCCGCAATTCTTTCAATGATAGTTAACTGCGGATTAATGGCGGTATCAACTGTTGTTGAGCCTGTACCAATAATGCCGGGGGCGTATTTATTGATGGTTGCAACTAAATAGCCTTTAATGGAGAACGCAGTATTGAATGCATATGTGTAAGACGTCGAGGCTGGGTCTGTTAAGGTTGTAGGAATTTCATCATTGACCGTAAACCGAGGAGTGCGAACATCCATGTAGGCATCCCCAAAGGCGATGATACGCGTAGGGGTAAAGGGGTCTAAAACTGTGCCACTTCCGCAACCATTTAGCAGGGTCAACCAAACGATAGGACTCGCCCAAACAAGGTAGCGAAGTTTATTAACCAACGATTTCAAAAACATCCCGTATCTCCAGACAATCCCGTAGTTTAACGGGGTTCGGTCCCACTGTGCGCGGCCCGTTGTAAACGATCCGTAATTCCCGCCCATTCTGGGGCTTGAGGGGGGGTTTCTATCCATATTTCAGTGATCCCCTGGTTATCAAAGGCTCTTAGCTGAGCAAATAGTGCTTTAGCGCATTCTTGGGGGTTGTTGGGCATGATTTCGTACAGAAAGTTCTGTACTTTGTCAGGTGTCAAGGGTTTGACTCGAGCCCAAATTGCCAAAATTGCGTCTGAATCTGTGTTTAAATTTTGGCGGGAACCAGTTTGGAGTCGCTCATGCATCTCCTGAATGCTGTGCAGGCAAACGCGTGCATTGGGTGCGTAATGGGACTCAAGCGTGCCTGAAGCTTTGGGGCTGGAAGCCTTTGTTAGTGAATCCTTTTGGACTAATTCTCCAGATGAGAAGGCAACGCACTCAGCCGCGTGTGAAATTTCGGCAAGAGTTAACGTCCCAGGGCGTAAAACAATGGGCTTGCCCCTCGTGCAATCGACGATGGTGGATTCAATCCCGACAGCGCATGGACCGCCATCCAAAATCATAAGGGAGTCCCCGAACTCATCTAAAACATGCCTAGCAGTTGTCGGGCTAACGCGACCAAAGCGGTTTGCGCTAGGAGCAGCGAGGCCCCAGATTCCGACGTCCTGACACCGTCTCAATAAATTTTGAGCAACTTTATGAGCAGGGCAGCGAAGTGCAATTGTGGCTGCTCCGCCAGTGCACGCATTCGCAATATCGACATTTTTGTTTAAGATCAGTGTCAACGGACCAGGCCAAAGTTTAGCCATTAGATTGTTGGCAAATCCAGGTATTTCGTTTGCAAAATGTTGAATGGCAGCGGCGTCAGCAACGTGGGCAATTAAAGGATGGTCGACAGGTCGCCCTTTAAGATCAAAAATTTTGAGTGTTGCATCGTCGTTTAACGCGTCTGATGCGAGGCCGTAAACGGTCTCAGTTGGCAGACCAATTAGCCCGCCCTTAAGCAGCATCGCAACCGCAAGATCGATTGAGACAGTGTCGCTACCATCAATAATCATAGATATTTCATGGCTTATCAAAAGCGGGCATGCCCAAAATTTTTGTGATTTGATTTAAGGTTTTATAAAGCGAGTCAGTATCAGTGCCTGTGATCGTAATATGACCCATCTTGCGAAGTTTGCGCGGTTCGTGTTTGCCGTAAAGGTTTAAGTGGACACCGCTTAGTGCCAAAATAGAAGACCAATCAGGCTCTCGCCAAATTGACTGTTCGGCAGTTGATTCGGGCGAGAGCCAAAGGTTCCCAAGAAGATTAAGCATCAACGCCGGGCAGAGCTGGCGTGGAGCAGTCAACGGTAGGTTTGTGAGCGCCCGAACTTGTAATTCGAACTGAGAAATATCGCATGCCTCAACGCTATAGTGGCCGCTATTATGCGGTCTTGGGGCGATCTCATTTACGACCAAGCTGTAGGCCCCGTCCAAAGACGTTGAAGGGGCTGCGCTTTTCAGGACAAAGAATTCAACACACAGCACTCCTACATATTCAAGCTGAGTGGCAACCGCACTGGCAAATTCAATCAACTGCGCTCCAAGCGCTACAGGCAAGCAGCCAGGGTGGACTTGTGTAAGCGCCAATATCCCTTCTCTATGTATATTGCGTTGAGGTGGTAGATTAACAATTAGACCCGAAGTATTTCTTGCCAAAATGATTGAGCATTCAAACTCAAGAGGCAAAAGTTTTTCTAATACACACGGCATCAAGGGCTCCGCTTCGCGGTGCCCTTGCAGCTCATCCCAGGCGAGCTTAAGGTCGTTACTTGTTTTAACTCTAATTTGCCCCTTACCATCGTAACCCAATCTTGCAGTCTTGAGTATTCCAGGCATCAAATCTATGGAGATAGTTTCTAAATCTTTTTGTGTTTCAATAACGTCGTAGGGCGCAACAGGCACTTTGCAATCTGAGAAGTGTTTTTTCTCGCGTATTCGGTCCTGGGCAATGGACACTGCGTGAGCACTCGGATTAACCGGCCGGTGGGCAGCGAGTTCCTTAAGAACGATAGCAGGCACGTTTTCGAATTCAGTTGTAACAGCGTCGCACAAATGTATCAATTCTTGTAAACCGTGCGGATCAGTAAAATCCGTCGCGATGTGGTGATGACTAACAAGTCCAGCTGGGCTTTGTGGGTCTGGATCTAAAACCGCAGTTTTGAATCCCATTCGCTGTGCGCAGTGCACAAACATTCTGCCTAATTGCCCGCCACCCAAAACACCTAGTGTTGCACCGGGTAGCAAACTTTTTGTAGGTTTATGCATTTATCAGTATGAAGTAAAGTTTAGAGCACGGGCGAAATTGCTAGGTCAATGATGGGATTTTCTGCTCCATCACT
>CAIKVH010000071.1 GCA_903830725.1 uncultured Burkholderiales bacterium | reverse complement strand
GTTTGATTTAGAGGCAATTGGCGACAAAACCCAACCGTTTGTAGAGAGGCTTGCTCTCAGCTGAACAGTGTCTCCGTTTTTAGCCTCACGCTCGTTCCAGTCAGGCGCATCGATTTTAAATGTGGGTGCATCGATTTTAAAAGTCGGCGCATCAATTGCGAAACCCTTAAGCAAAAGGGCCACACGGCTATCTCGAACCTCAACGGTGGCTTGAACCACCTGTCCATCAGTCAGGCCTAAATCTTTTGCATCTGCAACGGTCACTCCCATGGACTTAGGGTCCATTTGAATAATGGGTGAACGAATGTAATTGATTAAGACATTATCGGCACTGAACACAATACCCTCTCAATGACAGGCCGAGCGCCACACTAGCGATTACGTCGTGGACTTCGGAGCTTGCGCTAAAGATTCCATCTTAAAACAAGTGAACAATTTCGTCCACTTATTTGCGCACAAATAAGTCGTAAATGCTTTTAAGGGTAACGAACCCATGAACGGTGCAAGTTTGAGCTGTCTGTTCCTAGGCCGTTTTCGCCCTTTGCTTCACTTCTTTCGGCCGCTTTCTCGCCTTTGGGGACTAACACAGCGTTCACCATCTCCATCTGATCTGGCAAGGAAAGTGTTGCACCGGCCATCAGCACTTTGGTCTCGCCTTTTGTAAAAGCACCACGGTTACGTTCAGTAATCATTGAGCGGAGCACTTCAATCTTTAAAGGGCTACCGGGATAGAACTTACGAATAACTTTATCTAAGGTATCCCCCGGCTCAACGGTGTAAGACTTTTGTGCTGTTTCGCCGGCGAAAGCAATTGTTGATGTGAGTAAACTTGTAGAGCCTAGGCCTGCTAGGAATATGGATAGCGCAGCAAGCTTTAACAATTTGAGGAACTTCATCGTATTTCTCCTGAAAATATTTTAATGGGCCTGAACAATTGCAACCCACTGGGCATTTGAACCAACATTTGAACCAAGACCAGAACTTAAACCTAACCCTTGTGAAGAGGGGGACGATTTTGATTTGGCGTTAACACTCCCGCTGAGGCTTGGACCAGCAATTTGTTTGAGGTCTGCGTAATATCCTGACACCGATGTCACCTGCGTCATGGCCATGCTTGCAAGCGCAGCAGGCTCGAGCACGTGATTCGGGATTTTGTTCTTATCTGCAACCACCAAGTGGTCCCCTACCTTCAACCCACTCATCGCTCCCCCATTAATTCGAAATGTATCAGATTGAATTTTAAGGACTTGGAACTGAGGCGGTGCGCAGGCAAGTTTACTCTCTAGGGTTTTAATGAACCCTTGCGCAACCGCTTGAACCTCATCGGATACGACAGGAGATAGCGGCTTAGGCGTCGTATTTTGGGGATGTGAATCTACACTGATGAGTTGCTCATAACTTAGGAATACCTCTGGCAGGGATCTCTCGTTCACATCAAAATGTGCGACAAATGTAGGTGCTGTAGTCAGCGACTCTGAGCTCACACCAAGGGTTAATCTTATTCGCCAAGGAATATATTCTTCGCCCTTACCCACTAGCACCTGCTCGTAGCGAGATGCGGGCAGAGTCATATCGCCTAGATGGACTAGACGGGATTGGCTACTGGTTAGAAGTAAATTGCGGCGTAAATCCTGCATGACCTGATTTGCGTGGTACTTTTGTGTTGCTGTCATATTTGACGCGACAACAATATCCAAGGTCATTTGGTGCCAAACGGCCATCTTGTCAGCAAAGGTCGTTTTGCTGCAAGCTGAATTCTTCAATGCTTTGCGAGAGTCTGTCGAGAGTTGGGCCTTGCTAGCTCCAGAGCCCTCTGCGCCCTCGGACAGCTCTCGACCGTACGACAATACTCTGACCCCCCTCACCTCCATGCCGGAGGTGAAAGAATTGCTTTCCCGCAGTGCTCCGTCTTTATCAATCCAACTCGTAGATTTCACGACAGTTGGACCTTCCAAAGCGGCCTGCACGAGTGAGTTCCGAATTGCCTCCAAGCGCTCATCAGCTCCCATTAGTTCAGCGCGCGCCGAGCTACTAAGCGCGAGCACGCTAGCAATTGCGAGCATTGCAATAAGCCCCAATCTCACCCCATCAAAGGGTTTAACGCACCTGGCGAGCCTGAGCAGGCAATTTAATGATGAAGGGCTTGCAAGCATGAACAGTTACCTGAAGGAATTTATGAACTCAAGTTCAACGTGCACGCTGTGCGATTTGGCTTAAGTAAAGTGCTCTCAAATCACGAACAACATTTTTGTCCAGCGACATGGTGGCTTCATAGGTATCCTCACCAATAGGTGTGATACTAACCAACTGAGCGCCGTAAATCACACCCTCTACTCGAGTGCGAAATGAGTCATTCATAACTGTCATTTCAGCAACCGTTGTCGTTGCATCTAAATACTGGCCATAGACCTGTTCTGTGAGTGAACGATAGGCATCTAGCTTAGACGCGCGAATTGCGAGAAGTCTTTGTTGCGCAGGGTTTTTATGGTTCTGAACGCTGATGACAGCGTAGCCCGTTGCTGTAAAGGTTTCACGTTTTTCCATCATCGGGGAGATCATGGATGCAGCGCCCTCGGACGCTGGCGCAGGGCCTGCCTCGCGGGCCTGGGCTACAGGATGAGGCGCTACAGGGGCAGCTGTTGCCTCAGCACTGTGTCTGGGTGATGTCGAGCAACCGGCTAAGACTGCCAAAACGGTAACACTAGCTAGTAGTGTTTTAAAAGAGTAGGTTTTCATATCATGTTCCTCAAAGGTTAGAGTTTGGCGCAGCGCCCCTGCTCTGTGCAAAAGTAAAATTGCGTCAGACTTGGAATCGGTCTGATATCCATGTTCTTTAAATTTCTTTTGCTTTAATTTCACAAGAAGTATCAAAATAATCAAAAAATCATATAAATTAATCAAGAAGATTACCTTTTTTGTGGGTTTTTCCTGTAAATTCAATAAATATGGTCCAATTATGTTGATCGGCACGACGGCTTACTTCACAATAGGGTCTGTTTAAAAAAAACATGAAATCAACTGCGAACTTTATTGGCAAAAGCGAGAGCGCCCAAACGCTTCGACGTTTAATAACGACGATGGCTAACTCAAACGCCACCGTGCTCATCACAGGCGAGAGCGGTACGGGTAAAGAATTGTTAGCCCGCGCTTTGCATGACCAGTCCCCGCGCATTGGTGGCAACTTTGTCCCGCTTAACTGCGCTGCGATTCCTAAAGATTTACTGGAAAGCGAACTTTTCGGACACAGGAAAGGTGCCTTTACAGGAGCAGTAGCAGACCGAATCGGAAGATTTGAATTTGCTCACGGAGGCACAATTTTCTTAGATGAAATTGGAGATCTGTCCCTGGACATGCAGGTGAAGCTTTTGCGAGTTTTGCAAGAACGCACCATTGACCCCATCGGTTCTACAAAGGCTGTCAAAGTCGATGTACGAGTGATCGCAGCCACTCACCGTGATTTGGAGGCTGAAATAGTCTCCGGTCGGTTTAGAGAAGACTTGTATTACAGGCTCAATGTTCTCCCAATGGTTACGCCCCCACTCAGAGAACGCCCCGAAGATGTAGCAGAACTCTTGGCTCACTATGCACGGATTTACGCACCTAATGAAGCAAAGCCTATTACGTTTAGAGCTGATTTCCTCCTAGCCTTAGAAGCCTATCATTGGCCCGGCAATGTTCGCGAGCTTTGCAACGTCGTGGACAGGTTTAGCACTTTGTACACCGCTCAAGAACTTGACCTTCGCGCAATTCCGGCCAATTTGCTACCTAAGGGTCTGGTGCTCATGCAAGCTGAGATGTTGGCCAAAGGACCAGCCCCGACAACTCTGCAGATGACTCCTCCACCCGAGGTGCTTTTGGAACTTCAAGATCAACCTGAACCAGAAGAAAACGAGATCGAAACAATTATCATGCTCGCACAGGGCATGCCTCAACTACCTCCAGAGGGTCTGTCTTTGAAGGATAGATTGGCTGAGATTGAGAAAAATATTATTGAACAAGCTCTCGAACGAGCTCAGGGCAATGTATCAAGAACCGCTAAACTGCTTAACCTTCAACGAACTACGTTGATTGAGAAAATCAACAAATACGAACTGCGCTCCGCTTGAATTGACGGCTCGGAGCAGCTCTTCTACTTAGAGTCCGTATTAAGAACAGTAATACTCATTCTTCTGTTCCTTGCGTCTAAGGGGTTTTTGGGATTGAACGGGTCTGTGTCAGAAACGCCCTCGATCCTTACAAACCGGCTCTCATTCACACCGTTTTTCGCCAGTACTTGACGCGTTGCCTCGGCACGCTCTGCAGAGAGTGACCAGTTATTTTTACCGTTAGGATCTTTAAAGGGAACAGCATCTGTGTGCCCCCGTATCGCTAGCTTGTTCGGAATACCTGATAAGGTCTTTGCAACCTCCGCAACCAAATCCTGAGCCTTACCTTGCATACCGTCGCCACCACTTGGAAACATTGCAAAGTCAGCCTTATCGATAATTTCAACTCGCAAGCCTTCTTTATCTCGACTAACTTGTACCTGATCTTTAAGCTGAGCAAGGCGTTTGTTCTCACCTAGCGCTTGTTTAATTTCGGTCTCTAATCTTTTAAAATTTTTCTCGTCTTGCTTTTTAGCGATTTCTTGCTTCTCCTCCTCCGTCAGATCGTCGGGAGAGCCTTTACCGCCTCCCGTGCCTTCCTTACCAGAGTTACCGCTACCAGAGCCCTCTTTGCCGGAGCCATTACCCGGGCCTTTACCGCTTCCCTTGTTTGAGGGATCGGATGCTGGGTTTTCATTTTCCTCACCCGGCTCAGTATCTGGATTAGGACCACCCTCGGAGCGCGGAGTGAGGCGTTCTAACAAACCTGTTTGTCTCGCAGCGTAAGGAAACGCGTCAGGGTCAATGATGGAGCGTCCACCCAGCACACCATTAGAGCCAGCAAGTTGGCCAAAGGGGTTTAGACTGTGTGAGCTGGGTTTAAAGTAATCAGCAATACCTTTTCGTTGATCGGAATTGGTTGCGCCCAACAGCCACATCAACAAAAAGAACGCCATCATGGCGGTCATCATATCGGCCAAAGCAATTTTCCAAGCACCACCGTGCGCTCCGCCGTGGCCACCATCCATTATCTTTTTGATAACTATTACCGGGGCAGCCGCCTCCTCAGCAGGAGCCTCCGCAGCAGCCGGATCAGCCGCTGCAGCCTCTGCCTCACCCGCAGGCGGATCCTCTGGCACTTCGTCGCTTGGCGCTACTTCAGTTGCCATTATTATTTGCCTCGCATACCGTCAAATAATTCGCCAAAAGTTGGCTGGTTGTGATGGCTGATACATACCCTTGCAGCCTCAATAACGAGGGGGACTGGGTGACCATGCATAGTACCAATAATGATTTGTTTAACGACTTTATAAATTTCGCCCTCTTCTTCAACAATTTGTGAGAGCCTTTTGCCCATAGGCTCAAAGAGTCCATAGGCCATAAAAACCCCAAGGAACGTTCCGACCAACGCAGCACCAATCAAAGCACCTAGGACTGGAGGGGGTTGATCAATCGCACCCATGGTCTTAACCACACCCAAAACGCAGGACACAATTCCAAGCGCTGGGAGAGCACCCGCAAGGGTAAGCACAGCGTCCGCACAAGCAGCCTCGTTATGGTGATGAAGCTTAATAGACGCGTCCATAACATCCTCAACTGCGTACGGACTCAGATTGCTTGATGAAACAACCATCAACCGGACAGTGTCGCAAATCATTGCAAGTAGTGAATGATCGTTTAGTAGGGGGGGAAACTCGCCAAAGATAGCACTGGATTCAGGACTTTCAACGTGTGCTTCAAGAGCGACTGCCCCCTCAGCCTTGAGGGTCTTCATGATCTTTGCGACGACTAGGATAATCGCGACATAGTCGTCTTTTTTATATCTGGCACCTTTGAGTGATTTGCCCATTCCGGCAAACGCACCCTTGAGAATTGGCGTACTGTTACCAACGATCATACCTGCGAGACCGGCACCGAAGATGATGAAAATCTCCATCGGAGCCGCCTCGATAATTGGCTCCATATTTCCGCCCTCGATGATGTAACCACCGAATACGAAAACGAAGAGAAGAACAATTCCAACTGGTCCCATTGCAAACTCCTAATTAATTCAAGCCCGTCTTTATGACTCACCATAAAAGACAAGGCTTACCTGTCCGTCCTACACGTAACTCATGCACCTGTACCGTGAAATGTTCCTCATCTTAACGCGCAGCATATAGCGCCTATCCCAAGTCACTCAACTCGCCTATGCATCAATTCATCATTGACGCGGGAATTGTAGTAGCCGGAACTAAAGTAGGAACTTGTTTCCAAGCTTCACGGATTTCCGTGATGATGCCATAAATCTCGTCCAAAGCGACCAAATCATTGCGAAGATTGATATGTAACAAACGACGGGTCACGTAGTTGTACAAATCATTCAAATTAGCGGCTAACTCCCCGCCTTTCTCGAAATCCAATGCCCCTTGAAGCCCAAGCACAATTCTTGTCGCACGAGAAATGGCTTTACCTTTCTCAGGGATGGAGTTGTGTTGAATGTGCCCCTTAGCAGCAGACAAACTCTCAACCAAGCCGTCAAACAACATTTGGATCAACTCCACATTGTTAGACTGTGCCACACCCGTGACATTTTTAACTTGACCGTAACTCTCGATAGCTTTGTGATTAATACGCATTTGCAGTAACTCCTGGTTTTCTCTCGCTGACCACTGCAGAATCGGACGTTAAAAACCGAACTTGAGGGGAAATGATCAGTTAGATCCAACTAATTACTAAAATGCTCTATTAATCTGCCTCTAATTCCTTGTCTATTTTTTGAAATATTTACACATTAAATTAAAAGTACTACTTTAGAGTAAATCTTTATGCCCTGACTGAGGAGGCTTGCTCCACATTCAGATTACCTAAATTAGGTTGCAGCAATAGACCGTCCTCTTCGACACCAACCTTGGTTGTAGCAGTTTCACCATCAATATCGGAATCCGTTGAAGCGACAGGATTACCTGCTGCTGCTGCTGCTGTTGCTGTTTCTGTTGCTGGCAACGCCGCCCCCAAGGAGCCCACATTTCCCGCAGACACAGGTTCTGTATTCAATTCAGCCGCTTGGACACTGACAGGAGGGGTTTGTGCAAAAACGGGCGCACTCGAAGCGGGTGTATCTGGACTTTGCACTAAACTGTTTGCGTTAGGACGTTCAACCCCAACCGGGTGAACCAATAAGGTCCTCGAATAAGGATCTAACAAAGAAATTCCCACACGCGCATAGAGCATTGAGGTGATTTGATCCAAGTTCTGTTGAATACGCATAACATCAGCGTCAGGTTTACTAAAAAACTCTGATCCAGCCTCATAAATGCTCGTTAAATGATGCAAAGGCAACCAAGACTCGAGCGCTCCACGTGGCGTTGGAATCATGCGGTTGTTTGAAGGAACCCCAAGTGTCCCCTCTCTTGCGTGGTGATAACCCTCCAAAAAGACCTGCTCAATGTGTTGCCTGAGTACGGGTTCGTAATGGGGCTTTAAATTTTCCACCAATTTTTTATCAATACCCGGAATGGGGAGTCCGCTCATTGCGTCCCATAACGGTTTGCCGAAAAGTTCACCAAACAATCCGTCTGTGTAAGTCTCAGGGACTTCGTGTTGTGAGAAGCCGCTAAATACAAAATTGAGTTTATCAATCATGTACAGCATGAGTACAAAAACCAGCAATACGCCCCAAGCAATCAAGAGTTGGAAGAAGCCGTTCATGCCGCACTCCTATTTGCCAACCCCGCTAATGCCTCTGGCTCAATTTGAAGCGTTACCCGAAGTTTTTTGACGACACTCGATAGGATCTGACTCACCCTTGATTCAGAAACACCTAAGACATCCCCAATTTCCTTCAAATTCAACTCCTCAACGTAATAGAGTTGCATCACCAATTGTTCACGCTCCGGGAGTTCTGCTATCGCCTCCGTCACAGCGTCCATGAACTCTGCCTCTTCGACAATCGCCTCCGGTTGATTCATGGGGTCATCCGCCATCCCCATGACCTCTTCAGTAACAACCTCCATAGAGTAGGTCTCAAAAAGTCTTGCTTTACCGCGCTCTTTGTGAAAGTCCTCTAAATCTTTGCCCATGTACTCAGCAATTTCTGCTTGAGAGGGGGCTCTGCCTAACTCAGACGCGAGCGCTCTAACTGTTTCGTTATGAGATTTATTAAAAGCAACCGCTGATCTTGGCAAAAAGGACAAGCGCCGGACCTCATCCAGCATGGCGCCTCTTACCCTGCTGTGCGCAAAGTTCTCAAACTCTACGCCTTTCGCGGGGTCGAAAGCACGGGACGCCTCCAGTAGTCCTATCATCCCTACTTGAATTAACTCGTCAAGCTCCATGTACGCGGGTACGCGGGCTTTGAGATGCAGGGCAACACGTTTGACTAGTCCCAGGTGGGAGAGCACTAACTCCTCCCCTTTTGGACGACCGGGTTTATACATTTGTACGGGGGAAAGATTTCTCATTTTTCACTCGGACTGCTTTGAATCAGCCGCTCCATAAAAAACTGCAAACCACCAGTTGCGTGATCAAGCGGACGCAACTGCGTACACAACTCGGCCAAGCGGCGAAAATCTCTTGCAGCGCCTGTTCCAGGAGCATGCTCCATCACAGATTGATATTTTTTGTGTGCTGCAAGCACCATCTCATCTGACTCAATGGCTGTTAAATAGTGAATCGACTCGCCTAAAAAGCGCATGCAAACATCATTTAAGCGTTGATACAACTTCCAACCCTGTGTTTGAGAGTTCACGTGATTAGGCAACAAATAAATTTCATCAAGTTTTAACTCTTGACTCATCACTTTAATCGTTCCGTAAGCATCGGCAATGGAGGACGGATCATCTTGCACCACAACAAATCTTCTGTGACATGCAGTTAAGAAAGCCAAGACTGAGGGCGAAATACCTGCTGCAACGTCAACGATCAAATAGTCAATCTTGCCTGAGAGGTTGCTAAAGGCCTGAACAATACTCGCCGCCTGTATTTGAGACAGACCGGCCAACTCTTGAACCCCTGACGCACCAGGAATAAGCTTGATCCCTTGGCGAGTGGTGAGAATGATTTCCTCTAATGTCTTTTGACCCGCAAGGAAATGACTCAAATTGAATTCAGCCCTTGCACCAAGCGCAATTTGAGCATTTGCCAGACCCAAATCGGCATCAAATAGCATGACACTATGCCCGCTTTGGGCTAGGGCAGTTGCTAGGTTAATGGAAATCGTGGTTTTACCCACGCCGCCTTTACCACTGGCGATACCAATAACCTCTGTATGTTTAGATTTACTCATGCTTTGACCCTGTCAGTTGAGAGGCTAGGCGCGCTATACGAGCCATATCCATAGATTGATGACCATCATCTTTTAAGACGTCATTGTGACTCAATGACAAGTTAGACAATGCAAGATTGACCAAATCTTCGGACTTGACTTGACGAATCCAGTCCCCTAAGCGCTCGCCCTTGCTAGCGACGCTTACGTTCACATGTCCCTCTGTTAAACACTGAATCAAGGGCCAAGGTTGGCTAGACTCATCGAGTTTGCTGATCATTAAACTTTGCCATTCAATGCTTTGAACGCTAAAAATCCTTCGCAGCGTTGTTAAAGAGACATCTGCGGGCAACACTGCGTGGAAATGAGCCTCTGCGCAGACCCCTTGAATCTCAGTAATACGCTCGCCCATTTGAACGCCGGGTGTGTCGATGAAAATAATTTTGCGATTGCTATGCTCTTCAAGCAAAAGTTTGAGCGTTGCAGGGTTATTTGCTCTAAAGCAATCAACACCCGATTGTGCACTGAGAAGTTGCGCCTGATTCCACGCCCCTGCCCTTAAATCACTATAAGAAATCACGGCGATTTGGTCCGTTCCGCTTGTTGCGCTAATTTCCTGCGCCAAGCGGGCAATCATGAGTGTTTTACCAGCGCCTGAGGGACCCGCTAAAACGTGAACCCCTTGAGAAGGAACTTGTGGAGTAGCGCCTACATTGGAGGACTCAATAGAGGAACACAACTGTCGCTTGATTTCTTGTAATGCGGGCTCGACTTCATCAAAGCTTTGAATGCTATCAATTAAAAGCGCTCTTAACGCGGCAGGAATCGGTGCCTCGTTTAATGCATTTCTGAGTGGTTGTAGATTTCTAGAGAGCGGGGTGCCTTGCCACATGGCAAGTTGTTGGCTCAGTTTGAATTCTTTTCTAAGCGTCGCGAGTTCCTCGCGCACGAGATCAACAATTTCGCGTCCACGGAGTACTTCGCGGTCGTTTCTTGCTTTCTCAAGCGCCTGGATATCCTCATGGGACACTGCAATTTGAGACTCTTGAGCAGCGGATTTTTTAGACTTCTCAGCTCCGTTTTTAGGGGTTATCTTATGTGCAGCGGCCTTCTTCCAGTCTGTCGGCTTGGGGGGGCCAACAAACTCTGTGCGCCTGGACTTTTCGATACTTTCCTCAACGATGATTTGCTGCGCCGCTGGTTGGGCAGCGCGCTCAACCCGTTTATTTTGCTTGAGCGTTTGATCTAGTACCTCATCAAAACTCTTGGCTTTTTTATCTTTTAGTTTCTGGTGCGCGGGTACAAATGTGTTGTCTTCTTGAGCAACTTGACCAGGCTTTTTCTTAGTGCTGTAAGTTAAATCAGAGGGAATAAACTCCTCCTTCACTGCAATCTCCGCTGGGATCGGATCGATATCTACTGCAACGATCAGCTCTGTTTGCCCCCTAACTTGACAACTCGAGATAATCAGTACGTCGCTACCGTACAAGGCCATAGCCTTCTCGTTAGCGGTACGTGTATCTTTTGCAATGATTCTTTTGAGTTCCATGATACTTCTCGTTGATTAATAAGTTAGTGGGTTAATTATTTTTTTGGATATCCACAGAGTGGACAACTTTGACGGCTTGATCGTCTGGAATTTCGTTGTACGATAAAACAGTGATGTCGTTCACTCGGTAGCGAACAGCTTTGGAGAGCCAACCGCGGACGATGGGAGAGACGACTAAAACTGCCGGATTGCCCTCCTCCTCCATCTTGCGCGAACCATTTCTAAGAGCGGCAAAGAGTCCCTCAGCTAAGCCGGGTTCAAGCACAACAGGTTGTCCAGGTTGACTTTGTTGAAGGATGTTGTGAATCATCTGCTCGAGTCCGGGATCTAAAGTCATAACCGATAAATTGTTCTTTTCATCAACCAAACTTTGCATAATCATGCGGCCAAGTTTGGGACGTACAGCAGACGTTAATTGATCAGGATCGGTATTTCTTGGGGTCATCTCAGAAAGAGTCTCCGCAATGGTTCGCATATCCCTAATTGAGACTCCTTCCAAAAGGAGATTCTGAAGGACCTTTGTGAATGCGCCTAGTGTGAGCTTGCCAGGGATCAAATCTTCAACAATTTTCGGTGACCTTGCAGCCAATTTATCCAAGAGCTGTTGGGCCTCATCGTGACTCAGCAAATCTGATGCATTCTCACGCAGTACTTTGTTAAGGTGGGTTGCGATCGCAGTGCTAGAGTCCACAACTGTATAACCAAGCGTCCTTGCGTGATCTCGTTGAGAGGGCTCAATCCAAACCGCTTCAAGTCCGAATGCTGGCTCTTTTGTATCAATGCCTTGAAGCTTACCGTAGACCTGTCCGGGGTTAATTGCGAGCTCTCTACCGACCTTAATCTCGCCCTTACCTCTGACAACGCCTTTAAGCACAATGTTGTAGGTGTCTGGGTTGATATTCAAATCATCACGTATGCGAACGGGTTGAACAAGAAAGCCAAGCTCTGCAGAAAGCTTCTTGCGAACACCCTTGACGCGACTCATCAACTCACCACCTGTCTCTGGGTTTACCAGCGGTATGAGTCCATATCCAATCTCTAAGCCAATGAGATCCACCTGGTCCACATCATCCCACCCAAGTTCCTTGGGCGCCTCTACTTTTGCAGCGGCCTGTGTTGCGGCCTCTTCACTAGCCTCTTGTTCGACCTCGGTGCGAATAACCATCAAACCCATACCCGCTGTCGCAGCTGCCAGCGTTACGAACATCAAATGTGGCATGCCAGGGACTAAACCCAAAGCCATCAAAATACCAGAGGAGATAAATAAGGCCGCAGGGTTTGAGAATTGAGACTTAGCCTGTTCAGTCATTGACTCAGACGTTGTCACGCGAGTCACAATAATGGCAGTTGCAAGGGATAGTAAGAGAGACGGGATCTGAGCGACCAAGCCATCACCAATCGTTAACAAAACATATAAACGACCGGCCTCTCCAACGGGCAGGTTATGCTGAAGCACACCAATCGCCAACCCACCTACTACGTTGATGATCAATATTAATAAACCTGCAACCGCATCACCGCTTACAAATTTTGAAGCACCGTCCATAGAACCAAAGAAGTCTGATTCTTGAGACAGTACTTCGCGGCGTTTCTTGGCGGTTGCTTGGTCAATCACGCCTGCGTTCAAATCAGCATCGATTGACATCTGTTTACCAGGCATGGCATCCAAGGTAAAGCGAGCGTTCACTTCTGATACACGCCCTGCTCCTTTGGTCACCACAATAAAGTTGATGATCATCAAAATTGCGAAGATGATGAAACCAACCACATAGTTACCGCTAATTACGAATTCACCGAAAGCTGCAATCACCTTACCCGCTGAGTCATGCCCTTCGTGCCCGTTAACCAAGATAACCCGGCTAGAAGCAACGTTAAGGGCCAAACGCAACATCGTTGCAAACAGCAAGACCGATGGGAAAGATGAGAATTCCAGAGGATTTCTAGTACTGATAGCGATCATGATGATCACCAGGCTAGAAACAATATTAAATGTAAAGAAGAAGTCCAAAATAATGGACGGCAATGGAATAACCAACATGGCCATGATCAATAACACTAGCGCTGGAATGCCCAGGCCAGAGTAATCAAATTTCGCCAAGTTCTGTCGAATCGTTGACAGGGATAAGGTTGTCATTTCCGTTTTTTCCAGTTTTTTGAAACGTTTAGTATTCTTTTGTCAGCACAAAAATTGCGCCAGTACAACACATAAGCAATCGATGTGCCAGATAATTCCAACCTAGTTCCGACTGTTATTAAGAACCTACGACATTTAAGTTCGAGTGGTTCGCAAAGCGATTGCCTTGGTTTTGGCATTCCAGGGCTCGGCAATCAATTGACAACAAAAACTTAATTAAGAAAAATTTCAGTCGAGTAACGGGGAGCTAGGGGAGCTAGG
>CAIKVH010000070.1 GCA_903830725.1 uncultured Burkholderiales bacterium | reverse complement strand
TTCATACCCCACCCCTACACGATGGTTTTTAAGTATGCTTAAAAACTAAAAAGCGCCTGAAAGGATTATGAATATTGTTCTGCCCGGAGGGGATCGAACCCCCGACCCACAGCTTAAAAGGGCTTGTGTTTGGCTTTATCTATATGAATTTAAACAATTTTTTATAACCGTGTAAAAACTGTGTAATGCGGATTTATTTAAACTTGTATTGTAATGTAATTTTACATTACAATAGATATTATATCAATGGAGGTTCTCATGCCAGCATTAACTATCACGGCAAAGGGTCAAGTAACTTTTAGAAAAGAAATTCTTCAACACTTGGGACTTAAACCTGGAGAAAAAATAGAGCTCGATCTGATTCCAGGTGGAAAAGGCATTATCCAAGCACTGAAACCTACAGGAGGGATGAGCGACTTCATTGGCTGTTTAGCAAATAAAACCAATAAAGTCCTCACTATAGAAGAAATTAACGAGGCCACACAACAAGCATGGTCCAAAGAATGAAAGTAACGGTGGACACTAACATTCTCGTTCGAGCTGTGATCTACGATGATGCCAAGCAGGCGAAAAAAGCAAGAAAAATTTTGGAAGAATCAACACTTGTTGTCATTACACTCTCAAGTCTTTGTGAGTTTGTATGGGTATTGTTACGCTCCTACGATATTGAAGCTTCAGATATATGTAGGGCACTCAAGTCATTGATTTCTGCCACCAATGTTGAGGTTAATCGTCCCGCCGTAGAAGCTGGAATCATCCAACTCGAGGCTGGTGGAGATTTTGCGGATGCCGTTATTGCATATGAAGGCAAATGGCTTGGAGGAGAGACTTTTGTATCTTTTGATAAAAAAGCTATTGCACTGTTTAAAAAACAAAATCAATCAGCGCAGTTATTGTGAAATTGGTCTGCCCGGAGGGGATCGAACCCCCGACCCACAGCTTAGAAGGCTGTTGCTCTATCCAACTGAGCTACGGACAGATCGGATTTGTAAAAACAATTCAAAAGCATTACTTTAAAGTATGTAATGCGTTCGTATAGTAATATTCTAATCTACTTTTCGAATAGCTTTTGCCGGAGTCGGTTGCTCCTAGTGCTTCAACCAGATATTGCATAGAATGCAAACCTTAATAACACCGCCCCAATTTCCTAGAAATCCTAAATTAAATGAATAAACGTCAATTTTTGAGCATTTTAGGTCTTGGCTCAGTTCCAGCCGTATCAAACTCTGCTAATACTCAACAGGGAACGTTAAGCCCAGAAACAGAGTTTCTATCCCAATTTATGTCACTTGCTGCGACCAGCAAACTGTCAAAAGATGTTGAGGAACAAACAAAATTTCACTTACTTGACACTTATGCAGCCATCATATCGGGCTCTCAGTTGTTACCTGGTAAGGCGGCCCTCTCATATATCCAAAAATATGCACCTGTCGGAAAGTGCACTGTTATTGGGTCAAAATTCTCAGTCTCCCCAACCGACGCCGCACTCGCAAACGGAGTTATGGCCCACGCGGACGAAACTGATGACTCTCATAACCGCTCTCGCTCACATCCAGGGTGCTCGGTCGTGCCAGCAGCAACCGCGAGTGCAGAATTATTCAATATATCAGGCACGCACCTTTTAAGATCAGTTGCCCTTGGCTACGACATTGGAACCCGAATTGTTATGGCCATGGGAGGCCCAGATTTCAGCTATACAAGCCACAAAAGCTCCCACAGCATTGCAGGTATATTTGGAGCAGCTAGTGCGGCGAGTTGTGCCGCACAACTTAACCCTCAGCAGATGCGTTGGGTAATGGACTACACAGCCCAGCAATCATCAGGGATTTACGCCTGGGGCAGAGATACCGACCACATTGAGAAAGCCTTCGTGTTCGCTGGAATGCCTGCTAAAAACGGCATCACTTCAGCCCTCTTAGTCGAGAACGGTTGGAACGGTATAAATGATATTTTCAGTGGTGCAGATAATTATTTTGAAGCCTATGCTCCCCAAGCCAATAAAAGATTATTGATTCAAGGACTTGGCGAGCGATTCGAGATTACTCAAACGGATATCAAGAAATGGAGCGTTGGCTCGCCCATTCAAGGGCCCCTAGATGCAATTGAGTTAATTAGGAAGAAAAACACTTTTTCAGTCGACTCTATTCAAAAAGTCATTGTTCGCTTAGAACCCTCTACAGCCAAGGTGGTCTCCAACAGGGATATGCCAGATATCTGCCTTCAACACATGATGGCCGTTATGCTAATGGACGGCACAGCCTCATTTAAAGCGGCGCATGACATTCAAAGAATGCAAGACTCCCAAGTGCTTGCCCTGAGAAGCAAAGTCGAGTTGATCTCTGACGAGGATTTAAAACAATTCATGCCCGTTCGAGTTGCTATCGTTGAAATTGAACTCAAAGACGGCAAGCGCTATTCTGAGCGAATCGATGCAGTGAGGGGTACACCCAGAAATCCAATGAGTCGGGTTGAAGTCATGGATAAAGCCCTAGACCTAATTGGACCGGTTCTAGGCCCAGGGCAAGCCAAGGACTTAGCACACTTAGTGCTCGCAATTGAGGATCAACCTAATGTGAACAATTTAATGCGGTTACTCAGATTAAATACCTGACATCCTCTGCGCCAACTACTTACTTTCACTGGCTCTTTTGCGCAACTCAAACTTTTGAATTTTTCCGGTAGATGTCTTCGGAATTGCTTCAAATCGGATGTCTTTTGGTACCTTGTACCCCGCAAGTAGTGACTTGCAGTGAGTGACCAACTCCTCAGCGGTGACGGTTGCGTCAGGGCGCAGTTCTACGTAGGCAAGGGGTGTCTCCCCCCACTTCTCATCCTCCTTAGCCACTACAGCACATGTCATCACATCAGGGTGTCGGTACAACGCGTCCTCTACTTCTAAGGAGCTAATGTTCTCTCCACCGGAGATGATGATGTCTTTGCTACGGTCTTTGATTTTCAAATACCTATCCGACTCCATCACCGCTAAATCCCCAGTATGGAACCACCCACCCTCAAATGCCTTGGCGGTGGAAGTAGGATTTTTAAGATAGCCCTTCATCACAATGTTGCCCCTGAACATAATCTCCCCCATGGTCTCGCCGTCTGCGGGAAGTTCCTCCATTGTCTCGGGGTTCAGCAAAGTCATGCCCTCCTCCAACATATAGCGTACACCCTGTCTTGCGTTTAAGCGGGTTTGCTCAGACAAACTCTCTTTAGCCCAAGAGGGACGTTGAACCGCACCTGCTGCGGGTCCATAGACTTCGGTTAATCCGTAAACGTGGAGTAACTCGAATCCAATTTTGTTCATACCTTCGATCATTGCTGCAGGCGGAGCTGCGCCTGCAACCATAGCTTTGACCTTGTGTTTAATGCCGCTGCGGAGTTCGGGTTTGGATGAAATGAGTAAATTGTGCACAATCGGAGCAGCGCAGTAATGATCAACCTTGTATTTATCAATCGCGGCCAAAATTGAAGTCGCATCGGCGCGTCTTAAACAGACATGTGTCCCCCCAAGCATTGCAATTGTCCACGGAAAGCACCACCCGTTGCAGTGGAACATGGGCAGTGTCCACAGGTAGACAGGGAACTCAGGCATCTGCCAAGTAATGGCCTGGCAAGTCGCATTTAAATATGCACCGCGGTGATGTGTCACAACACCTTTAGGGTCTCCAGTGGTGCCCGATGTGTAGCTAACAGCGATTGCATCCCACTCATCATCGGGACCTTTGAGCAAAGAAACTGGAGCACTGGCTTTAATCCAAGCCTCGTATTCGTATTTACCTAAAAGCTCACCGGGCCCTGAATACTCTGAATCATCGACATCAATAACTATCAATTCGCGGTTGTACTCGTTTTTAAGCATCTTAAGGGCAGAAGATATGGTGTGCGCAAACTCCCTATCCGTAATCAGCACCTTGGCTTCGCAGTGATTCATCTGCCAAGCGAGCAAATGGGCATCTAATCTTGTGTTTAGTGTATTCAATACCGCATTTATAGCGGGCACTGCGTAATGCGCTTCAACCATCTCCGGAGTATTGGAGAGCATCACGCTTACTGCGTCCCCTTTGCCAATGCCCAACCCAGTAAGTGCGTTCGCCAACCTCGCAGAGCGTTCCCTTACCTCGGCCCAGGTGTAGGACCTTTTGCCGTGAACAGTAGCCACTAAATCCCCAAACACCTCAGCACTGCGCTCCACGAAGCTAACCGGCGAAAGCGGTACGTAGTTGGCTTTATTTTTGCCTAAATCTTGATCAAATATGGAGATCGTCATACTGAAAACCTTTCAAACGCTCAAAGAGACTTACAGCCTTCCAGGGCCGGACCGTAAGGGTGTACGTTTAATTTTATATCCCTACTGCCAAGCTAAGGACTGGGTTTTCACGGGAGTCGTTTTCTTTGAAATAAGCTTGATCTAAGTCAAAAAATAGAAAAAACTACTCACTTAAGAGGACAGATCACAAAAGAACTTGCCAAGCAAGCCTGCTGGGTTTATGCCCGTTGTTTTGCGCGTAATCCTTCCCGGGTGTTGGCGTACTCGGGATCAGCCTTTAATATATTTCTGAACCTGGTCAGTGGGCTTGAGGATGGCAATGACGTATAAAAATGGAAACTAATGGTCGGGGCGGTGGGATTCGAACTCACGACCCTCTGGTCCCAAACCAGATGCGCTACCAGGCTGCGCTACGCCCCGACGAACAAATATTGTAACAGTAGCAGGAGTCAAGTTAGGGCGTTGGAGTCCAAAAAACCCGATTTAGCCACCAATAATGACCGAATTAAGTCAATATTGGGTTGCGGAATTCCTAAATTTACCTCATTCTCGATTATCGCTATAGCTTGGTCACAATTTTCGAGCAAAATGCTGGACTTAGGGGCTGATCTATATAATTTTCTGAACTTGTACTCATAAGTAATTTCAAAAAGTCTGACATGCAAAAAACATTTTCGCTTCTAAAGCAACTCAAAAAACTAAAACAACTACAAACTCAAAATGTTCTAAGTTGGGTGAGGATCGCCTCAGGTAATTCGAGCAAGCATTTGTTTTTGTTGGCCGTCGCGATTACCGCACTGGGCATGCAACCAGCCATGGCCGGTAAGACGCTAGACTCCATTCGCCAAAAAGATATGGTCAATTGCGGTGTAAATACTGGACTTGCTGGATTTGCGCAGGCCGATGCACAGGGGAAATGGAGTGGTATTGACGTAGATCTTTGCAAGGCTATTGCTGCAGCTGTTTTGGGAAGTCCCGACAAAGTTCGTTACACACCCCTTTCAGCACCACAAAGATTCACAGCACTTCAGTCCGGGGAAATTGATATTTTGTCCCGCAACACAACGTTCACCCTGACCCGTGATTCGTCCTTGGGACTAAGCCAAACAGTTGCAACCTTTTATGACGGACAAGGCTTCATGGCGCCTGCTCAGTTGGGAATCAAAAATCTAAAACAACTCAAAGGTTTAACTGTTTGTGCTCAATCAGGCACAACTACCGAGAAAAATTTAACTGACTTTTCTAAAACTAATAAATTAGATATTAAGCCGATCGTTTTCGAGAAAATAGAGGCTGCCAACGCTGCTTATTTCGCTGGGCGGTGCAAAGCTTACACAACCGATGTATCAGGCCTTGCCTCCATTCGCTCTAAGGAAGCCAAAAACCCTAAGGACCATGTCATCTTAACTGAGCTGATCTCCAAGGAGCCGATGGGTCCGATGGTCAGACGCGGCGATGACGAGTGGCTCAACATTGTTAAGTGGGTCATCTACGGACTGATGGAAGCAGAAGAGTTTGGCGTAACCTCAACCAACGTTGAGCAGTTAAAAGCAAACAGCTCCGATCCAAAAATTTTGCGAATGTTAGGCAAAACAGAGGATACAGGTAAGCTACTCGGTTTAGACCGCGATTGGTTGGCCAGAGCTTTGACGAGTACAGGCAACTACGGGGAGATCTTTGAGCGCAATGTGGGTGAGAAAACAGCTCTTGGGCTAAAGCGAGGATTAAACGCTCAGTGGGATAAAGGCGGTTTGATGTACGCCATGCCTATTCGCTGATTCTTATTCGCTGATTTAACCATCTTCAACACCGAATGACCTCCTGATTCTTAACACCTAAAACAAAAACCAATGGAACTCAAAGCTTCTATTTATAAGGGCTCTTACAGAGCGAAACTTTATCAAGTCTTGGTGTTGATTTTGATCTTCATTGCACTTGGCCTGATCATAGCCAACACATTATCTAACATGCACCAACGCGGCATTCAAGGCGGCTTTGGTTTCCTACTAGATCCCGCTGGATTTGATATCAGCGAATCCTGGATCCCTTTTGACTCAAATAACTCCTACGCGATGGCCTTCGCGGTAGGACTGGTCAACACACTGCGGGTCTGCATTTTAGCGATCATCACCTGCACTGCTATGGGAATAATGCTCGGCATTGGTAGGTTGAGTGCGAACCCTCTCATTCGTTTCGCTTGCCAGGTCTATGTGGAGATTTTCAGAAATATCCCCTTACTGATTCAATTATTGATCTGGTATGTCATCGTTGTGGAATGCCTGCCAGACACTCAAAACCCCTTCCATCTGAATTTGTGGGACTATCACATTTACTTAAGCAAAGAGGGACTTACCGTTCCTTGGTTTTCGTCTGAAGTTGGCAAATTTCTTCAATCCCCTGCCCTCGTTGATGGCAATCTATCTGGCGGAGCAACACTGAGCCCAGAATTTATGGCGCTCTACACTGGACTGAGCCTATACACCAGTGCGTTTGCAAGCGAAGTGGTCAGGGCTGGACTTATGTCAGTCGACAAAGGTCAAGTTGAGGCGGGTCTTAGTCTTGGTTTGAAGCGTTGGCAAATTACGCGTCTGATCGTTTTACCCAAAGCGATGCGAGTAATTATTCCCCCCATGGCCAACCAGTATCTAAATCTAATCAAGAATTCCTCCCTCGCTGTCGCAATTGGATACCCCGATTTAGTAAATATCTCCAACACGACCCTAAACCAAACCGGACACGCCGTTGAGTGTGTGTTGATCATTATGGTGATTTACTTAATCATCTCTTTGATCACCTCAACATCCATGAACGCCTATAACAAAAGGGTGATGCTTCATGGCTAATGAACCAAACCAGCAAGCGACCTCCGGACGTGCTAATCCGAACGCAAACCAAGGCTTTTTAAAGACCTTTGCCAAGTCAGCTGTAACGTCCCTTTTTGGCTCGCCGTTCAACGCCGTTTGCACATTGGCATTTATTTGGCTACTCACCCAGTTTGTGCCGTCTTTAATCAGTTGGGGCTACACCCATGCAGTCTTTGCTGCGGATCCCCAGGCCTGTCAAGACGCACGAGGAGTCGGCGCGTGTTGGGGACTCATTAGAGCAAAATACTCGGTTATTCTTTGGGGAAGATATCCGTTTGAGCAACAGTGGCGAGCTCAACTCACAACCGTCCTGTTACTTTTGCTTATCTTTAGAAGTTCAATCCTGTCTGCCACAACGGGACTTAGAAAATCCCTTGCTCTTGAGTGGCTCGTTGTGTTGATAGTCATCTACGTTCTAATGAGTGGTCACCTTGGCCCCTTGGAGTTCTTAAGATCAAGTGTGTTTAATCCTATGCTGGGCAAGCCCTTCACAGTTGTGTCGACCGATCTATGGGGTGGCCTGCCGCTGACCATACTACTGAGCTTTATTTGCATAGTGCTTGCAGCTCCCATTGCACTTTTCCTCGCGCTGGCGAGAGTCAGTGAGATGCCACTCTTTAATGTCCTCAGTAAAACCTATATTGAAGTCGTACGCGGTGTACCGCTCATAAGTGTTCTTTTCATGGCCAGCTATATGTTCCCGCTCCTCCTACCGAGCGGGTACTCACCTGACGTTTTAATTCGAGTTATTTTGGGTATCACCTTATTTGCGGCCGCCTATCTTGCCGAGATCGTCAGAGCCGGAATTCAAACAGTACCTAAATCACAAAGGGAAGCGGCAGTCTCCATTGGCCTGGGTTACTGGCACACTCAGTACCTCATCGTTCTACCCCAGGCCATTAAGGTGGTAATTCCGGGGATCATGAATAGCTTCATCTCTATTTTTAAAGATACCTCGCTCATCACCATTGTGAGTTTGTATGAGCTGACCGGCTCTTTAACCCTTGCAATGAGCGGGGACGCTCTTTGGCTGCCCTACAAATTAGAGGGCTATCTTTTTATTACCTTTGTGTATTTTGTTTTCTGTTTTGCAATGTCGCGCTACAGTCTTTGGATTGAGCGACGGCTAAAGCGGGCGTGACAAATGATCTGGCGCCCGCTTTAATGCATTATTAATTTAAATCCTATTTCCATCAGCCTAACACCCTGCACTAACCCATGAATACCCAATCCCCTGTTATTGAGTTTGATTTAGTCAATAAATGGTATAAAAATTACCACGTCCTTAGAGACGTTAATTTGAACGTTCAAAAAGGTGAACGCATTGTCATTTGCGGCCCATCCGGCTCAGGCAAATCAAGCCTCATCCGCTGCGTGAACGGTCTTGAGCCCTACCAAGGGGGGCATCTTAGAGTTCTGGGACGCGAATTAACAGATGACGCTCGCACTGTTCAAGCCATTCGACACTCTGTTGGCATGGTGTTCCAACAGTTCAACCTGTTTCCTCACCTGAGCGTGCTTGAGAACTTAACGCTTGCCCCGATTTGGGTTGAGAAAGTCTCACCCGAAGAAGCCAAAGAGAGAGCTATGACTCAACTTGCCCGTGTTCGCATCGCAGAGCAAGCGGACAAGTATCCTCAGCAACTGTCAGGCGGACAGCAACAAAGGGTTGCCATTGCTAGAGCACTTTGCCTTAAGCCCCAAATTATGCTTTTTGATGAACCTACCTCTGCCCTAGATCCGGAGATGGTTGGAGAGGTTTTAAGGGTAATGACCGAACTTGCAAAGGAGGGCATGACCATGCTCTGTGTAACGCATGAGATGGGCTTTGCCCAATCTGTAGCGGATAGAGTGATTTTTATGGATAGGGGCGAGATCATTGAACAAAATACGCCCAAAGAATTCTTCAGCGCCCCTCAAATGCAAAGAACACAAGAATTTTTAAAGCAAGTTCTATAAGCCCTAAGGCTTGATGCACATCAAATTAAGCACAAGTATGCTCGGGTATCATTGATGAGATAAACTGATTACATCATGAACACGACTCAGAAAAGAACACAAGTCGCCATCATCGGCGCAGGTCCCTCTGGACTCCTACTTGGGGCATTGCTCCACCGAGCTGGCATTGATAACGTCATCTTAGAGCGGCAATCACCTGAATACGTTTTATCCAGAATTCGCGCTGGTATATTGGAGCAAGTCAGCGTTGACTTACTCCACGAAGCGGGTGTTGGTCAAGGAGTGACGTTGGGCGGGACTGTTCACAACAGTATTGAATTGGTGTTTGCCAACAAGCGCCATCCTATAGACGTCACGGGACTCACAAATGGCAAAGTGGTAACTGCTTATGGGCAAACCGAGGTCACCAAGGACCTTATGGATCACAGGAGCTCGCAGGGGCTTGAGACCATATATGAAGCAAAAGATGTGGCTCTTCACAATTTCGACAGCACACAGCCTTCAATCACTTACACATTAGGGGAAACAACGCATACCTTGCAAGCTGACTTTATTGCGGGATGCGACGGGTTTCACGGCGTATCTAGAGCAAGCGTGCCCAAGGGGGCTGTTCAAGAGTATGAGAAAGTTTATCCGTTTGGCTGGTTGGGTATTCTTGCCGATGTTCCCCCCGTCTCCCCCCACGCCATTATTTACGCAAACAGCGAACGGGGTTTTGCCCTTTGCTCAATGCGCAGTATGACCCGGAGTCGCTATTACGTTCAATGCCCCATCGATGACAAGGTCTCTGACTGGAGCGACGACCGCTTTTGGACGGAACTGAAATCACGCTTGGATCCAGAATTGGCAAGCCGTATTGTTACCGGCCCCTCCATTGAGAAGAGTATCGCTCCGCTGCGCAGTTTTGTAGCTGAGCCGATGCGTTTTGGACGTTTATTTCTTGCCGGTGACGCAGCCCATATCGTCCCCCCCACGGGTGCAAAGGGGCTTAATCTAGCTGCAACAGATGTTAAATATTTAAGCAGCGCATTCATTGAATACTTTAAAGAGCAAAGTTCAGCCGGTATAGATCATTATTCTGCGCGTTGCTTGAAACGGATTTGGCGTGCTGAGCGTTTTTCTTGGTGGCTGACTTCGCTCATGCACCGATTTCCGGATACTGCTGGGTTTGGCCAAAAAGTACAAGAAGCTGAACTCGATTATTTGGTACACAGCGAAGCATTATCTAAATCTCTGTCAGAGAACTACGTTGGCTTACCCCTAGATTTCGCGGAGTAGTTTTGTGTAGGCCTATTGCTTAATCTAAGCTTTTATTTTTTAGTTTTCAACCGCACGCGTGAGTTTGCCCCGCCCGTTTGTCTGGGCGGCAATCCAGTATGCTGGGTTAGCAACAAGCCCCTGGGGTCGTTGGTATTATTAACGTTGTTAGCGTTGTTAGCAGATTTACTGCCAGATCTCCCAGAAACTTTAGTCGCTGGCGTGCTGTTAGACCTTCTAGCGCTTTCATAACCCCCAGTACCTAAAGGCTGATAGGTGGGTATCAGGTGATGACGTCCATTCCCAATTAAATCACTTCGCCCCATAGCCTTTAAGGCATCTCTCAACAAGGGCCAATTCTTGGGATCATGCCAGCGCAGAAAAGCCTTATGCAGTCTCCTTCTCTTTTCCCCGCGAACGATGTCAACAGTTTCGCTTTGACTTGATATTTTCCGCAGTGGATTTTTAGACGAGTGATACATGGCAGTAGCAGTTGCCATTGGGCTGGGATAAAAAGTTTGAACCTGGTCTGCTCTAAAGTTATTTTTCTTCAACCAAATCGCCAAGTTCATCATGTCCTCATCCTTTGTCCCAGGATGGGCGGCAATGAAATAGGGCACTAAAAACTGTTTTTTGCCTGCCTCTAAACTGTACTTATCAAACATCTGTTTGAATCGGTCATAAGTTCCCATTCCAGGCTTCATCATCTTGGATAAAGGTCCGCCTTCAGTATGCTCGGGGGCGATCTTTAAATACCCCCCCACATGGTGAGTGACCAACTCCTTCACGTATTCTGGGCTCTCAACAGCTAAGTCATACCTAAGGCCCGAGCCAATCAAAATCTTCTTGACCCCTTTTAAGGCCCTAGCTCTGCGGTATAGTTTTATCAACGGCCCATGATTCGTATTTAGGTTTGAGCAAATCCCTGGATAAACACAACTAGGTTTTCTACAAGCACTCTCAATCTCTGGGCTCCTGCATCCAATGCGGTACATGTTGGCAGTAGGCCCGCCAAGATCACTAACAACGCCCGTAAAGCCTTTTACTTTATCTCTTATATCCTCAATCTCGCGAATGATGGAGTCCTCACTTCGGCTTTGAATAATTCTTCCCTCATGCTCTGTGATGGAACAAAAGGTACAACCTCCAAAGCACCCTCTCATAATATTGACTGAAAAACGAATCATCTCCCATGCGGGGATTTTGGTCTCTCCATCGTGCGAGCCCTTAGAGTCTGCGTAGTTAGGGTGAGGACTTCTCGCGTAAGGCAGATCAAAAACATGATCCATTTCCTGAGTCGTAAGCGGAATAGGTGGCGGCGTAAGCCAAACATCCTTGGCCGTATGCCCCTCCCCGTGAGCTTGAACCAAGGCCCGCGCATTACCGGGATTGGTCTCCAGGTGCAACACTCGGCTTGCGTGGGCGTATAAAACAGGATCGCTTTTGACCTGTTCGTAACTAGGTAGCCTGATAACCGTTAAGTCTTTAGGCAACTTTGCGATCTTTTTCTTGAGAGCACTTTGAGCACTCTCCACAAACTGAAGGGGGAAACTGTTGTTCTCAAGTGCACTTGGTGAAGCAGAGTTTGAAGGTGAGGTTGCAGATTCTTGTTTAGATTCACAACTCTCGCCTTGCTCAGCGGCTTGTTCGCTGATCATCAGATAGGGGTTGGTGTGCGCGTCAACCCTCCCCGGTTGGTCGATGCGAGTGGAGTCAATCTCCGTCCAACCCTCTGGCGTTGAGCGACGCAAGAAAGCAGTTCCCCGTACTTCAGTGATTTTATGAATGGGTTCATTGGCAGCTAGTCGGTGAGCGATCTCAACCACAGCTCTTTCAGCGTTTCCGTAGAGCAGTAGATCGCATTTGCTATCAACGACGATAGATCTACGAACCTTATCTTGCCAGTAATCGTAATGCGCTATTCGCCTTAAGGAGCCTTCTATGCCACCGAGGATGATAGGAACGTCAGGGTATGCCTCCTTGCAGCGCTGGCTGTATACCAGGGCACTTCTATCGGGACGTTTGCCCCCAACCCCGCCAGCCGTGTAAGCGTCGTCACTCCTAATTTTGCGATCTGCCGTGTACCGATTGATCATCGAGTCCATATTGCCAGCGGTAACGCCGAAAAATAAATTGGGCTTACCTAAGACCTTAAAGGGATCAGCACTTTGCCAATCCGGTTGAGAAATAATTCCAACCCTAAAACCTTGGTCCTCTAATAATCGACCAATAATTGCCATACCAAAGCTCGGATGATCAACATATGCGTCCCCGGTTACAACAATGATATCGCAGGAATCCCAACCGAGCAGGTCCATCTCTGCCCTTGACATGGGCAAAAAAGAGGCTTTACCAAACCGACTTGCCCAATATTTTTTGTAACTGGTGATCGGTTTTGCTAAACGCTCAAAATGGGAGACATCAAGGGGTGAGTTCATAGGGAGTGCGAAGGCAATGGCTTCATTCTAATGCCCTCAGATCACAAATTAGATTTTGAGGGGTATTTATCCTCCTCCGCTTCAAACGCCAAAGATAACAAAGTGTTGCACAGCGCAGAGCATGCGCTCGGCAGGCGTTAAAATTGGCCTCCAATAAAATTTCCCTCATATTGATCGAAACTCTAGCGTTTAGGTACCACTAAGGCATGTCAACTACTTCATCAAACGACCCTACACCACAAACTGTTTCATCTTTTGGGGGGCCAAAGTCCAAAGGGGATTTATTCCTCTCATTTACGTTTCTTGCCTTACAAGGTTTTGGGGGAGTTTTAGCGGTTGTGCAAAGAGAATTGGTTGAGAAAAAAAAGTGGCTCACCAATGAGGAATTTGTGGAGCAGTGGTCAGTTGCTCAAATACTTCCAGGCCCCAATGTGATTAATTTGGGGGTCATGATTGGTCAAAGAAGCTTTGGTCCAAGTGGGGCTATTGTTGCATTGGCAGGCCTTTTAACACTCCCCCTTTTATTTTTGTTGATATTGGCCGCGCTTTATAGCGGCGTATCAGACCAGGCGTGGGTACAGTCCTCGCTTAGAGGAATGAACTCAGTAGTTGCTGGTTTGATCATCGCAACGGCTTTGAAAATGACGAGTGCGCTGGCTAAAAATCCGATCGGTATTTTTGTAAGCGTTATCTTCGCTGCATTGACCTTCAGTGCGGTTGCGCTCTTGCATATGCCACTACTGTATGTATTACTGCTCCTGGGCGGTGCGTCTTGCATCTACGCTTACCGTAAAACCTTAGCGTTAGATCTTGCTAAGCAATCCTTTCAAGCTTCCAAGGAAAGCTTATGACAGCAATCAATGCTGTGTATGCCGTAACTGTAGTGGACGCAGTCAACTCCATTACTATGACCGCTATCGACTGGGCACATTTGTTTGTACACTTTTGCATCCTCTCCTTTTTAGCGATTGGCGGCGCCATATCTGCTGCACCGGATATGTATCGGTATTTGGTCGTAGAAAATCACCTATTAAGCGACACCCAGTTCAGCTCCTCCATAACCTTGGCTCAAGTTGCCCCAGGCCCCAACGTTCTTTTTGTGTCCCTAATGGGGTGGAACATTGGACTCAACAGCGCCGGAGGCATCCAAGCCGGTTGGACCGCTTGGTCTTGGGGGGTGTTTGGTGCACTGCTGTGTATATTTGCAATGGTTCTCCCGTCATCAGTCATGATGTACAAGGTCTCTCAATGGGGCCATCAAAACAGTCAACGCTCTTTTGTGCGCGCCTTTAAATCGGGTCTAGCTCCTATTGTCATAGGCCTAATGATCTCTACAGGTTGGTTACTGCAAAAGGGACAGCACACCGATTCCTCTGTCAGCACACTTATTGCATCTTGGACAGTAACGATTTTGTCAGCTCTATTGGTTTGGAAAACTAGGATTCATTTGCTGTGGTTGCTTGCACTGGGAGCGCTTTTAGGCGCCTTAGGTGTAACGTAGGCCTCCAAGGCAGCATGGTCCGGTTAAGCTCAGTCAAATCCCTTATGAAACCGAGGAGCCCTTTGTGACTTTAGCTCAGAGCGCTTGGACTTGAGTTGAAGCCTTTTTTTGACAGACGACTTTGTGGGCTTGGTAGGATGACGCAATTTGGGAGGTATTGTCACTTGAGCAACCAATGCTTGCAGTCTTGACAAAGCCTGTGATCGGTTGCGCTCCAAAGAACTAAACTCCTGCGCCTTGATAACGATGATCCCGTCTGCATTTATACGGTGATCGCGAAGCGATAGCAGACGCTCTTTAATGTCTTGACGCAGTGAGGATCCAAAAATATTAAAACGCAGATGGACTGCGTTGGAAACTTTGTTGATATTTTGTCCGCCCGCACCCTGCGCCCTAACGGCAGTTATTTCAACTTCGCTTAAATCGATTAAGAATCGGTGGTGAGGTTGGAACATTCGAAATTAAGAGAATCTGTAGACCCCCAATAATACACTTTCGAAGAAACGCCAACGAATCAGACCAGGCTTGGACCGCTTTAAGTTCGCGAAATCATAATTACTACTTAGATGATTTAATCATTAATTTAGAAATTTTCTCGAAATATTTAATCGCCTTAGTAGACGGAGCCAGGTATTTAGTTCTCCTTTTCTCGCCCTCAAAGAGCACGCTCACCCAACCCTCTTTGATAAGTTCAGTTATTTTCCGGTGAATAGTAGCGGGAGATGCAATACTCTTTATTCTCATACACTCAGTCACCGTTAGCGTTAACTCATTTGCAAACTGAACGGCAATATATCCAAGTAACTTCTCGCCTATCAGGTCAAGAGCATTTGACTCCTGGCGTTCTAATTCATGACAAGCGGCTAAAAATTTAATATAGGAATTTTGCGAAATCATTTTAATGTAATCTTATCTTTATAGAACTAGGATGTAGTGTGAGTTTTTGGTATCTTTAAGATCTTGTTAACCGAGCCCTGTGTTTTTTTGAAGTTAACTCAAAAGAATTTACTTTTTTAACAAACGAATCTTAGCGTGAAAATTTTAAAACCTCACGCTGAATAAGCAAATGAACTTAAATGAATGGGTTGATATTCATAAAGCCCACATATGTCAAAGAATCAAAGTGTGGAAGAAGGAGCAAACAAATAAGTTAGCTAAAACCAACCCAATAATCCACCTGGATGCTATCACTAGTCTTTGAAATATGCGGCTAATATTGACTCACAATAAAACCTTATAAAGCTAGTGTTTATTGTGTCCTGAGAGTCACTGAGCCACGACGCACCAGGGCGCTTGGTTTTGCACAATTCCATGCCATAGTGCAAATGCAGAAACCGCCACTAACGCAACTCCCGCTAGGCGAACTCCCCAAGAGCCCTGCGAAGATGCAGATTTACGAACGTTATCCGTTGCGGATGTTGAGCGCCCTATAAAACTAACTCGACTTAACTGTCCTATTTGGATATTGTGATCAAATGATTTGAGTGCACGCCAAATAGAGGGCCCCGCACTCAGTACGATTGAACTCCCCAAAACAAAGGCAGACATCACCAGCGCCCCCTCCAAAGGATTGGCACTTAAAGCGGCTACCCAAAGCGCAGAATATAAGAGTCCGCAGGGCAATAAAGCCCATAAAAATCCCATGACCAGTGGTCCAAATCGAATGAGAGGAAGTGTGCTGATTCTGCTTTGGGTTGCTATTTTGCCCCAGATATCTTTAGCGATTGTGTTGAGCCAAATAGGCTGCTCAGCCCGCCAAATAAGAACGAGGCCTATCAGTAATGCACACACATGGAATAACCCCCAAACGGGTCTAAAAAGTGCACTGTGAATACTTAGCCAGCCAACCCCTTGTACAGAAAAAGCGCCAACCGCACCAAGCGCGGAGTATCCGAGCACCCGCCCTGTCTGAAACTCAAGCACAGCCAGGTGCCCTTTCATCCCACTCATCCCATTTTGGTCATTGGCTTTGCTTATTCCCACGCATGCCGCTCCGCACATTGCTAAGCAGTGCGGGCCACCGAACAGTCCCATTAAAAATGCAGTTATGAGTAAGGATGAATTCACTAAATAATCTTTGAGAAGCGCGCCCGGTTTTCATCCAAAGTGAGGTATTTATCAAAAACCATCGCTGTTGCTCTTACAAAAAACCACCCCTTGGATGTAACTTCTATGCCGTTTACGTCAATTTTAACAAGTCCATCATTCTGCATTTGCTCGAGCTCTAGTAACTCATTAGAGAAATATGACTTAAAGTCAATTAAATAGTTTTGCTCAATGTCCCCAAAGTTTAGTATTCCTTGGCACATCAGCGCCATGATGATCGTGCGTCTCAACAAGTCATCGCGCGTTAGCGTTAACCCCCTTACGATTGGAAATTTACCCTGCTCAATTAAATCACTGTAGCTATCTAAGTCTTTTGCATTTTGACTATAACTTGCCCCAACCCTCCCAATCGCTGATACGCCCAATCCAATCAAATCGCCGTCGGGTTGCACGGTGTAGCCTTGGAAGTTGCGGTGCAAGGTTCCTCGCCTCTTGGAAATTGCTAGACTGTCCGAGCTTTTTGCGAAATGATCCATGCCGATATAAACATATCCAGCCTCATCGAGTTGGCGCATCGCGTTAGCTAACATAAATACTTTAGACGACGCAGACGGCAACTCGCTGTCATGGATACGCCTTTGGGGTTTAAAGCGCGCAGGCAAGTGCGCATAAGCGTACAAAGCAATTCGGTCCGGACCAATAGCAATGACTTGCTCAAGCGTCCGCTCAAAGGAACTCGGTGTTTGCTTGGGGAGCCCGTAAATCAAATCTAAATTTATGGATTCAAATCCGAGCTCCCGGCTTGCCTGCACCAACCCGGTCACGTCTTGAACGGATTGAATACGGTGCACCGCCTTTTGTACACCTTCGTTAAAGTCTTGCACCCCAAAACTAATTCTGTTGAACCCTAAAGATCTTAGAAACTGAAGTCGTTCAGCGCTCACAGTCCGCGGATCAACCTCAATTGATCGCTCACAGCCCTGCGTGAAGTCAAATGCGCGGTTAAGCATCTTCATCAGCGAAGTGAGTTCCTGATCCTTCAAAAAGGTGGGGGTACCGCCCCCCAAATGCAACTGAGAAACAGGCTGACGGGTCACAAATGCATTAGCATGAAGCTCAATTTCTCGTTCCAAGAGCTCTAAATAGCTGAGCGCTTTGGAATACCGCTTTGTAATAATTTTGTTACAAGCACAGTAGTAACATAATGATTCGCAAAAGGGGATATGAATGTAGACGGATAGGGGAACAGCCCTAACCCCAAGCCCCTCCCTTCTTTGCTCAATGCACTGTGTATACTGAACTGGACCGTAGGCCTCAACGAATCTATCGGCAGTCGGGTATGAGGTGTACCTTGGTCCCGGAACATCAAAGCGCTCCAAAAGTTCAGCCGTAACTTCTTTCATAGGATTGACTCTTCATTATTATTTATCTTGTCCTCAAATGTGCCTTATTTGCACCAGTTTATTCTTGAGATAGATCAAACCGATAAGGTATTTGCCCAAAGATCTTATAATCAGAACTATGATTCCAATTACCCCCTCCGCCATTAAAGTCGCCTGCTCCAACTGCAACCTGCGCGAGCTTTGCATGCCAATGGGCCTTAGTGACCAAGATTTGGACAGAATAGATCAACTTGTTACCGCCCGAAAAAAAATAAAAAAGGGAGATTTCCTTTTCCATAGCGGTGCGCCGTTTAAATCTATCTATGCCATTAGAACTGGATTCTTTAAGACCTCGGTCACAACAGAGGACGGGCGAGATCAGGTCTCGGGCTTTCAAATGGCAGGGGAAATAATAGGACTTGACGGTATTGTTAATGACCACCATGCCTGCGACGCGATTGCGCTTGAGGATGCAGAGGTCTGCGTCATGCCCTTTGATAGGATTGAGCAAATCTCCCTAGAGGTAAAAAGTCTCCAACACCACGTACACAAAATGATGAGTCGTGAGATTGTTAGAGAAAACAGCGTCATCTTACTGCTAGGCAGCATGAAGGCTGAAGAACGTTTGGCTGCTTTTTTGCTCAACCTCGTCCAACGCCTTCATGCAAGAGGATTCTCCCAGTCCGAGTTGGTTCTGAGAATGACGCGCGAGGAAATTGGTAGTTTTCTGGGTTTAAAACTAGAAACGGTCAGCCGCGCGTTTTCCAAATTCGCAGACGACGGCATTATTGAAGTCAAACAGCGTAATTTAAAAATTATAAAACCCGACGCCCTCAAACTCATCGTGAACTCTCAAGACAAATGTATCTAGCCTAGTTGTAAAAATTAGTATCGCTAGCAATCACATTGCTCTTTAGGGCATGCATCTGGTCTCTCACTTCTCTCAAATGGACAGCGATTAACCTCAAACGGTGAACGGGACAAAAGTGTTGTCAAAGCACTTGATGTTCCAGTAAAAATCCAAAACAAGAAGAAAGTGACTGAATACACTGTATTGCGCGACCACTCGAGGGGTTGCCCCATAAACTCCATTCCATCTGGATCTAAAAGCGCAAAAATAAACAACTCGAGCACACAAGCCATCAAAAATGATGGCCACAAAATCCACATCAACCGATGGTCGCGAATTAAATTACTCATTGAATAGGCTCCAAAGCGGTGGATTTTGGATTTGTTGATTGAGGTGATGCAGGCAAATTTGATCCCGTAGCTGTTGCTCGAGCCCGCGCCGCCAATACCCCCGCATCAGGTGTCGCAGCGTGATAACTCGCTGCTTGAGCGGGCATTAAGCTTCTGTAATTGGCGAGAGCTGCGGTTTTGGGGTCATTATCTGAGACGATGACGTCTTTGCTGTTAAAGGCAAGCACCGCTGTAAAGATAGCTGCAACAACGACAACCAGTGGCCCTGCAATAACCAACCAAACATAGCCGAACCTCCACCAACTCGGGACAACGACATTGCTTGGTGTATCTGAAAAGGCATTTGTTGTCATATCAGTCTCCATTATTAGTTAGGAACTACGAATACAGAACCTTCAGTAACCCTGTAATTGGCACTGATCGGAGTCAACTCAAACTTAATTTTATGTGAGCCCACGCTAGAGCCAGCATAAGGAATATCCACCTGCACTGGAACCCAGCTTGAATGAGTAGCTTGCACCTTTAAAGTGGTGTTGGATTGAACATAAATTCCGTCAATGCCACTTACGGAGAGTAAATAAGTTTGATCCTCCTCAGTAGCGTTCATGATTTGAATTCGGTACACATTTTCAAGCGTTCCGTGCTCTGTGATCCTAGCCAAAGAACCTCTGTCTCTAACGATGTCAAATTTAAGGGGTACCCGTAGACTCAGGCTAAGAACCCAAACACTCACCAATACCAAAAGCAGACTTGAGTAGATAAGAACTCTTGGTCTTAAAATCCTGCGCCACATCTGAGAGCGGGTTAATCCGTTCGTTAAGGCATTTTGGGTCACGTATCTAACCAAGCCTTTTGCATATCCCATCCTATCCATCACCGTATCACAAACATCAGCACAAGCACCGCAGCCAATGCATTCATACTGTAGGCCGTCTCTAATGTCGATGCCCGTTGGACACACCTGTACGCAAAGCGTGCAGTCCACACAAGACCCCAGTCCAAGGTTGGCCGGGTCATCATGCTTGGAGCGCCCACCCCGGGTCTCCCCTCGGGCAGAGTCGTAAGACACAATCAGGGTGTCGTGATCAAACATTGCGCTTTGAAAGCGAGCATAGGGGCACATATACAAACAAACTTGTTCGCGCATATAACCCGCATTACCGTAAGTTGCAAAGGCGTAAAAGCAAATCCAAAAAAGCTCCCAGGGACCGAGTTGGTATGAGAAAAGTTCGCTACTGAGTTTATGAATCGGCGTGAAATACCCAACAAATGTGAATCCAGTCCAAGCAGCCAATGCAATCCATAAAATTTGCTTTAAGGATTTTTTAAATAATTTTTTCAGACTAAATGCGCTTTGATCCAATCGCATTCTTGCCGATCTGTCGCCCTCAACCAGACGCTCTATCCATACAAAAATCTCACTGTATACGGTTTGTGGACATGCAAAACCGCACCACAAGCGACCCGCAACTGCTGTGAACAAAAAGAGCGATAAAGCACAAACGATTAAAAGACCTGTCAAATAAATGAAGTCTTGTGGATAAAGGAGAATACCGAAGAGATAAAACCGACGTGCTCCTAAATCAAAGAGCACCGCTTGCCTTTGACCCCACTCTAGCCAAGGAAGGCCGTAGAAAACGCACTGCGTTAAAAATACTGCGACCCAGCGAATTTGAGTAAAAAAACCTTGTACAGAGCGGGGATATATTTTCTGAGCCGATTTATACAAAAACTCACTGGCTCCCCCCTTTTCATTTTCTTCTGAACTCCCCCCCGGCCCGACCTTTGCGTCTTGAGCGCTATTCAACGCGACAATGGGGATCACATTAGCGAGGGAGCCCGTTTTATCAAATGATTGATTAGTCATATTAAAAATGCAAATTAAATAAGGGGCATTAGCCCCTTATCCTTGCCAAACAAAAAATAATTCAAGGCGAGATTAAAGCGATTTTTTGCTAATTTACAGGTGCACCCGCATTAGAGAGTCCCCATACATAAGCAGTTAACATTCTAATTTGTGAAGGAGTTAAGCGAGCCTCCTGAGCAGGCATTTGGTTAACCTTCCCGTTAACAATCATTGAAATAATTGCCTGCTCGCCAACGCCGTGTAACCAAACGTTATCCGTTAGGTTGGCAGAACCAATCACTATATTACCTTTCCCGTCCGCCCCGTGACAAGCAGCGCAAGCCTGCGCAAATTTAGCTTGTCCCTGAGCGGCCTTGGCTGCGTCGTGAGTGCTATTGGATAGGCTGAGCACGTACTGGGCAACATTTTTAACATCCTCTTCAGAACCTACTGCCTGAGCCATGGGTGGCATCATGCCGTTTCTACCCTTGGTAATTGTTTCGGTAATGTTTTGAGGCGTGCCCCCGTGTAACCAGTCGTGATCGGTTAGGTTTGGAAACCCCTTTGATCCCATTGCGTCAGAGCCGTGGCACTGAGAACAATTATTCATAAACAGTCTATTTCCGATCGCGGCGGCTTGAGGATCTTTAGCAATTGCCTCAATATTCATGGTGTCGTATTTTGAATATAGGGGAGCAAGGGCTTCAGTTGCTGCCATTTTCTCCTGCTCATAGGCTCCCCTTGAACTCCAGCCAAGCTGTCCGGGATTTGAACCCAAACCTGGGTAGAGGTATAAATATCCTAGGCCAAAAATAATCGTAATGATAAAAAGCCCTACCCACCAAAGAGGCAAGGGATTGTTCATCTCGACAATATCTTCATCCCATACATGGCCAGTCGACTCTGCATGCGTACCCGTGTCTTTGTACTTAGACGTGACCCACAAAAGCAATCCACAAGCAAAAATGCCGATTAGCACGACTGCGCTGACATAAATCGACCAAAAGGGGGAGAGAAAGTCACTCATCTTAATTCCTTAATCATCCAAAAAAGGGAGCTTGGCTGCTTCTTCAAATTCATTAGTCTTGCGCTTATCGAGCGCCCAAATAACGATACCGATAAAAGTCACAAAACTAAGCATTGTTGCAATCACTCTAAGCGTTGTAATGTCCATGATGAATTTCCAGTCTTACTTAAGTGCTAAACCAAGGGACTGCAGGTACGCAATCAGTGCGTCCAACTCCGTTTTGTCTTTAACTTCACCTGCCGCCGCTTCAATTTCAGCGTCTGTATAAGGTACTCCGACACTTCTTAAAGCTCGCATACGAGGCGCCATCACCTCAGGGTCAATGTTGCTCTTGCTGAGCCAAGAATACGCCGGCATATTAGATTCAGGCACTACATCGCGAGGATTGTTCAAATGAATGCGGTGCCACTCATCACTGTATTTACCTCCTACCCTTTGCAAATCGGGACCCGTACGCTTACTTCCCCACTGGAAGGGGTGGTCATATACAAACTCACCGGCTACTGAATAATGACCGTAGCGAAGTGTCTCTGACAAGAAGGGTCTGATCATTTGAGAGTGGCAGTTATAACAACCTTCTCTTAGATAAATATCTCTACCTGCTAGTTGCACTGCGGTATAGGGTTTAACACCCTCTAAGGCCTGAGTGGTAGATTTTTGAAAGAAGAGAGGCACGATTTCTACCAAGCCCCCCCAAGCAATCACCAACAGGATCAGAATGATCATGAGCCAGTTGTTGGTTTCAATCTTTTGATGTGAGAAACCAGTATCTTCGTTTTTCACTTTTGAATGATTTTCATTAGACATCTGCTTCTTCCTTAATGAGCTGCGTTGGCGTTAAGGGTGGGGATTAAGATGGGTTTAACTCGCCCTTCAAAAACCGTCATGAGTACATTCCACAACATCACTACCATGCCAAAGAAATACAGTGCACCGCCCACAACTCGAATCACGTAATATGGATAGGTCGCTTTCACGCCTTCAACGAATGAATAGGTCAGTGTGCCGTCGTCATTGATGGCTCTCCACATTAAGCCTTGCATGACACCTGCAATCCACATTGCTGCGATATATAAAACGATACCAATGGTTGCTGTCCAAAAATGGACCTCAATCGCTTTCGTACTGTGCATCTTGGTCAATCCAAAAAGCCTGGGGATTAGGAAATAAATTGACCCCATAGATACGAGCCCCACCCAACCCAAAGCGCCTGAATGCACGTGACCAATCGTCCAATCAGTGTAATGTGAAAGCGCATTTACAGTTTTAATAGACATCATAGGTCCTTCAAAAGTACTCATACCGTAAAAGGATAAGGAAACTATTAAAAACCTTAGGATTGGATCATCTCTAAGCTTGTGCCACGCCCCCGACAGCGTCATGATGCCGTTGATCATTCCACCCCAACTAGGCGCTAATAAAATAAGTGAGAAGACCATACCTACGGACTGCGTCCAATCGGGCAACGCTGTGTAATGCAGATGGTGTGGACCAGCCCACATATAGGTAAAAATAAGCGCCCAAAAATGAACAATCGATAAACGGTATGAATACACTGGACGCTCTGCTTGTTTAGGTACAAAGTAATACATGATCCCTAAAAAGCCAGCAGTCAAGAAAAATCCAACAGCATTGTGACCATACCACCACTGCACCATCGCATCTTGAACGCCCGCATACGCAGAGTAAGATTTCAAGAAACCAGCGGGCATCTCAGCACTATTAACGATGTGTAAAACTGCAACAGCAAGAATAAATGCACCGTAAAACCAGTTTGCCACATAGATATGTTTTACACGTCTTATACCCACCGTGCCGAAAAAGACGATTGCATAAGCGACCCAAACTACGGCAATTAAAATATCAATGGGCCACTCGAGCTCGGCATACTCCTTACCGGTTGTGTAGCCCAGGGGGAGCGTTATTGCTGCAGCCAAAATGACCGCCTGCCAGCCCCAAAAAGTAAACGAGGCTAACGCAGGTGCGAACAGCCGAGTTTGTCCCGTTCGCTGGACGACATAATAACTTGTCGCAAACAAAGTGCACCCACCAAAGGCAAAAATAACCGCATTGGTATGCAAGGGTCTTAGCCTTCCGTAACTTAACCATGGAATTCCATTGGTTATATCGGGCCAAGCCAGTTGAGAGGCAATTAACAAGCCGACCAACATACCAACAACCCCCCATACAACTGCCATCACTGTAAATTGGCGGACTACGTCGTCTGTATAGGACTGTGGATTTTGAGATGTATTCATTCCTCACCTTTTTGTAAAATCATGTACAAAGTATGCAATATGCTAAGTTTCAGACTATTGATCTAAATCAATCATCCTTTAGTATTCGCTCAGCTTCGCCGTCTAAATCCTCGAATTGTCCTCTCTCTATGGCCCACCACAGTCCACCTAGGATCAGCAAAACGAGCACCACAGATAGGGGAACAAGGAGATATAGTATTTCCATAGTTTTTTTAGAGATTTATACGATAAAAACTGCAATTCAAGAAATTTCAATGTGCTGAGCTTGGCTTTAAAGCACCTGGCCTGGCCAACTGAAGAGAATTTAAAACGACCAGGGTTGAACTGAGGGCCATACCAATACCACTCGCCCATGGTGGTAGCCATCCCATCACAGCCAATGGGATGCAGATGAAGTTATAAAAACCTGCCCAAATGAAATTGTATTTAACAACCTTCATAGTTTTTTTGGCAAGTAAGATAGTTTGCGGAATAGCCCATAACTGATTAGAAAGCACTACGACATCGGCCTTTGCCTGGGCAAATGGAACCGCTTGACCAAATGCAAAAGAAACATCCGATTTAGCCAAAGCAGGCATATCGTTAAATCCGTCCCCAACGCTTGCAACTGTTCTACCTGATTTTTGCAACTCACTTACCCTGGCTAACTTATCGGCTGGTGTGCACTGCGCCCTGGACGCGTCACTTGGAATCTGCAGTTGCTCAGCAACCCAGCGAACTGGCGCTTTTTGATCTCCCGATAGCAACTCGATACCCATATTCAATTTGCGAAGTTCTTGGACACTTACCTGCGCATCATCACGCAAATCCTCACTCAGTGAGAAACTCGCACGCCACCCACTTTGATCAACCAAGTGAACTTGACAGGCCTTTGCCTCTAATGGAATGACGGCATGCATGCCCCAGGATTCACAAAAAACCGCTGAACCCAATCTAAACCCTCCCCCATCCTCACCACTTCTCACCTCTAGACCTTGACCCGCAATTTCGCTAACGATGATTTTAGATGCATCTCCCTCACCAACATCATCAATACGGTTGTGCGATTTAGCCAAACTGACAAGAACTTGGCTCAAAGACTGGCTAAGAGCTCTTGATAAAGGATGCCAGGATTGAATTGAAATCGTCTTGGCCCAGTTAAGACTCGAGAGCTGTTCTTGGGTGAGGGGGGGAGAAAAATTCAATCCATTTATCGTATCTAGTTGATCCAGACGAAGAGTTCCCTGCGGCGTAAACACCTGCAACAGTCTTTGGCTATCTGTAGTTAGGGTTCCCGTTTTATCAAAAACAACCTGGTCAACGTGCGCCATTTTTTCAATCGAATTGAGGTCTCTAATGTACACAGCGTGGCGCGCTAAATTCCCCGTTGCCGCTAGCATCGCTGCGGGGGCGGCGAGAGATAGCGCGCAAGGACAAGTCACGATCAGCACGGAGACACCAATCATCAAGGAGTGGGCAAGATCGCTACCCCAAAGCCACCAAAAAAGTGAGCTCACTATGGCCAGTCCGAGTACAGCCCATAAAAAAGGGGTTGCGACTCGGTCAGCCATCAAAACAATATTAGGCTTATTAAGGGAGGCTTGCTCCATTAATTTGACAATCTCTGCAAAGCGAGTTTCTTTCCCTAATGCATTAACACGCACCAGTACGGATTGAGATAAATTGTGACTACCTGCAAGGACGTTTGCCCCTGCATATTTTTGGACCGGCTTTGATTCACCCGTCATTAATGCCTCTTCAACCCAGGTATCCCCCTCTAAAATTTCCCCATCACAAGGAAATGCCTCAGCTGCGTGAGTTCGGATAATGTCGCCTACCAAGAGATCTCTAAGACTCACCCGTTCGTACTCGCCGTCAACGCTCTGACGCTCAACAGAGAGCGGTAGCCGCCTTGTTATTTTTTCAAGCGATCCTGCGGTCTTATTGCGCATCTTCACCTCCAACCACCGACTAGATAGGAGAAAGAAAACGAACATTGTTAGAGAGTCAAAATAAACCTGATTACCAAAAATACCTTGATCGTCAAACGTAGAAGCCGTACTGACAGCAAACGTAATTAAAAGGCCCAGCGCTACGGGTAGGTCCATACTGATTTGAGAGCGCTTGATATCGCGCCATGCATTTTTCCAAAAAGGAGTACATGAAAAAATCATTACAGGTAATGTAAGCACCCAACTCGCCCATCGGAGTAAGAGCGCCATATCCGCGGTCATCTCGCCCTCCTTTGCGATATAGGTGGGGTAAGCGTACATCATGACTTGCATCATACAAAAGCCTGCTACAAGAACTCTCCAAAGCGCTTGTCGACCTTCCCTGTTACGACCCCGCTCCTCGCGCCAATCCGCTGCGGGACTTGCGCTGTAACCGGCTTTTGATATTGCCTCAAACCAATTTGCGGGGTGAACCACATTTAGATCCCAAACAACCCGGGCGCGGTGACTGGCTGCGTTAACCTGGACGCTTCGCACGCCAGGGACTGCGCGAACAGCTCGCTCAACGTTCAACGCGCACGCAGAGCAATGCATTCCATCAATTAAAACTTGCGAGGCGTAAAGATCAACTATGCTTGCATTTGGTTGCACCTCAGGCTGTGAATCTGCAATTGGCTCACTAAATTCATGCCAATCCCTACTTAATTCACGCGCATTCCGGTTTTGCTCAAGCCGATCCGTATGCGCCTGATTCGTACCCACTGGAGTCGCGATACCTCTGCTATCCATAGCGACCCCACCACCGAGTCCATCTGGATGCGCAGGGTTTAAAGCTTGAAGGGGTTGCAACAAGGGTCTTGATTTCTTGTCGGATAACTTAGGGGGATTCAAGGATCATTCCTTTTGGAACTGGTGAAGTGAAGCAAAAATCAACATCTTTTTGAGTACCGTTTGTTGCAGCCAAAGGGTAACACCGTAGAATTGGTAGCTATTTGACATAGGTCAAGGAAGCAAAGGCTTTGCTGGTTATACACTAGCATTGTACGGAAGTGTGCAATTGGGAAAGTACACACAAATGCTGACATGCATCGCAAATCAAAACAAGGACATAGATTATGTATAAGAAAATTTTGGTTACCACAGATGGAAGCTCCCTTGCCAATAAAGGGATCAAAAGTGCCATTGAACTTGCTAAAAGTCTTGATGCCGAATTAATTGCGCTAAAGGTCATACCCAGATACCTACAAACCTATTTTGAAGGATCTATCCCTTTGGATAATGCGCAAATCATGATGCTTGAAAAGCAATGGGAAGACGAAGCAAATTCTGTCTTGGCCAAAGTTCAAAAGCAAGGTGAAAAAGAGGGCGTTGCCATCTCTACTGCCATTGTGAAAGCAAACATCATATCTGAGGCGATTGTCTCTTTTGCTCAAAAAAGGAAAGTGGATCTAGTTGTGATGACCTCACACGGTAGGAACGGAATTAAACGACTTATTTTAGGAAGCGAAACCACTCAAGTGCTTACACATTCGCACGTCCCCGTATTGGTCCTGCGGTAGATTTCAACTTTCTCCCCCAAAGCGCTCACTGTAAATTGAGCGCTTTTTTATTGGTACATTGATTTGTACACCCTAGGGTTTAGCTGCTAGGCATTGATAGGCTTATGCGCTCATGCGCTTATCGAGCGTGATTTTCAAACTAATTGATCTACATCAATACGCTCCCCAAAAGAGAGGAATAAAGTATATGCAGGCCTAATCAAATAGGCTTAACAACGAAGGAGATCAGTCGTGAATACTTTATCAAATAAAGAAAAAAACTCAAAAGAAACTCGTGCCGCATTTCAATTTTGCCCACGAATGGATAAGGACGTGGACACGCACCAAACTCTGGCAGAGTGCATTGGAGCTAACGAATGCTTTAGCGATGACCCTTGCCCTTTGAGCGATCACTTCAAGGAATCACCTATCAGCACTCAACAGGCAAGCAATTCATTCCCAAAAATATGATGGCTGATATACAAATTGATTTGTAGTCAGTCTTTCTAATATTTTTTGCTTTTCAAACTTAATTCATAAAATTGATACTTAAACTTAATAGGAAAAATCAAATGTACAAACATATCTTAGTTGCAACGGATGGATCAGCATTATCAAAGTTGGCTACAAATAAAGCTATCGAATTGGCCAGCGAATTGGGCTCACAATTGACAGTAATTAACGTTGTTCCGAAAATTATGAACAGTCTATTTGATGGCTCCTTTTCTATTCCAGCGAAACAAAAGATAGAGCTCATGGGCAAGCTCGCCGATTCAGCTCAATTCATTGTTGATAGAGTTCAAAAGGACGCAGAGAAGGCTGGAGTGCACGCAAAAACATTGGTCGTTAAATCCAACATTGTGTCTGAAGCAATCATTCAAACTGCAACCAAGAAAAACGTAGATTTAATCGTCATGGCTTCTCACGGTCGAAATGGAATCAACAGACTTTTGCTAGGAAGCGAAACCCTCCAGGTACTAACTCACTCTGATATTGCAGTGCTCGTGCTGAGGTAATTTAAAGAGTTAAGCGCCTTGATTTAGCGAACGCCAAGCAATTCCACGTCAAAAATCAGTGTTGCGTTGGGGGGAATGACGTTGCCAGCGCCGCGTTCGCCGTAGCCCATTTGAGGAGGGATCACCAAAGTGCGCTTCCCCCCCACTTTCATCCCTGCGACTCCCTCATCCCAGCCCCGAATGACCCTACCACCGCCCAAAGGAAAGCTAAAGGGCTGTCCGCGGTCAAGGGAGCTATCAAACTTCTTGCCCTTGTGAGCTGGGGCACTGGCCTCGTAAAGCCAACCCGTATAGTGGACGCTTACGCCTGCTCCTGATCGTGCCTCGGCTCCAGTTCCAACAACGGTATCAATTTTCTGTAATTCATTGATGGCTACACTAGATGTATTGCCAGTCGAAGTTTGCGCTTGGACTTGGATAACAGTGCAAAGCAATGTAATTGATAATAAAGTTGCAAATGTTTTAGGCATGTATTTCAAAGTATGATCCTCGATAAAAATAGTTTAATTTAATTAACATTACCCTCTATTATTAACTATTAGACTGATTATGAGTTTAGGAAGACGTAATTTTTTGCATCTACTTGGCATTGCTAGTGCTGGGGGTATGACACTTCAAGCCCAGACCCATGCTGCGCAAAAGTCTGCTGATCGTTTCTATGATGTTCCCGTCTATGGCAATGTCCATCTTCTTCACTTTACAGATTCACACGCTCAACTCCTACCGGTCCACTTTAGAGAACCCAGTATAAATTTAGGCATAGGTAAACACTTAGGTACCCCCCCCCACTTGGTTGGGGAGCGTTTATTGAACTATTACGGATTCAAACCCAACTCTAAAGAAGCTCATGCCTTCACCCATCTTAACTTCAGCGCAAGCGCCCATCACTACGGTAAGGTTGGAGGATTCGCGCATTTATCTACACTCATTCAAGCTCTTAGATCCACACGAAAGGATGCATTGCTCTTAGACGGTGGGGATACCTGGCAGGGGTCTGCGACTGCGCTTTGGACACAAGCTCAAGACATGGTTGCCGCGAGCCTAAAACTGGGCGTAGATGTCATGACTGCACACTGGGAGATGACCCTGGGCGAGCAAAGGGTTAATGAGATCATCAAGAACGACTTTAAAGACAAAGTATCCTTTATCGCCCAAAACATTAGAACTCGTGATTTTGGAGATCCTGTTTTTGAACCCTATGTTCTAAAGCCCATGAACGGGGTCTTGGTAGCAATCATCGGGCAAGCCTTTCCTTACACCCCAATTGCTCACCCCGCCCGTTTTGTACCAGATTGGACATTTGGCATACAAGAGGAGAATTTGCAAAAAACCATCAATGAGGTCAGAAATAAAGGAGCCTCAGTCGTAGTACTTTTATCCCACAACGGAATGGATGTTGATTTAAAACTGGCGAGCAGAGTAAGCGGTTTAGACGCCATTTTGGGGGGACACACTCATGACGGAGTTCCTACCCCAGTTAAGGTGTCTAATCCGGGGGGCACGACTCTGGTCACGAATGCAGGCTCAAACGGTAAGTTTCTCGGCGTTCTAGACTTCCAAGTAAAAGGTAAACGCGTCCTCGGCTTCCAATACAAGTTATTACCCGTCTTCTCAAATTTGATCCCTGCGGACCCAGAGATGTCCTCCCTTATTCAAAGTTATAGAGCCCCATATCAGTCTATTTTGAGCGAGACGCTTGCCCACACGGATGAACTCTTATATAGACGGGGTACTTTCAACGGAACCTTTGATCAATTAATATTGAACGGTTTACTTGCAATTAAAGATGCAGAGATTGCTTTATCTCCTGGGTTTCGATGGGGAACGACGTTACTACCCAATCAATCTATTACTTATGAAGACATGATGAGTCAAACTGCAATCACTTACCCCAGGACAACATTAAACAAGATCAGTGGTTTGACCATTAAAAATATTCTAGAGGACGTTGCAGATAATTTATTCAATGCCGACCCTTACTACCAGCAAGGCGGCGACATGGTGCGAGTTGGCGGACTTGAATACACGATAGATCCGCAGGAAAATATGGGGCGAAGAATCACAAATCTATCGCTAAAGGGCAAGACTTTAGACCCTAATAAACTTTACCGGGTTGCCGGATGGGCTCCGGTATCTGAAAATGCAAGCGCTCAGGAGGAACAACCCATATGGGATTTGATGAGCGAATATCTAAAGGATTTAAAAATCGTTAAGCCACTTAAATTAGATTCACCCAACATATTAGGGGTAGAAAATAATCCGGGGTACACACCAAAAAGCACCTAAATGGTGGGGATCCATCCATTCAATCTTAAATCGACAAGCCCCTTTGACGAACCGACTCATATAAACAAATACCGCTTGCCACCGAGACGTTTAAACTCTCAACAGCGCCTAACATTGGAATTTGGACCAGAACATCACAAGATTTTTTGGTCAACTGCCTAAGCCCTGAACCTTCAGCCCCAAGCACTATGGCAAGAGGCCCCTTCAAATCGGCTTGATAAAGTGTTGTCGTAGCTTCGTCACTTGCGCCGACAATCCAAATTTGGCGCTCCTTCAATTCACCAATGGTTCTGGCTAAGTTAGTCACCATAAAGTATGGTACGGTCTCCGCCGCGCCACTCGCCACCTTGGAGACGGTTGCATTGATTCCAACAGCGTGATCCTTGGGTGCAATAACCGCGTGCGCGCCGGCGCCATCGGCCACCCGCAAACACGCGCCTAAATTATGCGGGTCCGTTACGCCGTCTAAAACGAGGAGCAGCGGTGCAGACGATGAATCTAAGCTCTCCAAAAGCTCGTCTAAACTATTTTGAGTATTGATGATCTCCGCAAGCGCAACTACCCCTTGGTGTCCATGACTTGAGCTCAGTTTAGTCAGTCTCAAGCCATCGGCTTCAATAATTCTGACCCCAGCCTCCTTTGCTTTTTCAACAAATTGACGCATCCTCGCGTCACGTCGTGAGGGATCTACATAGACCTCAATCACAGATTTTGGATGCGTTTTAAGTCGTACGCTAACTGCGTGAAAACCAAAGAGTACTTTAGGTGCTGATGCCATAGCCAACTTATGGAGAGAAAATATAACTGAAGCTAGAAGCGAAATCAGAGACACGACAACCCGGTTGGAGGACCGAGTGAAGCATCTCTAATGGGAAAAATCCAAGCTCTAAATGGATTAGGACTTGTTTTTCTTGCGCTCGTGCTCTTTTAAGTAGCGCTTGCGCAAACGAACACTCTTAGGCGTAATCTCAACCAACTCATCATCCTCAATAAACTCAACGCCGTATTCCAGGGTTAATTCAATGGGGGGAGTAATTTTGATAGCGTCTTCTTTGCCAGAGACCCTAAAGTTAGTTAACTGCTTGGTCCGCGTTGCGTTAACAACTAAGTCATTATCGCGACTGTGAATACCAACAATCATCCCCTCGTAAACAGGGTCATTGGCCCTAACAAACATACGTCCACGGTCGTCTAATTTACCCAGTGCGTAAGTAAAGATCTCTCCATCATCCATGGAAATCAAAACACCATTCTTACGACCACCGATTTCACCTTTATGAGCCTCATAACTATCAAAGATGTTTGATATCAAACCAGAGCCACGAGTCAGGTTCAAGAACTCGTTAGAGAAGCCAATCAATCCACGAGCAGGAATACGGTACTCTAAACGCACACGCCCGCGTCCATCAGGTTCCATATTGACAAGCTCTCCCTTGCGCTCACCAAGGGCTTGCATAACACCGCCTTGGTGCTGCTCTTCAATGTCGGCTGTCACAAGCTCAATTGGCTCATGGCGCTCACCGTTCACATCACGGTACACCACGCGCGGTTTAGATACAGCTAACTCGTAGCCTTCACGGCGCATATTCTCTAAAAGAATAGTCAAGTGAAGTTCTCCGCGTCCCATTACCTCAAAGACACCTTCTTCGTCAGTTTCCTTAACACGCAACGCAACGTTATGTTGTAACTCTTTTTGCAAGCGGTCCCATATCTGACGGCTGGTCACAAACTTACCTTCACGACCAGCCAAGGGGCTAGTGTTAACGCAAAAGTTCATGGTCAGGGTCGGCTCATCGACTTTGAGCATCGGCAGTGGAGCTGGATTCAAAGGATCTGTGATCGTCACACCAATACCGATATCAGTAATTCCGTTAATTAAAACAATGTCACCTGGCCCAGCTTGTGTCGCTTGAACGCGCTCTAAACCTTGGAATGTTAAGACTTGATTGATACGTCCTTTAACTGGCTTGCCCTCAGGACCCTCCATCACGACGACATCCATCATAGGCTTAATCGTACCTTGACTAATCCGGCCCACACCAATACGGCCAACGAAGGTCGAGAAATCAAGCGCAGAAATTTGCAATTGAAGCGGTGCACTGGGATCCCCTTTTTGAGCAGGCACGTGCTTAAGAACTGTATTGAAAAGTGCAGACATATCTGGTCCCCACTGCTCACCTGGCGTGCCCTCCTCTAGTGAAGACCAACCATTGATCCCCGAGGCATAAACCACGGGGAAGTCAAGTTGTTCGTCGGTTGCACCAAGTTTGTCAAACAAATCAAAAGCCGCATTTACAACAAAATCAGGACGCGCCCCAGGCTTATCAACTTTATTCACAACCAAAATTGGACGCAGTCCAAGTGCTAATGCCTTCTTAGTCACAAATCGTGTTTGTGGCATAGGCCCCTCTTGCGCGTCAATTAAGAGCACAACTCCATCCACCATGGACAATGCACGTTCTACTTCTCCACCAAAGTCCGCGTGTCCAGGCGTATCCACAATATTAATGTGAGTGCCTTCCCAACTTACCGCACAGTTCTTGGCCAAAATAGTAATACCGCGCTCGCGCTCGATGGCGTTATTGTCCATCACAGTATCCACCACTTTCTCGTGCTCTGCGAAAGTGCCCGATTGGCGTAACAATTGATCAACCATCGTGGTTTTACCGTGGTCAACGTGGGCGATGATTGCGATGTTTCTAATTTGACGTGTCATTTTTTTCTCTAAAGTTTGATCTAAGATAGTTTGAATTTCATTCACATTTAAGAGCCGCTGGGAGATCAACTCCCCCCCAACAACATGAGCTGTTCCAAGTAAGGCTCGCGGACTTGATCCGTATACGGCCACCTTCTCGCAGTTTGGCCAATCACCCCTGCGTCTCATCCCTGACAAAAATTTACCCGCTTCACTTGGATCCAACTCAACCACCATGTGATCTGCAAGTAAAACCTCAGGTGCCATAATTAGCTTGAGTATTTCACTCGGATCCATTTGACTAAGCGCATCCAAGGTAAAGCAACTTGACTCATCAAAATCGCCCGTAGCAGTCCTACGTAGCGCGATGAGGGAGGCCCCGCAACCGAGTGCCTCTCCAATGTCTTCAGCAAGCGTTCGTATGTAAGTTCCCTTACTGCAACGAACACGAATCGAAATCTTTCTCTCCCCCGCGTGAGTCTTGTCCTCACTTTGTGCAGTCACACCTAAATCCTCAACGGATAAAGAGTGCACAACGATGTTTCGAGGCGCCCTCTCTACTTCAATACCTTCCCTGGCATACTCATACAGTGCGCGCCCCTCTTTTTTGAGTGCACTGTACATGGGCGGTATTTGCTGCAAAGAACCAGTGAACAGATTCGCAACCTCACTAAGTTGCTGTCCACTAACATTCACCGCTCTTCGTTGTATGACCTCTCCTTCTGAATCTCCCGTTGAGGTCTTCACCCCCAAAATTGCAATGGCCTCGTATGTTTTATCTGCATCCAAATGCAATTGACTAAATTTTGTTGCAGCACCAAAACAAATTGGCAAAACACCTGTTGCCAAGGGATCCAAAGTTCCTGTGTGCCCCGCCTTCTCAGCCCTTAAAAGTCTTTTAACTTTTTGCAAAGCATCGTTGCTAGACAACCCGATCGGCTTATCCAGCAACAGTACCCCGTGCAAAGAAAGCTTAGATTTTTTTGTCGTACCCAACCCATTCACAGCGGGTCCAGAAGTAGCGCTCCCAATTTGTGAATTTCCAATCACCTTTAGTCATCCAAGGCACGAACCGAAACTGCTTTAGCAATTAATGAGTTCATATCCGCCGCTCTCTCAGGCGTTTGGTCGTACACGAAGTGAAGCGTTGGGACGGTGTGAATGTGTAACTTCTTGAAAAGTAAGTTACGCAAAAAACCAGCAGCCTGACTAAGCCCCTCTAGGGCCAACTTAGGATCGCTCCCTAAAACGCTAAAAAAAACCTTTGCGTGTGAATAATCAGGCGTCACTTCAACCGCTTGAATAGTGACCATGCCAACTCTCGGATCTTTTAACTCACGCGCAATCAACTCCGCCAAATCTCTTTGTATTTGGTCGGCGACCCGAAAGCCCCTGTTCGGAGTTGTGCTCTTTTTGTGTGCCATGAAAGGTGCGCGCTAGGTTGCCCATCAAAGGGTCCTAGCAACTTCCTTGATCTCAAAGAATTCGAGTTGATCGCCTTCAACGATGTCGTTGTAGCCTTTGATATTGAGTCCACACTCAAAACTCTCCTTGACCTCACGAACATCGTCTTTGAAGCGCTTGAGACTCTCAAGCTCACCAGTAAAGATGACGACGTTGTCTCTGAGCAAACGCAGGCGTGCGGCGCGACGCACCACACCATTGGTGACCATACAACCTGCAATGGCGCCAATTTTACTGATTCGGAACACTTGACGAATTTCGGCAACACCGATAACTTCCTCTTTTTTGTCCGGGGTCAACATACCGGACATTGCAGCGCGCAAATCGTCCACGGCATCGTAAATGATGTTGTAGTAGCGAATCTCAATCCCGTTATGCTCTGCAAGCTTTCTAGCTCCCGCGTCAGCTCGCGTGTTAAATCCAATGATGACAGCTTTAGACGCAATCGCCAAATTAACATCACTCTCACTGATACCGCCGACGGCTGCGTACACAACTTGCACCTTAACCTCATCTCCAGAGAGTTTGAGCAGTGATGAGGCCAATGCCTCTTGGGAACCCTGCACATCTGCTTTGAGAATAATTGGGAGCATTTTGACTTCGCCAGAGGTCATGTCAGTGAACATGTTCTCGAGCTTAGCGGCTTGTTGTTTGGCAAGCTTGGTGTTGCGGAACTTGCCCGCACGGTAGGTCGCGATCTCTCTAGCACGGCGCTCATCGGATAGCACCATGAATTCGTCACCCGCTTGTGGCACTTCGGTCAAACCTTGTATCTCAACAGGGATTGATGGCCCTGCAGTCTTAATGGGACGCCCGTTCTCGTCAAGCATGGCCCTAACCCGGCCAAATGTCTGTCCGGCAAGCACAACATCGCCCGTATTGAGGGTACCGGATTGCACCAAAATCGTCGCAACGGGTCCACGCCCTTTGTCTAGACTTGCCTCAATCACCAAACCTTTTGCCATCGCATCAGTAGGCGCTTTGAGCTCAAGGACCTCGGCTTGCAACAATACTTGATCCAACAACTCTTCGATACCTTGACCCGTTTTTGCCGAGACAGGAACAAATGGAGAGTCCCCTCCAAAATCCTCAGGCACGACTTCCTCCGCCACCAATTCGCTCTTTACGCGGTCAGGATTAGCATCGGGTTTATCGATCTTATTGATAGCAACAACAATGGGCACACCTGCAGCTTTTGCATGCTTGATGGCCTCTTTGGTTTGCGGCATCACGCCGTCGTCAGCTGCTACAACCAGGATCACGATATCAGTAGCTTGAGCACCGCGCGCGCGCATCGCCGTAAAAGCTTCGTGGCCCGGGGTATCCAAGAAAGTTACCATACCACGCGGCGTGTCAACGTGATAGGCACCGATATGTTGGGTAATACCACCGGCCTCACCGGCGGCGACCTTAGCACGACGAATGTAATCAAGTAATGATGTCTTACCGTGATCAACGTGTCCCATCACAGTCACTACGGGCGCTCGGGCCAATGACTCACCATGGTGAGCTGATGCCTCTTCCTCGGTGAATGCCTCGGGATCGTCCAACGCGGCAATGATAGCTTTATGCCCCATCTCCTCAACCACGATCATGGCAGTGTCTTGGTCTAACGGCTGGTTGATGGTGACCATCTGGCCCAACTTCATAAGCTGCTTGATAACCTCAGAGGCTTTAACGGCCATCTTATGGGCCAACTCGGCAACTGTAATCGTCTCGGGTACGTGGACCTCGATAATGCGTTGCTCAACGACCTGGGGTTGCGCATGCGCGTCCTCTCGGTCGCGGTCTTTACGTCCACGAGGACCAGAGCGCCAGGCATTGCGACCCACGCCACCGCTGGTGTCGCCACGTGTCTTGATTTCACGCTTTTTAGCAGCTTGCTCATCTGCCCAACTGGACGAGAGTTTAGCGCTCTTGATTTCTTTTTGGCCTTCCTTGGCCGGCGCAGGCTTAGCACTTGCAGGCGTAGCGGACCCAGTAGCAGGTTTATGAATAGTTCCCTTTTTAGAACTACCCTCTTCCTTGGCTTTAACTTCAGCAACTGTCTTTTTAACAATGACTGGTTTCTTAGGTGCCGGCGCATTCATCATCGCACGAATCGCTTCAGCTTCAGCAAGAGCAGTATTGCGTCGACCCTCTAACTCTTTGGCACGAGTCTCATCCTCTAAAGCCAAGGCCTTGGCCTCAGCAGCTTTTTGTTCCACCAACGCTTTTTCAGCATCTATGGCTTGTTGCGCGTCCAATTGAGCCGCATCATCCGCCCCGGCTTGAACGGTTTTGGCTCGTAAAGAAGCCTCTTGCTGCTCTTGCTCTTTGGCCTCTTGAGCTTGACGAATTCGTCGCTTCTCAGCAAGCTCCTCTTCTTGGCGCCTGATCAACTCAGCCTGTCTTCTTGCTTCTTCCTCGCGTCTAGCCAATTCGGCTTGATCAAGAATTGAGGCTTGTGTTGCAGGATCTAGTTGAGCAGTACTCTTGAGCTCTGGCGAGTCCTCTTGAGCTTCATCATCGCGCTTAACAAATGTTCTTTTCTTACGGACTTCGACCTGAATGGTGCGCGCCTTCCCAGTCGCATCAGCCTGTTTGATTTCACTGGTTGATTTTTTAACAAGCGTAATTTTCTTACGCTCCGCAGGGGCGGCGTCGGTTGTGCCGTGACTGGCTTTTAGAAAAATCAATAACTTTTGTTTGTCAGACTCTGTTAAGTCGTCCGCGGGGTCTGCTTTAGCGACGCCGGCAGACTTGAGCTGTTCAAGCAATGTATCGATAGGTTTTTTGAGTTCCTTTGCAAACTCGGCAACTGTTGTACTGGTCATATTTGGGTGTCCTCTTCATGACCGTTACTCTTGACCCGCAAACCAATGTTCGCGTGCCTTAAGAATCAGGGCCGTGGCCTCTTCTGGGGATTGGTGGGTAATTTCTACAAGCTCATCGACCGCTAGATCGGCAAGGGCATCACGGGTATTAACCCCGTTCTCTGCAAGTTTGGCAATGAGTTCTGGTGTCAAAACGTCCAAGTCACGTAAATCTTGGGAAACCTCCTCGACACTTTCTTCCTGCGCAATCTCCATGGTCAAGAGCGCATCCTTTGCACGCGCTCTGAGCTCATTTACTGTATCCTCATCAAAGCTCTCAATCTCTAACATCTCTTGCAAAGGTACATAAGCTACCTCTTCCAAGCTAGTAAAGCCTTCGCTAATTAGGATGTCTGCAACCTCTACGTCAACGTCCAAGCCCTCAATAAAGAGCGTACGCAGAGAATCAGTTTCTGTTGCCTGCTTAACTGCGGATTCGTTGGCATCCATGATGTTGATTTTCCAACCCGTCAATTCAGAGGCTAATCGGACATTTTGTCCGCCTCGACCAATTGCTATAGCAAGATTTTCTTCATCTACAACCACGTCCATTGCATGCTTTTCTTCGTCGACAACAATTGACTGAACGTTTGCGGGGGCCAATGCTCCGATAACAAATTGAGCAGGATCATCGCTCCACAAAACAATATCTACGCGCTCACCGGCTAACTCATTGGTAACGGAGTTAACACGGGTTCCTCGCACGCCCACACAGGTACCAATTGGATCCACCCGCTTGTCGTTAGAGAGCACAGCAATCTTAGCTCTGGAGCCAGAATCTCGCGCGCATGATTTGATCTCTAAAAGGCCTTGCTCAATTTCTGGAACCTCTTGCCTGAACAGTTCAATCATGAACTCGGGCGCAGAGCGAGACAAAATGATCGGAGCGCCTCTTAGTGTTGTATCAACTTCCATGATCATGGCGCGGACACGGTCACCGTTGCGAAGGTTCTCCTTAGGAATCATCTCAGAACGTCTGAGCCTACCCTCTACTCGTCCACTCTCGACAATCACATCCCCTTTGTCCAAGCGCTTGACAGTACCCACAAATATTTTCTCGCCTCTAGACAAGAAATCGCTGAGTAACATTTCCCGCTCAGCGTCGCGTATTTTTTGCAAAATAACCTGCTTTGCCGCCATTGCCCCGATACGTCCGATGGGCAAAGATTCAACACCTTCTTCAATGTATTCACCCTCTTCAACGTCGGAAATGCGCTCCAAAGCATCCATCAGCAACTCTTCTGCATCCGGGTTTTGCAACCCTGCTGAGTCAGGGACAACCAACCAACGCCTAAAAGTCTCATAGCTACCAGTATCACGATCAATCGCGACCCGAATATCGACATCTCCAGCAAAGAGTTTCTTCGTTGCTTGAGCCAGTGCAGACTCTACAGCAGCAAAGACAACATCGCGCTCGACATTTTTCTCGCGTGATATTGCGTCAACCAACATGAGCATTTCGCGGTTCATCTCAAACACTCCAATTCACAAAATTAAGAGGCCTTTCGGCCTTTGAAATCAACAATCGGCGCAAGACGAACTTCTCTAAGTTCGTCCCACGTAAACTTTAAAACTTGCGTAGGCGGTGGCGCCTTTGATTTTGAGACCTTCTGTCCCGGCTTTACCTTAGGCTCATCCACCCAGGAAATCTGCCACCCCGTTGAGTCATCGCTCTTTTCAAGCGTGCCTCGAAATTTTTTCCTATTTGCAGAGACCAGACCGCCGGCGCCCGCACCGAACGGAACTTTAAAGGTTAAATCCACGATTTCGCCCTCAAATCTCTCAAACTCTGACTGACTTCTTATTAAACGGTCAATGCCAGGTGAGGAAACCTCAAGTCTTTTATACTCAATTCCCTCTACCTCAAGCGCAAACTGCAGTTGGCGAGTAACTTTCTCACAATCCTCAACTTGAATGAACTGAACCTTTTGGTCCGCTTTCCAAGGCAAATCGATCGTTATCCGCAAAAGCCCCCCAGCAGAGCGATCAATCTCTACTGTGTCGTAGCCAAGCCCAGATACAATTTGTTCAACAGTTTCTTGTAACGCCAAAGTCAATTCCCGTTTGACCAAAAAAAACGGGCGGTTTGGATTCCGCCCGGTTGGTCGTCAAACGCGTATTGTAACTGCTATTTACCCCTAGAATCCACCCCCTTGTAATCTTAGTACAACAAGAGGGGCACACTTTAGTATGCAAGGGGGCAATGCAAAATAACTAAGAAGAGGCCTTAACCAGCAGTTGGGTATAGGGATCTTGAGGATCGCTTAGGACCTTTTCTACCAGTCCCTCCTCGACTACGACCCCGTCCTTCATGACCAAAACATGGTGCGCCATGGCTTTGATCACCGCCATATCGTGAGTAATTAACAAATAGCTTAGCCCTTTTGTGCGCTGTAGGCCCTGCAACAGTTGAACCACCTGCTTTTGACTGGTAACGTCTAATGCGCTGGTGGGCTCATCTAGAACCAGAACCCTTGGCTCTAAGATCAGGGCTCTCGCAATGGCGAGTCTTTGACGCTGTCCGCCAGAAAACTCATGGGGATAGCGCTCCAAAATGTTGGCAAACTCGGTCTGAGTCAGCCCTACATCTGAGAGTGCGCTCAGGACTCTGCGCCTGCGCTCTTCAATACTCAGCTGCGGCGCATGAACATCCAACCCTTCGCCGACCAGTTCAATCACATTCATTCGCGGAGATAGCGATGAGAACGGGTCTTGAAATACGACTTGTACTTTTGCCCTGAGTGAGCGCATGTTTTGCCCACGGCTCCAAAACTGACCCATCACCTTGAGCTCACCATCGCTACTTTGCAAACCCAGACATGCCAATGCCAATGTCGACTTACCCGAGCCCGATTCACCAACGACACCTAGGGTTTGCGAGGGTCGTAGCCCAAAGCTCACTCCCTTAACTGCAGTGAAACGTCCTTGGTTAAACCAACCCTTAAATCCCTCAATTGGAACTGGGTAGTGCACAGATAGGGCTTTGGCCTGCATGACATACTCTTCCCCATTGGCGATGAGACTCCCCTCAAATTCCTCAGCCGTATCCACCACGTCCCGCAAAGGAACGCTATTCACTAGTCTTTTTGTATAGACATGCTTAGGTGAGCGCATAACCTGTTCTACATCACCCTCCTCAACGACTAGGCCTTGTTCCATCACCAACACCTTACTCGCAAATGACTTTACCAAGTTCAGATCATGTGTAATTAGGAGGATCGCCATCCCGAACTCGCTTTGAAAGCGGTCTAAGAGTTCGAGTATTTGAAGCCTTAGAGATGCATCCAAAGCGGTTGTGGGCTCATCTGCCAACAAAAGTTTAGGTCGACATGCAAGGGCCATTGCAATCATCACCCGTTGACGCTGCCCACCCGATAACTGATGCGGGAAAGAGCGCGCTTTGACACTGGCCTGTGCGATACCCGTTTCATCCATCAACTCAACTGCCTTTTGCCATGCATCCCTAGGTAACATTGCCATTTTGAGTTGCAAGACTTCTGCAATTTGATCTCCAACAGTGAAGAGCGGATTGAGCGCAGTCATAGGCTCTTGAAAAATCATCGAGATCTCACTGCCCCTAATTCCTCTGAGCTCAGGTTCACTAAGTGCGAGTAAATCTCTTCCCTCAAAATAACATTGCCCCGTAACCGTTGCACCTCTTGCCAAGCCCAAAATACTCAAAGCAGTCAGGGTTTTGCCAGAACCAGACTCGCCTACTAGGGCTACCCGCGAGCCTTTTTCGATTTCAAGATTAACGCCTTTCACTACATAACGACCGTTAAAGGAAATCCTCAAATCGCTTGCCTTCAAAAGCGACTCAGATGAGTGTGTGATGCTATTTGGGGTCGTCATTTTGATTCTTGCTCGCCTAGGTGCCTCGGATCTAGCGCGTCCCGCAGTGCATCTCCCATAAAAGTCAGCAACAACAAAGTGATCACTAACACCGCAAAAGTTGATAAGGAAATCCACCACGCATCTATATTATTTTTACCCTGGGACAAAAGCTCGCCAAGGCTCGGCGTGCCCGGGGGTACGCCGAGCCCGAGAAAATCCAAACTCGTCAATGACAAGATGGCAGCACTCATCCTGAAAGGTAAAAAAGTAACAACGGGCGTCATGCTGTTGGGCAGTACGTGTTTCCAAATAATTTGCCAGTTCGATAAACCCAGAGCCCTTGCTGCACGAACATAATCGAGTTGACGATTTCTCAAAAACTCCGCCCTTACATAGTCAGATAAGCCCATCCAACCAAATAAGCTTAAGAGGATCAGCAAAATTGAAACACTCGGTTCAAACACTGCAGAGAAAATAATTAAAAGATAAAGCTCTGGCATAGAGCTCCATATTTCAATAAATCGTTGCACAGTTATATCCACTTTGCCTGCAAAAAAACCTTGCACAGCGCCCGTTGCAATCCCGAGCAAAGTACCAGATACCGTCAAAGCCAAGGCAAATAAGATGGATACCCTGAAGCCGTAAAGTAAACGCGCAATCAGATCTCTGCCTCGGTCATCCGTTCCTAGCCAATTCTCAAAGGACGGGGGAGCTGGGTTTGGGGCACTCGCAAAATAATTTAAGGTGGTGTAGTGGTAAGGGTTTAACGGAAAAACCGCAAAGTTTCCCTCTTTGCTCAACTGTTGACGAATAAAGGGGTCAAAATAATCTGTGGGTGCGTCAAAGTCACCCCCGTAAACAGTTTCTGCAGGGTTAGAAACAATGGGGAAGTACCAATGCTCTTTGTACTTGACTACAAGTGGTTTGTCGTTACAAATAACTTCAGCCATGAGACTGAAAGCAAAGAGGAGACTCAAAATGATAAGACTCCAGTAACCACGTCTTTTTTGTTTGAACCGCATCCAAGCTCTCTTGGACGGTGAGCGAGGGGGGGGGTTGATGGACTGAGTACTCATTACGATTCTCTAATCGAACTTTACCCGTGGATCAACCCACAAGTAACATAAATCGCTTATTAACTTGGTGACCAGCCCTATCAGCGTAAATAGATAGAGGGTTCCAAGAACCACTGGGTAATCCCTTCTCATCACACTTTCATAACTAAGAAGCCCCAGACCGTCCAATGAAAAGAGGGTTTCAATTAGCAAGGAGCCCGTAAAAAAGGCACCAATAAAAGCACTGGGAAATCCAGTCACCAAAGGAATGAGTGCATTTCTAAATACATGCCTCCAGAGTACACGTCCTTCGCTCAGACCTTTAGCTCTTGCTGTCAGCACATACTGTTTACCAATCTCCTCCATGAAGGCATTTTTAGTCAGCATCGTGGTCACGGCAAATGCTCCTAGGACACTTGCTGTGATTGGCAGTGTGATGTGCCATAAATAATCCGTAATCTTAGACATCAAGCTTAATTCTGACCAGTTCGATGATATGAGCCCCCTTAAAGGGAACCACTGCAACTGACCCCCAAACACAACCAATAAAGCCACCCCTAAAACAAATCCGGGAATCGCATAGCCTATCAATACAAGAATGCTAGTCCAAGCATCAAAAGGGGTTCCGGCGCGAACTGCTTTTGCAATACCTAGGGGTACTGATACCAAGTAGCTCAGGAAAAAAGTCCATAAACCCAAACTTACCGATACCGGCAATTTATCTTTTACCAGGGCCCAGACATCTTTTGGATAATAAAAACTCTTTCCTAAGTCAAAGCTTGCGAACTGCCCAAGCATCATCAAAAACCTCTCTGATGCCGGTTTATCAAATCCGTATAGTTGTTTAATCTCTTCTATGCGCTGTGCGTCGACGCCTTGACGACCTCTGTAGCCTGCGCCACTGACGTGCGCGCCCTCGCCCCCTGAATCCCGTCCCTGCAACTGCGCAACCATTTGCTCCACGGGGCCACCTGGTACAAATTGAATGACGACAAAGGTCAAAAGCAAAATACCAAAAAGAGTCGGAATCATTAACAGCAGGCGTTTGGTAATGTAACTAATCAACTTTAGTGCTCCCCTCGCAAATTAGCTGCACTGGCCCACCAACTTGATAAGATCCAAGACTCCGGTTGGTAATAGCGGGGGGTCATTGTTGGCATCTCAAATCGACCATTGCGCCAAGCTACTCGGTGCACGCTACCGTACCAATGAGGCACAGAGTAGTAGCCGTGCCTTAGAACTCGGTCTAAAGCCTTGAGAGAGCCTTTGAGTTGCGCCTTGGTTTGCGAGGTAACAACGCTCTCCAACAAGGCATCAACAGCGGGATCCTTTAGCCCTATGAAATTAGAGGAACCCTCCGTGTCTGCCGCCTTTGAGCCGAATCGCTCAAGCAGCTCAGTTCCCGGAGCCTCGCTCCCAATGTTGCGCATGCTGATCACTTCAAAATCAAAAACATCCATCCTTTTTTGGAGTACCGCGGAGTCAACAATCCTGTATTTGACATCGATACCAAGTTTGTCAAGGTTTTTGGCAAACGGTGTTACGACTCGACCCATACCACCAGAGTTATCTATAAATTCAATTTTAAAAGCTTCCCCCTTGGCGTTCCTAAGAGCCCCGTTCGAATAGTTCCACCCAGATGCCTCAAGAAGCGACTTGGCTAGTCGAAGGTGATCTCGAAGTGTCTCCCCAGTTGAGGGTTCTAACTGTGTGATGGGGGGAACAGGCGCGGGCTGGGTGAATAATTGAGGGGGTAACTTACCTTTAATAGGCTCTAAATATTTAAGTTCATCTGCCCCCGGCAATCCGACAGCCTCAAAATCGCTGCCCACAAAGTAACCCCTAACACGCGTGTAGGAGTTGTAAAAAATCTGTCGATTCATCCACTCGTAATCAAGAGCCAGGCCTATGGCTCTTCTGACCCTTGGGTCTTTAAATTTATCGAGTCGGGTATTAAATATAAAACCTTGAAAGTCTCCTGCATTACCGTGTTTTAGCTCACGTTTTATTAGCCGCCCATCATCAAAGGCTTTCCCTTTGTAGGCCCGCGCCCATTCTCTAGAAATAAAACACTGTATGTAGTCAAATTCTCCAGCTTTAAATGCCTCTAGTTGCGCAGTGTTGTCCTTGTAAAGTTTAAACAGTACTCGGTCAAAATTAAATGTACCCCTCCTAACCCCCAGGTCCTTACCCCAATAATTAGGATCCCTAACGTATTGAATATCGCGACCAAAATCGACTTTACCGATTTTGTATGGACCTGAGCCAATGGGCATATCGGTGATGATTTTATCCAGAGCTTTACCTTCGCCCCAGGCACGACTGAATACGGGGAGGTTGCCCACAATAAGGGGGAGTTCGGCGTTCACGCGCTTAAAATCAAAGCGCACGACCCGCTCAGAAATCACTGTGGCACTTTTTACATCTGTGAAGATCGATCTAAACTGAGGCGCGGCCTCGTTACTAATTAATTTGTTAAAAGCGTACTTAACATCTACTGCCAAAACAGGTGCACCATCGTGAAATCGTGCTAAGGGGTTTAGGGTAAAAGTGGCGGAGAGTTTGTCCGCAGAAACAATTACATCCTCAGCCAATAGACCATAAGCAGTCGTGGGCTCCTCAAAATTAGCGATTAGCAGAGTTTCAAATATCAAACCACTCAACCCTGGAGGAGCAGTCCCCTTTAAAGTGAAGGGGTTGTATTTATCAAAACTCGACGAACTCGACGGGGAAACAAGCGCGATCTCCCCGCCCTTTGGAGCTTGGGGGTTTACATAATCGAAGTGATCAAAGCCTTTTGGATACTTGATATCACCAAACTGGGCATAAGCATGGGCTGCAAGGCAAGGGGAACCCGCAAATAAAAGGCTACACAAAACAGAGCAAATAAAAAATACAAAGCGCATTCCCGCATTTTGCAAGATTTTTGCTCAAAAATGTTACTAAATCGTAATTCTGAGAGGGTTTTTGTGTGGTTATTCTTTGCATCAAAAATATCGAGCGGGAGAAGATGAGCCTGCCCAAACTGATTCCATGCGAAAATCTACATCAATTTGAATTATGGGAGTTTTATTCATGTCTGCTCACACAGGTTTCCTAAGCGGTAAAAAGTTACTCATAACCGGCGTATTGTCCAACCGCTCAATCGCTTACGGCATCGCCAAAGCTTGTCATGAACAAGGCGCTGAATTGGCATTTAGCTATGTGGGTGAGCGCTTTAAAGACCGTATCACTGAATTTGCTAATGACTTTAATTCCAAGCTCATTTTTGACTGTGATGTTAGCAGCGATGAGCAGATTGAGAACATGTTCAAAGACTTAAGTGTGCATTGGCCTAAATTTGACGGGTTTGTGCACAGCATTGGATACGCACCTAGAGAAGCAATTGCGGGCGATTTTCTGGACGGCTTGAGTCGTGAAGGCTTTAAAATTGCACACGACATCAGCGCCTACAGTTTCCCTGCAATGGCAAAAGTTGCGCTTCCAATGCTTAACGAGCGGTCAGCGCTTTTGACCCTGACCTACTTAGGCGCCGTAAAAACTGTACCCAACTACAACACCATGGGACTTGCTAAGGCATCGCTTGAAGCCTCAGTTCGTTACTTAGCAGAATCCCTCGGCAGCAAAGGACAACACCTTCGAGTAAACGGCATCAGCGCTGGTCCAATCAAAACTCTCGCCGCTAGCGGAATAAAAGGATTTGGAAAGATTTTGTCTGTAGTAGCTGAAGCTAGCCCAATACGTCGAAACGTCTCCATTGAGGACGTAGGCAACGTTGCCGCCTTTTTAATGAGCAATTTAGCAGCAGGTGTTAGTGCTGAAATTGTATATGTAGACGGAGGATTTAGTCACGTCGTAGGTGGAATCGCAGAGCCAGAAAAAGCTGACTAAACCACTGCTTGATTAGCCTGGTCTAGTTTTACTCGCTCATTGATTAACGCCCGTTGAGCTAGAGCACTAACCTCTTGAGGGGTGCGATTTTTGAGTTTGTGATCGCTCCACACCCGTCGCCATCTTTTGCCACCAGGCTGAGCGTGGTAGAGCCCAAGCATATGCCTGGCGACGCTGGCCCAGTGCACATTATTCTCCCTTTGCTCTCGCTCCATATAAACGACCATCTGAGCTTCAACCGCTTCACGGGTTAAACTGGACTCAGCATCTGAAGAACTCGGCGTGTTATTGGTTAACGAGCGCTCTGAAATTTGTTCATCAAAGACAGCGTCCCAACCCGTCAAGATCCATGGATTGTGATAAGCCTCACGTCCGACCATAACGCCGTCTAGATGCTGCAAATGTTCATGAACATCGGTCAATGTCTTAACACCCCCGTTATAAACAATTTCAAGGTCTGGAAAATCCTTTTTTAGCCGGTACGCCCAATCCGGTTTTAGAGGGGGAATTTCTCGGTTTTCTTTAGGAGACAAGCCCTCTAGCCAGGCATTTCTGGCGTGCACAATAAACGTTTTGCAACCTGCATTACTGACCTCTCCAACAAAGTCGCGAACGAATTCAAAACTCTCACCCCGACCCAGTCCAATTCTGTGCTTCACAGTTACGGGCAGTGGACTAGCTTCACTCATTGATTTAACGCAATCAGCGACTAATTTAGATTCGTTCATTAAGCATGCGCCAAAAGCCCCACGCTGCACGCGTTCGGATGGACAGCCACAATTTAGGTTTACCTCATCGTATTTATGCTGATGAGCTAGTTGCGCGCAGCGTGCCAAATCTTTCGGATCGCTCCCCCCCAGTTGCAAAGCAACTGGGTGCTCCTGAGTATTGAACTTGAGTTGATAGTCTGAGTCGCCAAATATTAGAGCTCCGGTCGTTATCATTTCTGTGTAAAGCAAAGCCTTTGCACTGAGCAAACGATGAAAATAACGGCAATGCCGATCAGTCCAGTCCATCATCGGCGCGACGGATAAGAGACAATTCGGGGAGAGATGAGAACTAAAAGTCATAGCCACAATTTTAACCGCATGAGTTTAGGCTACAGTAGCTATGTAGACTATCCTTTCCTACACTCATATGGCCCAATTAAAACAAGGAGTAAGTTAACTTGACCGATTTGCACAGCGTTTACCTAGAATATTTAGTAGCTTTAACACTTAAACGCTGCGGGATCAAGCCCCACTCAAAGCAAATAGCAACTCATATTGAAAATATTATCAAAGAAAGGCATTTCGATACCCCTGCCAAAGCGGCTGAGTTTGAATCCAATAGTTGGACAATTGTCGAAACATTTACATTAGTGGATCAGCACAAAATTGATCCAATCGTAAAGGGCGTATTAACAATTGCTGAAATACAAAATTTACTGGAATGCTCAGATCAAGGTGAAATCCTCATTACTGTAAATCGGCAATGCAAAGCGCCGTACAGCCAATCATGGACATTAGGTCTAAGACCTAACATCAATCTCTTTTCGTCCAACACATTTATTATTGACTTGAAACTTCAATTGGAATTAGAGTCAATTGATTCAGAAATCGTTATTAAAAAGATTGAACACGAAGATTTCAACATTGGTCTATTTTTAGAAAAAATGGAAATGTACAAACTCTTTCACTCCAAGAGCTAGAACGGGGGTGATTAAGCTGTTTAAGGGAGCTTATTTTTTATTTTTTACTTTGCTTTTGCCATTACCTGTTACTTTGGGGCTCTTGGTTGTATTTTTTGAGGACATCTTTTGCAATACATCAAAGACAGCCGCAGTATCATTTTTCTCATGCCCCATCCCCATTGCCCCGTTATAAACCGCAATGGTTGCGTTAAATATAGGAGCGGCAACCCGCTCTCTATTTAAGGCCTCGGAAATCAGTTTCATATCCTTTTGCCAGACCTCGACTTTCATCGTAATCTCCTTGGCCCATCCCTCGCGCTCCATCAATGGTCCCCGAATTTGAAGCATGCGTGATCCCCCAGCGCCATCACTCAAAACTTTAACAGCAGTCGAAACTGGGATTCCAAATCTCTCGCCTAAAAGTAGGGCCTCAGCAGTCGAAACGTTATGAATAGCCACTAGCAAATTGGCCATTAACTTCATGTTCATTCCGTTGCCAAATTCCCCCAAATTAAAATGCGCTTTAGAGAATCCCTCGAACACTGAGGACAAACTGTCAACCACTTTTGATGGACCGCTTGCATAAACTGTCAGATCTTTTCTAGCGGCTTGAGCACCTGTTCCAGATAAAGGACAGTCCAATAAAGTCACACCGGCAGCCTGCATAATATCCCTGGCTTTGCGTTTGTCTTCGACGTCAAGAGTACTGGTCTCTATAACAATAAGTCCTTTATTAGCCTTCGCAGATAGGGCGTGTGCGGTTGCCAACAAAGCAGCAGCACTAGGTAATGAGGTGATAAGTACTTGCGCGTCTTTGGCTACGCTTTGAGTATCGGAGCGAGTTTGGCCGCCAACCTTTTTAAAAGCCTTTAATGCCTGCTCACTGGGATCAAAACCGCAAACCTCAAAGCCCGCCTTAATCAAATTTGTACCCATTGCAGAGCCCATAATACCCAACCCAATTACGCCTAGACGGGTAAAGTTAGCCTCGCTTTTTGAAGGCTTTGTATTTGTCGCCTTTACTTTGTTAAGTTTAGGTGATTTGGGTTTTGGATTTGATTTGGTGTTCATTTGATCTCCATAATTTAGTTTGCTGCAAGTCTACACATAAATAGTCCAAATCGACTTCTAAAATAACAAATACATTCATCAGAGACTATTGATATCTAGCATACGGCCTCACAAAACTCCAATACGCTCATGCTAAATATAGGGGAAATACCAATTGTTTTAGATCAATCGATCACCTCAAATAATCCACCTGAGCTGCATGCTTACTGGACAACAAACTCGATCCAAATTCCCTTAAGTAGAAACGGCTCGACACGCCCATTAAGCCTAAATATTGATATCTTTCGCCCCGTTAAGGGAGAGGAGGATGTCTAAGATAACTATCTTGACTTTTCAAAACATCTAAACAGGTTGGGGAAAGTTGCTCCTCTATTTCATTTGCGCAATTAAATCATTTTTCATTATTTATTATTTGGAGTAACTCATGCAAGCAACTATTAACGGACTTGACACCCATTACGAAATCACTGGTAGCGGACCTTGGATAACGTTATCTCACTCACTTGCTTGCTCTAGCGAAATGTGGAAACCTCAAATCGAAGTACTTAAAGCCCATTTCACGGTCCTGTGTTATGACACAAGAGGGCATGGAAAAACGCAAGCTACGCCGGGCCCTTATACATTGGAACAACTCGCTGACGATGCCCACGGATTGCTGGCGCACCTAAAAATCGAAAAAACCCATTGGATGGGTCTCTCTATGGGCGGCATGATTGGACAGGTTCTCGCAATCCGTCACCCAGAGTGCTTGGATAAAGTGATTATTGCTGATAGCACCGGGAAAGCTCCTCCAAACGGGGTAGCCATGTGGGAGGAAAGAGCAGTCCTAGCGCGAAGCAAGGGAATGGCTGCCCTGGTTGAACCCACCCTTGGCAGATGGTTTACCCAGCCTTTTCACCAGTCTCACCCACAAGTCTTAAAAGAGATTGGCGCGCTCATCGCAGCCACCCCTGTAGAAGGTTACGCTGCATGCTGCGCTGCAATTGGCTTAATTGACAATTTAGAGGGAATCACGAAACTGCATCATCCGGCTCTTATCATGGTGGGAGATCAAGACTTTGCAACCCCAATTGCAGCTTCTGAGGCTATTCACAAAAACTGGAACGGCTCCAAGCTGACCGTAATTAAGGACGCTGCCCATCTCTCTAACTTGGAACAAGTAAAGGTATATAACGAAACCGTAGTAAATTTTTTAAGGGGCTAATTCTTCGCTTTAATTAGCGCCCTTGAAACCGGGGGCTAGTTACACACCCCCTAAGGAATATACGTAGACGCAAGTTACCTATACTCATTTATGATCCAAAATTAAATTGATGGAATTGCAGCAATTTGCCTTGGATTTTGAAGTCAATGCTTTTAAATGTGCAGTGTCCCACAATGTTACTTGCCCCTTCACTACTTTGGAGTTAACGCAATGAAAAAAGTGCTCATCACATCCCTCTTAATAGCCACTTGCGCTTTAAGCATCACGGCCCAAGCGGCAGACAAAATAAAAGTCGGTATCTTGCTACCCCTGACGGGCACGTTTGCCGCTGTAGCTGAGACGCAAAAAGAAGGGGCTTTACTCGCTATTGATGATGTCAATAAACGAGGCGGCCTCAACATGCCTGGCGGCAAAGTAGAGGTTGAAGGGATCGTAGAAGACGACGAAGCTAAGCAAGATGTGGGAGTTCGCCGCTACCGCTACATGAGAGACGAAGGAGTTAAAGGACTTGGCGGGCAAACCTTTGCACCTTTGGCTTACGCCATAAACGCGCTTGTCGGGAAGGATCCCCTACCCTACTACCCGGTTTGCGTTATGTCCAAAGAGGCATTTCAAAAAGGCAAACTCTCGGACACAACATTTGCGACAGCTTATAGTCCTTGGACAGTGGGTTGGATGGCAGGTTACTCGGCTGTAAAAACATTGGGTAAGAAAAAGATTTTCTTCCTTGCGAGGGCTGATAGTTTTGGCTGGGATATAAGAGACGGTGTTTACGCCGCAGCCAAACAGTACGGTGCAGAAATCGTTGGATACGATGAGGTCTCGCTTGGAACCGCAGACTTTACAACCGTACTTCAAAAAGTTCGCGCAGCAAAACCTGATGTTTTCATCGCTGCACAATTTGCAGCAGACGCGGTTGCCCTACTAAAACAAGTCCAACAAATGGGCCTCAACAAAGAAACCACTGTATTTAACGCATTCATTACGAATGTCGTTGCAAAGGGTCTTCCCCCTGAGGCACTAGAAAATGTATATGCAATGCATTACTATTATTACGACTTATCCAATTTTGCTGATAAAGATGTCGCCAAATCATCTAAAGATTTTGCTGACAAATACAGAGCCAAATACGGCCATCCACCAGACGCGTACGCAGCCGTTGCGTATATTGGCTATTCAGAAATGCTAAGGGGGTTTGAGGAGGCTAAATCATTTGACCCACTAAAGGTTGCCGCTGTCATGCGCGCTCAGGACGGAAAATTCAACACGTTAAAAGGACCTGCGCATTGGCGTGAAGACCATGCCGCAGAGTACAAATATGCAGCCTTCCTAGTTAAAGGCAAAGGCGCTAAAGACCGCAAAAATGAGTGGGACCTCTTCAACGTTATAAACGGCTTGGGAGGCGAAGAAGTGATGCCTAATCTCAAATCACTAGGGTATTAGAAATAATAATCTGAGTATTCTTTATAAAATCCGTGAAAAGCACTACCTCAACTATATTAGAAGCCAAAGGTGTTACCAAACGCTTTGGCGCTATGACGGCTGTTGATCAAGTCAACTTCGCTTTAAAAGAGCATGAGGTCGTTGCAATATTGGGTTCTAACGGAGCCGGTAAAACCACTTTCTTTAATCTTCTAACTGGTTTATTTGCGCCCTCAGAAGGGTCAATCCACTTCAAAGACAAAGATATAACTAACCATACACCGGCTGAGCGGGTTGCAAAGGGTATTACCCGCTCCTTCCAACTAACCTCGACCTTTGATACGTTAACCGTCATTGATAACCTGGTGTTGGCTTATTACAGATCTGTTCATACTGGCTCTTTGTGGTCGCTCTTCACCACAAAAACACGAAGTCTTCGCAATACGCCAGCCGTTATGGAAGCGCTTGAAACATTTGATCTAACGGAGATCCAAAATCGAAATGTTCAGAGCTTAAGTCTTGGCGAGAAAAGAAGACTTGAAATTGCAATGGCCATAACTGCAAACCCCCTCGTCTTGCTGCTCGATGAGCCATTGGCTGGCCTCGCTGAAACAGAGATCAAGGGGGTCCTGAATGTACTCCGCAAACAATTTGGAAAGCAAACAATTTTGATAGTCGAACACAAAATCTCTCATATCCAAGACTTTGCTCAGCGGCTAGTGGTCATGCATGAGGGTCGCATCATTGCGGAAGGAGGCTATGAGGAGTGCATGCAACACCCTGAGGTGAGGAGAAGTTATTGGCAAATCGATGACTCAATCAGTGAAAACGCTGCGGTTTAGCGAACTCACTACCCATAAGCAATCTCTCACACAGTCCAATTACCTCAAGTGTTATCAATAATCTCCAACACATTAACCCACCCTAATTAATCGCCCTTCAAGTTCAAAGACTCAAACTCCATGACAGATTCTCAGACAACTCTTGAAGTTACGAATTTAAATGTCTCCCGTGCTCAGGCTCATGTGCTTTTTGATATTAATATGAAGCTGCACTCGAAGGAGATCGTTGCTTGTGTGGGGCGAAACGGGGCCGGTAAATCAACGCTTCTAAAAAGTATTGTCGGATTTCTAAAAGTCGATAGCGGATCAGTTGTTGGGCTTGGCCAATCCTTAACGGGTCAAAAGCCCTATGCCATAGCACGCATGGGCGTTAAATATGTCCCCCAAGATAAACGTGTTTTTTCAGAACTAACCGTTCGTGAAAATTTAGAGTTGGGCAGCTACGCAAGCGGAGATTACGATTGGGACAAGGTCATTAACTTTTTCCCAAAACTAAAAATACTCATGGATCGACAGGCCGGCCATTTAAGTGGTGGAGAGCGGCAAATGCTGATGATTGGCAGAGCCATCCTTGGAAGCCCTCAGGTCATTTTGATTGATGAACCAACTGAGGGCCTCTCACCCATGATCGTTCAACACCTCAAGCATGTCTTCACCGAACTGAGCAAAAGTGCCTCAGTCTTGATTGTCGAGCAAAACCTTCCCCTTGTGTGCTCAATAGCGGATAGAGTCTATGCGATCAAGGAGGGACGACTGGTTGCGGAGCTAAGCGGCGACAAGTTAACTACCGCTCAATGTGAAAATTATCTCTGATTTAAAAATGATGATGCATTCTCTTCGTTGGTGGCGAACTATATTAATTGTTTTTGGGGGGCTTTGGGTCGCTTCGCGGTTCACCCCTCTTCCTTTTATGAACGAGATTTTGATATTCTCAATCTATACGATTGGATGTAGCTTTTTGTTAGGCAGAGTGGGTTTTATATCTTTTGGTCAGCCTGCATATCTTGCCATTGGCGCTTACGGTACGGCATTCTATTTATCTTATTTCGGTACGAATCCCTATGTCGGTATTTTGATCGGAGTTTTAGCGGGACTTATATTCTCAGGAATCATTGGATTACTTTTTGTAAGACTTCGAAGCGATTATTTTGCTTTGGTTAACTTAGCCTTAGCTGTGATCATTTTCTTTATCTTACAAAAAGTTCTTGCAAATATCACCAAAGGAGACAACGGGCTTTGGTTTTTAACAAATATTGATGTCACACCCGTTTTTAATCTCACTCGCCCCGCTGAATTTTTTAACTTCACCTTAGTTCTTGGTATCTTGGTTTGGGGGCTTTACAAATATATTGACGATACACTTTTCGGAGCCTGTTGTTTAGCTACAAAGATTAATGAGACCAAACTTCAATTTATTGGCTATGACAACTTCAAAATCAGATTGCTTGCATTTGTTATAGCAAATACAACTACAGCGCTAGCGGGCACGCTTTATGCAATTTACTCTGGGTTTGTCAGTCCAGAGATGACCAGTGCTGCTCGCGCTGCAGATCCTGTCGTAGTGACCATTCTGGGTGGTGTTGGCTCAATTTGGGGTCCCTTGGTGGGAACCATAGCCTATACAGGTCTGAGAGATGTTGCAAGCAAATTTATTGGTAACTGGGAGTTGCTCGTGGGCCTCATCCTTGTGCTTGTCATGATGACCAACTCAGTTGGTTTGTACGGAACATTTGAAGCCTGGGGTCAAGCTTTAGCAATTAGACTCAAAAAAGTTTTCAGTTTCTCCAAATCGATCGAAAATCGTTGAATATCAAGAATACCAATTCAGTCCATTGTCTCAGTAAATAAATATGACTCTACAACTCTTAATTTCTGGAATCGTCTTCGGGGTCAGTCTGTCTAGCATTTACTTTCTCATCTCCGTAGGACTCTCGCTTTGTTTTGGAATCATGCGAGTCATAAGTTTAGATCAGTTTCTTTATTACTCCCTGGGAGCTTACTTTGCATACACGGTGAGCCTGCTCACTCAAAATCTTTGGATTGGTATTTTGGTAGGTACATTAGTAGGAGCGCTCTTTGCTTGGCTCGTAGAGAGACTTATTTTTCGGAAAATTTATGAGCGAGAAATAACTTTTAGTATGATCACCTCATTTGGCATCTTGCTCGCAGGAATTGGACTGATCAAGAGCTTTTGGGGACTTGTCCCTCGCCCCGTCCAAATGCCCCTAGGCGAGCAGTTCAATTTAATGGGAACGGAGATCCCCCTTTATAGACTCCTGGTCATTCTCATTGCCGCAGGTGTGTATCTCGGTATCTGGCTTTTCTTACACAAAACAATAATAGGTAAGGCAATCCGCGCTAGCTTAGAAGATACCGAGCACGTTGAAGGATTAGGAATTAATGCATCCCAACTGTTTACAATTACATTCGTAATTGCTGGCGCTTTATCTGCCCTAGCTGGTGGCATATATGCCCCGCTCATCATGGTTGAACCCTACATGGGGCTTGAGATCTTGGCCTTTGTATTTATGGTGGTCATTATTGGAGGACTCGGTAGCATAAAGGGAACTCTTTATTCCTCTTTGTTAGTCGGCCAAGTAGTATCGCTCGGTTCGTTGATTTATGCCCCACTTGCTATCATGGCCCCGTTTGCTGTAATGCTGCTCATCTTGCTTATTCGACCCACTGGCCTTTTTGGCGGGGCAATTACAAAATAAGCTCGTGCACACCGCACGCGGTAATTCAAATTGGCGGGGCAAACTGTGATCTGTAAAGATTAGAGATCTGCTCACCCGTTTGAATAAGCACACCCGGGCGGGACTGGATATGGTCAAGAAGTTTTTCAAAATAACCAATTCTATGTGCAACACCGGTCACATAGGGATGAATACTAATGGCCATGACTCTGGGGATCGTAGCTCCCTCAACATACAAACGTTCAAATTGATCAATTCCCCTCAGAAGCATTTCCTCAGAACGATTATTTTGCAAAAGCATCATAGGAATATCATTCAACTCAACCGTATAAGGGACAGACAGTACGGGTTTGGGTTGGGCGTTGATCCAAACCGGTTGGTCGTCTAAAACCCAATCAGCAACGTATTCGATTCCTGAGGCAGAGAGGCAGTCCAAAGTGTTGTCATCCTCCGTTAACCCAGGACTCTCCCAACCTACTGGCGCCTTGCCACAAAAGGATTTAATGGTTTCCATGGTTTTTTGTATTGCCTCTGATTGATTAGGCACTTTATGCATCGGTCCTTGCACAAACCCGTGTCCCATGATTTCCCATTGCTTGGTAAGCGCAGCCTCAACAACTCTAGGATAAGACTCACAGACGATCCCATTTGTTGCCATAGTCGGAACAATGGAGCGTTGATTGAGTGCGTCAAATATCCTCCAAAATCCAGAGCGCATACCGTACTCGTGCCATGCCCAATTGGGCAAGTCGGGTTGAAGGGGTTGCCCCATGGGTGGACTTAATACAGTTCTAGGCATGGCGCGCTCAATGCTCCAGTGCTCAACATTCACAATAACCCAGACCAATAAACGCGCATCAGAGGGCAATTTAAAATGAGGACGGTCAACGATTGCAGAATAGGGAGCTCTGTCACTAAGTAGATTAGTCATGATGGAAGTATTCAGTAAAAATGACGGATAGTTGATAAACTTTTTATAACAAGTCTAGTTTAACAAAAAGTTTCACCTAGGAATATGATTAATCTTAACCCTTGTCCGTGTATGCTGGCATCCTGCCTGCAGCGATAGCTTCCTCAGCAGAGAAATTAAGCTCAACTTTAATGCCGTTAATAGGCTCACGCATAAAAAGTTGAAATAAATTTGAATTATGAGCCTTGCGCTCACTAAACTCGATCCCTCTTTGAGTTAAGCGATCTACAAACTCAAGCAATCCGTCGCAGTTAAAGCAAACATGGTCAATGCGCCCAGATCCTTGACTAGTAACGCCCTCGCTCTCGCTCTTGTCACTAGGGGTTTTAAGGTAAGTATTTTGGTGGTCAGAGAAATTGGCTTTCCCAATATGCAACACATCTTGGTCACCTATATACAACCAGTGCACCGGAAATCCAAACTCTGGATGGGGTCCGCTTTTAAATCCAAGATTATCACAAAACCAGTCGCGAGTTGCATCGGGATCATGCGTCAGGATTAGGAGGTGCTCCATAAATCTAAGTCCCATAGCTTTTACTCCTTAAAAATGTGACATTAATTCGATATTCAATTATTATCAAATTCTAATCTATCATGTCAGATTAATTAGGTGATTTTTTTCAGGAAAATGAGGACATAACTTCTTAGTTAATAAAAAATTCAGATAAATGAATTAATCTAGAAACTATGCAAAGCATTTTATTTGTTTATGGCACGCTTCGCCGGGGACTTCGACTACATCACCACATGGGTGACGCTTCGTATTTGTGTGAAGCACGACTAAAAGGCCAGCTCTACGATATAGACTATTACCCGGGTCTTATTATTGATCCTAATGCAAACTGGGTGACAGGTGAATTATTTGCCGTAGACGATCTCATACTCACGCGCCTTGACGCAGTCGAGGGCTACGATCCGCACTCGCCCACATCATCGGACTATTTAAGACAAGAAGTCACAGTATTAAAACCAAATGATGAGGAATTTTCCGTGCTCACCTATACTTACAACCATCCTGTCCAGGGGTTATCCAGAATCGACTCGGGGGACTACAAGGAATATCTCAAAAATCAATCCTAATCTGACCACAAGCCAATAGACGCATGCCAAATGAAGGGTTTAAAACTAGGAATTCCCCGTATTTTCGATCTTGAACTTTACCAATCCTTCCCCTAAAATAAGACTCAATTGAGGGACCCCTTTAGTGATCAAAGCATTCGGTTATTTTTTTACGATTTTTGGAGCCTTAAACATGTTTTATGGCTTCTGGGAAACCTATTCCCGGTTTCCCAGTATCAAAGCAGATAGTATTTTGAGAATCGTTGCTAGTGGGCTTTGTATGATCGCTGGCGTCATTTTGATTAGTATCATTAAGCCCAAAGACCCATTGGAAAATGTGCCTAAGATTTTGGGTGAGATCTAATCAAAGTTAGTATCTGGCTCCCGTAGACACTTTTTCAATTAGTCATCAGCTTAGGTCACTCTAAATAGGTAAAACTACGCCTTACTTAAATGGCGCACACCACAAATTCAAATCCGTACATCTCAATGACATCACCTCGTATTGCTCTTATCCACGCAACTCCCTTGGCTGTATCTCCTATCAATGATGCGTTTAAAAGGCTATGGCCGCAGGCACATTGCCAAAATATCCTAGACGATACGCTCTCGCAAGATTTAGCTAAAGAAGGTCTTCTGAGTAACGACATGATCCAGCGCTTTATGGACTTATCTCAATACTCACTTCGCGCCGGATGTGAGGCAATACTGTTTACATGCTCCGCATTTGGAACTGCAATTGAAGCCGTTGCACACGTCAGCGGCGTCCCTACACTGAAACCTAACGAGGCAATGTTTCAAGAGGCATTAAATTTAGCTACAAAAATAAATCCACTCAAAATTGGTCTAATCGCGACTTTTAATCCCTCTATTGATTCAATGTCAGCGGAATTAAAGGATTTGGCAATGAGTCAACACATCGCAATTGAGCTTTTTACGGTTTTCGTACCCAATGCGATGCTGGAACTAGCCAATGGCAACCCACAGGTGCACCACGACTTGATTGCTCAAGGTGCTGCATCACTCCCCCATTGCGATGTGATTTTGTTAGCTCAGTTCTCTATGGCAGCCGCAAAGCCTACGGTGAGTAAAGCAATATTACCTCTTAAAACACCTGTTCTCTCTAGTCCAGATTGCGCAGTGACTGCGCTCAAAGCCGCTTTGCAAGAGCGCCAAGAAACTCCTCAACAGTTAGTTTAAAGACTAAACCCCATTTACTAATCTCTGCTTAAACTAAAAAACACAATGTCAAGTAAACGCGTTTCTTATTCCCATTTAAAAAGCTACATTCAGTCTGCTATGTTGGCACTCAAACTCCCCCAGGATCACGCTGCAACTGTTGCCGAATATATGGCCAGTGCTGATCTTCAAGGCTCTGATGGTCACGGTGTAATTCGTTTACCCCAGTACACAAGACGCATTTTGGCAGGTGGCGTAAATACCCAACCTAGCATCACAATCGAGTCTGAGCGGGCTGCGACTGCTTTAGTGAATGGTGATAACGGCATGGGACACGTCGTTATGAAGTACGCAACCGAACTCGCAATCAAGAAAGCCAAACAATCTGGAATGGCTTGGGTTGGTTCCCGCTTAAGTAACCATGCGGGCCCAGCATCACTTTATAGCCGCATGGCATTGGAACACGATATGGTTGGCTTGTATTTTGCCGTCGGCAATGCTAATCACTTACCCGCTTGGGGCGGACTAGATATGCTCTTATCTACAAACCCCATTTCTGTAGCGGTTCCGACGCATAAAGAAACGCCGATTGTTCTGGATATGGCAACCACAGTGGCAGCCTACGGAAAAGTAAAAGCTAAGGCCCAAAAGGGTGAGATGATGCCTGAAGGATGGATGATCGACTTTAACGGACAGCCACTGCTAGATCCCAAACGCAGTGAGGAGGGATTCCTACTTCCCATAGGTGGTTACAAAGGCTACGGTCTGTCCCTGATCGTCGGAATTTTAGCTGGAACACTTAACAACGCGGCAATGGGACGCGCTGTAATAGATTTCAATCATGATGATGCAAGCGTCACAAATACAGGCCAAGCGATCGCCATTATCGATCCAGCTGCATTTGGAGACCCCCAAGCATTCAAAGTACGAGTGGACCAGTTAATTGGAGAATTAAAAGCCAGTAAAAAGATGCCAGGCGTTGAGCGCATCTGGTTACCGGGCGAGCAAAGTGCATTAAAGTGCGTTGACTATGCAAATAACGGTATTCCAATTAGTGATGGTCTTGAAAAACAGTTAGAAACCGTTTCTGAAAAACTTGGGATCGCAAAATTATTTTGATTTAATTTCAACTCATTAAGTAATAGATTTATCATTTCATACAGGTTCCAAAGTTTATGCTAAACAAAATCACTAGAAGAAACTTAATCCAAGGATCCCTTGGCGCCGCGGTAACAGGCTTGAGCCTAAATGCCATTGGGGCCAGTGATTCCAATCTCAAAGACTTGCCAGCCAAGGATGTTTCAACAAAAGATGTTTCCCTAAAAGATATTTCAACCAAAGACTATCCCAATAAGCCAATCAAACTCATCATACCGCTTGCCGCTGGGAGCGCAGTTGATAGTGCTGCCCGAATCGTTATGCAAAAAGTTTCCACGAGCCTAGGGATGGGGATTGCAATTGACAACCAACCCGGCGCAGCTGGATTGATTGGCGCGGATCACGTAGCCAAATCAGCTCCCGATGGATATACATTGGGAGGATTTAACGACAGCATCATGACTGTTCTCCCTAACTTACAGTCCAAAATGCCTTGGGATATTCTGCGAGACTTTGATCCCGTCTCTTTAGTTGCAACTGTCGAATGGGGTTTGGTTGTTCCATTTGAATCAAGCATTAAAAATGCTGCTGATTTAATTGCTAAGGCTAAGCGCAACGCTACACCCTTAACATTTTCTTCGGGGGGAAACGGTAGTCCACAACATATATCTATGGAGCTTTTTGCCAACCAAGCAAAAATATCCATGATGCATGTCCCCTATAAAGGCGCCACACAGGCAGCAGTTGCAGTTGCGGCCTCTGAAGTGGATGCAGCTTTCATAGGACTGGCAACAGTCACAGCGCTTGCCAAGGCCGGAAAATTGCGCATCATCGCTGTCTCAACTCCAACCCGTCTGCCCCAGTTTGCAGATATCCCTACTGTTTCAGAATCAGGACTAAGCGGTTTTGAGTTCAACTCTTGGTTCGCCTTAATGGCACCAAGCGGCATGCCCAAAAATGCTATAAAAATTCTAGACAACGAAATAAATAAAGCATTAAAAGATAAAGCGGTGATCGACCAACTGATTGCTCAAGGTTTAACACCTCGTGGGGTTAATTCGGGAGAGTTGGCTATTATGCTAAAAGCCCAACTTGCAAGATATCAATCCTTAATTAAACAGGCTAACATTTCTTCAGATTAAATAGTTTGGCCTTAAATTTCGAAAATGAGTAAACAAGAAAAGGGAAACAGCATTGATCGCAAATTATAAAATTTGGCTAATACTAGGAATTTGCTTTTGCTGGCTACCCAATACAATCGCAGAGTCACTCAAATGTGTTAGTCACTATGAGTCCTACCGTAACAAAGTGAAATTTGCTGGAAATGATTCTTACACTGAAATTCTTGAATATGAAAAAAACAAGCCGCAAGTCATTAAAACAACCGTTAATGGGAAAACAGTTTCAAAAGAGGTAATACAAGACACAATAGATGGTCAAACCTCTAATTACTCTAATTTAAATAACAATCTATTAAGAACTTCCGTAGCAATTACGGATGAAAATCTATCATCTACTATGTACGCACAGTTCATTAGAAATCTAGGAGGAGGAGAAACTCACAGAGAAATCAGAACCGCAAATTTAGAAATAGATTTAAATACTGGAGCAATGACTAGAACTTCAACTATTGAGACTCAGCGGGAAAAATATTTCACGATCGCTGAGGGCAGATGCATACGTAACTAAAACTTAGCTGTGAACGCAAAGTCCACATTCATTAACGCAATTTAACAGCAAAACCTCGCTCAACCCCAGGGCGTGCCATCATCATTTCGTACCAACGCTTCACATTAGGATAATCGTCTAAATCGATTTGGTGCCTGGGGTGCCTCCAAACCCAACCTAGTATTGCAAAGTCAGCGATCGATAATTCATCTGCAAAATAAGCCCGATCCGCAAGTCTTTGATTCATGACTTTGTATAAACGCTTCGTCTCTGTCATAAATCGGTTTAATCCGTAGCGTTGATCCTCCTTGTTCTCTAAACCAATAAAATGATGAACTTGCCCGGGTGCTGGACCAAAACCTCCCATTTGAAACATCAGCCATTCGAGAACGGCTACGCGTTGGTTTGACATAGCGGGCATAAACTTACCCGTTTTCTCGGCCAGGTAAATCAAAATTGCCCCAGACTCAAATACGGAGACGGGTTTCCCCTCTGGCCCCTCAGAATCAATGATGGCGGGAATTTTGTTGTTGGGGCTGATGGCTAAAAAATCAGGTTTGAATTGATCGTCTTTTGTAATATCAACAATATGCGCAGTGTAATCTAGACCCATCTCCTCCAGCGCAATAGAGATTTTTCGTCCGTTTGGGGTGTCAAATGCAAATAACTGTATTGTCATATTTCAAACTCAATTCATAAAAACTAAACTTGTTCATTGAAAGGCTTCACTGGTTATTCTAAAACAACCAATGCCCCTCAAAGGGTTGAAACAACGCGCTCCAAGTCGGCTCTGAGTAATTCTAACGGTTTCGACCAACTTCCCGATTTCAATTGGCGATAAAGTTTGGTGTTCCTGTACCAAGGACTATCAATACGCTCCAAAAACCAACGCCAGTCGGGCACGAAAGATATGAGAGCCAGAGTTGGCTTGCCAAAGGCACTTGCAAGATGAAGAGTCGAATTATCAACACTAATTACTAAATCACAGCTTTTAACAAGTTCGGCAAGACCACTTATATCTGAAAAGTTATCGATCTCTTCAAATTGCAGGATGTGTGGTTGTGGCTTGGATATTTGGTTAGCAACAGCTTCTTGGATCTCTTGACTTACGTCCCCGTATTGCAAATTTATCAACTGAATGGGCAGATCATTAAAAACCGTTAGTAACTGCTCCAGTGCAATTGAGCGTCTAGCTCCCGTCTTTTGATTAACGCTTTTCCATGAAATACCCACCACTAACTTCTTAACTTCGGCGATGGAACCCTGTGACTGTGACTGTGACTGTGCTTGAGCCTGCGCGAGTCGTAATTTTATTGTCTCTTCGTGCCACTGCACAGGCAAACTGAGATATGGCGCCCCCCAGACATGCGCTTGATTCACTTCAACGCCAAGGTAGCGGGGAAGACTAGCCATTCCAATGTGAGCATCATACTGGTCCTCACTTATTTCCTCAGTATCCGTTATGAATCGTATGTTTGTATTTGATTGAAATGAATGACGTAGCAACCCAAGTAGTCTTACATCAAATTTGGCGATGATTTTCTTAGAGGCCAGAGAAGGATGTCTTAAGAAATTTGCAAAAAATATTTCGTTGCCCAACCCGTGTTCATTCCAAACAAATAACCGCTCGAACTCCAAACCTTGTTTTAGATAAGTTTTTCTTGTTTTAGGCAAATACACTCGGCTCTCAGGCAGGCGCATGCGCTCTTCATACCCGATCAAGCCTCTTTTCAAATCCCCCTGTAAGAGTTGAATAATAGATATATTCCAACTCACGTCAAATGAAAAAGGATTGATGAGTAACGCTTTTTCGTAACTGACTAGTGCTTGATCTAAGAGGTTAAACTTTTGATAAAGAAGTCCTTTGTTGTAGTATGCGTAAAAAAATGCAGGATCAATCCGAAGCGCCATCTCAAAACAAGCAAGCGCTTTATCCCAAATTTCACGATCTAAAAAAAGACTTCCAAAATTATTGTAAGTGAAGGCATTTTCTGGATCTATAGCTAGTGATCTTTTAAATGATAAAGCAGAATCTTCATACTGCTTTAATTCCTTCAATGCATTTCCTCGGTTATCGTGAAAGTAGGAAATACTGGGCTCCAATTCAATTGCTTTTTGAAAATCTTGAAGTGCAAACGGCAGACTTCTCAAATTTAGCAATAAATCTCCTCGGTTGTTTAAATAATACGGATCAAAAGCATTAATCAAAATTGCAGCGTTATAAGCATGTAGAGCTTTTTCTATTTCACCTAAACGTTTATGAACATTAGCCTTATTAAAGAAAGCTGCATGATGATTCATGTCTAGCTCAGTTGCACAGTTATAGCTCTGAAGTGCTAACTCTAAGTCTTGCTTTGTCTTAGCTTGTAATTCAAGAAAGCACCCAAGTTCAAAATGCACTTGCGCATCAACACCCGGTAAGGTCGCTGCTTGGCTTAGCCAATGGCATGCCTCAGGTAGGGATTTGTTTCTGGCTGCAATACGACCCAAATGGATTAGCGCATCTAAATTTTCGGGATCAATAAGAATGATTTCCGTGAAAATTTTCTTACTTTGCTCTAGATCTGAGCTGGCATAAAGTGCCAGAGCTAGCTTAAGGTGAGTTTCTAAAATCAATTTCTAAAAAATATTAAATTCGAAAAAAATTCTCTTTGTGCCGTGTAAATATGGTGTTTTCGATAATAGATGAATTTCCAAAATCTGTTACCTTTGTAATGGACACTATTATGGACCATTGCAATCTATTTTGAGCATTAAAGAACTGTTTCATTATCTTTTAAATCACAAGCCGAAGGATGTCACTTATGAGCGCTAATTCACATACCGATCCAGATGCATCGAAGAATGACGATCGACGCCATTTCATCAAGTGGCTAAGTGCAAGCCCCCTTCTCTCCCTCACTCCTGCTGGATATGCCAATGCACAGAGTTTTATAAAGCGCGCCGACCCCGCCGTCTGGCCTGCTGAACTCCCCAATGACTTGATCACAAACCCTAAAGATGCAGTGAATGTATTTGACTTTGAACCGGTGGCTTTTAAAAATGTCCCTCACGCCCATTTTGGTTACATGGCATCTGGCGTAGATGATGAGGTTACCCTAAGAGCCAACAGATCTTCATTTCAAAAATTTCCCCTTCGCCCTAGACGGTTGCGGGATGTATCCAACATCGATATGTCCATTAACTTATTTGGCACAAAATGGCGCACGCCTATCATACTAGCACCTACTGGTGGCAATAAGGCTTATGACCCCGAAGGTGAAGTAGCGGTTGCCCGAGCTGCCAAAGTAAGGGGTCACCTTAATATCCTGTCAGCTGCAGGGGCCTCCACCATCGAGGACGTTATAGCCGCAAGAGGCGGGGAGGCATGGTTTCAACTTTATGCAACCTCTAGCCTAGATGTAGCAAAGCAGGTTGTGCGACGAGTAGAACGCGCGGGTTGCCCGGTGCTTGAAGTCACGATAGACCGAAATGGCGGTCGCAACCAAGAGACTTTCCAAAGGCTTAAACGTATGGATCCCAGGGTCTGTTCGTCCTGCCATATCGATGGCCCCGGAAGTCTGAAGGAACGACCTAACTACGACGGCATCGACCTGAGTGGGGTGAAGAGCTCACAGTCAGCAAACATGACCTGGGAGTTTGTAAAACACATGCGCGACACAACAAAGATGAAAATCATTCTTAAAGGTGTCCTTACAGAGGAAGATGCTTTACTTTGTATCAAATACGGTGTGGACGGAGTCCATGTGTCCAACCACGGAGGTAGGAGCGAGGATACTGGACGCGGTGCAATTGAGTGCTTGCCTGAGGTAACAAAAGCTATCAAAAAAAGAATTCCAATTCTCTTTGACAGCGGAGTTAGAAGGGGATCAGACATATTTAAGGCGCTTGCCCTTGGGGCTAACGCTGTCTGCGTTGGCCGTCCCTACTTATGGGGTCTAGGCGCTTTTGGTCAACCAGGGGTTGAGCGAGTCCTGGCTTTACTGGAGGAGGAACTCTCTGGGACTATGAAACAAATGGGCACTGCGTCCATTGCTGATATTCGCCCCGAGATGGTATTCAAAGGTTAACCCTTCAGTCCCCAGGAGTCTGAGGGAATTAATTAAAACCAAACAGTATCAGTGCAGCATCTGCAGAAGATAAGCAGGTAGACAAGGTACCTACTAGCAAAGCCCGTCCCCCTAGTTCGATAATTTCATCACGTCTAGAGGGGGCCATTGCACCAACCCCAGCAATCACGATCCCTAGACTTCCAAAATTTGCAAAACCGCATAAAAGATAGGTCATCAGCACTCGGCTTTTATCGCTCATTGCATCCAGAGGAAGACGACTAAAGTCAAGATAGGCTATGAACTCGTTGAGCACTAGTTTTGTGCCTAAGAGCTGCCCCGCAGCTTGCGTGTCTACCCAATCAATTCCTATGCTCCAAGCAAGGGGCTGCATGACTATACCTGCTATGCGCTGCAAAGAAATAGGAGCATCATTCCAGTTGGGAAGCAAAGTTAAAAAACTATTGGCAAGTGCAACCAAAGCGATCAAAACAATTAGCATGGCAAGTACATTGGATAAAAGCTTCAAGCCCTGAAGGGTACCGGAGCTGATGGCATCCATTAAACCGTTGTAATGCAATTGCAACTTAATTGATTTGGGGTCTAAATCATGAGGATTTTGAACCAGTGGAACCACCATTAGACTCAACATGACAGAGACCGGGGCACTCACGATGGAGCCTACCAATAAATGTCCTATCGCAGCAGGCACAATATTTTGCAAAAAGCTGGCATACAAAACCAAAACGGTCCCTGATAGGGTTGCCATTCCTGAGCTCATCACAATTAGCAGCTCAGAACGCGTTAAGCTCCTTATGTATGGGTTGATAAGCAGCGGGGCCTCCACCATCCCGACAAAAACCGTCGCAATAGTTGCGAAACTGCAAGCGCCACCGATCTTAAAGAGGCGTCCAAGTATCCACGCAAATAGGCCCACTATTTTTGGCAAAATCTGCCAATAATACAGAACAGCGGACAGTGCACTGAACACCAATATCATGGGTAGCGCTTGAATGCCGAGGATAAACATATGCTCAGGGGCAGTGACCTCGAAGGGAGTCGGAGCACCCCCTAAATATCCAAAGACAAGCGAAGTCCCTGCTCGAGTAGCGCCTTGGACGGCTAAGACGCCTTGATTCAAGAATACAAAAATGTTTTGAAATAAACTAACCTTCAGTAAAACAAGCGCCAGAAGAAATTGAAACAAGAGGCCTTTCAATAAATTACGACCTGAAATAGCCGATTTATTCTCAGACGCGAGAAACGAGGCGAATAAAATGCAACCCATACCGATGAGCGGTCGTAGTCCGTCAATTTGAAAGTCAATCACCTTTGGGGAACTTCCGTTTTAGGAGTAGTCGTAAGAATTTCGTCTAATTTTGACTTCCAAAGTCTGGCTAGGCCAACCGTACTGTGACCGATTGTTTTCTCGCTCGCAGGAATAAGGTAATACTGCGCATTTGGAATTCTTTTAAGCTCCCGCTCCATTACACCGAGTTGTGGTGGATTTCGTTCATCATCTGCGGAGTTGATAGCGAGCACTTTTGCTTTAATTTTTTCTAAATCCTTTGAAGGATTAAAGTCCTCAGAAGACTCCCATTTGTAGAGCAAGTCGTTAGCGTCCCCTTCATTCCAATCTTGCGCCATCTTCTCCAACAGCGCGTCGCCTTTCTCGCGAGTCGGTGCCTTAGCTTGGATAGCCTGAGCGCCGCCGTTGCTTGCTACGGCAAAGAAAATGGACGCGCGCCTGACTCCCTGGGGCTGTTGCGTGTACTCCCCTTGGTGCCAATCGGGATCATTTCTAATGGCATCGCTCAAAAGTCTCCTAAGCATCCAATTGCGGCCTGATATTTCTATGGGCATAGAAGCCATGGGGACCAAAACGTCCATATATTGTGGATACTCAGTTCCCCAAAGCCATGTTTGCATCCCTCCCATCGAGTTGCCCATTACAAGCCTGAGGTGCTGCACTCCAAAACCGTCGTGAATCATTTGATAGTGAGCGTGCACTACGTCTAAATAGTCATAACGAGGGAACTTCATGCGAAGTCCATCGGAGGGCTTACTAGAGCGTCCAGAAGCAATTGAATCAGGCAGGATGATGAAGTATTTACTCGCGTCAAGAGGTTGGCCAGGGCCGAAGAGTTCGCCTCCGAAATCTGGACTCAATATCGACTGACTTGAAGAGGTTGTGCCGTGTAAAAGCACAACGGGTATACCCTTCGGGTCCCCAATTGTGATGTACCCAATTTTTAGCTCTGGCAAGACATCTCCAGTATGAAATTTAAAGTTCTTCAGAGTCCATACCCCCCTGACTGGCTCAGAGTATTTTTGAGCGTAAAGAGAAGGGGGAAATGAGAGAGTAAAAATCACGCTCAATGAGTAGGCAAATTGCTGGAGATGTCTTTTAAAAATGGTGCGCATATAAAAAGTAATTAAATTTAAGAATAAAGGTATTCAATATGAGGTCGTATAGATATTTTATGATGTTCTAGGGGACATTAGCACATACCCTGATTTCATGGTTTGAGACCGCATTTTGTCAAATTACATGTTCCAAAAGGAAGGATAATTAAAACCTTACTTAAATCCAAAAAATAAAAATTAATTTAAAAAATTACTATGAAATTATTCTTCTCTCCGACCTCCCCTTATGTTCGTAAAGTTATGATTTGTGCACACGAACTTGGATTATCTGAGCACATTGAACTCTTGCCTGCAAAGGCGAGTCCGGTAGATAGGGATAAGACAATAGTAGAGAAAAATCCCTTGGGTAAAGTTCCGACCCTTCTGACCAAGGAGGGAGTCGCCCTATATGACAGTCGGGTTATTTGTGAGTATCTCAATGAACTCGGATCTGGACAGCTATTCCCAACGGATAAATCGCTTCGATGGGAGGCAATCACAATGCAAGCTCTCGGGGACGGGCTATTGGATGCAGCGCTTTTGACAAGATATGAAACCTTTTTGCGTCCTAAAGAGTTATGCTGGAACGATTGGGTCAATGGTCAAATCGAAAAAATACATTCTGCTCTTAAACAGTTCGAATCTAGCGTCCATAACGACTCCTTTCATATTGGTCAAATCACGCTAGCTTGCTCGCTTGCCTATTTGGACCTTCGCTTTGATCACCTGGAATGGCGTAAATCTCATCCCAAATTAAAGGGTTGGTTTGAAGTCATCAGCAAACGTACATCAGTTGCTAAAGAATGGACATTACCTGCATAAGAGTTTAGTTATGAACATTAACATTAACAGCGGTGGAATAGGCGCTCAGGTACTCAACTTAGATTTATCCAAACCTTTAGACGAGGATGAGTATTCGCAACTCGAAATAGCTCTTGGTACACACAGTGTTCTGTGCTTCCCGGCTCAACGGCTGAACTCAACCCAGTTAAAAGAATTTTCGCAGCGATTTGGAACACTAGAAATTAATGTCGCTAACATGTTCCAAGATACCTTGCACCCTGAGGTGATGATTTTGTCGAACAAAGTGGACGAAAAGGGTGAGCCTATTGGCTTTAAGGATGCTGGACAAGACTGGCATACCGATATGTCCTACAGCAAAGATATAGCTTTTTCTAACGTTTTGTATGGAATCGAAATTCCATACCGAGATGGTAAACCGCTAGGCAACACTGCTTTTTGTAGTACCAGAAAAGCCTATGCTGCCATTCCGATTGATTTGAAGGAACGATTGAAGGGCATGACAGTTACTCACGATTTTGCTAAATTCTGGGACAACATGAGGAAACGCCCTGGTAGCCTTAGAGCAGAACTAACACCTTCACAGCGCGCAGCAAAACCTCCCGTCAGTCACCCCATTTTCTTGAAGCACCCCATTACCGGCGATACCGTTCTTTATGCCAACCCTGGTTATGCAATCCGCATTAACGAATTAGATGAAGCCGAGAGCGAACGTATCCTTCAGACCCTATTTGAACTCCAACTCAGACCAGAATTCCAGTATGAACACAGGTGGCGCGTGGGGGATGTTTTAATGTGGGACAACATCAGCACGTTACATAACGCTGTCGCTGACTATAAAGCCGATGAGCACAGACATATCATGCGTTGTCAAGTCATGGCGGATCGTTATTTCCCTCGCGGCACCTTGGCTATGAAAGCCTAGGGGTTACTTGTCAAATCTATTCAACAATTCTTATTGAGCTCATCATGATTGCACTGGCGTACCTTAACCTACAGTTCTTTAAAGAAATCTGCATTAAAGAATTAAAAAGATCATTTAATTCTTTAATCTTTATCTCACTATGCGCTGGAATTTATTTGCCCAAACTCGCCAGTGCAAACGATAACTACCCTAACCGCCCTATAAGATTAGTCGTGGGATTTGCTGCAGGTGGGCCAACTGACGTTATTGCCCGGGTCCTTGCTAAGGATATGTCCGACACCTTAGGGCAACCGGTTGTCGTGGAGAACAAGGCTGGGGCGAGCGCGATGATCGCAACACGCGAAGTCAGGAATTCGCCACCAGATGGTTACACACTACTTTTCTCATCGCTCGGGATGAACGTTAATCCCATTTTGCTTGGGGATGCCGCTGGTTACAACCCCAAAACAGATTTTGCGCCAATATCCAATGCAGCCAACCTGCCCTTGGTTGCCGTTACTGCTTACAACTCCCCATTTCATAGCATCCAAGACTTATTAAACCAGGCTAAGTCCAAGCCAGAGGCCGTAAGCTTTGCATCTTCTGGGAGTGGTGGTTCTGGACATTTATCGGCAGAGTTACTCGCCACGCTGATTAAACAAAAAATGCTGCATATTCCCTACAAAGGAAACGGGCCAGCACTTTTAGAGGTGATGGCAGGACGGGTTGACTTTATGTTTTATCCAATCATTGGTATTGCTGATAACGTTGCTGCAAAGCGAGTAAATATATTGGCTGTTGGAACGGCGAAACGTCTTCCCCAGTTTGGAGATAAACCAACGATGTCAGAAATTGGTTTCCCTGGTTTTGAAGAAACTGCACCTTGGGTGGGCATGCTCGCGCCTGCAAAGACACCCACAGTCATTGTTGACAAGCTATACAGCGCCATGAATAAAGCATTGGCAAAACCAGACGTACATGCGCAATTAGAGAAACTGGGGGCAGTCGTGGTGGGTGATAAACCTGCAGAGTTCCAAGCCTTTCTAAAGCGCGATTATGAGAGATGGGAAAACGTCATCAAATCTGCTGGGGTAAAAGCCGATCTGAATTAATTTCTTTTCTTTTCTTTTCTTTTCTTTACTTTTCTTTACTTTAGTTTTCTTTCCTTGCTTTCCTCCCCATCTTTCCCCATTGATTAGGCACTCATGAGCTCCCCCTTACACGCCGTATCCATAGAAGATCTACGTCTAGCAGCAAAACAAAAACTTCCCCGCTGTATTTTTGATTTCTTTGACGGAGGGGCTGAGGATGAAATCACTTTAAAGGCAAATCGACAGAGCTTTCATAACACTTTACTGTTGCCCCGGATCCTGAGGGGTGTTGAGTCCATTGATACAAGCGCAGATATCCTAGGTCATAGATGTAGCTTGCCCCTTGCAATCGCTCCAACCGGCGCACTCGGATTTGGCAAACACGGAGCGGATATTGCGCTGGCTAGAGCGGCAGCTGATAGAGATTTGATTTACACTTTATCCAGCTCTGCAACCACATCGATCGAGCAAATTGCAAGACAGGCTCCAGGTCGACATTGGTTTCAAGCATACATTTTAAAAAACAAAGATTTCTTTTACTCTCTCATTGACCGTGCTCACGCTGCAGAGTACGAGGGACTGATGATCACTGTTGACCTGCCCGTAGGCGGAAAGCGTGAACGCGATAATAAAAACCAATTCGCTATCCCTTTCAAACTCAACCCCAGGGTTGCTTTTGATTTCATGTCTCATCCCCTTTGGCTAAGTCAGATGCTTGCAAACGGTATTCCCGTCCTAGAAAATATGCTGGGGCTTGATGGACAAAAGCGAGGCATCAACAACCTTGCCTCGTCTGTTGGTCGTAATTATGACCCTTCATTTAATTGGGATGATTTAAAGCGTATTAGAGACTATTGGCATAAAAAGCTAATCATTAAAGGCGTAATGCACCCTGAAGATGCACTGCGCTTAGTTGAGATGGGGTGCGACGCTATTGTTGTCTCCAACCACGGTGGACGGCAACTTGATACAGCAATCTCAACACTCCGCGCACTACCTGACATTGTTAAAGCTGTAGACCGTAAAGTTCCTGTTTTACTTGACGGGGGAATACGACGAGGCAGCGACATCTTAAAGGCAATAGCACTAGGTGCTGATGGCGTGATGACCGGTCGAGCTACCCTGTTCGGAGCAGTAGTTCAAGGCGAAAATGGCGCATCTCATGCACTCAACATTCTCAAAGAAGAATTGATCCGCACCATGCAGTTATGTGGGGCGTCCGAAATAAATCAAATTACAGCAGATCTAATCTTAAAACACGAGCATTCAAAATGAAATGGTTGCGATACACGGTTCAAGGAAAAACGTTCACAGGTTATTTAAATGGTGAGGTCCTAAATGCAATTGAAGGCGTCCCCTGGGGTGAGTGGTATCCACTTAAAGTAGAGCATGCATTAGATCAAGTCAAAATTGAGGTCCCTGTCATTCCTGCAACGTTTTACGCGGCGGGACTCAACTACGTCAAACACATCATGGAGGTTGCTCAGGCAAGGGGCGAAAAACCAGTTGTTCCAGGCGCTGCCGATATTGGATACAGAGCCGTTAATGCCTTAATTGCTCACGGCGAGGATGTCATTATTCCTGCCGATGCAGGTGAAAAGATTCACTATGAAGCCGAGGTCGTTGTTGTTATAGGCAGGAAAGTCAAAAATATTTCTGAGAAAGATGCACTGTCTTGTGTTTTTGGATACACCATTGGCAACGACATAAGTGAGCGTGATTGGCAAAAAGAGGACAGAACGTTTTTTCGCTCAAAGAATAGCGATACTTTTAAACCCATGGGTCCTTGGATTGAAACAGATTTTAAAATTCAAGACGCTAAAACACGCGTCACGGTAAACGGCATTCAGACTATTGAGTTTGACACCCAAGCAATGCTGTTTGATATATCCACCTTTATCAGCAGGACATCTCGCTACGCTACTCTTTACCCCGGAGATGTCATGTGGATGGGGACTGACGGAACCTCTCCTAACATCAAACACGCAGACTTGGTTGAGATCGAAATAACGGGACTTGGTAAGCTGAGCAACCGATTCATCAAAGCTAAATAGCTAGAATTACATTTTCATATGCCCCGCGTGAGGAGAGATTGCCTGAACGGGGAAATTAACTTCTACCTCACCAGAGTTAGAAAATTTCAGCTTTATCTTTAAACTGTCGCCCACTTTCAAAGGGCTCTTTAGTCCCATAACCATCAAATGCATTCCACCTGGCGTGAGTTCAGCAGAGCCGTTGGCAGGAATTTCAATAAAGGGGATCTGACTCATCTTCATAACATTGCCCTCCATGGACATCGTATGGAGTTGCACCTCAGTGCCCGCAGAAGTTGTTGCTGAAATAAACTTATCTGCAGCCCCCGCATTTTTAATTTTTAAAAACCCTGATCCAACATTTTGACCTGCGACGGTTTCTCGTGCGAATGCACCGGTGATGGATATCTTCCCTAAATCTGCTGACTGAGAAAAGGAATTTGTAATTAAAAATAATAGAGCAAAGAATACTGCAATTGACTTAGATGAATACATTCTGATTTCCTTCGTGATTTTAAAGTTTAATGAATCAAACAGTTAGCTATAGTTTAAGCTTAATTTCACTGCTTAAACGACTTCTAAGATTGGGATGGATATGATTTCCAAAATGCACTTGCTGAGCTCCGTGGCTAATGAGTATCAAATCTTGTTTCTCAGAGATAAGTTCAACCCTAGCATAAGGTCTGTTTAACTCAATAGAGTTCACAAGCTCGCCTTTTTTATGGATGATTTTTATGACGTTCGGCTGCAAGACCAGTTGCTCGTAATCATTGGCATGCTTTGCGTTATAAAAGAACGCAAGCATTAGAACAAAGATTTCGACAAAACAATAAGGCAATATCAATGTGGCACCCATCATATAAAAAGTTGTACCGATGGTGAGTGAAACGATACCTAAGAATATGAAAATACCCGCTAATTGATAAGGTGATATCGAGCAGTTTCTCTTAAAAAACCACTCCCATCCGTTTTCTATTCTCTGCGCTGTCACACTATTTTGCATAAAACATTAGCCTTTTAAATTGAGCCTTTATACTACTGAGATGCATATATTTATTATTATTTTGTCATTAACGTTATTCTCCTATCAGTCTGCATTTGCAGATGTGGAGGTGGGCCAAATAGCCCCAAACGTTGAAGGTAAATTGTTAGATGGTCAAGTTTACTCATTAAATGCTTACAGAGGCAAGGTCGTACTCATCAACTTTTGGGCAAGTTGGTGCGAGCCCTGTCGGGAGGAAATGCCGCAAATTGAAGATTACTTACAAAAGAATAAATCTAAAGGTCTCGAAGTTCTTGCTATCAATGTAGATAAGTCATCAGGCTTAGAGAACGCAAAAAAAATCATGAAGAACTACTCTTTTCAATTTGCACTCAAATCAGATATGCATTACTCTGGGCTAGGTTACATCTGGCGCTTACCTAGTACTTTTATTATTGACAAAAGGGGAATCGTTCGCAAGAATGGCCTTAAGGGAGATGCGAAGGTGAATAGCCAATTACTTGAGGAAACGATTACTCCCCTTTTGCTTGATCAATAATTAAAAGTTTAATCTAACTCCAACGGATCCAACAAATTTTGGTACAAGTTGAATCCCATTTAAGTTTTGATACATGGGCAGTTGAACATTTGTATAGTACTTTGTGGAATCAGACGTTGAGTACATTAAACCAGGCGCCAAATAAATCAAAGTGCCTCCTGTTGCCCAAGTATCCGCAGCCGCTCCACTATCAGCTTTCTTGTCTATCAAGTTTAATTGCAGCGTAGGAGTCCAATTCTCAAAACCTTGATAGTTCACCCCCGCATTGATATTTAAGCTATTGCCCGGTCTGTATGAACCCGATGAGCCTGGTAATGCATCAATATTGGAAGGTGTGCTTTTGGAGTCTACTGCAGCTTGAAACTGAAAATTACCAAAATAACCCCAGTCGTCTGTTGCAGCAATGTGGCCAAATTTATAAATACCTACAATCAAGTCCGTCGAGCCAGTACCCAACTGCAAACCAGGATCCACCGCAGTTACACCCCCCCCAGACGCAGCTGGGGCGGTTTGTCCGTTATTTCCCGTAGGTAGCTTGATACCAAATTGCAAACCCCAATTCTTTTGCTCAGAAAATCCGAAATAACGTCCAATGATTTTTATGTCTCCAAAACCACTAGCCTGAGACGTATATCCGGCGGTCCCACTTGGCCAACTATCAACCCCAAAGGTCATGTGATCACGCTGGATAAAGGGAAGTATGAATGTTGCACCCCATCTTTCTCCATTGTTATAGTCCACAGATGAGGTTAGGTAACTATTTCTTGTGTAACCCTCCACCTCAGCATTCCCACCTGCCTTCACATTTTGAGTGATTGAAGCATTTGCAGGTGAAATCACAGATTTACCAGCACGCAACTGATTTTGATTCAAATAGTCATATCTTGCGTCAAACGACCACCCGGGATTAGAGCCCATCCCCTGGGCTGACAAATCGGTATTCAAACTACAACCGCAACTGGCACAAGCCAAAGCACTCCCAATGGGCAATACCAAAGCAAATACAATACATATTTTATTAATTTTCATTACTTATTCTCCAGCGAACACCCAAGTTTTATAAACAGAGTTGTGTGTTTTAGGAATGATTAATTTTCATTGAAAATCCCCATTACCAACTTTATGGCTCCGTAAAACACACCACCTCACGAAATAACTTCGTGAAAGATATTTATGATTAGGAGATGGAGGGGGGAGCCCTAGAGGGCAAAGTTAACCAAGCAAATAGGGGCTTGGGGGACTTATAGAAAAGAGACGGATAAATAGTTGAGTTTTGTGGAAACTCAAAATCAAGCGCATTATTAAGGGGCAATACATAGTTGCCCTGTAATGCGCAGTAAGGACAATGATCGTCTATCAAAATCTGCTGATTCTTGCTTTGATCTGCCGCACTTGATTTGGTGTCGTCCACGGATGCTGTGGCGATCATCTGCATGCCAGAGGCAGAACACACAAAATCCATCATATTTAGATTAGATTTTTGCGGCGTTAAAGCTAGAGAAATGGACGGCGCAAGCGAACTTATGAGGACTGCGATGATCGCAATCCAATGAACCATAGTGGAGCCGCGCTTAGATTTCATACCCAAGATTCTATCGCAGCCGTAAAACTCTGAATACTCAAGAATGTAGAAGCACCAAAAATAAAGCCCCAACTAAGATGATGCAAATGATGCAGCAACTCGGTTGAGACCTTAGTCTTGGTAGACCTACAAAGAGTGAGTGGGTTCATTCACTCCAATAGGCATTAGCCCATATGCAATCCGCCGTTACAAGCGAATTCAGCACCCGTTGTAAATCCAGACTCATCTCCAGCAAGCCACCCAACAATGGAGGCTATCTCTAGCGGAGATCCAAGACGCTTGACTGGAATAGTATTAACGATTTTCTCCAAAATCTCTGGCTTAATGGCATTAACCATGTCGGTACCAATATACCCGGGACTAACAGTGTTCACTGTTACGCCCTTGTTGGCCATTTCCTGAGCCAAAGCCATACTGAACCCGTGCATACCCGCCTTGGCAGCAGAGTAGTTGGTTTGACCTGACTGTCCCTTGGCACCGTTCACGGAGCTAATCTGGATGATCCTACCCCAACCCCTTTCAACCATGTCCCCCACCACTTGTTTGGTCACGTTGAACATTGAGTTTAAATTGGTATCAATCACTGCATCCCAATCATCACGCGTCATCTTCAAAAACATTCTGTCCCTTGTGATTCCGGCATTATTCACCAGAACATCTATCGGGCCGTGATCGGACTTGGCCTTAGCGAAAGCCTCAACTGTAGATTCCCAGGAACTTACATTTCCAACGGATGTATAAAACGTGTACCCCAGTGCTTTTTGCTCATCAATCCATTTGGTAAAGTCACGCGTTGGTCCGCACCCTGCAATGACAGTGAAACCTAATTTATGAAGGCGTTGACAAATAGCGGTACCAATACCACCCATTCCACCGGTCACATAAGCTACTTTATTACTCATTGTTGTCTCCTTTTTATTTATCTATTTTGAATCATCAAATGATGCCCAACACAACCCAGCGTTAATGCATTAAGCCTTAACGCTCTAATGTCAGAGACACACCCATACCACCACCGATACAAAGAGCTGCCAAACCTTTTTTAGCCTTTGTTCTTTGCATTTCATGTAAAAGCGTTACCAAAATACGGCAACCAGACGCGCCAATGGGATGCCCAATTGCAATGGCCCCGCCGTTCACGTTGACTTTTGCAGGATCAATACCGAGCTCTTGATTGACTGCGCAGGCCTGAGCAGCGAACGCCTCATTGAGCTCAAACAGATCGACATCACTCGCCTTCCATCCCGCACGTTCCAGGGCTTTGCGCGAGGCTGAAACGGGACCAAGACCCATTAACGCGGGATCAAGGCCTGTAGTTGCAAAGGATGCAATTCTTGCCAAAGGCGTAAGCCCTAAAGACGCAGCCTTCTTGGCTGACATCACTAGCACTGCAGCGGCCCCATCGTTGATCCCCGATGCATTTCCAGCAGTGACTGTGCCAGCCTTGTCAAATGCAGGTCTTAAACCGCTAAGCGCTTCTGAACTTGTTTTCTTATTGATATATTCATCCTGACTAAAGATGAGGGGATCCCCCTTACGTTGGGGGATAGATACAGAGACGATTTCGTCTTTAAATTTACCCGCATCCTGCGCAGCAGAAGCCTTTTGTTGGCTAGCAAGAGCTAGTGCGTCTTGCATCTCGCGAGTGATCTTGTTGGCCTTTGCAACGTTCTCAGCTGTGATGCCCATATGGTACTGGTTGTATACGTCCCACAAACCATCAACAATCATAGAGTCAATCATTTTCCAGTCGCCCATTCGCTGACCATCTCTGGAGCCCATAAGCAAGTGCGGTGAAGCGCTCATATTTTCTTGTCCACCAGCGATCACGATCTCACTGTCCCCAAAGGCAATTGCCTGCGCAGCTAACATGACAGACTTTAATCCAGAGCCACATACAGCATTGATTGTCAAACCGGGTATCGTCTGTGAAAGACCGGCTTTCAATAACGCCTGGCGCGCTGGGTTTTGACCTGCCCCCGCCGCAAGCACTTGGCCCAAAATAACCTCGCCCACAGAATTAGGATCAACCTTGGCACGAGCTAGAACTTCCTTTATAACGATAGATCCTAACTCTGGCGCAGGCACTTTAGCCAAAGAACCTCCAAATTTACCAACTCCGGTGCGAGCCGCTGATACGATGACAATATCTTCCATTTATTACTCCAATATTATTTAAACGACGATAGAAATTAAACTTTAAACTTTAACCTTTACATAGCGTCCTGGTGCGGGCTCAATGACTTTGTATTTACCCCGCCCAGCAACCTTAGGTGCAGAAATCTTTTTGCCAGAATGTTTTGATAACCACTTTACCCAATCAGTCCACCAACTCCCAGGGTGCTCGGTTGAGCTTTTAATCCAGGCATCTACGGACGTAGGAAATTTGTTTTCAGGACCAATCCAGTGGCTACGCTTGCCCGAGGATGGTGGGTTGATAACTCCAGCAATGTGACCAGATGCGCCCATCACAAAACGTTTCTTACCCTTGAAGATTTGAGTTGAGGCATAGGATGCATCAATGGGGACAATATGGTCTTCCCTTGAACCGTAGATATAAACAGGAACTTTAATGGTGTTTAAATCGATAGGTACGCCACAAATTTTCGCTTTACCTGGCTTGATCAAATTATTTTCTAAATAGGTGTTACGCAAATACCAAGCATACATAGGCCCCGGCAAATTGGTTGCATCACTGTTCCAGTAAAGCAAATCAAAAGGCGGCGGCGTCTCGCCCTTTAAATAATTACCCACCACATAATTCCAAACCAAGTCATTAGGTCGCAAAAAGCTAAATGTAGCAGCCATATCTCTACCCGACATGAGTCCACCATCTAAAAATTGGGATTCACGGTATTTAACAAATGACTCGTCAATGAAGACATCTAATACACCTGAATGTGTAAAGTCAACCAGAGTTGTTAGTAAGGTTGCACTCGCTACGCTGTGATCTTTCTTGGCTTCAGCTACAGCTAAAGCACTGGTAAGCAATGTACCGCCCACGCAAAATCCGAGTGTATTGATTTGATCAACATTAGCGATCTCCTTGACCACTTGTATCGCCTTGAGTGCCCCCTTCTCTACATAGTCATCCCATTTTGCGTGTTCTAAATCCTCATGTGGATTGCTCCAACTCACAATAAAGGTTCTAAAACCCTGATCAGAACAATACTTCACGAAAGAATTCTTGGGTTGCAAATCCAGAATGTAGTACTTGTTGATGCAAGGCGGAATGAGTAGCAACGGGACTTCGTAAACCTGCGCTGTCAGGGGCTTGTATTCAATGAGTTGAAAATATTCATTTTCAAATACAACAGAGCCTTGTGTGGTAGCAACATTTTCACCCACCGTAAACAAACTCTCATCCGTCATCGAGACATGTCCTTGTGACATATCATGAAGCAGGTTTTGAATCCCCTTGGTCAGACTCTCGCCCTTGGTTTCAATTATCTTTTGCTGGGCCTCAGCGTTCAGAGCTAAATAATTGCTTGGCGCAGTTGCAGCGGCTAACTGCTCCACGGCATATTTAATCCTTGCCTGTGTTTTAGCATCAGCATGCAACGCATCCGTCATCGCCATGAGCGTATTTGTATTGAGTAAGTAAAGCGCTGCAGAAAATGATGCAACTGGGTTTTGCTCCCACGCTGGGCCCTTAAATCGCTTGTCATCCAACACAGCCCCGCTAACTAACCCTTGATTCCAAAGGTGCGTAGCTTGTTCCAAATAATTATTTTGAATTTCAAGTAACTTCTCGTTATCAAAACTTATTTGAGGAATGGTCGCATCTGGGATCTCAATTTTCTTGAAACTCTCAAGCGCCTTATTCCAACCTTCAACAAACAGCGAAGGATCTGGCAAAGGTAGTGAATCGGCTGAAGCTTTCTTTGGCTTTTGAGCGGAACTTCTTGGCATTTAAAAACTCCGAAAAAATCTTCTATCAATTACAGTATCGCAGTCTTTAACCCTAAATTACTCAGAAAAGTGACTCTGCGGGTAAACTATTACCCATGTATCTTGTTCTAATAGGCTGGTTTTACGTTGCGCTGATGATGGCAATTGCCGAGGCTACGAGTAGCGACGGTACCTTGTTGGGCGCCTTTTTCACACTTGCGCTCTATGGGATTTTACCTATCACCATCGTAGGATATATCCTTGGGACCCCAGCCAGGCGCAAATCCCGAGAAAAAGCGGAATCTCTTGATATCGATCAAAAAAACAATCACGATTCAAAAGTTGACTAAAGTCCAAAGTCACTTAGTTACTTAGTACTAACCATCAACTCTGATGCCATCGTTTAGGTGATCCATATGCTTGCAGCCATTCGACCACTTACTTTATCCCGCCTATGTGAGAAAAAGAGATCTTTTTGAATGTACGTACACCACATATCACTATCCAAGCCGCCAGAGTTCCCTAGAATAGTTTCTACCCCAAGCCTTTGCAATCTAAGTCTGGCAAGCCCTGCCAAGTCAGCCATCCACTTCTGAGGACTGGGGCCGGCGGATAGGGGATTGAAGAAGTCCTCAGCCTGTGTATCACCCGAAAAAGCTTCTACCACCTCAATTCCCACTTCGAAATGCTTGGCCCCAATGCATGGACCTAGCCAGGCCAACCACCCACTGGTCGGCGCCCGAGACAGGGCTTGATGATCAATTAAAGAGGTTATGAGATTCTCGATAACTCCGCGACCATCCCGACTCCCTATACCCGCCAAACCCCGCCATCCCGCATGAGCGGCTCCAACAATTGTCCCCTCCATATTGGTCATCAAAATAGGCAAACAATCAGCGACCATGATCGTGCAAGATAAATTTTTATGGGTCGTGAGACAAACATCCGCTTGCGTTCCATTGGGTGTTGTCGGGCTCAAAAACACAACCTCGCAACCATGGATTTGTTTTAAGTAAACAGGCCTGTTACCAGTCAATAGCTCCAATTGCTCGCGGTTTTTTTGAACCAAAACTGAATCATCTCCTACGTGATCGCCAAGGTTAAGGCTGGCGTAAGCTCCCATAGAGTGCCCCCCGATGCGAGTACTCATAAGGGTTTTCACTTTTGACGGCCATTTTGGGTGAGACGGAGTTAGCCAATCAAGCGCCTGATCCAAAGGTCTTATTTGCCGCACTATTTTTTTATCCTTAGCCTCATAATTTCGGTATCCCTTTCTAACGAATTCTTCAAATACTGTTTAAAACATCTACACTCTATCATATGGACTTTGATATAGAGTCTATTTTTTAAATCCAAATATAAGAAGTATCAATCAATGAGTTATGTCTTCCCTCCTCAAGAAGTAGCTGCGGTTCCAATTACCGGTAGCGACCTGAAATACCCTGCTCGCAGAGTCTACTGTGTGGGCAGAAATTATGAAGAACACGCCAAAGAGATGGGGTTCACTGGCCGTGAGCCTCCTTTTTTCTTTTTAAAACCGGCTGACTCACTCGTTGTTGTGAAAGCGGGTGAAATGGGCTCTCTTCCCTACCCTAGCTTGACCCAAAACTTTCACCATGAAGTGGAACTGGTTGTTGCAATCGGCAAGGGAGGTAAAAATATTCAAGCAAATGATGCACACAGCCACATTTACGGCTACGCCATTGGTCTTGATATGACAAGGCGTGACCTCCAAGGTGAGATGAAAAAACAGGGACGTCCATGGTGCATAGGTAAAGGCTTTGATCACAGCGCCCCAATAGGTCCTATCACCCCTGCAGCGCAGCTTGGTGGAATTGAAAAGGCCAATATTGAGCTATCAGTAGACGGGGTGGTTCGGCAAACAAGCACCATTGATAAGCTAATCTGGAACATAGGCGAGGTGATTGAACATCTCTCAGCTGCTTGGGAGCTACAGCCAGGCGATTTAATTTATACGGGCACACCTGAAGGTGTGGGGGCAGTCGTTAGTGGAAATGTAATGGTTGCGAAGGTTACTGGTCTTCCTGATCTAACGATTAAAGTTTCATGAGTTCATACCGTAGTCCCATTAAATTTTGTAGAAACTGCGGGACTGCGGTTATCAACCGTATTCCCGATGATGGCGATACAAAAATTCGAGCTGTATGCCCTAGTTGCAACACCATACATTATGAAAATCCATTGAACGTCGTGGGTACGCTGCCTATTTGGGAAGGTAAGGTGCTCCTATGTAAACGAAACATTGAGCCGCGATTTGGCAAATGGACTTTACCTGCTGGATTCCTTGAGATTGGTGAGAGCTTGGCTGAGGGAGCAGCGCGTGAAACAGAGGAAGAGGCTGGGGCCCAATTTGAATTAGAAGAACTTTTTGCAATTATGAGCGTGCCCAGAGTTGGACAAGTTCATATTTTCTATAAGGCTCGTTTATTGAGTGACACATTCAACCCCGGTTTTGAGACCCTGGAGACACATCTGTTTGCAGAGCATGAAATACCTTGGGATGACATCGCATTTAAAACCGTAAAAGAAACATTAACTTATTTCTTTAACGACCGTGTTGAAGGTGCGTTTAAATTGCATCAGGCAGTAATTGATTAGCGTTTTGTGGACGGGCTGTTGAATAAAAACTTAGCGCGTAACCCTAGTTTTTCCTCTTGAAGAACTCAAAACCCGAACTGTCTCTCCCGGACTTAAAGGTCCAGTATCTTTGCTAATTTCCTGAGCCACCGAGATTAAGGAGTTGTCCTCAAGCCTGACAGTCAACTCCTGACCGTCAACAGTATTAAGGTCCTTCTCCAAAAGGGTTCCTCCTACGCCTCCTACCACCGCACCTGCGATACTTCCGAGCACGGATCCATTGCCTCGTCCGATTTCGGAGCCTACAACGCCCCCAGCAGCAGCACCTGCCATAGATCCAAATCCACTCGGGCGTGCTGAGATTTTGATAGGCCTAGCGCTCTCAATTCGCCCCATTCTGACGATTAGTGCCTGTCCAACATCAGCGTCGTTGTAGGTTGTCGCGGTCATAGTTTGTGAGGCGCAAGCCACGAGCAACATGAGAGCAAAAAAGCTCAGTAATCCAATTATTTTTTTCATGAGGACACCTAAATCTTTAGTTTGTCAGTGGTATTGTAGGGGCTTGTTTGTATACTGGTGTAGACCGTGTGCAATTGCTCGAATCAAGTTCAAATACTCAAACGCAATTCTTCGAATTTTTTTCAAAAATCCGTATTTTTCAAATAATGTCTCTCGTCTGTAATTCAAGAAGTACAACCCGAATCTAGACTCTCAGGTGCGCATATTTTAAGATTTATTTAGAATCAAATTCAAAAAATTAATACGAAAGAATCAATCATGAAAATTCTTGTCCTAAATGGCATCAACTTAAATATGTTTGGAAAGCGCGATCCCGCCCACTACGGATCCGCCACGCTGGATCAAATCAACACCGGTGTCAATGCCCTAGGAAACGAATTGGGCGCGCTGGTAGAGTGTTTTCAGACCAATTTTGAGGGCGAAATGGTTGAACGCATTCACCGGGCGCACGCAGAGGCAACAGATGCGGTATTGATTAACGCAGGGGCCTGGACTCATTACAGTTACGGAATTCGCGATGCACTAGCTATTCTTAAATGTCCAATCGTGGAGGTCCATATGTCAAATATTCATGCAAGAGAAGAATTTAGACATCACTCAGTTATCGCGGACATCGCCTTGGGCCAGATTTGCGGATTTGGTGTGGATAGTTACTTATTAGCTCTGCGAGCTGCGGTCAATGCTGTATCGACTGCAAAGAATAGGAAAGCTTAAAAGTAACCCACCAAAAATGAAAGAATTTCGATCATAATTTTTATTCTTTAACTCTTCGTTAACACAATTTGAACAAAAATCACAAGTGCAGAAATATTTTTTCAATAAAAAAGATATCAAAAGTTATTCACAAATTAAGTGGAAAAGATACCTCGTAAAACTAGAAAATCGAGCATTCATGAGCCTTTCACTGGGCTGCTCAAATATTGGGCACTTGAATATTTATTTGAAAAAATTTTTACTAAATAATTTTAAACACGTACCCAACACGGATTGAATGTGCTAAGTTTGTATTCAAATCAGTTTTTGTTTACAGAAAGAACGTTAATGCACCTCCTAAAGACTCATGCTAACGGAAGACATCAAAAACCAGAAGAAAAGTGCCCATTTCTCCTGCGTTCACGTGGCACAACTAGCCCCATTCAATTATGAAATATATATAATTGCACAATGACTCAGAATACAAATGATGCACTCTCCAAACCCAAAAAGACAAGGTCTAAAGGGGTCAAAAAAGTGCATCAACTCAGAGTTAAATCAAAGGCTGAATTCAATAAATTTGAAAAAAACTTACCCCAGCTCCTGCAATTGCTCAAGAACCACTCCGTCACAAAGAAACTCACATTCAGCACCGAAATCATTAAGGACCCCAACGCACCTAAAATCAGATTTAAGTACAGCAAATTTGATAACTTTAGCGAAACAGACATCACTATTGAGCCAGGTAGTTTTGAGTTTGATTTTGAGGACGGCTTCAATAAGATCAATGAATTAACCGCATACAAAGCCTCCAAGCTCCTACAAGAGCAAATTATCAAAGAGGTTAACGTTTGGAATAATTCCATAACACTTTTTAGTACATTAGATATGCCTAATTCCAATAGAAAAGCAAGTACTACAAAGTTCTAAGAGAACAAAACAGAGAAAATAACCCCCAAGGCACATGACCCAATTTATATGAAGAGACTGTAACGATTGGGGGGGGGTAAATTAACCAAAATATGGCATAAATTGCCGCAAAAGTGGTGGGGGGTTTCATTTGCAACACCGTTCAAGCTCAGGAGTTTGCTTGTCACCGTCTCACTAGACTTTTCTGAGGCGGTGACCCATTGAAATATAGGCAATTAATCAAGCGAATTTGGTAATAAAAGCATATGCATTTATAAAGACTCTCACCGCTAAGCAATAGCTATAGCTATAGCAGGACTACTATTTTTTAAGCCGTAACATCGATAATGCGGCCGAACTCGCCGCTGGTCGCCTTCCTTGGAGTCATTTCCGAATTGACAGCAGATACGGTGGCAATAGTCGGCACTAAGACACCCTGCTGGGAACGCCCTGCTCCTGAAGCAGTTGTGGCGCTTTTAGCACCACTGCTCAAAAAGTTCTTTGCCAACGCAGAGGACGAGAAATGGTTGGGATCACTTTGCATAGCAGCCGCCGTCTTTTGAGCAAGGTATAACATCCTCTTAGTAATAGCTTGCCCAATTTTGATTAAATACGGATCATTTCGTAGGCTAGGATCAAAAGCCCATAGATCGTCCAGTGCCGTTTGAGAGGACTGCAAATTACCAGATTTAAGCGCATCTAACAACACCTTTAGCTTGTTAAAGCGCCCTATACGTCGACCCTCTGCCATGTGATCAGGGGTATTCCAACTCGATCCCCATCCATCCACTTTAAATCCGTATTCGGTACTCATGATGCACTCTCCTTAGACTAATTCCTCGCTGCGGTTCCCCTTAAATACGTGTCAAACTCTCCCTCATCAAAAATTCTTGATGGTTTATAGCAATCAATATGCCAATTCAAGAATCTTCTTTATCTAAAGCCGCATAAGCAACAACCATCGCAAAACCACCTAGTAATGCAAAAGGTAGTGCAACAATCACAACAGCAACCGTTAAGAATATTTCTGCATCCATACCACCACCTTTTTTTGAAAGTTGAGGCTCTCTTCGACCCCTACGTTATTAGTATCGGATCGAGCGCTTAATACTTAAATAGGCTAAACTGCCCGTGTGGGTTGATTTACCACTCTCCTTAAAGTCAAAGTCCTTACCCATTCCTCCTTTAACCAGCAAAATACAAGATATGAGACTACTTCACACAATGCTACGCGTAGGCAACTTACAGCGATCCATTGATTTTTACACCCAGGTCATGGGGATGCAGTTGATCAGATCAACCGATCGACCAGACCAGAAATATTCGTTAGCATTTGTTGGCTACGAGAGCAATCCCCACCAAGCCGAGATAGAGTTGACTTACAACTACGGCGTTGAAAGCTATGAAATGGGAACTGCCTTTGGGCACTTGGCTTTGGGAGTCAGTGATGTCTACGCAACTTGCGAGAAAATTCGGGCTAAGGGTGGCCAAATCACACGCGAACCCGGTCCTGTCAAGGGTGGGGACACGCTGATCGCCTTTGTGACCGATCCAGATGGCTACAAAGTCGAACTGATTCAGCGCGCAGATTAAGCTCGCTAGGCCTTGAGTGCCTTTGGAACTCTAGCGCTTTCTGTGGATGCTTTAGCTCTTGATGCTCTTGAGGCTCTTAGCTTCTTGAGCCATCGCAGTAATATGAATCCAGTCCTTATCAGAAAGTGCTTTTTGCGGAACTAGCCAAGAACCCCCAACACAGACCACGTTGTTCAGGGACAAGAACTCATTTGCATTTGCCAGATTAATGCCTCCGGTCGGGCAAAACTTGATCTGAGGAAAAGGACCCGCTAAGGCTTGAAGCATTTTTACACCGCCCGCCTGGACAGCAGGAAAAAACTTTAACTCGCTAAATCCCTCCTGCTCTGCCATCATCACCTCGCTAGCAGTCGCTACGCCCGGTAGCAAGGCAAGACCCAAGTCTTTGCAAGCCCGCGCTACCTCAACTGTAAAACCTGGGCTGACCGCAAAGCGGGCGCCAGCGCGCACCGCCGCCGTAGCTTGGTCTGCACTGCGAACCGTTCCAGCACCCACCACAACCCCAGGAACCTCGTCACAGATAGCTTTAATGACATCTAAGGCTTTAGGCGTTCTAAGCGTAACCTCAAGCATCCGGATGCCTCCTTTGAGAAGTGCTTGAGCCATAGGGACGGCGTCAGCCACGTCATCAACAACAATGACTGGAATGACCGGGGCATCTTGCATTACCTCTAAAGCTGAGAAATGGTGGTAAGTGGGATCGTTTTTATTTGTCATGTTTTTCTTTTGATTTTCATTTTCATTTTCAAATGAACATTATTCTTTTAGTTCCAGATTTATTTCACTGCCAAGAGACTGCACCTTGCTCAGCAGAGGAGACATTTCTTCTAAATCCTGCGAACAACTCTCGCCCTAATCCCTCGCTGTTGTTCTCTCTCAATTGAGTGGGCATGACAGAGAGTGTTCGTTCATCCCACTCACCTCTTTCGACTAGGACTTCTAGAAGTCCTTTTTCTAAGTCAAGCACCACCATGTCCTCATCTTGAATTTTTGCTAACGGCCCGCCCAGTGCAGCTTCGGGGGTTAGATGAATGGCAGCAGGCACTTGTCCAGACGCACCGCTCATACGCCCGTCAGTGACTAAGGCAACCTTATAGCCCTTGCCCATAAGCACTGCAAGAGGCGGGGTGAGTTTATGCAACTCCGGCATCCCGTTGGCGCTGGGTCCTTGCCATCGAACTACGCAAATAACGCCGCCATTTGTTTTGCAAAAGTTCTCTAATTCACCACTTTGAAAAGCGAGCTGTAGGTCGTCTTGGGAGTCAAATACTTTTGCTTTTCCCCTGACACTGTGAAGTTCTGCGGGAACTGCCGAGGCCTTTACTACCCCTCGCCCTAAATTACCTTTTAGGAGAACAAGGCCTCCAGTCTGACTAAACGGTTCATTCACAGTGCGAAGGATTGATAAATCTTGACTCAAAGAAGGTGCGTTCCAACTCAGTTTGTGATTGCTGAAATTTACGACTTTTGTGAAAGGCTCTAGCCCGCCGTCTTTAACCGTGAGAACATCAGAGTGCATAAGACCCGCCCGAAGCAACTCCCCTATCACGTACCCCGGCCCCCCGCATGCTTGAAACTGATTAACATCTGCTTCCCCATTCGGATAAACTCTTGCGATCAACGGTGTGACACCGGAGAGTTCAGCAAAATCATCCCAGTCTAGAGAAATACCTGCGGCTTTTGCAACCGCCACCCAGTGAATCAAATGGTTAGTTGACCCTCCTGTTGCAAGGAGTGCAACAACGGCATTTACGATGCAACGCTCATCAACCAATTTACCAATAGGCACAAAACGCTTTTTATGAGTTATTTCAAGAACCGTTCTAGCCGCTTCTCTGGTTAAGGCCTCGCGCGCTGAGGCTTCGCTTGGATTCACAAAGGCAGTTCCCGGTACATGTAAGCCCATAGCCTCTAAAAGCATTTGATTACTATTTGCAGTACCGTAAAAGGTGCAAGTCCCCTCACCAGAATACGCTTTACTTTCTGAGGCTAGTAGCTCCTCACGGCTTACAAGACCTTGCGCAGCCTTTTGCCTGACCTTTGACTTCTCTGAGTTAGATAGCCCGGTAAGCATTGGACCCGCAGGTACGAAGACTGTCGGCAGATGCCCAAAACTTAAAGCACCTATGAGTAAACCAGGGACTATTTTGTCACACACCCCAAGCATTAAGGCAGCATCAAACATATCGTGACTCAAGGAGACTGCTGTTGACATCGCTATTACATCGCGACTAAAAAGACTCAGCTCCATGGCCGGTGTGCCTTGGGTGATACCGTCGCACATTGCGGGCACACCTCCCGCAACCTGCGCAGTTGCGCCGCACAAACGTGCCTCATCTTTAATGATATCGGGGAAGTGGCGAAGGGGTGCGTGCGCAGAAAGCATATCGTTGTATGCATTGATGATGCCAATATTTGGCGCTCTCTCGCTTACTATTTTAAAGCGGTCATCCATTGCCATGGCGGCTACTGCATGCGCTACATTAGCGCACCCCAACCTGTCACTCCCCCTTTGACGAGCAGCCATTGCCTCTAACCTGCTGAGATATGTTTGACGAGTGAGCTGACTCTTTAATTTAATGCGCTCTGTTACTTTTTGAATAACTGGATGGATCATTGAAGCCTAAAGTATTTGTGTGAATGTTTGACCTGAATATACCTTCAATTGCGCTAAATAATCTAAATTAGGCATCATTCGTTGGGTTCTGGCTATCCAGTTTGAAATGGGTTTCCCACCAAGCGCTGGCCTCAGCCAAGAGCTCCGGCGTATCCACATCAAAAACACACCCCTTGTCTTGAACATCGACTAATTGAGGGGGGTAAGCCTTTAATATTTCTTTTGCGCCTGAATCGCCTTTGAGGGATAAAAGATCTTTCAAAAATGCATTAGAAAAACCAACGGGATGCCCTCTTTGCCCAAGGTACTCGGGCGCAATGCTGATGCGAGCATTTTTTGCGCGATCATGACCTAGTTCTATTGCTATTTGTTCCGCCGCAATCAACTCATCTGCAAGAAATCGCAGGGTTTGGGCTTGGATGAGCGGTAAATCAGCGGGCAAAATAAGCCATCCGCTGGGCAACTGGTTGGGATCTTTCAAGCCAGCTTGAATGGACTGAGCCACGCCAACTGCAATACTTGCCCCCATACCTGGATCGCTTAAATGCGCCGTATCCTTTGGTTCTACAATCACAAAAGGGAGACCACTGCGTTCTAAGTTTGCCAAGGCATGTTCCTTGACGGTCAAAGGACCTAGTCTTGCCTCAAGTTTGTTACCGGCACCGCCGTGAGCTCTGTACCTCTCGCTACGACCTGCACAGAGAAGGATCACCGTGGGTAATTTTTGTTGCATGTTCGTATTTTGGGTTAATAATTCTTAAGTCTAATTTAACCGTTAATTCTAATCAACTCTGAAACACCTAAATGTCTATTCAATCACTGGCCGATATGCGCAAGAGCTATGAGCTCAAAGAATTAGACGAAAAAGCGTCCAATTCACTTCCACATTTGCAATTCGAGTCATGGCTGAACGAAGCCATTGAATCGAAAATTCCTGAACCGAATGCGATGACGCTTGCAACGGTCGGGAGTGATCTGCGACCCAGCACCCGAATAGTTCTCGTTAAAGGTTTGGGACCAGAGGGTCTCGTTTGGTACACCAACTATGAAAGTAGAAAGGGGCGAGAACTCGCGGGCAACCCATTCGCGTCGCTTCAATTTCACTGGGTAGAGCTTGAACGTGTAGTGCGAATTGAAGGGCGGGTTGAGAAAATAAGCCCCTCAGAGAGCGACACCTACTTTAACAGTAGGCCCCTGGACTCGCGAATTGGGGCCTGGGCAAGCCCACAGAGCCAAGTTATCTCGTCAAGAACTTATCTCGTCACTCAAGCCGCAAAGTACGGAGCAAAGTTCTTACTCAACCCGCCTAGGCCACCACATTGGGGGGGCTATCTACTTAGGCCTGACAGGTGGGAGTTTTGGCAAGGTAGGCGTAACCGCTTGCACGACAGATTACTCTACACCAGGTCTGACGAAGCCTCACAAAGTTGGACTCGTGAGAGATTAGCACCTTGAGCCTTTAGAAAATCTGCAAATTTGTAATCCCAAACCCAAACCCAAACTCAAAGTGGGTTATCTCTCGAACATTTGAGTTTTTAGTCCCTCAGTGTTTTGAGGAGGAATTTTTACGCATTCGAATATTAAGCATTTCAACGCCTAAAGAAAAAGCCATTCCAAAGTAAATATACCCTTTCGGAATGTGGTGCTCAAAGCCCTCTGCGATAAGAACGACGCCCACTACTACCAAAAAGCTCAAGGCAAGCATTTTGATAGTTGGGTGCCTAGATACGAATTCGCCAATTCCTCGCGCAAACAACATCATAAGTCCAACAGAGCTTGTAACAGCAGCGATCATAATTTCAATCTGATCGACCATGCCAACAGCTGTAATAATGGAATCAAGTGAAAAAACTATATCTATCAACAAGATTTGAAAAATCACAGATAGTAGGTTGACCTTTGAGACTTTAGCATCTAAGTCCTCCTCAGCCTCAAGAGTTCGGTGAATCTCGGTTGTACTTTTCCAAATTAGGAACAATCCCCCCAGAAGCAATATGGCATCTCTGCCAGAGACCTCGTGTCCAAATGCACTGAACATTGGCTCTACCAGTCCAACGATCCAAGATAAAACAAGAAGCAACCCAATACGCAGAAACAGGGCCATCGACAAACCAACTCGTCTGGCTATTTCACGCTTATCTGCAGGGAGTTTATCAACAAGAATGGAAATGAAAATAATATTATCAATACCAAGCACCAGCTCCAGTGCGGTGAGGGTAACAAAGGCGATCCAAGCTTCGGGAGAGGTGATGAAATTCATTCTTCTGTATCCTTAGATGGCTAGTTTTTTGGCTTGCAAAATGCTATGTGATTGAATCTATGCTGAGAAGAGTTTAAGAGAATAACTCATTAAGCAATTATTTAAAGGGAAAAGAGGATTGTGCGCATTTTAGATGAACCATTTAATCATCAAAATCCCAAATCTGATGCAGATCAAGACGAATCAATGCTAGCAACTCCACCATCTCAAGCTGCATGTGTTCAGCCGCGTTAAGGTTGTCACTGGCCATACGAGCAATCAGCAGTACATCCGATAAAGTACCCTCGCCTAGGGTATAGGCCTTGACTGATTTTTCCGCAACCAATGCTTGGCGCAGCGCTGCAGATTTCAAATTCTCAGCCGCAAAACGTTTATTTTGAAACTGTATCCACATGCTCTCGAACATAGCCCCAAGCTGCTGCTCGGCCAAGTGCACCTTGTCTCTCGCAGTTTCAGCATCAGCCCCTAACGCATTGGCATGATGAAAGCGTGAAGCACCAGGTAATGGTATCGACAACATAACACCCGCAATGGTTTCAGTCCCTGCTCGCTCACGCCCGCTAAAGACCCCTATTGTCGGATCGGGTAGCCGGTCACGAGAGGCGCGATCTGCAGTCAAACGCAAGCGTTGTGCATCTACACGCATCATATTAAGTTCGTGGTTTTTTTCCAGAAACTCTTGGCGCATTGCATCCAAAGGTTCATTTAATGCCGGCAAACTCGGAGCCGAGTCTAAGCGCAAAGAAGCAGGCATAAGCGTGGGCAAGACCATGCCTTTGTAGCGACTTGTGAAAGCAGATGAAGTTGAGGCAAACTGCGCCTCGGCCACCAAGCGCGCGGCCGTGATACGCTCAAACTCAGCACTAGCCAACTCAGCATCTAGTTGTGATATGTTGCCTTGCTTAAGTTGGATCTGAGTCAGGCGTTGCATCTTGGCCGCTAAATCAAACGTGGTTTGCGCATTTGTTTTATCCGCTAAAGCACGCAGATAAGCAAACCACAAGCGCATCAACTCGCGTGCACCTTCATGCATTGCGTCAGCATATTCGATATCTGCAAAGGCTTGTGTTTGTTTGGCAAGATCAGCATCGATACCACGCTTACCCCAAAAGCGCACGGGAAGCTCAATACTCACCATCGATTCATGCATCTGCGTACCAGCAGCAACTTCACGCCGGCTTTGCGATGAACTTCGCAAAAGGAACTCGCCCGAACCTGAATCAATTCCTTTAGCTCGCGCGGAGCCTGATTCTTTCTTAGATCGGGCGGCTTGCATCAGGGGGCTGCTAAGCAAAGCTTCCTTAACTGCCACTTCGCCGGGGAGATAAGGCATGATCTGAGCGGTGGTAGTGGTCAGGGAGGTTGTGGTTGCCACATGCTGTTGTTGTTGAGCCTGTTGAGCCTGTTGAGCCTGCGCGACCCCAACGGCAAAAATCAACGCATTGACCACGTGAGGATAGTTTACTAAACGGCTCATGCTTTTCTCCAAGGTAGCAAACGCTTCAGCAAATGCCACGGGACGCTCTGTAGCCCACCAAATCGTTCAAACAATTTGGGCAAGAGCATGAGCGTCAAAAGTGTGGAGCTGAACAATCCACCCGTCACAACAATAGCCAAAGGGCGTTGAATTTCAGACCCAGGTCCGGTTGCGAATAACAAAGGAATCATACCTAGGGCAGTGATGACCGCTGTCATTAAAACCGGACGCAACCGGCGTTCAGTACCCAGTCGCACCACAACATTCATTGCCTCGCCGTTCAGCAAACGCTCGTTAAAGTGTGTGACCATCACCACCCCATTGAGCACAGCAATACCCAAAAGTGCAATGAAACCCACAGAAGCTGGAACCGACAAATACTCTCCTGAGAGTGCCAGTGCCATGACACCCCCCACCATTGCAAATGGGATGTTCAAAAAGATGATGCCCGCTTGAACAACGGACCCAAAAGTAAAAACCAAGATTGTGAAGATCAAGGCTAACGCTACTGGAATAACCAAGCCAAGACGCGCTGCAGCTCGCTGTTGATTTTCAAATTGACCACCCCACACAATTCTCAAATCATTGGGCAATTTCAAAGCTGCAACCGCCTTTTGAGCTTCGCTAACAAAGCCCGTCAAATCGCGTCCATCCACTGAGACCTGAACGCTCGTGAATCGTGAACTTTGTTCATGGTCCACACGAATAGGGCCATCCACTAAGCGGATGTCGGCTAGTGCATTTGCAGACCACACTCGACCGTCGGGGGCAACGAGTTGCAAGTTTTTAAAGGCTTCTGGGCTTTGACGTGTAGCCTCATTACCACGAAGTATGAGTGGCAAACGTATCCCATCTCGCAATACATAACCCAAAGACTCACCCTCAATTTGATATTTCAAGGCCTGCTGCAAAGCCTCCACATTAAAGCCCGCCTGACCCATCGTCGTGCGGTTTAAGTGCACGGACAGGTATTGCAAACCCTCAGCCTTAGGAGCAATCACTTCAGCGGCACCCGGGATAGTGCTCACTGCATCGGCTATTTTGTGCGCAGCATCGTTTAAGCGAGCCAGGTCGGTGCCAAAGATCTTGATAGCCACATCGCCTCTGGTGCCAGTGAGCATTTCGGATACACGCATTTCTATGGGTTGGGTGAACCCATAGACCAGACCGGGAAATCCGTCCAACACAGATCGCAACGCATTCACAATATCATCTTTGCTGCCACGCCATTCACTCTTAGGCTTGAGGACTAAGAATGTGTCCGTCTCATTGAAACCCATCGGGTCTAAGCCCAACTCATCAGAGCCAGCGCGAGCCACAATGGATTTAACCTCGGGTACGCCCTCCATAATGGCTTGCTGTACACGCGTATCTATCTCCAGAGCAGCCTCTAAAGAAATCGAAGGCAACTTTTGCAACTGCACCAAAATATCACCCTCATCCAAAGTAGGCATGAAAGTTTTACCGATGACACTGTAGAGCACTGCAGCTACGACAAGCGAGGCAAGTGATACGCCGTACAACCACTGCGGCTTAGCCCATACCTTTTCACGTAAGCGCAAATAAGCAGCATGAATTTTTTGCATCACCACAGGCTCGTGTGCCCCTTCCTCCTTGAGTACTATAGATGCTAAGGCTGGGATGACGCTGAACGCGAGCAAGAGCGAAGACGCCAAAGCCATGATGATGGTCACTGCCACGGGAGCAAACAACTTACCCTCTAACCCCTCTAGACTTAGCAAAGGCAGGAACACAACGCAAATAATCAAAACACCCGAAGCTACAGGCTTAACAACCTGACGTACCGCGGAAAGTAAAATTTCAGTCTTTGATAAAGCGTGGCCTTTGGGGTGTAAAGCAAAAGCAGTTTCGATGTTTTCAACGACCACCACAGCTGCGTCCACCAACATACCTAGCGCAATAGCCAAGCCCCCCAGGCTCATTAAATTAGCAGTGACCCCAAAGGCGCGCATCAACATGAAAGTGCTCAACACGGACAAAGGCAGCGCTACGGCGACCACAACAGCCGCGCGCATGCCTCCTAAAAAAATATACAAGGTTATGCAAACCAACACCGCCGCTTCAATCAAGGCGTGAATCACAGTATCCGCAGCTCGCGTGACTAAATCACCTCGGTTGTAAAAAGTTTTTACCGTCATCCCTTTAGGTAACCGGGGTGCCATCTCAACCAATTTGGCATCGACAGCGTTCACCAACTGGCGCGCATTGGCGCCTCGCATACCCAGCACCAGCCCCTCAACCGCCTCGCCTTGGCCATCATGAGTGACTGCTCCGTAACGGGTGAGTGAGCCATGAGTAACGGTGGCTACATCGTCTAGCTGCACTTTAACCTTGCGCGCGGTTTCAAGTCGCACTGCACGCAAATCATCCAGGGTTTTAACAGCGCCTTCCACGCGCACCACCAAGGCCTCTTCGCCAGCAGTCAACCGACCAGCCCCGTCGTTGCTGTTGTTTGCTAGCAAACTTTGACGCAAATCATTCATACTCAAGCCCATAGCAGCCATCTTGGCCGTATTTGGAATGACCTCGAAGGTTTGCACATCGCCCCCGAGTGAATTAACCTCGGCCACACCGGCAATGGTCCGTAGCTCTGGACGGATGACCCAATCAAGCACACGACGTTTCTCGTCTAGACCAAAGCCCTCTCCCTCTAGCGTAAACATATACACCTCGCTCAGCGGCGTGGTGATCGGGGCTAATCCACCGCTTACGCTGGACGGCAAATCACGCATGACTGAGCTCAATCGCTCGGAGACTTGTTGGCGGGCCCAGTACAGATCTACACCTTCATTGAAATCGATGGTGATATCGGCAATTCCGTACTTTGAGACAGAACGCACAATAAGTTTATACGGGATACTCAGCAACTCTTGCTCTATGGGCTTGACGACTCGCTGCTCAACCTCTTCGGGAGTCATACCAGGGATTTTAAGAATCACCTTGGCCTGGGTTGGCGAAATATCAGGAAAGGCATCAATAGGTAAATTGATCCATGCATAGGTGCCCGCTATAAACACCAAAACGGCCAATGCTAGGGTGAGGCTGCGAAAACGCAGGCTCAGACGGATAAGGTATTCAAACATCACTCATCCTTTTGCAACAATGCACGCAGGGATGCGATACCCGTGATGGCAACCTTGCTAGGAGCGGATAACGTCATCTCCACAAGCGATAGCTCGTCCGTGGTGGAAATCAAATTGACCGCTTGAGCTTGGAAGCCTTTGTCATTCGCTACAAAGATCCAGGGCTTACCCCGCCACTGTGTAACTGCTCGGGCAGGAACCAACCACTGCTTGCCAGGACTGCTTGAAACGACCTTGCCTTTTGCATTGAGGGTGACCGATACCAATTCACCAGGTTGCAAGCTACCCCGGTCTGTTACCACTGCGCGCGCGCGCGCTGCTTGACTTGCATCTACAGAACGACTAACAGCAATGAGTTTAGCCCTGGCACTGCGAGATCCAATACTCACTTCGTCGCCAACTTGCAATTGCGAGGCTTTGTCGGACGAGAGTTGCAAATCAAGCTGTAACTGAGAGCTATCGGCAAGCTTGAACAACACAGCACCCGCCTCAACGCGCTGTCCCACCGCTACGAACGCCTCGGACACCGTACCTGATAAGGGCGCCTTGATTGTCCCAGTTGCGTAGCCTAAGTTGGCATCAAAACGCATCCCAGTGCTCAAAAGTTCAGCCTCACGTGATTGCATTTGGGATTGAGCAGCTTCTTGCTTTGAGCGACTCAATTGCAAACGAACCGCAGGGATAATGCCTTCATCAAACATAGCTTGATCACGCTGTGCAGCGGCTTTGGCATTTTTGTAATCTAGCTCTGCCTCGTTGAGCAAGCGACGCGCGTCCCCTAACATCGGACTGGTAAAATGTGCAAGGGCCGCACCAGCTTTAACCGTATCCCCTACCCCCACCAACAACCGAGATATTTGCCCTGCATAGGGCGCAGACAATGTAAACTCTTTGCCAGGAGGTATGACAACGGTTGCGCTCGCCAACAACTGACCTCCTGTGGAAGGCTGTATGTTGGCGATTTGAATGCCAAGAGTTGCTTGCTGTTTTGCGTTCATGGGCAGCAACACCGTCGCATCCACTGCGGATTGGCCCATAGCCGCTTTTGGAACCAGAGTACCCAGTGCTAGGGTCAAGAAAGTAATCGGTAAAAGTCGACTAACAAAGAAATTTAAATAAATTAACATCGCAAACTCCTAACATCAGGAACTGACAAAGATGTATACAAGTACACATCCGTAATAAATCAGAGGCTAAAGGTGGGAGGTGCGTGAGTTAAGGGGGGAAAGCCAGCGAGAAAATTTGAACGCCCGGGAACTTGAGGATAAGGCCTGGGCAAGCAAGACGAAATATTCAGATCCACTAAAGCCAAAACGAAACCGGTCAAAATAAAAAAAACATCGGGCGGTTGTTGAACATCAAGTTCTATTTGTTTCAAATATGCGGTTTCAACTCCAACTGAGGCGGACTCTTGCTCATCCAATTGACTAATACCCGTCATACCAAAGACGGGCTCTGATGAAACTGTTACTGAGTTATAGCCTGCCATGTGAAAGCCCGAAACCGTTGCGATACCGAAATGAGCGTGCAAAAATGGCCCCAGAGCTAGAAGTAAGCTGAGCATCAAAGCAACCTGGATGCAAATAAATTTATGGGGCACTGTAGTTTTCACACATGAATTTTATCATGTGACGGATTTTTTTGTCATCTCCTTTCTCTGTAGAAACTCCAGGGTATCAATCCAAGTTGTCTTAGCTAAGTGCCACTGTAAACTTACACCACTACAAAATTAAAACTGATGGCCGTAGTCGACTTGAGGGTGCCCCTGGAGTAGTAAAGGGACTCAATTTTGGTAACCGCCCCCCTCCCCCAAGCGGCTAGCCCCACAAAGCCTAGATTTGTGTAGGTTTTCTCGGTTCTAGGATGATGTTGGCATTTTGGGACAAGCATTTAAAAATCGAGAGATTCTCGCTTTAAGGGCTTCTTAGCCTGAAAATATAAACAAAGTTGTTTACAATTTCTGCCATAAAAAGTAAAGAATTTAAGCGTTGGCTGACGGTATCTATGAAATTTCCTGTATCCCTAACTCCAGAAATTAGGGTTATTTAGGGGTTTGCCTCCTTGGAATTATCAATGAAGGCATGAACAATATCACGATCCACAGCGGGAGTGATAATCCCTATTCTATAAACTCATCTTAGAACCACAAATGGAATTTTTATATAGTTTCATACCTGCAGATATTTTTTGGTCTATATTGCTCATAATACATGGGCTTTTATCTGTTGCCCTTTTAGGTGCAATGAGTCACCAAGCATACTCCTTGTTCAGGAAACAAAAGTCATCGAACAAAAATATAATTGATCGATTTGGTTCCGTTCAAAGCTCTATTTATACTCAAGCCATTTGTATTTTATGGATACTCACCTTTTTATTCGGAGGATGGATTTACGCAAAATACCGAATAGCCATTCGAATACCCATGGAACAACAAGGTTTCTGGTTAACCCAGGGATTTTTCGAACTCAAAGAACATCTCATCACGATTGGTTTTTTTCTACTTCCAGGATATTACGCATTGTGGAAATTTGATGTAGAAAATGAATTTAGTAAGGCAAAAAAATACTTAACCCTAACACTTACATTCATTTGCTGGTATTCTTTTTTAGTCGGTCATATCGTAAATAACGTTAGAGGATTTGGATCATGAAAGAGCACGGTACGGATGAGATTCAAAGCGAAAACACGGATAACAAAAAAATTATCTTTTGCCTCGTTTTCAGCATAGTTGCGAGCGTGAGTTATGTGGTTTGTGATCTTTACAAATTACCTCTCTTCACGTTCTATCCGGCGGTTAACGAATTCGCATTTGGATTTGCAAAGATGACAGAATCCCAAGGCCCTGCAATGTACTGGTACGGGTGGATAGGGACGTCGGCCCTTTTTGCCTCTGCGGTTGCTTTATTAACAACATCATTTGAAGCCTCAAAAAAATCAGTTCCATTTCTATCGCATTTATCTTGGGCGGCAGTTTGGGGACTACTCCCAGTCTTAATCCACTCATTGAAATACTATTGGACTCATGCATAAAACTTTTAAATATCTTTCGACCTTTATCACCCTTGTAGCGTCAAGTTACTTTTTTTCCTCCACCTGCTTTGCAGGTGGAGGAGAATATGAGTTTGCTGACGACACCGAGGATGCAGGTCCTGCTTACTTTGGTTTTGTTCGAGATGATCGAGGATTAAATATTTCAGCTGCAAAGGCAATATTGACATCTAAAAATGGATTAAAAATAGAGGTCAAAACAAATGTTTTAGGGGTTTACCGAAGCCATATTTCAAAACTCGTCAAGCCTGAAGACGTCGCCCTATCGTGTCAAAAAGAAGGCTATTCCCAGGTAAAAATAGTTATCAGGACAAACACATCAAATCGATATGTTGAAACCGACTGCATTATGAAAAAAATGAATTGATCGAAATTCGAATTGAAGCCAAATGCAATTACACCATTGAAAGTCCATAAAACTTATTCAACAAAAGTCAAAAATTGGTTGATTCTGTCAGCCTTCTTAATCGGCGCAGACTTTTCTGTAGCTCAGGCACCTATAACCAAACTCAAAACACCGATAACAATAGCGCTTATCAATGGAAAAATTTACCGCTCAGAAAACAACTACGCTAAAGCTTTACTCATAAAAGATAGCTTAATTGAGTCCGTCGGTACGAATGATGAAATCCTATCCCATACTGACCCCACAAGCGAAGTAATTGACCTGAAGGGAGCTACGGTAATTCCGGGACTGATAGATTCCCATATTCACGCGATTAGAGCCGGACTTACCTATGGGGTAGAGGTGAGTTGGACGGGAGTAAGAAGTCTTTCAAGCGCCTTAGAGTTGATTAAAAAGAAAGCAGCAACAACCTCCAAGAATCAATGGATTATTATCGCTGGAGGATGGACAGAGAATCAGTTCGCAGAGCACAGACGTCCAACCAAAGCTGAATTAGACCGCTTTTCTTTAGGACATCCCGTTTATATTCAACATTTTTACGATTCCATTCTTTTATCCTCAAGTGCTATCAAGGTACTGGCTGATAAAAATTTTTCAAATAAACTTCATTCGCACGAATTACTTTCTCGATTAACCGAAGATCCAATTTTGAATTCCAAAAATTCAGACTGGCTTTACGGGAGTAGTCGCTCGATTAGCGATGTCTACAATCTCCTGCCTGAGCCGAACAGTACTCAAAGGTTACGGGGAACACAAGACTTCATTGCTGAGCTTAACAGTCTTGGAATAACTGGAGTTCTTGATCCTGGAGGTTACAACCTCCCACTTAATTCGTATGATGCAGTTAAAACACTATCTCGCAAAAATAAGTTGAATTTAAAAATACGATTTAGTGTTTGCGCTCCGCGCAAGGGGTACGAATTGATTGATTTTCAAGAAATCATAAGTAACCTTGCAGGCATAGATAGCATTGAAACAGCGAATCTAAAGATGAACGGCATAGGAGAGAACGTTACTTGGGGTATGTATAACAATGAAAACCCTACAAACCTTGAGAAGGATCATCTCAAAACAGTTCTTTTATGGGCAGCCAAAAATCGACAAACAGTAACGTTTCATTGGAACAACAACGCATCAGTTCATCATTTGTTGGAAGTACTTGAGGCGGTCAACACTGAGCAGTCATTATCGAATCTTCGTTGGTCAATTGCGCATTTGAGTGACGCGTCTGAGGAAAGTCTTTTGCGAATGAAAGCAATAGACATAGGATGGTTGATACAAAATAACTTGTATTACCAAGGCGAAAATTTTATGCATAAAAAGGGTCTGGACCGGACGGAGCCCATCCCAAGAGTATCAACTGCCATCAATCTAGGCATGAATGTAAGCGCCGGCACAGATGCTCACAGAGTTATGTCTTACAACCCCTTTGTGGCACTCCAGTGGTTTGTAGACGGTAAAACCGTTGACGCAATGATACTCGGCGCAGATAGGGAACGCCCTAGCCGAGAGGAGGCTCTTGAGATGTATTCTAAAAATTCGGCCTGGTTTAGCTTTGAAGAAAATAAACGAGGTAAATTAGAACCCGGCTTTGCCGCTGATATTGCGGTTTTAAGCAAAGATTACTTTACTGTGCCAACTGAGGAGATATCCTCCATTAAAGCATTATTTACTTTTGTTGACGGTCGATTGGTTTACAAAAGGAAAAATTTAAAGCAATGAAGGAGTTAGTTTAAACTTTTTGTATTCTTTTTAACTCAAAATCAAACATCGCATTAGAAATGCTCATTAGAAATATACTAAATGTTTTGACAAATATCGCCTATCTGCTCTATAGGTAAGTCTAAAATGTAGTCTGAATTCACCTTTCACCTTTAATCTCCCAAGACTCTAATGAAACGTTACAAGACCATACTCTACATTACAGTAGGACTTCTTTGCAGTCATCTCGTTGGATGCGCCTCACGCATGATCGAAGTACGCCCTGGCTCTGTAAATGTAAACCTTCAAAACTCCAATAACGTAAGTTCTTGTAAGTCAATGGGTAAAGTTACAGTTAGCGTAATGGCAGAATTTGGTTTTTACACCAGAAGCGCCGATGACGTGGAAGCCAACTTACTACAAATGGCCCGAAACAGCGCAGTAGATAGTGGAGCAGATACGGTTGTCAAAGAGGATATGACAGAATACGGGCGTCGCGTCTTTGCACTCTACAAGTGCCAGCGCTGATTGGTTTGTTAAAACCAAGCACTAATCCACTTCAAAAAGAAGAGAAGTTATAACTTTAGCTTCTTTCTGACCTGCTCGCAAATCAAAGCTTGATAGGCGAAGGACTTGATTTTGATCTCATCTTCGAGTCTGGAGTTTTCGATTGCTACATCGGTGTCTTTGCGGATTTTAACCAATTCTATTTGAGCCAATTCAAGTTGGCTTGAAAGGTCGGATATCTTTAAACTATCCAATAAACCCCTTCCTTTCATTATTTCTAGTTGCTGGGATAGATGAAACGCATTCCATCCTAGGAATAAGCAAAGAAGAAAAAATAAAATAGAAGTTAGATTGGCTAGCTTACGTTTTCTAAAGAATAATGAAAAATTAGAATAAATTGCTGTTTTTGAATTCTGTATCAAAGTAAAAATCTCATTTAAAGTAAAGGGACCGAAATTGATTTCTAGCTCAAATGAACATTGCTAGGTAATGTTAATGGCTACTTGGTGTAGTTTGGGGAGATGACGGAGGTAGTAGCGGATATCCCGTTCCGTTACCGACCTTTTGTTGAGATCCTTGCTTGCGACTTGACTCTAATGGAAGATAATTTGCCCCTATATTTTGAGGTAAATTGGTCGTAGCCTGTTGCATCAGCAAACCTGTAAATTCGGAAAAATTGATTTTCGTAAAGTCAATACTAGCAATTTGCTCTGTGCTTAGACCCGAGCAACTAGAAAAATCATCACCTAATTGAGCTTTACCCTGTTGGTTAATTATTTTCCCCAACACGCCGTTAAAAGAGCAGTAATTATCGCGGTAGGCTATGCACGTATTTGTAATTGGCACTTCCTCAATACACGCCTCACTTACGTATACCGAGAGATCTTGACCGCGGTGCATTGCCAACACAACTTCATCTGCAGAACACTGCCCCATTTCCTCGATAACAGTCACTGCCATATTGGCCGCAAAAACATATGGATTAAAATTTACATAATATCCCTGTGACGCTGAAGACAAGGCGCTGAACTCTGTTGTTGCCCCAAATAATCCTCCACCAAGAGGGGCGGCACCCATTCCGATATTGATTCCAAAAGCGCTCAAATTCACGCCACCAGAAGCAAATATAGTTGTTTGAGCAAATCCCTCTGAATCTGTTAGGACGTTTGCGCTTTGTGTGATTGCAGAAGTCATACCCTGGGTATAAGCCCCATTTGAATACATCGCATCAAAGACGTAAGGCGAGGCTAAATCGACAGCCTTTTCGCCAGCGTATTTGACTGTGCTGGCCATAGGGCCTAATACCAAACCTAGCATTGCCGAGTTGCTCTTAGCTCCTGGTTGAGAAGTGCAACAATTTTTCAGGCCTAACCAACCTTTTGTACAACTCTCACGTACGCCACCAAAAAGTGATTTGGCAACACATCCTTGTTGACCTGACATAGCACAGCCAGAGTAAGTCTGAATCTCATTTGCTATCTCCATCGCTATAGCAGTTTGAGCAAATGAATTCGGACTTGGTACAGGAGCAACGAGCGGCGAGTATCCTAAGCTACCGACACCTAAACTCAAAGCACCACTTTGCAAAAGAGGTGTCCTGCAAACCGCTGGCTGTGAGTCTGTTGCAACCAGATTCGAAGTAGTGGTCTGATCCAAACACGAGTAAGTTTGTTGATACTGAGCGCACTGGGTTTGTCCAGTCTCGCTAAGAAATTGGCTACTGCAAAAGCTGTTAACTAAGCTACAAAAGTTATTAGACTGCTCATAAGCGCATCCATTGTGTACGGGAGTAGCCAATAAATTAGGGGACTGAATAAGTCCAGCAGAGGATTGGACTAAACTTGAACCTCCAAGCGAACCGGTTGGCTCAATAGAACCTAATACTGATGAACAAGCAAAATCAAAGCTATATTGCCAACATGCCTTTGTAACGCTAAGTGAGCCAAGCGGATTCGAACTAGAAGGTTTCCCCTCATTTAATAGCGAAACTCCAGCCAAACAAACAAGTACTCCAGAGGTATCTAACTTGCAGGGAGTTGCATCAATGCATTTTTTAGACTCAGGTATAGGACTGCAAGCGCCTTGGATATATGTTGAAGCTTGTGCTACTTTTGTAAATGTATTTATTAAAAAAGGAGCTAGGCACACAAAAACTACGGTAATACCAACTCTAAATCGCCTTAAATTGAATGAATGCATTGAGTAAATATTTGTAAAATCGATTATTTAGACTAGAGTAGAAGCGTCACTCCTGAATTTTTCTCCAACGGCAAACAAGCATCATTCCAAACTGAATTAACTGAATACTGAACACAACCTTTAGACTGGGGAATTGATGCATCTGTACAGTATTGAAAAATTTGAACTGGAACTTGTAATAAACTTACGCAACTACTAGCAAGCCCATTGGATTCAGATAGGCTGGATCCGGACGGACAACTTAGCTTTATATTTGCAGGTATGGATGAGGTTGTAGAGCAAGATGTTCCGACCAGGACTTGTGAGTCTGAGCATTGATATGTTGTTAAGGCTTGAGTGATGGTATTGGTTTGACCCACACAGCTTTGTCCCTGCAAAGTCCCAGAACTTGCACAACTGTACGTAACAGAGGCAGGCTTGCTGACGACGATCTGACAGACGTCGACATTTAATGTGTAGCCAATTGCACAAGTGTAGGAAGGAGTAGCTGCAACGGTCGTTGTAATTGTAGATATACAATTGAACTGACCTGATTGAGCAATCAAAATTGAAGTACTCCCGCTTGCAATATCAAGGGGATTTAGGGATGGGCAGCTATAGGTGATTTGCGGAGAACTTGTAGTTGTAAGTAAGCAATTGGCGTTAGAGAGGGTGCCGGCTGAGCATGTATAGCTACCAATGCTTGCAACGCTTTGAACAGTTTGTAAGCAAACACCAGCTGTTACTACAGAATTAGTAGGACATCCCAGAATCCATATGGGTCCCACCACACATACTGACTTACCCGTTGAAGTCTCTGTATTTACATTCGTCAATCCGTAAATAAATGCAATAAATCCGCACGAAAGATCAGACTGTACTTTATAGCATTGATAGGGCATTCCTGGCGGCTGATAGCTAGTTAAGGTACCCAATCCGTTACAGCTTAGTTGCTGGATTTTAGGGGTCATATTTTGTGTGCTGCATATTTGTAAATTCAAAACTCCTCCAGAGGGACAATAATAGGTCGGGGTAGCTGGGTTAGTTACTGTTTGAGTGCACTGGGTACCATTTAATAGAGAGTTAGCGGGGCAATTTAATTGTTTAATTGCAACACTCGTTACGGTGTTGGTAGTTGTACAAACAGAGCCGATCAGGGATTGCGTGGAGGGACAGCTAAGGGCCCCGCCAATTGCGGGGGAGGATAACGTTTGTACGCAATTGTTTGATACAAAGAGCGTCCCCACTGGGCAATCATTCATCGCCTGTGTTGCGGGAATGATAGTTGCAACAATTTGGATGCATTGATGTTCGCTGCTACTCCACTGGCCACCTTGGGGGCATGTAATACTAGCGTTTGCTGGGATAACTATAGTTTGCAAACATTGATCCTGGCTCAGAGTAAATCCAGTTGGACAAGCTAGGGCTTGTGATGGCGTATTTTTAACTTCAACTACGCAATTAGTACCTACCAAATCTCCACTAGCACATACACTTGATTCTAGGGGAGAAGTCCAATTTTGAACTACAGTAACGTTGAGCGTTTGAGAGCAATTTTGTAAATCTGTTTTGGAAGATACCCAGCACGTATTTGTAGTGTATTTAGGTATTGGCTTAATAGCCTGTATTACCTTCGAGCTATCGCCCACAATCTCTGGGCAGACACTTGTATACGGGTTATTAGTCGCATCAGGAGCATTTTGAGTCGGATTATTCATTATTGAATTACCTAGTAAGGGACTAAACGCCTGGGAGAAATCAAAAGAATTTTCACCCGAACCGAACGTGCCTATGCAGTTTTGCTTAGGATTACTTTTAATGAAAGAGTTCGAAGAACCTATTATTTCGAACTGTTGTGCGCTGGGCTGTATACAAGAACCAGACATAAAATTCACTGCAGCGCAGTATTGATCAGCGTTTGTGTTGCCCGTAGGCCTGTAATTGGCACACTCAAGTTGTGCATTTAGACCAAATGCGAGCAAAGCGCCTTGTGAGGACTTATTTGCAATTGATGAACTGAGGGATGGGGTTGAGAATTCCCCCATTTTGGACGGCAAAGTAACTGAACTATTCACACTTGACCAAGTGGAGAAATTAACCGCCTTAGGGTTCACCAACTGCGTGGGTACTGTAGGCTTAATATTGTTGGCAAACTCCAACCCCTCAGCCAAGGGTGAAAGCGCAGGAGCGTTCTGTGCAGACGCATTATTTAGATAGAACGTCTGAAACAAGCAGAAAAGTACAAATTGCACTAACTTACTATTTTGATTCATAAACACTTAACTCTATCTTGCATTGGAACCCAGTAAAAAATGGTAGTTAAACTGCGTCATAGCAGTAAATGGATTCCAGACCATACCTCTTAACGCTTCAATAATTTTTTAAACTCAGCAATTGAGATCGAATTCAGTATTTAGCTCTAAAGGCTTTGACTTATGTGGGTATTGAACCAAATCGGCTTGCGTTTTATTTGAACGATTAGAAAACCAGAGCATACAGCCTTATTAACAGCATATATTCGCGGGATACCTTAATCAGAATAGAGAATACAGATAGTGAATGATTTTCAACTCCCGAAATATGCAGAATTATTCAAGCTCTCGGGGGATGAAAGAAGATCGCTCATGTATATATCTCAACACCCCGAGCACTATGAAGTTGAATGCGCCATTTTGAGGTCCCTAGCCTACGCTGTACAAACTAAGAGTTCAGATATCCATTTCAACGCAAAATCGTTCAACGCCAAGCTTGCTGTTTTTATCAATATCAGAACAAAGGATGGATTCGTTAATCATGCTTTTAAAAATGAGCATTGTGATCCTATGCATTTTCAGACAAAATTGCTACAACTAACCAATAACACTGCTGGGGGAACACAGGCCGAGATTATTTCAGCGCGTTTTAGCTTAGACTTTCCAGCTTGGTGGGCGAAAGACCAAGGTCTCATTTGCGATCCCAACGAGACCTATAAAACAGATGTGCGGGTACAGTTTCAAAAGACCTTTAGTGGGTTTAGTATCGTGTGTCGTATATTAGACCAGCAACGAACTCCAAGACTCAGCGAGCTTGGATTTACATTCGCCCTTGAGCAACTAATTAAAAAATCAATCCACGAACCTTCTGGTTTGATATTGGTTTCAGGGCCAACCGGCTCTGGAAAAACCACTCTTTTGCACGCGATGCTATGTGAATTAAATGATGGAACTCGCTCCATCTTCACAATTGAAGACCCAGTTGAATTTCGACTTAAGGGCAATGGTCCAGTCACTCAAATCCAAACTCATGGACAGGTAAGCTTTGCAGCCGGCCTTAAAAGCGCCCTTAGATCCGACCCTGACGTTATCTTAATTGGAGAAATTAGGGATTCTGAGACTATGGAAATTGCACTGCAAGCCGCACAAACAGGGCACCTGGTACTGGCTACGATACATGCAAGTAACGCTGCTCAAACCATCAGCAGAATCTTGGAGCTAACGATTGACAAGGCAAAGGACTCATTTCGCGTCTCCGACACTTTAAAGCTCGTACTTGCTCAGCGACTTATCGGAAAATACGAGGCTAACCGTGTTTCGCGTGACTTGAACAAAACTGAAATAGATTGGCTGATATCAAATAAGATCAAAATTCCTACCCATTTCAAAGAAACGGGGTCAACCGAAAAGCTTGGAGCTACAGCCTTAATTGAGGCCATAGATGTTGATCACTTAATTAAGAAAATCATACGCTCACCCAACTTTACAAGCGATGATATTTACCAGTCGGTAAAGGATCGGCTTTATTACGAATCACTGGCCATGTGCGCCTTTAGAGGTGTTGAGAGTGGAGAGTCTAAACTATCAGACTGCATGGTTAGGCTTGATACCCTTCAACAATCCGCCAGCACGCTGCCTCTGCGGTCTCAGTTAGCGGTTTCTTATAACTTAAGCTATAGAGCTATTGCTGAGGTGATTGATTGCTACCTTAGGGCACAGCAAACATCGAGCTTTTCAGCTCCTCCTCTAGCCTCAGAGGATCTTGGCTTACTTGATGCTAGGAACAAGGGCGTTTTGACAAATCTAAACTCACTTCAAGGCAATAGTTACCAGATACCTATTGAGCTTGGGACCATGTTAATTGCTGCGAGTAATAAATCAGATCTGAATTTGTTGGGGTCCAGTCAGAGCGTTTTAGATTTACCTATCACCACAGATGAAACGCATTATGCTTAAACAAAATATATTTACTAATTTCGAGAGTAAAAGAAATCTTTTACAAAAAGCTTTGACATTAATCGCCTCAGGGTCTACGGTACAGATCTTTGGCGCACAGGCATATCCGCCCCGATCTCAGAGCATAGTTGCGACCGAACTCACCTCTGGAGTTACCTCTGTACCCCCACCTCAGCTCACCACTCAAAATCAGCAAATAAGACCCTATCTCCAAGTGACAACAGTTGCCTCGGAGGAAAACACGGTTCGTGTTTTCTTCAGTCCAAACTGTCCTTACTCTGCGAGTTACTTTGATTTTTTCGTCAATTTATCTAAAACTCTCCCCAAAGAGCTCAGGTTCGAACTCTCTGCTTTACCGAATACCAAAGACAGTGCAGCTTACGCTCTCTCCTATTTAGCCGTTAGGAGATATTTTCCAACGCATTTAAAACAATTTGTTCAGGCAAGTTTTGTAGCTTGTCAAACACAGGGGTTGAGTAGTAAAAATTGGGGAGTAATTCAAAAAATTGCCACCTCAAGTCATATATCCGTAAGCTTGCCATCCACAGTATTAAAAAACAAAAACATATTAACTGAGGATTTGACAGATTTAATTGATCTTTGCAAAGCCCTAAAAGTAACGAACACCCCCTGCGTTAGTGTTGACGGGACATACAGCGTTACTCCAGAGTTTGTTCCTGGTGCAGACCCAACAATGTTTAATCAACTCGTAAACAGTATCATCTCCATGTCACTAGGAGCTTGATAGGAGGATTTTTTAAGTTGACGGTTTAAGCCATTAAGTCGTTCAACCACATCACCAAAGGCACAGTAGCTAGTGCGGCTATGGTAGAGGTCGAGACGGCAATCGTAATTTCAGATTGCGAGACGCGGTAGCGCTGAGAAAATAAAAATACATTTGCACCAATTGGCATACTTGCAGCAAGCACCATGACCGATAGGGCTAGCCCCTGAACTCCGACCAAATGTCCAATCCCTAAAACCAAAATTGGATTAACAAGATTTTTAATGAGCGTCAGCGCACCAGCGATCTTCCACACCGATAGATTCTCTGAATGACGCAGCTCATGGGTGTTGCTTAACTTTCGCCCATAAGTAGCCGAATAAAGACTAATTCCTACAAGTAACAGGGCTATGGGAGAGAATGTGAGTCCAATCCAAATGACTGGTTCCTCAATCAATTTTGGTAGCTGCCATCCAAAATATGAAAAAATTATCCCAGCAACAATAGGCAGTGGAACAGGATGTATGATTGCATTGCGAAGAGCCTTACCCACTGTATACCAAGGATTTGAGGATTCAGTAACGTCTGGGTTTTGATCAGCAACAGTCTCACTGAGCAATGAAAACTCTAGCACTATTGTTGCGGTTGTTAGCAAAATAATGGCGTGTAAAGAAATTAAGGTAAACAAATACACTAAGCCAGGTGCACCGTAAACCAGTCCTATCAACGGAACCCCAATCATTGTGGTATTACTATAGGTGCCCGCTAATCCAAGTACCGTGCTTTTGCGAGTAAACCCAAGTACCGAAATGGATGCTGCAAACAGCGATAGGGCTATAAAGAAATACAAAAGTATTGGGGTAATGTTCAGCTCGTGCAGATGTACCTGCGTCATAGTGTGAAACAGCAAAGCGGGAGCCAAAACATTAAAGGTAAGGCGAGTAAGGTCCTGCGCCCCTGGTTCGGAGATAACACCTAGTTTTGCAACCCAAAACCCAATGCAGATAAGTATTGCAACGGGCATGAGAGATGAGAAGATGGAGAACAAATCAGTAGGGCCTAACTCAAGTAGCTCAATCGCTTGGACGGAGGTGGGTAATTTTGAAAGTCATTAAATATCTCTAGCTAAATGAGACTATTGACTTGATTCAATTACCTCATCCAGTGCGCAAAGCTTTTACGGAATTTAGCAACTTTAGGAGCGACAACATAAGCGCAGTACCCTTGCTCGGGGTGATTAACAAAATAGTTTTGATGATAGCTCTCTGCAGCCGAATAATTCTCCAACAACTTAACCTCTGTCACTATTGGATTGTCAAATATTTCCTGCATTTCCAATTCTTTGATCACTTGCGCACAGACCGCTTCTTGCGCGGGAGATTCATAATAAATTCCGCTGCGGTACTGGGTTCCAACATCGTTCCCTTGTTGGTTCAGGGTCGTCGGGTCGTGTATTGCAAAGAAAATATTCAATACATCTTTTAATCCAATGATGTTGGTATCAAAAGTGATTTTAAGCACCTCTACATAACCCGTATTGCCTGAACAAACCTGCTCGTAGGTCGGATTTTTTGTGTGCCCATTTGAATACCCAGATTCGACACTTTGAACGCCCTTTACCAACTCAAAAACGGCCTCAACGCACCAAAAACACCCTCCACCAACTGTAATTGATTCAATAGTCATAAAATTTTTTATTGGGTTATAGAGAAGGTTTTAATTCATTCAAAATGTGCATTTTGGGCTACAACTGAAGTATATACAAAAAGAACATACGCGTTTATGCCTTCCCAGGTGGTCTCGAAGCGGCCAAATCATTGTTAAAATATACCTTTGAGTTTAGGCACCCTACCCCTTAAAGATACGTTTTGGACGACACAATGAATTTTGATCAAGCACGTTTTAATATGGTCGAGCAACAAATCAGGACTTGGCAAGTCCTTGACCTGCGGGTATTGGATGTGTTTCAAAAAATCAAGCGCGAATTATTTACGCCTACTGCTTACCAAGACATGGCCTATAGCGATACAGAGATCCCATTAGCCAACGGTCAATTCATGCTCGCCCCCTGCATACAGGCGCGCTTAATCCACGATTTGCATCTAACGGGCTCTGAAAAAGTTCTAGAAGTGGGCACAGGGAGTGGTTATGCCACAGCTGTGCTTGCCAGTCTCAGCAAACGGGTGATCAGCATTGAGCGCGACGCTGAGTTAGCACTTAGCGCAAAGTCGAACCTTCAAAAAGCATCGATTGGAAACGCCGAAGTTAGAGTTGGTGACGGTACCCAGGGAAGTCCAGCAGAGGGCCCCTTTGATGCCATCATATTGCAGGGCTCTGTGCCGGAGATTCCTCAACAGCTTTTGGATCAACTGCAGATCAATGGGCGATTAATCGCAGTGGTGGGTGAGGAGCCAATGATGCAGGCTCACCTTGTAACGAGACACGGCTTGAAGAGCTTTACACATAAAGAACTTTGGGACACGGTGATCCCGCGTTTAGAGGGTGTTCAAGAGCCTTCTCAATTTCATTTCTAAAGCGCTCCAACTCACACTTCAAGCCTTTACTTCGCCTACTACGCTTACTACGCCTACCCTTCCCCTTTGAGCCTATTCAAAGGCACTGCAACTGTATTTGCCTCCGCGAAGGGCCTGTGATTTCATTTGGAATGACACACTCTTATTAGGCCTTTCATAGGCTCTTTCTGCGGAGCTCATGGTGAGAATCTTAGACGCCCGGTCATATTGCCCAGTGTAACTATTGACACTGTAGGCAAGTTGAGTTTCGTCGGTTATCACTTTTCTACAACTCTCCTCAAATGAGATGCGGTCTCCGTCGTTGCATACCTCGTAAGATTTTAGGAAGTGTTTGGCTGCGGTCCCGGTAACGTAAACGCTCTTACCTTCAATGCTCAACCTAATCGTGTCTTCGCTACGCTTTTCGGTACTCGCGCCCTTAACAACATAATCGCTCACCACGGTCTTTCCGCTGCAACTTAAGACCAAAGTTTTCTCGCCCCCGTCTCCGCAAGCGGACAAGCAGCTCAAAACAGCCAAGCTCAGCAAAAGCTTTACCCTGGACTTAGGGGTTGAAATGATTTCGTTCATAGTACTTCTCTCCTGCCTCAATCATATCGCTGTTCAGATCAATTACATCTCTTGGGTAAGGTTAGGGGATTTCTAATACAGCGGACTTGAGATAGGTCAAATGCTTGCGAATCGAAGAAAAACCACACGCAAAATAAATTTACGAAAAATGACCAATAAGTGGCAAATATTAGCCACTTTCTCTGGCCTATTTATTGCTCCACTCCAAGGAATCCTTGTCATTATTGACGGGTTATTGCTTGTCCAGAGGAAATCTTATGAAATCATTTCGTGTTCTGCCACTCAAAGTGGCAATTCGTGCAGCGTTGTGTATGACGCTCGGTACGGGTTTGGCTATCGGGTTCTCAACCTCAACCCAGGCACAAAGCCTTGTTGAGCTGTATGAATCTGCCAAAGCTTACGACGCTAATTACCAAGGGGCCAAGGCTCAGTTTCAAGCCAACAAATACAAAGCCGATGAATCATTGGCTGGACTATTGCCAAGCATATCTTTATCAACAACTGATCAACATCAGACCGTCAGGGCTAATGAGCCGGATAACGCTTCCTATAAACAATTACTGGGCACTCACACGGCCACTTTAACGGCAATACAGCCCCTTTACAACCCCACCAATTACGCAACCTACAAACAAAGTCGCAAACAATTAGGTCAAAGTGCATCTCAATTAGTTGCCGCTGAACAAGATCTTTTGGTGCGAGTCAGCCAGGCCTATTTTGACCTCCTCGCCAGTCAAGACAGCTTGGAAGTAGTTAGAGCCCAAAGAACCGCAATTGGGGAACAACTTGCAGCTGCAAAGCGTAACTTTGAAGTGGGTACAGCAACCGTTACTGATTCTCGCGAAGCACAGGCAAGATACGATTTAAACAGCTCACAAGAAATTGCGGCCGCCAACGATGTTCGGGTCAAGAAACTCATTTTGGATCAACTAGTGGGTATGGTCAATACGCATCCTAAACCGCTCAGTAAAGGTGCAAAGTTGCCCTCACTGGCCAAGGATGACCCGGATGAGTGGGTTAAGGAGGCTGAGGACACTCACCCAAGTATTTTGAACGCAAGACTTGCGCTAGAAGTGGCTCAGTTGGAGGTTGAAAAATCTTATGGGGGACACAAACCCACCATTAATTTACAGACCCAGTATTCGGATCAAGTCAATTTAGGGGGTATCAACTACCAAGGGATATCCTCACAAAGCTCGGGCGATTCAAGGATTGGAATTACTACGTTTGCGGTCGTCATGAATTTGCCGTTATTTTCGGGGATGTATACTCATAACCGCGTTCAAGAAAGTATTTCTCTAGAAGAAAAGGCTCGCGATGATTTAGATGCGGCGCGTCGCAGTGTGAGTCTTGCCACCCGGACAGCTTATTTAGGAGTGGCTTCTGGACTTGCGCAGGTAAAAGCTCTTGAGGCTGCACAAAATTCCAGTCAAGTTGCACTTGATGCAAATAAACTCGGCTACAACGTTGGCATTCGAATCAACATTGATGTGCTTAACGCACAAAGTCAACTGTATCAAACCAAAGGTGAGTTGGCTAAAGCACGATACGGTGTTCTGGTTGGCGAGTTAAAACTCAAACAGGCAAACGGAACGCTTTCACCAGAGGACTTGAACTCTATTAACAATTTACTTGAGAAGTAGTCCAGTAGTCCGAACCCTTCTAAAGATAAATTATCAGGTCATTTAAATATAATTTTTTAAAGCCTCAATTGTTCTAGAAACGGCACCTCTATTCTCGGATGCAAACTCGATCGATAAACGGGACATATTGGTTTGCTTTGCCGGATTGAGGGCGATTTGGTGGGCGCGTTGACATGCATCGTGAAGGGAGGGTGTTTGAATTGCTGCCCCTCTTGCAATAGCCTGTTGTGCGGCCTGGGTGAAGTTAAAAACATGCGGTCCCATTACAACTGGGCACGCACAGGCTGCGGCTTCGATGAGATTTTGCCCACCTAGGGGCTCAAAACTACCACCTAGCAAGGCAACTTTAGCCATCCCGTAGTACAAAGGCATCTCTCCAACGCTGTCTCCTATCCAGATTTCACCAACCATGTGGGGATTCAACGGACTGTGCTCAAAGTATTCAAGCTGAGCTTTGGGAGCATCTTCGTCAGTATCGGTGAGGGTTTCCTCAAGCGTATCTTGATGCGTATCTTGATTCGTATCTTGAGCAATGCGCCTTGAAACAGCAAATCCAAACTGCAGGGCTATTTTTTGAACCTCATCAAAGCGCTGAGGATGCCTGGGCACGATGAGCCACTGTATTCCCTGAGTGAGTAATTTGTTGGCTACTAGCGCGTGAAAAAGCAGCGCCTCCTCCCCCTCTCTTGAACTGGCAAGGAGAATAATCGATTTTTGAGAGGTATTGAAATAATTTTGAGCAAACTCTAGGCCTTTGCTTCTTTGAAGCTCATCTACGCTTGCATCGAACTTGAGATTTCCAAAGCTCCCAACAACGGGAGCTCCCAAAGCTTTCAACCGTTTTGCATCAGCAGGAGCTTGAGCAAATACCGCTGTTAAGCGTTGATATACAGTATGGGCAAACAAACCCAGGGCCTTAGCGCTCTTGAACGATTTCTCATTCATCCTCGCATTCACAAGTATCAATGGCAAATTATTTCTATAACAAGCCATCACCATATTCGGCCAGACTTCGGTTTCCATTAAAAGACCTAGGCTTGGTTTGAATTGATTTAGAAATCTATCCACACCTCCCGGGGTATCCCAGGGATACCAAACTTGAAGTGCCTGAGACTCACCTAGCTCTAAACTGCGTATCAGCTCCAAGCCAGCTTGTCGTCCCGTTGCGGTTGAATGCGTCAACAAGAAATGAGGGCTTTGATGAGCACTCTTATCAGAGCTTGCCGCTGAATCTAAGAGTGCTTTGATCAGCACTTGAGCAGCTTTGGTCTCCCCAAGGGAGACTGCGTGTATCCAGATAGAACCGTTTTTAAAATCACCGATATGATTCGTCGTTTTATCGTACCTAGCAAATCGCTCATCAATTGCATGCAGATATCCGGGCTCTTTGCGCCCCCTTCTTATTGCTTTAATGCGTAAGAAAGGCGCAACCAAGCGCAACAAGTTTGAATACAAGGCTAGGGTACAAATAAACCTAAAGGATAACGGTGGCTGGGTCATGCTGTCTTATGGCAAATAACGCCTAATCAAATAATCCGAGTTGAGGGCTGGGTTTAGAAGCCTCTGCGCTGTTTTTTTTAGAATTACTCTTTGAAGTACTACTTGTATTTTTCGACTCTATCGAACTCAGCACCGAAGTTGAACCGAGTAAGCTCTGGTCTACAAGCTCAGAAATTTGAGCCTCCGAGGTGTTGAGGACACTTGGTTTTATAAATTCATTTTGAATTGGTAACGAGTGAATTGGCTGGTGCGCTTTATCCTTTAGGTTTTGAAATAGCGACCAACTCTCATCCCATTTTTTTAAAACATCTTCAACGCTAGGCGTTGGTACTGCATAGGTACTTGTCTGAAAGGCCTGGCGGATTGGACCTGTTCTCCAGTTAGTTGGGAAGTTATAAATCTGAACCAAGGGAAGATCAAGGGCCTCAGCGATATGGCTGAGGCCGCTATCAACCCCTATGACTCCTGCGCACGCCGCTAGGTGCGCAGTAACGTTATCTAAACTCATTTTCAACCAAACCTTTGACCCTACTAAGGTGTTGGATATTTTTCTAGCCTGCTCTAACTCATCCTCGGACCCTTGAGGTAGTGCAATTTGAAACCCCCTCTGCATTAACCCCTCCCCCAGCACGGTCCAGTAGGAGAGAGGCCAAGTTTTGTCCTCCCTAGAGCTGGCATGGACCAGCGCTATGGTTTGGGGTTGCACTGCCTTTGCAGGCTTTACATGTAAGGCTGAAGGGGAAGCAGGAGTTGATGTAACTCCCTCAGCTTGACTCAGATATGCATAATTCAACGCCTTGGAACAAATGATCCGCGAACGCTCAACGGCGTGAACCCTTGTATGCACAACAACTGGCGTATCCGCTACCCAGCGAGTCATTGGTTCGTAGGAAGCCCCTTGCGTTTGATTACCGATTGCAAAGCGTTTGCCTTTGGGACTCAACTCCGCTAGCCAAGAAATGAAGGCTGACTTAGAGAGTCCCTGAAGATCAATAATCGCATCGTAAGAATCATTTTGTAATTGACGCTTGAACTGCATAAACTCACGGCGCGTTTGATGAGTCCACCAAGATTTTCGCCACCGACGGATATCGCATGCGATGACCTTGTTAACAGAGGGCGCAACCGCAAGCAATGGGGCAAAGGCGCGCTCAACCACCCAATCGATTTGAGCGCTGGGTAAATGAGCGCGGATATCCATCACAGCTGGCAAGGTGTGGACTACGTCTCCTAAAGAGGAGAGCTTGACGATCAATATTTTCAATTTATTACTTTGGAAAATGTATTGAGTTGAACCAATTGACTGGTTCAGTGAGCAGCACCTTGAAAGGTTGCATCGGGCTTTACACTATGAAGTAAATGCATCATATCGCGCTCAATCCTGGATAAGGCTTCGTGCGTTGTCCCCTCAAAGCGAAGAACTAAAACGGGTGTTGTGTTTGAGGCCCTAATCAACCCAAATCCATCGTTCCAATCAATACGAAGTCCATCAACATCACACAATGTTGGACGCTTATCTGCGCCGGGCAAGGTATTTGCCGCAGCCATGACTTTGGCCTGCTCTAATAGGGCCTGCGTCAGTTGGTGGGGCTCCCCCTCTTTACACGGCACATTCAACTCGGGCGTTGAAAAACTATTGGGCAACGCGTTCAACACTTCACTTGAATTTGGACTTTTGCTAAGAATCTCTAGCAAACGCGCACCTGCGTAGGTGCCGTCATCAAAGCCGTACCAACGCTCTTTAAAAAATATATGGCCACTCATCTCTCCTCCTAAAGGAGCGTCCAATTTTTTCATCTCCGCTTTGATAAGGGAGTGTCCAGTCTTAAACATAACGGGGTTGCCTCCCATACTCGTCACGGCGGGTGCGAGTTGCTGAGAGCATTTCACATCAAATACAACGGTGCCCCCTGGCACACGACTTAAAACATCCCGGGCAAACAAAAGCATTTGCCTGTCGGGATAAATGGTTTTCCCGTCTTTGGTGACAACACCTAAACGGTCTCCGTCCCCATCAAATGCCAACCCCAGTTCCGCGTCTGTTGTTTGCAAAGCGCGTATTAGATCTTTCAGATTTTCTGGCTTGCTTGGATCAGGATGGTGATTGGGGAAGTTCCCATCAACCTCACTGAATAACTCAATCACCTCACAACCTAAGGCCCTAAATATTGCTGGTGCGCTAGCACCGGCAACTCCGTTGCCACTGTCTACAACGATCTTCATCTTGCGTTTTAAAGCAATATCTCCAGCAATGCGTTGACTATAGTCAAGGCTAAGATCGACTTGTTTGAGATTTCCTTTTGGACCTAATTTTGCACTTAAGTCATTCGAATCAAGGGAATCTGAAATCTGATTATTCATCTCCCGGTACAAAGATAAAATCTCCTCGCCGTAGATTGCTTTACCGGCAAGTACCATCTTAAAGCCGTTGTAATCCCTGGGGTTATGACTCCCTGTAATTTGTATTCCACTATTGCAAAGGGTATGCGCTGCAAAATAAAGCATAGGCGTAGTCACCATACCTACGTCAATGACGTCAACCCCTCCTGTACGCAGTCCTTCTATTAAAGCTTGGCTTAGTTCGGGTCCGCTCAAGCGTCCGTCTCGACCAACGGCAACGATACCTTGCCCTAGCGCAAGCGCTGCCTTTGCAAATGCAAGCCCCAATGAATGGGCAACATTGGCATTCAAAGATTTGGGGACTATGCCTCGGATATCGTAGGCTTTAAAAATAGTTGAATCAAGGTGATCTATAGTCATAGGTCACATTGTAACGATGCAACTGTATTGCTGAGCTCGTTCATAAATCAATGCTCAGCAATGCTCAGAGGCGCAAAACCAAGGCCTAAATTTCTAGACGGTTAATCTAACATTGACTGTGCCAACTCATAGAGCCTGTGATGGGGAGTTACTAGGGCTCCCATCACGCTAAAGTGATTTAACCCGGGCAAGTCCTCGCAAATAGGCACTCGGTGCTCGCCCCAGGATTCTTGAATAAGTCTATTTTGACGGATGAATTCTTGACTCTCTTGGGCACCTGCGACACTCAAAAATTTACCCAGTTTGGGGGCAGGCATAAGCGCTGGACTGCAGCTTAAAGCGTCCTCAGGTGTTAGGCGTAAAGAGTCGCTCAAAAAAGGAGTTTTGATCAACGGCAACAGATCAAAGAGTCCAGAAATAGACAGCGCACTCTTGACCAAATCCTCGGGCAGTTCCCCGTCGTAATCCCCCCAGTGGCAAGCCATTAACATTGCAGCCAGATGGCCTCCAGCAGAATGTCCAATGATATGAATTTGGCGCGGATCGCCACCCCAGTGCTTAATATTTTTATAAACCCACGCCAAACACTTTACCATCTGCAACGTAATTTGAGGGATAGTGACGTTGGGGCATAAATCGTAGTTCGGGACAACCACGCAAGAGCCCATCTTCGTCAGTGTTGGTGCCACAAAGGAATGATCAGATTTGTCTAGGGAACGCCAATAACCTCCGTGGATAAAAACAACGACAGGAGAATGAGGAACTTCGGAGGGGAAGATGTCTAGACTTTCTTTGTTAGCACGTCCGTAAGCGACGTCCAAGATCGCTCGGTTCTCGGTGCGGGCTAGTTGGGACTGGTTTTGCCAACGCGTAAAGTGATCGGCAAAATCGGGCACCAATGCCCGGTTGTTATACATACTGTCATACCACGCACTAGTGTGCTCTGGGTGGCTGGAGTGGGTTTCGTGTACAGATTGTGAGTGCATGAAATACCTTAAAAATATCAAAATAAGTTGCTGTTCACACCAGCAAAAAAACTGGCATAGAAGTCCACAAATTTTAAGTTTACCCTATTGCACGCAACGCCTGGTAGAGCGGTAATTAAGTAGCTCGGGGTTACTCGGGGTTCAGTATTTAGTTTGAAACGCCGTTTTGAGCATTTCGGATAGCGGAGCTCGCATCGCTTGCGGCTGTAGGGGGGTTACCCGTTGGGTTTTGAATCACAAGGCCAAGCAACTTGGCACCATGCTCGACCGCAATGGAGCCGTAAGAGATGTCACCGTGAACAATGGACTCTTTGTGAAACTCAACGCGCTCGGTTGCGTAGATGTTGCCCTCAACCTTACCAGCAACCATCACTCGGTAGGCTGTTATATCTCCTGAGACTTCCCCGCTTGAGCCAATTGCAACCGTTACTTTGTTGTCTTTATTGGTCTCAATGTTTCCAACAACTTTGCCATCAATGCGAACGCTATCCAGTAGCACAAGGCGGCCATAAATTTGAGTGGTCTTACCAATAATCGTATCAAAACGTTCTTGAGTAGTAGTTAGCGTTTTGTCGCGAAGTTTCTCAAACATATTAAGCTCCAGAGTAGAAGGACTGCACCAACAACCGAAATTAAACTGATGGTCCGAAAGGCAAAACTTGGACAGGATTCAGTACATGATCTTTCCTGAAAACCTCATAGTGCAAATGGGGTCCCGTGGAGCGTCCAGTAGTGCCGAGCTCTCCGATGAGATCGCCTCTTTCTACCTTGTCCCCCTCGGCCACAAGACGCTTAGAAAGATGAGCATAGCGAGTTACAAAACCCTCTGCATGAGAGACTTCAACAACGTTCCCGTAACTTGCGTCCCATGAGGAACGAACTACTGATCCAGGACCAGTTGAGACGATTGGGGCTCCGACGTTGGCAGCAAAATCAAGTCCCTCGTGCATAGCGAGGGAACCAGTAAAGGGGTCATTGCGAATACCAAAGCCACTTGTTATCCGAAAATCTCCGCGCACAGGGACGCCAGTTGGCAGGGTGGCGAGCCATTCAATTTGTTGATCCCATCTCGCGTGTATATCTTTAAGAGCGGCTTGGGTTTGATTGATATCAATTAGCGTCTTGTCAAACTCCTGCCCAAGGGGCAACCTAATAAAGGTACTCAAGATTCGCGGCGGGATGAAAGGGCCACCTCTACTGTCGTCTTTGTTGTGCGACCATTTATCTCTGAGATTGGTGGGAGTGGCTATCTCCATGAAGTGATTTTTCAAAGCCTCTAGTTGCTTGATCTCGCTCACATTAGCTTGCAAGGAATCTCGCATCTTGTCCAGTTCCTCCCGGTAAATGGCCTCCATGCGCTTTTGCTCGGCCTCCGTTGTGACCCCGCCCATGCTTCGGGCCAGCTCTGGGTTGTATTCAACCGCTATTTTGAACCCCACGAAATGTAACAAGAATCCAAGCATCAACAAGGAAAAAGCAGCCACGGTAATGCCTGCCAAGACTGTACGCAAGGTTATTGAAATTGTTTTTACAGAGCCCGTAGGTCCTGATAGCCACATCAACTGCATTTGAAAAAATCTCTAATCTACAAAATTTAAGCCATTGGGCGGCCCCAGTGTTTGAGCCCGCACATAAGTCGAACCGCCCAAAATTAAAGTCTTTGGGCGGGGTGTCTATTCTATGCAATCCCCCAAAATTAACAATGAAAAATTCACTGAATTCATAAAATATATGAATAAAATAGTACTTTTTAATTCATAAATAGAGGGTTTTCACAATTAAACAACCCAAAAATCAAATCTTCTTTGGCTACCAAACCCAGGTTGAGCAGTACAAAATGGCGGGCAAACTTGCGGCCCAAGCCCAGAAAAAACGGTTTAGTCCAAAAAACATAAAGACCAAAAAGTGAAAGACCAGGGCAATGGAACAAAACACCCAGGCCAGTTGGGTGTCAATCAGGGACAGGGGCATTAGCGCCTCCCACAAAATGAAGGCCCAACTGCAGATCACGGCTACGGGTCTTTTGCCTAAAACACTGCCAGTTTTGAGAGGCCCATAAACCCCTGTACTCAAAAAAATGGGCATACAGACGCCCGAGATCCATTCTTTGCTGATCAATTTCACCCAGCCGGACATGAAATAAGAAGTGATTGAATGAATACTGATGTACCAAAGGGTGACGACCCATCCCATTGCTTCCCCAGAAAATGGGGCACAGGTTTGACCCAACACTAACCCACAGGTGAGTACCAGGGTCATAAAATCACTCCCCCCGTTAAATGCTCCTCGCCAACGCACGAGCAGCAGTAAGTTGGAGATGAGCAAAAACCAAGCGCTCCATATGCATACACCTATTACGCATAGACTGAGAGCAGCAATAAGGCGCAAAAGTAAAATGATTTTGTATCCCTTTTGATTTAACAAGAAATCCAGAAGTTGGCGCACCGCGTTTTGCGTTTTAGGGATGTCAGAGCGCTGAATTTTCCAAGACCAGATGCCCTCCTCTGCGGTGAACGATAGCAATTTAAGGTATTCAAGAGTTTGAATCAAAAGGCTAATAGAAAATAGTATCTCTACCCAACGCGCTGCAAGGGTGAGGTTCATGACTGGCTCCCAGGGCTAAGCAATACTTGAGGACGCGCGCCCTCATCCCTAAGAAGTTTTAATATGGGTGAAATCATGAGGACGTGAATTTCGTCGATCTCTCTTGCCTGGGCTGATTGTTCGCGTTCATTTTTATTTGGGTTCTCGGCCAACTCGTTGTCACGTTCTAGTTGGATTCGCGATTTGATTTCTGGACTGTTGAGTTTCAGCCGAATTTCGAATTGATACTCTATTGAACGCTCACCAACTAAGTCAAACCAATCTACACTGGAATCCGGGAAGGAATCCGGGTAGGAATCTGGGTTCGGTTTTGGTTGATTCTCAGCTCGGGTCTGGGCGGGATGAGGTAATTTAAAATCTGTTGCGGGCTGCGCCTGATGCGCACCGCTAATGAAATCATAGATACTGCTTCGTACAAATCTGTTTACCAATTTGTAGCTAACCAGGTTCTTAGGATCCTCTTGCTCACCCATCGCCTGCAAATCGTTCGCCAAGTGCTCCACCAAATTTTGATGCGCAAGGGCAATATTGATAGTTGGATTATGAAAGAGATTTAATAAATTTCGTTTAGCACGGGGGTAAATCAAGCGACTCTCTGTCCACGGACTAGGAGACGGGTTAGCAAACGCTGCGGTACTGTGGTTCCCACTAATTTCTGAGCGCCCAGGGTAGCGAATGCGAACATACAACTGCGGTTGCCAGCCAAGGGAATGGTAAAACTTCCAATTAGGAAAAAATGCTCGAAATAAAAAAAGCCAAGGACCCTGAACCGTTTTAGAGGTAACCATTAAGGTACCAAATAAAATCAGAAAATAAAAAATGATCAGTGCACGAGTCATAAAGTGACAAAATTAATTCAAGTCGATGTTGAGTGGGTCAATAACTGATTCTAAATACCTTCGCCGTGACTAACCTAAAAGGGCACACTACTTATGGGACAACATTTTTACCAAACAAACAGAGTTAAAAAAGAAATGCAGCAATAAATGTCCTAATTTTGAAAAAAAACTTAATTTTTATCAAAATATGCCTCTAACTCTGAGAAAATTGCTTGCCATTCCAAATGCATTGACGTCTAACGTTCAAGCCCATTTGAACCTAGCGAATCTAAACCAATAATGCCGTCCACTAAAGTCTCAAAATCTCCCGCATCGTTTGATATAAAAAGCGCCCTCCTACCTTTGGAGAGCGTCATCATCCGCTCAGATGACATTAATATAGTGGAAAAAGACTTGGAAGCTCGTTTTGCCAAGCACCCCGACTTCTTTGACAACGATCCCGTCATGATCGATTTGACCCAGTTCCAAGATAACAAAGCTTTGGGCTCTCCAGAACTCACCAAGTTGTGTCAGATTCTGAAGAAATTCAAAATGAATCCTGTTGCGATCCGGTCTAATCATACAAACCATCAGGCTTGGGCGGAGTTGGCGGGTCTCTTTTTAATTAGTCAATCGCAAATGCCGCCAGAGACTAAGAGAGGGGTTGGTTCAGAAAATCATGCCACTACCCCTCATCCTGAAACTGGAACTGAATCTACCTCCAACCTAACAACAACTCCCCCTGCGCAAGGCCCAACTTCAAACACCGAACCAACAAGCAAAGCAGCGCAGGTGGGTGAGGACTCCAGTGCCGGTGAAGTTACTTCAACAAGTTGCGCCCTCATCATTGACAAACCGCTTCGCTCGGGACAACACGTTTATGCCAAAGGCAGAGACTTAATTGTTATGGCGATGGTCAACCCTGGGGCTGAGATAATGGCGGATGGTCACATCCATGTCTACGCACCGCTTCGTGGCAAAGCCATTGCGGGCGCCAAGGGCAATAAGGAAGCACGAATTTACACCTCTTGTTTAGAGGCTGAGCTGATCTCGATTGCAGGTATATACAGAACCAGCGATACCCCAATCCCCAAAGAAGTCGCTGGCAGATCAGCTCAAATTCGACTCATTGACGATAAATTGGTGATGCAGCCAAAGTAAACTCTATTTGTAATTTTTTATTTCTAAAAGGACTTTAATCCATGACAAAAATTGTTGTAGTAACCTCCGGTAAGGGAGGCGTAGGGAAAACAACAACCAGCGCTAGTTTTGCTTCTGGACTTGCCCTTCGTGGACATAAAACGGTTGTCATTGATTTTGATGTGGGCCTGCGCAACTTAGATTTAATTATGGGATGTGAGCGCAGGGTTGTTTACGACTTTGTCAACGTTATCAACCAGGAGGCGACCTTAAACCAAGCGCTTATTAAAGATAAGCACACAGATAATCTTTTCGTCCTCGCCGCCTCCCAAACTCGGGATAAAGAGGCACTCACGCAAGAGGGTGTAGAGCGCATTTTGCGCGAACTCGCCTCCATGGACTTCGAATTCATCATCTGTGACTCTCCTGCTGGAATCGAAACCGGCGCGCTGATGGCAATGCACTTTGCAGACGAAGCGATCGTGGTTACAAATCCAGAAGTTTCCTCGGTACGTGACTCGGACCGTATTTTGGGTATGCTGAGCAGCAGAACACTGCGAGCAATCAACGGTTCTGAGCCCATTAAGGAGCACCTACTCATCACCCGCTACAACCCCTCCAGAGTAGAGGAAGGGCAGATGTTATCCATTGAAGATATTCAAGATATTCTTCGCATTCCTTTGATTGGCGTGATCCCTGAGTCCGAGAATGTTTTACAGGCATCAAACCAAGGCGTCCCGGCAGTTCACCTTGATCAAACAGAGGTCTCTGAGGCCTACCTTGATGTTGTAGACCGCTTCTTAGGCGAGGAAAAGCCACTGCGGTTTATCGATGTCGAGAAGTTGGGATTCATTCAGCGCCTGTTTGGAAGGAAATGAGCATGTCCATCTTGTCTTTTTTGCTGGGTGAGAAAAAGAAATCAGCGAACGTTGCAAAAGAGCGTCTGCAAATTATCTTGGCCCACGAGCGCTCAGGGCGTAATGCAGCAGAACCGGATTACCTTCCCGAACTTCAACGCGATTTGATTGCGGTGCTGAGCAAATACGTAAAAATAAACGCAGAGGACATTAGAGTTAATCTTGAACGCCAAGACAATTTAGAAGTCTTAGAGGTGAAAATCGAGTTGCCAGATTCGCGCTAAGTTAAAGAGAAATTAAGCTTAGTGCTGCGAAATACCTGCATATAAACATATTGCAGTTGCTGCCGCCACATTGAGCGACTCCTCCCCCGAGGGCTGGGCTATCCTCACCTTGTGCGTAGCCAACTCCAAAAGCTCAGGGCGAACGCCCTGACCCTCATGACCAAAGACCCAAGCACAAGGAGACGGGATTTGGTGTGCGAGTTGCAACTCGTGTAAAAAAGATCCCTCATGTGAGCTGGTACATAACAATGGGATTTGAAGTAACTCAACATCCCTGAGCGTTGCCGATTCAATCAGTTGCAAACTAAAGTGCGCCCCCATACCTGCCCGCAAAACCTTATCTGACCAAAGTCCTGCAGTTCCTTGAAGCGCAATAATCTGTTTATATCCAAATGCAGCAGCACTGCGCAAAATAGATCCCACATTACCCGCGTCTTGGACTCGGTCCAAAACCACACTAGGCAACATGGGTGCTACGATTTGAGCTGGCGGTGTTTGAACCAAGAATCCCACTCCTGCGGGAGAAGGCAAAGGACTCATAAGCTTAAAAAGACTATCGTGAATCACACTCACACGGACGGCCTTGTTGAGCCAATTTGGAGCGCTAAATAACAAATCTGCATGCGCGGTCTGCGTGCATACCAAATGCTCGATTTGTACTCCTTTATCAAATGCAGCACTGCACAAATGCCGACCCTCGAGCCATAACTCGTTCGCGTTTTTGGAGGCGCGTGAATGAGCAGTAATTCCTCTAATCCTTTTCAGCAAAGGATTGTCCTTGGATTGAATGATCTCTAAAGCCCCTGGCTTTAGATCTGGGTCTGGGTGCATGGACTTGATTATAAGGAGTGCAGAATTAGCATTACTGCCCAAGACCTTGAGGCAGGGTGAAATTAACTTCTTACAGTTGTACTTTTTTTAATTAGCAGTTTGTGCCACGCTGGCCGCTTTGGTGAGGGGGAGTTCGGTAAGCGTAAACTGAAATCCAACTTCTGGAGGCATATATACACCGTAGCCCTGAAAATAAAATCTCAGTTGCTTTAAATTCTCACTATAAATTTTAAATGGCGCGACGCCGTAAAAGCTTTGGGATGATCCAGCAACTAGGGACAATACAGACACCTTGTCGTGGGAATCCATAATACAAAGATGAGTCGCAGTAACGGCAGTGATATGAACAAAGTTACCAAGCTTGCTTGGATGAAGCACAGACAAACTGGGCGAGTCCGACTGCCAATGACAGGTTGGGGTATTGCTGTTGGCATTGGCTGGGGTTTCAGTGGAGGAGCTAGAGCCCACGTCGGGTCTTAAGTCAGATCTCTCACCCGAGACTGAAGCTCCTTTGGTTCCCTGAGCATTAGCATTAGCGCTAGAGGCTTTGTCAACTTGGACGGAGGCATCAATAGTTAACGAAGTAACTGAGCCCTCATTTGACGGGGTGGGTAGCGCTTTAGTTCCCCCGCTTTGGACCAGCGTCGTTAACACCCCCAAACTCCAACCCCTTTGCACAACTTGCAAATACAAGTCATAGCACAACAACATACTGGCTAAAGTTCCCGTTACAACCCAAAGAGTGCTCGAATGCCACAGTGAAGTCATGGATGCTGATTGTCCAAGCGCAAAACCTTTACGCAACTCTGTGAAGAGGGTGATGCGTCCAAATACAGTTACGAACTTCTTCGACAAAACATCCTTTGCCAAAAAAACATACCCCAAGAGAGTAGGAGTTTGTGACTTGACCGGAATAATTCTGTTAGCAGGGTTGCCCTGAACTAGCGGCGTTGCTTGGGGCTCGGTAAACCGAAAACCCAAGATAGAGAGCACTCTCTCGCCTGCTCGCAACTTTATCGCCTCGGTATAAAAGAGGCTACTCCCCCCGTCCTCTAACTGTTTGAGTTGCTCAACGGACAACGAGGCCTTTTTGGCCAACACCGAGAGGCCTATACCGGCCGATTGACGCAATGACTTTAAGGTCACACCGTCTGATGTTTGCCAATCCAGGTTGCTCATAAAAGTTAAATACCCCTAGGAGTCAAATCGAATAAGTGTAAAGCGCATATGTTAAAAGACCATGACGTATCTGATGCGCCCTGCTCTGACTAGCTTTTTACTAAGAATGTGTTGCTAGCTCATTCTAATCAAATAAGACGCTCAACCCCGTCTGTATCCACCTTTACAACGTTAGGCTTATAGCTCAGCCAAACCAAAGTGGACACCCACGGGGTTGAGTGAGTTTAGGTGATTAAAACTTGATCACCAAACCACTTTGCAAAACGTTGGAACGCTCTTCGCTTAAAACGCCAGTACCGATGAAGCGAGTTGCTTCAACTTTTAAAGAGTAGAGCTTTGACAGATCGTAAGCAACCTCGCCACCAGCGACCCAACCATTGCCCATTTTGGTCCCCTCGATGAGGTCTGATTCGACAGAGTGCGCAACGCCTAAAACTGCACCAAACTCAAACCTACGGTAGCTGTATAGCTCTTTCACAGCCTTAAGGATGGTCACATTCGCACCCCCGTCGTCTTGGCGACCATGGGCGTATTCCGCGACAACTTTAAATCCAGAATCGCCCAGAGGTAGGGCAAACGCAAGGGCTGCAAAATTTTTCTTAGAAAATGAGTCATAGCCCCCATCAATACCGATCTGGAATGTTGACTCGCGTTCATATTCAATGGCCCCTTTTGCTCCTTCAGAAGCTCCTGCATGAGACTCGGTAGCCCCGTGAGCATGAGCTCCAAAAGCCATCGACAACGCAATTAAAAGAAGTATTTTTTTCATAAAGGTTCTCACTTATCAAACAAGTTTCAACAAAATCAACAATTTAGAAGATTAACTACAAATCAGATCGACTTGAAGAGTTGAAACTTGAGGACAATAAGGGGAGTTAGAGCTACCCAAAAGCGAACTTTGGGGACTCAATATAGAAACTTTAGTTATAATTAACTAATTACCAGGTGCTAACACAGCGGCGACGGGGGCAAAGGACCTGCGGTGCCAAGGCGTAGCCCCATACGCTTTTAAGGCCTGCATATGGACCTTGGTGCCGTAACCCTTGTGCGCGGCAAAGCCGTACAGCGGATACTCGCTATCAATTTGAGTGCACCAAAGGTCCCGACTTACCTTGGCCAAAATGGAGGCCGCAGAGATGCAATCCAAAAGGGAGTCTCCTTTGACGACCGCGTGGGCGGGGATCAAGAGCTTGGGGACTCGGTTACCGTCAACCCATACGCGCTTGGGCACGCGCTCCAAACCCTCAACCGCCCGGGCCATAGCCAGCATAGTTGCTTGCAATATATTTAACCGGTCTATCTCCTCGGCACTCGCCTGAGCAACACAAAAGGCAAGGGCCTTGGACCTAATTTCTAGGTCAAGACGCTCCCTTTTTTGCGGGGTAAGTTTCTTAGAGTCAGAGAGTCCCGTAATTGGGTTCTTCGGATCTAATATGACGGCCGCCGCAACCACGGGTCCAACCAAAGGACCTCGTCCCGCCTCATCCACGCCTGCGGATAGTTCACTTAAATCAAACCCGAGTCGCTCTAATGTTGCGGGGTCGTTCACAGCTTATGTCGTCCCAACAATTCCCCAATGACTTGGGTGGCTATGCTTGCGGTATCGCGCCTCAATTGCCTGTGCATGTCATTGAAGGTCTGAGTGAGCTTTCCTAACGCAACCGAATCATTCATCAATTTCAACATCTCGCTGGCCAGGGCAATTGGAGTTGCCCGTGTTTGCAAAAGTTCTGGGACGATCTCTTGGCCCGCCAAAATGTTGGGCAAACCAATCCATGGCAAGAGTCTTTGCGGCCAAATTAGAAAATAGCTAAACCAGTTAACGTGATATCCAATCACCATGGGTCGCTTAAAAAGAGCTGCCTCAAGTGTTGCGGTTCCACTTGCTACTAGAACCGCGTCACAGGCGGTTAAAGCTTCATGGGAGCGCCCCTTTAATTGTATTAAATGGGGAACAGGTATGCGCTCACAAAGACGCTCCACATAACGCTGCAAGTGAGGGACAACGGGCAACAAAAAGACAAGTCCAGGCTGAGTTTCTTGCATGATTAAGGCAGCTCGCAAGAATCGCTCAGCCATTTGCTCTACCTCAGAGGCACGACTTCCAGGCATAAGCGCAACAACCTTTGAGTCGGCAGGAATAGATAATTTCAGACGCGCAGCCTCCCTACCCGGCTCCATGGGGACAATTTGTGCGAGCGGATGCCCAACGTAAGTGCCCTTGATCTGGTACTGCTCCAAAAGACTAGGTTCAAATGGAAAAATACACAACACATGATCAACACTCTTAGATAATGTGAGCGCCCGCTTAGCTCTCCAAGCCCAAATAGAGGGGCATATGAAATGCAAACACGGAACACCGGCCTCTTTTAAAGAGCGCTCTAGATTTAAGTTAAAGTCAGGAGCATCGACACCAATAAAGAGGTCAGGCGGATTTTCTAGAAGCTCTTTTTTAAGTGCCCGGCGGATTCCCAGTATTTCTCGCAGGTGTAGCAGTACCTCAAAATAACCCCGCACAGAGAGTTTATGAGCAGGCCACAGGGCTTTGAACCCAAGTGCACACATACCGTCTCCGCCAATACCGTATATCTGGGCGTTTGGCCAACGGACCAACATCTCTTTAATTAACAAACTGGCCAATAAATCCCCCGATGACTCGCCCGCAACCATGGCTATCCGAGGAGCGATTGGTAATTTGGCTGGGGAGAGACGAGTTGTTTGCAAGGGAGTAAGGGAATGAAAGGTAAGTAACTTGAGGGAACTATTAAAGGAACTATTTATGAGGTAACGGGCACCCTAGGGGAAAAGAATATTTTGAAAAATACTTTAATTGATTCTTTGAACAACACTTAACGCACGATGCCACGTTCAGCGCTTGGCGCATTCAAAAAATCAAGCATCATCAAAACATCGGGGGCCGACTCTTTATATTCCTTGTCCAAAGCTTTAATCCCCTGCTTGGACTGCTCTAGTGTTAGTCCATCACGGTAAAGGAGTTTATGCATTTCCTTAATCGCTTTGATTCGCTCTGCAGAAAACCCCCTGCGGCGCAGACCCTCAAAGTTCATAGAGCGGGCTTGAGCGGGTTGTCCCTGACACATAACGAATGGGGGCAGGTCAGCCCATATCATCGCATTAATCGATGTGAAGGCGTGCGCACCAATTCGACAAAATTGATGAACAGTCGTAAAGCCCCCCAAAATCACAAAGTCCCCAACCTGCACATGCCCAGCAAGGGAGGAGTTGTTTGCAAAAATTGTATGGTTCCCCACTTCACAATCATGGGCCAAGTGAACGTAGGCCATGATCCAATTGTCATTGCCCACAACCGTGCGCGCCTTATCGCCTATGGTTCCAATATTGAAAGTACAAAATTCACGCACCGTATTGCGATCTCCTATGATGAGTTCACAGGGCTCACCCGCATATTTTTTATCCTGGGGTATTGCGCCCAAAGAATTAAACTGAAAAATCTGATTGTCCTCACCCAATGTCGTATGCCCCTCAATAACGCAGTGAGCGCCAATACGAGTGCCCCTTCCCACACGCACATGAGGGCCAATCACCGTGTATGGACCAACCTCTACACTTTCGTGTAACTCGGCGCCTTTATCGACAAGAGCGGTTGCATGAATTCGTGTCATAGCGGTAGTTAGATATTAAAGTTAATGAGGAGTTGAAGTGACGGTGAGGTGTAGATGAATGACTCAAACGATGTTCTGAGTGGTATTACTCAATCGTACGCATCGTGCACATTAATTCTGCCTCTACGGCTAACTCTTCGCCAACAAAGGCTTGAGCTTTAAACTTCATAACACCTGCCTTCATCCTTAGTACTTCAATATTTAGCAACAATTGATCCCCGGGCTCAACGGGGCGTTTGAAGCGAACACCGTCAATTCCAGCAAAATAAAAAACATTGTTGCTTTGTGAGCTAATGTCAAAGCTCTCAAACGCCAACAAAGCCGCTGCCTGCGCTAATGCCTCAATCATCAAAACACCAGGCATAACAGGGCGATGAGGAAAATGCCCATTAAAGTAGGGCTCGTTGATAGAGACATTTTTTAAGGCTCTGATCGATTTACCCTTATCAACCTCAAGGACCCTGTCGACCAACAAAATGGGATAACGATGGGGAAGGAGTTTTAAAATTTTATGAATATCCATGCTGCTCATGATGATGGTCTTTATAAATTAAGGTTGTTATTTAGTGGAGATGAATAAGAATGTCGAAAATCAATTAGCAATGATGAAAAAAATGAGTGAATCCTAAGCTACTACTGCCCTTGGCCTATTTGCATTAATGACTTAACCTTCTCCCTAAGAGAGCTGAGTTGTCTTAATATGGCAGCATTTTTCTTCCAAACCGAATCCGAATCAAAGGGATAGTATCCTCCGTACTCGCCTGGCTCACGAATAGACCTCGTGATAACTGCTTTAGCACCTATATTTACGCGGTCTGCAATCTCAATATGCCCTACAAACCCTGCCCCACCCGCAACCGTACAGTGAGCCCCGATTTTGGTACTCCCAGAAACCCCTACAAATGCGGCCATAGCCGTGTGAGCGCCGATCCGAACATTGTGTCCAATTTGAATGAAATTATCTAGTTTGACACCGTCTTCAATCACCGTGTCCCCAAGAGCTCCGCGGTCTATGCAAGTATTGGCTCCTATCTCAACTTGGTTCCCGATCCTGACAGACCCCAGTTGTTCAATTTTGACCCAGGCCCCTTGGTGCGGAGCAAAACCAAATCCATCTGCTCCAATTACAACTCCAGGATGAACAATACAGTCAGATCCCAAAATACAGTGATGCCCTATGTTGACACTTGATTTAAGCCATGTTCTTTCCCCAATAACTGCCCCTTGCTCAACTACGCAGTGGGCACCAATTCGCGCTGTGCTGTGCACCGTGGCCTGTGGGTGAACAAACGCTGTGGGGTGAATAGCTTGATCAGAGATGCTAAGAATAGGATGTTGTAGGCGCCACAACTGGGTAAGTTGTGCAAAGTACAAATAGGGTTTATCGCAAACAATACAAGCACCCCGGGCGCTCGCTCGTTGGCTGTGCTCTTTAGAGACAATAACGCAACCCGCCTGCGTTGTATCAAGTTGATCTATGTAGTGAGGATTGCTTAGAAAACTAATTTCTTGCTCTGTTGCGCTATCAAGGGGTGCGATAGCAACAATGCTCGCGGAGGCGGATCCCATTAAGGTTCCACCTAACTTTTCAACGATAAAGCCAAGAGTTAACGCCATCCAGTTCAAACCTGTTGCAGGAGTTGCGGGAATTACAAAATTTGCAAAACTAGCAAAATTTGCAATGGTTTATTTATTTAAATTCTTGAGTCTAAGGTTCCTAAGGTTCCTAAGGTTCCTAGGGCTCAAAGCATCCAGCAAAGCTTGGCACAAATTAATTTGTCTTTGCACAGAGGATGCTGCGCAGGCGAGAAGTGTCAAAGTTACTTTGCGCCTGAGCCAGAGGTGACAGGTGTTTGAACATTGATAGCTTTAATGACCTTCTCAGTGATATCGTGCTTGGGGTTGATGTAGACCGCCTCTTGTAATATGAGGTCATACTTCTCGGTTTCAGCAACCTGGCGAACCACCTTGTTGGCACGCTCTAAAACGAGTTGGAATTCCTCATTTTTACGTGCGTTCAAATCTTCTTGAAACTCGCGTCTTTTGCGTTGAAACTCTCTGTCTTGGTCGGAAATCTGACGTTGGCGCGTGACACGCTGTGACTCAGACAATGTGGGCGCATCACGCTCAAACTTTTCAGAGGATGACTTGAGAGAATTTCCCAGATCAACCAACTCTTTCTCTCTTTTTGAGAACTCTTGTTGCAGTTTTGCTTGAGCAGCAACTGCAGAGTTGGCTTCACGAAATATCCGCTCCGTATTGACATACCCAATACGAAAATCCTCAGCCGATGCAAGACTGGTTACAGCGAGTAAAAAAACTGAGATTAATAGGCGTTTAGTATTAAGCATTTTCATCAAAAAGAAGTCCCGATTTGAAATTGTACCCTCTGCATTCTATCGCCAGGAAAAAATCTTTCTGGCTTAGCAAAGGCGAGTCGCAAAGGCCCCATGGGTGAGATCCAACTTAAACCAACACCAACGGAGGTTCGCAACAGTCCAAAATCCATTTTCTCAGTTTCGCCGTAGACATTACCCACATCAAAAAAGGCGTATAAACGAAGCGATTTGTCATTTCCCCCACCCGGCATCGGAGCCAACAACTCCGTGTTGAGCGTGAATTTCTTGGGACCACCCACACTCAATCCCGTAACATCCCGAGGACCCAGCGTACCTGCAGTAAATCCTCTCACGGAACCCAGTCCCCCAGAACTGTAGTTTTTAAAGACAGGGTAGGGACGCCCCTGCAAACCCTGTCCCAAATCCAATTCCGAGTTAAACGCAAAGGTGTACTGCTTGGTAATTGGGATGTATTGCTGATATTGTCCACCGGACCTGGTGTAGCGAGTGTCTCCGAACTCACCAACCTCACTGTTTAATCTAAAGAAATTTCCAGAATTCGGGGTCAAAAGACTGTCCCTACTATCGCGCGCCCAACCTATAGTCATAGGAACTGAAATAGTTGTAAATCCAAAACGTTCGGCAAAATCCAAGTAGGAAGCTGGAATATTGCTTCCCGGCTTGATCTCGGTTTTTTCAATAGAAGTTCCTACATAAACAGTATCTAGCTCCGCAAACGGAATACCGTAGCGAATTCCAGCCCCGTCTGTTACCAAACGGTAATTACCTCCTTGGTCAACGTAAGGAATACTGGAGCGGTGGTAATAGTTCAAACTGCGAGAGACTCCGTCCTCAGTTACATACGGATCGGTGGTGTTAAGCTGAAAAATTTGATTGTACTTACTGGTACTTATCTGAGTGCCCAGGTAGTTACCGGTTCCAAAAACGTTGTCTTGTTGGATACCAAACGTTACGAATACTTTTTCTGCCGAGGAGTAGCCCGCTCCCAATTGCAAACTACCCGTGGGCTTCTCAGTTAGGGTAACAGACAAATCGACTTGGTCAGGTACGCCGGGGATCTCCCTCGTATCGACTTCAACTTCCTTAAAGAAGCCTAGTCTTATGAGTCGATCTTTGGATATTTTGATTCTGTATCCGTCGTACCAAGCTGATTCCATTTGCCTAAATTCACGACGAACAATTTCGTCCCGAGTTTTAGCATTGCCGGTTATATTGATTTGACGCACGTACACCCGCCTAGAGGGATCGCCTTGTAAAACGATAACTACGCGGTTTGTTGCTCGGTCAATCTCAGGACTTGGCACCACCCGGGCAAAGGCAAATCCAAAGTTACCGTAAAAATCGGTAAACGCCTTAATCGTCTGGGTTACTTGGTTAATGTTGTAGGGCTCGCCTGGCTTTACAGCAATAAGCGCTTTAAATTCATCATCACGACCTAAAAAATAACCTTCTAACCGCACACCAGAGACGACAAATCTCTCACCTTCAGTAATATTAATCGTAATCGTTATTTTTTGCTTGTTGGGTGAAATTGCAACTTGAGTGGAGTTCACTCTAAATTCTAAAAAACCTCTAGATTGATAATAAGATTTAAGAATCTCGATATCCGCATTCAGCTTTGCTTGGGAATATCGATCTGATTTTGTGTACCAGCTAAGCCAAGTTGGAGTGCCTAAATCTATTTGACCCAGCAAAGTGGACTCAGAAAATGTTTGCGCCCCGACAATACGCATTTCCTTAATCTTTGCAACGTCTCCCTCACTCACGCTAAAAGTCAAATTAACTCTGTTGCGCTCAATCGGCGTCACTGTTGTAATAACCTCAGCCCCGTACAAACTTTTGTTGATGTATTGGCGCTTTAACTCTTGCTCGGCTTTATCAGCCATTGATTTATCAAAGGGACGCCCTTCAGCCAAACCAACCTCACGCAACGCTTTTCGCAACGCGTCTTTATCAAACTCTTTTGTGCCAACGAAATCTAGGTTAGCGATGATGGGTCGTTCTTCGATGGCAATGGTCACTACACTGCCTTTAATATCTATACGCAAATCTTTAAAAAGACCTAGCCCGAATAAGGAACGAATGGCCTGCGTCCCCTTTTCTTCCGTATAAGTGTCACCAACCCTAAAGGGTACAGTTGCGAAAACGGTGCCCGGCTCAACCCGTTGCAACCCTTCCACACGAATGTCCTCAATGGTGAAGGGGTCCAAAGCCCAGGCCTGCTGAAATACACCACAGACCATGAGTAAGAAAGCAAGAAATGTCTTTAAGAACAAAAACGAGATGGAATTTGATTTCATGAAAATGATTTAGCAGGTCGTATTTTTAAAGTTAATGTTCAAAGAATTTCAAATTTTTACAGTTGGAAAATGATTCGATTCAAATCAAGATTAGCCGATTAGACGCAAAACGTCGTTAAACATAGCTGCGCACATCATGAGAAGCACAGTAGCGAGCCCAAACCGAGTTAACCGCTCACTCCATTTCTCAGATGGAGCGCGCCCACTCATTAACTCCCAAAGATAATACATCAATTGCCCCCCATCCAACACGGGGATAGGCAGAAGATTCAAAACGCCGATACTCACACTGACGAAAGCTACAAAACTCACAAAACTGGCCACCCCCCCCTGCGCGGTCTTTCCAGCATATTCGGCCAGGGTTAAAGGGCCACTGAGCTCATGCCAGGACAGTTGGCCCAGGACCATGCTTTTAAAAGAGCCAAGTGATGTTAGGGCTTGATCAAATGTCAACCGACTGGCAAACGCAATCCCGTCCCAAAACCCAAGCCTTTTGAAGACAAGTTCTTGTGATCCACCTATTATCGCATCGACTCGCCCTATGGATTTGCCGTCTTCTTGAATGACTCTGGGACGAACTTCCAACTTAATTTGGGACTCATCTCCACCCAATCTTCGCTTAATTTCCCAAATTGCACCCTGTTTTGGGTCTCCAGGTTGGCCATCCCTATGCACATCTGCGCTTGTGTGAATCAGCTGCACAAGTCCTTGTGCATCAACCACCTTGATCCCATCGATCTTTATCACCTGATCCCCTGCTAAGAGCCCCGCTTTCTGTGCAACGCCCCCCTCCAGCACGGAATTGACTACTGCTGAGCGCATTGGCCCTGTCAGACCAAGTTGCTTAAGTGCCTTGAGTCGATCTGGAACTGAATTTTGGAGGTCGCTGACTTGCCAGTCTTTCAAATCAAGTTTGAGGATTTGGGTTGAGGTCATCGCTAAAACCTCCTCTAGCCCGATCGTTTTGTCCAAAATCTCCCCCAATACCTGTGCTCTACCCGTACCAGAGTCGTCCTCAGATTTAAACTCTGTTTCACCCCTTTTTACAGCGATCTCCACGATTTGCGAAAAACTTGCTGGTTGTTTAGATGTAGGCTCCTTAGAGCCAGCATCGCTAGACAAGGCAGTGGTTTGTTCCACTTGATGTTCATTTTGGTAGTGCGTCTTAGCATCAAATAACGAATTCACAAACTCCTTATAAGTGGTGGTGGTCTGAAATCCCCCATCCGTATCAGCCACCCGTAGCCCCAATATGCGGTCTGCACTTCGCAAATCGGCTTGCTCAGCTAAGGAGCCGGGGATTGGCTGACCTAGCACAGCAGAGGGCTGCATTTGGCCCACCCACTGCACCCCTGCGTATAAAAAAACCGCAAGGAGTAAATTCGCCAGGGGACCCGCCAGGACAACTGCAGTCCGAGCTTTTAAGGATTTTTTATTGAATGCGAATTCAATTTGCTCAGGAGTTACTCCCCCCTCACGCTCATCCAACATTTGCACATACCCGCCTAGCGGCACTGCGGAGATGAGAAAGAGTGTCTTTGAGGGATCGGGGGGGGTGAGTTTAGAGTCGGTCCCCGGCGGACTGACTCTTCGAAAGGGTTGCAATTGCCAAGCAAAGAGAGGTTTGCCAAAGCCCACAGAGAACTTTAAGACTTTGACACCGCAGAGCACCGCTACCTTGTAATGTCCGTATTCATGGACCACAACAATCACACTTAACATGACTAAAAAAGAGACGATGGTTAGCATGATGTTTATGAATTATTTAAGACGACTAAGAGCTATGAGAGGCTACCAATGACTTGCTCGGCCGCACTGCGTGCACAAGAATCGAGCTCCAACAAATCATCTAATGTGTGAGGGGCTTGGGGCTCATAAAGGTCCAGGGTTCTCAAATTTACTTCGTGTATTTGGGTAAACCCAATTTTGCCGGCCAAGAAAGACGCCACTGCAACTTCATTGGCTGCATTAAGAACACCCGGGGTGCCAGGTCTTGCCTTTAAAACCTGCCAAGCCAACAACAGCCCCGGGAAACGCAAACGGTGCTCGTTTGAATCAAAGTCCTCAAACGTCATTGGCGGCGTACTTTCAAAGCGAAGTGTCTGAGCTCCAGACTCAATTCGGTTGGGCCAACCCAACCCGTAAGCGATTGGAACACGCATATCTGGCGTACCTAATTGCGCCACTACAGAAGTATCTTTGTATTCCACCATGGAATGCACAATACTTTGCGGATGGATGACTACTTCTATCTTTGAGGGGGGCAGGCCAAATAAATAATGCGCTTCTATGACTTCCAAACATTTGTTCATCATCGTTGCAGAGTCAACCGATATTTTCTGTCCCATGACCCAATTGGGATGGCGACAAGCCTCCCCTGGGGTGACCAAATGCAAAGTATCTGGGGCTCGATTTCTAAAGGGACCCCCGGAGGCTGTAAGGATAATTTTCTCTACACACTCGCTCCAAGTGCTTGCGTCTTGAGGAAGGGACTGAAAAATTGCTGAATGCTCGCTATCAATCGGTAGCAACTTTGCCCCCCCACTTTGAACCTGAGACAAAAACAAGTCCCCCCCAACCACCAAGGCTTCCTTGTTCGCCAATAGCAGGCGTTTGCCCGCACGCGCGGCGGCCAAACAAGAAGACAACCCAGCAGCCCCAACGATGGCCGCCATCACGGTGTCCACGCTTGGGTGCGAGGCTAATTCGTCCAATGCCTTTGAGCCACCAATGACAAGGGTTTTTAGATCCGTCGTGTTAACTAACTCTGCCAAGCGCTTTGCTGCACCCTCCTCCACCATCAAAGCGTAGGTAGGCTTAAAGCGCACGCACTGCTCAAACATTAAATCAACTCTACGGGCCCCTGTTAGCGCAAAAACTGTAAAAAGATCGGGGTGTCTGGCAACGACATCTAGTGTGCTCGTCCCGATGGATCCCGTGGATCCAAGTATGGTGAGCACTTGATGTTTGGCAACTGAGGAGTTGGATTGAGTTTTAGGCAAATCCTTAACTGCAGATATCACAACAGACTCCAAAACATAGCAATCGGAAGTGTTGGAAGTAAGGCGTCTATTCGGTCCAATATGCCTCCGTGCCCTGGCAAAAGGCGACTGCTATCCTTGGCACCTACGCTTCGCTTAACCAATGACTCTATCAAATCGCCAACAACACTCATCGCCACCATAAAAACCAGTGCGCTGATCTGAATGACTATTCCCTTGCTCGCAATTAGCGTAAAGAGGCTCGCCCCTTGCGAGTTAAGTCCTAATTGATCAAACCCAGTCCAAACAGAACCTAACCCGTAACTGTCGATCCAAATCCAACAGTTAGAGAGTACAAAAACCGCAAGTACCCCGCCCCAAACCCCCTCCCAACTTTTACCAGGACTGATGTTAGGGGCTAACTTTCTGCGGCCAAATGCTTTGCCAAAAAAATAGGCTCCAATGTCTGCAACCCAGACCAAGGCAAGCACAGAGAGCAAAAAATTAATACTCATCGCCTTGGCCTGATTGATAGCGAGCCAAGTCGCAAAAAGAGCCCAAACCCCTCCAAGTAGCCTGAGAGGTTTGTGAATCTTCAGCCACCCTTGTGGCCCTGCCCGCAAAAGTGCAGTTCCAATCAATACCCAGGCTGCGCTACAAAATAGCCAAAAATAATAGTTTGAATCATCCAGTAGTTGCAAGGACCAAAATCCAATACAAATAAATGCGCAAAGCGCCCCTAAGTAACAGGCTTTTACGAAACTTAAATCGTTCAAACGTCCCCACTCCCAGGTCCCTAAGGTACATAGTATCAAGGAGAGAATAGCCAACGCAGTTGGGTCAGGCGCGATCAGTGCAGGCACCAATAACAGCAAAAGGGCGACCGCAGTAATGATGCGTTGTTTAAGCATTAAGTAGGTACGTAGTGATTCATACAGAACCGCTCAAAGGGGAGCGAATCAGATAAAAGATTTTGGGTTGCAAAACTATTCACGTCAGTGAAACTTATTTACTTCAAACTCAGCGCTTAAACTGCCATCAGTTCTTGTTCTTTCGCAACTACCATTTTGTCAACTTCAGCAATATTTTTATCAGTTAACTTTTGTGTTTCCGCTTCTGCGCGTTTTTGATCATCCTCTGATGCCAACTTATCTTTCACCAATTTTTTGACCATCTCGTTAGCGTCGCGACGTAGATTGCGAATAGCAATCTTGGCATTTTCGCCTTCGTTTTTGACAATCTTCGTCATCTCCTTGCGGCGCTCCTCAGACATCGCAGGCAAGGGAACTCTGATTAAATCGCCCATCGTCGCCGGGTTTAACCCCAAATCACTTTCACGAATCGCCTTTTCAATCTTAGGTCCCATCCCTTTCTCCCAGGGTTGCACGGATAGAGTTCGAGAATCAAGGACAGAAACGTTTGCCACTTGGCTGAGGGGTGTCATGTTATCGTAATAGTCCACCATCACAGAGTCCAACAAAGTCGGCGTCGCACGTCCGGTTCGAACTTTTGCTAAATTTTGACGAAATGCCTCAATGGATTGAGCCATTTTGGTCTCGGTCGTTTTTTTAATATCTGCAATAGTCATCTTCAATCTCCTCAGCAAAGGGGCACAAACCCATTTAATTCCAAATAGGTTGTATATCTTAAGGTAAGTGGCCTGAGCGTTTTACGTCTCCAAAACCGCCACCAGACAAACACTTATTATCGCCTGATTAAAGGGTTGAATGAGGGTCGGTTCAAGGACGAAATTCAGGCATGAACTAATGTGCCTTCATCTTCACCAAGAACTACCCGTTTAAGTGCACCATTCTTAAAAATTGAAAATACTTTAACCGGGAGGTTTTGATCCCTGCACAATGCAAAAGCCGTAGCATCCATGATGCCTAAATTATTGGCTATCGCCTCATCAAAGGTAAGCTTATCGTAGCGAGTAGCCTTAGGATCTTTCTTGGGGTCTGCTGTGTACACACCGTCAACCTTAGTGGCCTTCAAAACCAGTTCTGCCCCTATCTCGGCTCCCCTGAGCGCGGCTGCAGTATCAGTCGTAAAGAAGGGGTTTCCTGTCCCTGCGGCAAAGATCACAACCTTGCCCTCCTCCAAGTATTGCAACGCCTTAGGCCTGACATAAGGCTCAACCACTTGCTCAATACCAATCGCTGACATGACCCTCGCAGTCAATCCAGCTTTATTCATCGTGTCGGCCAAGGCCAAAGCATTCATTACGGTCGCAAGCATCCCCATATAGTCCGCAGTAGCGCGGTCCATGCCAACAGACCCACCCGCGACGCCTCTAAAGATATTGCCCCCACCTATAACAACGGCCACCTCAACGCCCAAATGGATGATCTCAGCGACCTCATCCACCACTCTAACGATGGTGTCTCTATTGATACCAAAAGCATCATCTCCCATCAACGCCTCTCCCGACAGCTTTAGCAAAATGCGCTTGTGAGCTGGAGCTTTTTGTGAAGCGCTTGAAGTCATTGGGTTTTCTCCTTATGCAGTGATTAGTGTAACTTGAACAAATTAAAAGATTACAAAAAAAAAGAGACCGAAGTCTCCTTTTTGATGATTAAGCCGATTGTTTTGCGGCGGCTACTTGGGCCGCCACTTCTGCAGCGAAGTCATCTACCTTCTTCTCAATGCCCTCACCCACCACGTATAGAGTAAATGAGTGAACCTTCGATTGAACAGATTTAAGCATCTGCTCAACAGTTTGCTTGTCATTTTTAACAAAAGGCTGATCAAAGAGGGACACTTCTTTGAGGTATTTTTGTACAGAGCCTTCGATCATCTTTGCTGCAATCTCAGGTGATTTACCAGATTCCGCAGCTTTAGCTGTTGCAACAGAGCGCTCACGAGCAATGAACTCTTCTGGTACATCTGCGCTTGTCAAAGAGACAGGCTTCATAGCTGCTACGTGCATTGCCGTATCTCGCGCAGCTGCTTCTTGACCCTCATACTCAACTAGCACGCCAATGCGTGTGCCGTGCAGATAAGAGGTTACGGAATGCTGTCCAGAAATTCGTTTGAAACGCCTAAAACTCATGTTCTCGCCAATCTTACCAATCAAGCCCTTGCGAACGTCTTCCAACGTTGGTCCAAACCCGTCTTGCTCATAGGCTAATGTGCCGAGTTGTTCTACGCTCGCAGGATTGTGCTGAGCTACTAGCTTTGCAGCAGCACTAGCCAGCGCTAAGAAACTATCATTCTTTGTAACGAAATCAGTCTCGCAGTTAACCTCAATCAGAGCACCTGTTTTGCCACCCTCGATAAACTGCGCCACTACACCCTCGGATGTGATGCGGGTCGCTGCTTTGCCAGCCTTGCTACCAAGCTTCACGCGCAGTAACTCCTCAGCCTTAGCCATATCGCCGTCTGCTTCAGTCAAAGCCTTTTTGCACTCCATCATAGGAGCATCTGTTTTTGCTCTTAACTCAGCGACCATACTCGCGGTAATTGCTGCCATATCTAATTCTCCAATATTCAATTCAGTAGTTGTAAAAAAGGGGCCCGAAGCCCCTTTGGGTACGCGTGTGAGTTGTTAAGCAGCAGTTTCGCCTTCAACCTCAACAAATTCGTCAGTGCCCTCAGCCTGTACAGCTTTGACCACGTCGTTCACAGCATTTGCGCGACCTTCTAGGATCGCATCTGCAATACCACGCGCATAAAGAGTAACAGCCTTAGATGAGTCATCATTACCAGGAATGATGTAATCAATGCCTTCTGGTGAGTGATTGGTGTCTACAACGCCAATCAATGGAATGCCCAGCTTCTTGGCTTCTAAGATTGCAATTTTGTGGTATCCAACATCAATTACAAAAATAGCATCAGGTAAAGTTGCCATATCCTGAATGCCACCAATGTCTTTTTCAAGCTTTTCAATTTCACGAGTAAATGTAAGCTGTTCTTTCTTGGACATCGCGTCAAGCCCAGCCTCTTGCTGCGCTTTCATTTCTTTTAAACGCTTGATAGATGTTTTGACAGTTTTAAAGTTAGTCAACATTCCGCCCAACCAACGCTGATTAACAAAAGGAACACCAGCGCGCTTAGCCTCTGTTGCAATCAACTCACGGGCTTGACGTTTTGTACCAACCATCAAAATGGTGCCGCGGTTAGCAGATAGTTGCTTTGCAAATTTGATAGCCTCTTGAAACAAAGGCAATGTCTTCTCAAGATTTACGATATGAATCTTGTTACGATGACCAAAGATGTACGGAGCCATCTTAGGGTTCCAAAAACGGGTTTGGTGTCCAAAATGAACGCCCGCCTCTAACATTTCACGCATAGTTACTGACATAATTCTCTCCAAAGGTTGGTTCTAAAATCCAATCCGTCATCAAATCAGTTAAGATCAATAATCTTAAATGATTCAACACCTTGTAGGGATTGGTTTGCGATTTTTTGACAAGTTAAATCAGAAAGTTAGAGGAAGATTAAAGTTACCTAAAAACTTCCCCGTGGGTATCGCAGAAAAAATCTGCAATACCCAAATTCCTGAGCCTTGAAATTATAACATATCAACACCCTTTCACCTATTTATCAACCCCGCTTACCTTTAGTTTATGAAAAAAATCGCTGTCATTGGGGCCGGAATTGTGGGCATCACCACCGCCTTTGAACTAGCCTCACTAGGTAACTCGGTCACAGTCTATGACCAAAACTCTGCTGGCGCAGAAGAGGCTAGTTTTGCAAATGGTTGCGTTTTCTCCCCCGGATTTGTCACCCCCTGGGTTGCCCCAGGCCTTCCGAAGACCCTATTGGCCAGACTTTTTAGGGAGCACTCACCCGTTCGCATCGGGGGGCTAGGCGCCAAGGAACTTGCCTGGATCTCCAAATGGCGATCCGCGTGCAAAATGGATAATTATTTAGTACATCGATCCCAGTTGCATAACCTCGCATCCTTTAGTAGCGATGTTTTCAAAGACCTTACAAACCGCTTAAATCTTGAGTACGAAAGCTCCAAAGGTTTTATGGTTTTATACCGCACCCCCGACGAGCAAAGAAATGCTAGTCGAATACTCCAGACTTACAAAGAAATGGGCGTTTCTTTTTTAGAAATTACGGCTGAAAAAGCCCGGAAACTGGAACCGGCTCTTAATGCAGAAACAGCAATCCACGGAGGCCTGTATTTTCCTGAGGACGAAATCGCCAATTGCAGGCAATTTGCGCTTTTACTCAAAGATGAATGCGAAAAACTTGGCGTCCGTTTTGAATTCAACTCCAGCGTAAAACCGTTATCACCCACACAACCCACAGTCATTCAAACCCAAAACAACTCAGTTAAATTCGATGCCGTGGTTATGTGTGCCGGCGTTCGCAGCGCTGAACTACTGGCACCCATTGGCGTCAAAGTCCCGATGCTTCCAATTTATGGATACACCTTATCAGCAGCGGTTCGAGAAACAATCGATGCCCCCTTAAGCGGCATATTGGATGACCGCAACAAAGTTACCATCAGCCGCATCGGTCAACGCATTAGAGTATCTGGTATCTCTCAAATCGGTGGCTCCCCTAAAGCACACCTGCATGGAGCCTTCAATACCCTCTACAAAGTACTGAACGACTGGTTTCCGGGAGCAGCTAAGACATCGGAGAACGTTCAAGAGTGGAAAGGCGCTAGAGCTTCGCTTCCAGAGGGAATTCCTTTGATCGGTGCTTGTCGAGTTCCTGGAGTTTGGCTAAACATTGGGCACGGATCAAGCGGCTGGACCCTGAGCTGCGGGGCTGCGAGAGCTCTATCAAATTTAATTGATGGCAGGTTGCCAGGAACGAACCTGATTGGGTTTGGGATGTCCCGTCTAGATTAAGTCCATCCGCACTTAAGCCTACTTACTTTGTTCGCAGGTGGTGGGTTAGGATTCAAACTACACTTGCGAAAGATGCAACGCGTTACCCCAACACTCAATCTAGAACCTTTTAAAGGGTTTGCGACCTCAAGCCTTGGGTGGCCATTGTTGAGTACTAAGCACATACGGGCCCTTGAGGTTGCTTATGCAAATCAACGACAAGAGCAGAGTAAGCAAAACCAATCAAACCCTGCATTGGGGTCTGCGCAAGCACCGCGCTCGCAGCCTACGCTAATGGAAACAGCCGGACTTAGTTTGGCCAAGCTTTGCTTGGCCCTAGCGCCCAACGCACGCCAAATATGGATTGCCTGCGGACCTGGAAACAACGGCGGGGATGGACTGGTTGCTGCAATTGAGCTAAAAAAACTGGGTAAAGATGCATATGTCAGCCTGTGTGGTAAACGCCTAAATAGCCCTGCAATTAGCAATGATCCCAAAACTCTTAAGACATCCTCTATAACCGATCATATGTCTGCGCAACAAGCAGCACTTGAGCTCGGCATTGATCTTCATTTTGATGCCCCATCCTATTGGGATTTTGCTATTGATGCCTTATTGGGTATTGGAATTGATCAACACAATCCCAGACCTATTGAGGGGGTTATGGCTGATTGGTTAAGCTTAATCAACTCATCCGACTCCCCCGTACTTTGCGTTGATACGCCATCTGGACTGTGCACAGATACAGGTCATATGAGCCTCATCAGAACTCAGTCACAAGAACACACATTGAATTTCAATCAAAAGCGGTTTACGCTTACTTTCCTAGGGCTTAAACCTGGACTGTTTACTGGAGCAGGCAAAGATTACTCAGGAGAGGTGTGGCTTGATACGTTGGATTGGATAGATACGGCACAAAGGCAAGTTTCGCTTGGGGCTCATCCGCTAACAGATCCCGTTATCTACCTTAATTCAACACCCAGGATTACTTCACGCGCTCATAACTCACACAAAGGCACGTACTCAGATGTTGTTGTCCTAGGGGGCGCAAAAGGCATGCAAGGGGCTGCAGTTCTTGCCGCAACGAGTGCGTTGCACATGGGGGCGGGGCGCGTGTATTTATGCTACTTGGACGAAAGTCCTAGCAACGTTGGATTAAATCCCGCACTCATGACACGCTTCTTGTCGGACCTTCCCGCGCTTATCTTAGAGCCCGCTAGTTTCGTGTGTGGTTGCGGCGCAGGCAAAGAGATAACAACGCATTTACGTCTCGTACTCTCCACTTCAAAAAACTTGGTACTTGATGCGGACGCTTTAAACGCCGTTGCTGAAGATGAACAATTTAAGAAGCTCCTAAGCGCCAGGAGTGCATCAGGACTTCATACAGTCCTTACACCTCATCCATTAGAGGCCGCAAGGTTACTAGGTATCACAACCCAACAGGTTCAAGTCGATAGGGTTCAGTGCGCAAAAGACCTAGCTCGAGTTTTCCGCTGCGCAGTTGTCTTAAAAGGATCTGGCACTGTGATCGCTCAATACGACGGTTTAAACCACAAGCACAGCGAGCGGGTATGCATCAACCCAACGGGATGTGCGTTACTCGCAAGCGCCGGAACTGGAGATGTATTAGCAGGCATGATTGCAGCTTTGCTCGCTCAAAGCGCGGACCCATGGCTCAGCGCGTGTGAGGCTGTGTTTATACACGGACTAACAGCACAGAACTGGGGCGTTAAAGATAGCTTTGACTCAACCTTGCTCGCTGAGCGAGTCACCTACCCAAGGTTAAGGAACTAGATTCGGCTCTAACTCTAGCTCTCACACCAACAGCAACTCCAAGCATTAAAAGTCTTGATGGTGAACTCGCCCTAGGGAGTTGTTAACCTCTTCCAACAAACGGCATCTTAGTTGCCATGATGGTATGAAAAAGTACATTCGCTTCAAGAGGCAAACTATCCATATACACAATGGACTGCCCCACAAAGTCGACATTCATTAATGGCTCTGGAGCGATTTGTCCGTTTGCTTGCATTACGCCAGAGGCCATACGCTGCGCCATGGGTGTACCCGCATTACCAATGTCGATTTGACCAACGGCTATGTCGTATTTGCGTCCATCCAAAGCAGCTGTCTTTGTAAGTCCCGTCACAGCGTGTTTGGTCGCCGTGTAAGCAATCGAGTTGGGGCGCGGCGCGTGCGCAGATATTGATCCGTTATTGATAATTCGCCCACCCATTGGCTTTTGATCCTTCATCACTCTAAAGGCCTGCTGCAAACAATAAAACATGCCGTTTAGATTGATATTCACAACACCGGTCCACTGCTCAATAGTAAGTTCCTCAAGTGGAACAGCAGGAGCGCCAACGCCGGCGTTATTGAATAACAAATCAACGCGTCCCCACTCTTTTACTGTTTTATCAAATAACGCCTTGACTGCGACGGGATCTGCCACATCAGTTGGCACCATGAGCGCTTGTCCTTTAGGAGCTTGGTCAAAGACCTCTTTTAATACTTCAGCACGCCGCCCCACTAATGCGACTCTGTATCCAGCCTTCATAAGCGCCGTAGCGGCAGCTTTGCCTACGCCAGTGCCTGCCCCAGTAACGATTGCTATTTTTGAATTACTCACGTGTATCTCCCGTCAAAACTTTTTATTAAAAATGTAAAGAATGTAGCAAATTGAATTGAATTGAATTGGCTTACCCACTACCTTATCACCAATCCGGTCTGCTCTCACCTAGAACATGTACCAATCTAAGCCATCCTAAAAGGCTTGCGCCCTTTCTTTTTCTTGGCTGCTGCCTTTAAAGTCACTGCAGTTTGCAAGACTTGATTTAAACTTTTATTAGCTCTGCCCTTACCCTTGGCTTCAGTTTTGTTGGCAGATTGTGAATCAACTTGCGAGACAACTTTATTCGCATCAGGTTTGGACTTAGATTTAGCTTTTTTAGCTTTAGGCTTTGAATCCACCAAATCTTTGTGTGAGTAGGGCTGCCTTGCGGACACTTTAGAGGAAGATTTATCAGTCTTACTGGTTGATTTATTGGCCGCTTTGTTGGAACTCCTATTGGCCGCTTTAGCAAACCCTGCTCCACCGAATCGATCCAAATCAGAGTTGACCAATCTGAAATCAATTTTGCGCCCATCCAAATCAACCCTGGACACCTGCACTCTGACTTTTGTTCCAATTGCATAACGCATTCCAGTGCGCTCGCCGCGAAGCTCTTGGCGAACCTCATCAAAGTTATAGTACTCGCCGCCCAACTCAGTGATGTGAATTAATCCCTCTACATACATCTGATCCAAAGTGACAAATACTCCGAATCCAGCTACAGAGGTGACGACCCCACCAAACTCCTCTCCCAAATGCTCGCGCATGTATTTGCACTTTAGCCATGCTTCAACATCGCGACTCGCCTCATCAGCGCGTCGCTCGTTGGCACTGCAGTGCAAGCCTGCCGCCTCCCATGCCTGCATCTCAGGACCGGATTTTTTTTGCACCTTAGAGGAGGTTTTTTGCTTAGCCTGGTTCATTGCCAACCGTCTGGCCAATTTCGCATGCGCCTCCCCGGGGAGCGGGAGTTTAGGCAAAGCGTAAGTTTTACCCAACAACTTAGCTTTAATTACCCTGTGCACTAACAGATCTGGGTAACGCCGAATTGGACTTGTAAAGTGTGTGTAGCCTTCGTAAGCTAAACCAAAATGTCCACTGTTAAAAGGCGTGTAGATCGCTTGTTGCATAGAGCGTAGCAACATGGAGTGGATTTGCTGCGCGTCTGGTCTGTCTTTGGTTGCTAGGGCAATCGCTTGAAACTCTTTTGGGGCAGGGTCCTCACTCAAACTAGCCTGCACTCCAGTGGCCTTCAAGTAAGCCTTTAGCGTTTCCCTCTTCTCGGGCGTAGGTCCCTCATGAACCCTGTAAAGAGCCGGTTGTTTGCCCTGTAAAACAAACTCTGCGCTACACACATTCGCCGCTAACATTGCCTCCTCTATTAATCGGTGTGCCTCAGTTCGCTCGCGAGGGACAATTTTTTCAATACGCCCAGAATCATCGCAAATGATCTGTGTCTCCACACTTTCAAAATCAATTGCTCCTCTGAGTTGACGCTCTTTAAGAAGAGCGCGGTAGACGTCATATAAATTCATCAACTCAGGAATTCTCTCTTTTCTCTTAAGTGCCTCAGGACCTCGGGTATTACTGAGTATTGAAGCAACTTCCGTATAGGTCATTCGCGCATGACTAAACATCACTGCTGGATAAAACTGGTAAGCGTGTATTTTCCCCTCCCCTGTTATCAACATGTCGCAGACCATACACAAACGCTCAACGTCTGGTTTCAAAGAACACAGTTCATTAGATAACTTCTCAGGAAGCATCGGAATCACACGACGGGGAAAGTAAACACTCGTGGCTCTGTCGTATGCGTCTATGTCTATAGCACTCCCTGTCTCAACATAGTGGCTTACATCGGCAATAGCTACCAAGAGTCGCCAACCTTTGGTTCTTCCCACTTTTGCGGGAGTGCAATAGACTGCGTCATCAAAGTCCCTAGCATCTTCCCCATCAATAGTAACGAGTGGGATGTCCGTTAGATCAACACGGTTAGCACGATCAGTGCTTCTTACTTTCTCGGGTAATGATTTGGCTAGACTCAAACAAGCCTGTGAGAACTCATGGGGGACAGAATATTTCCTTACAGCAATCTCGATTTCCATGCCCGGGTCATCTACCTCACCTAGCACCTCTACAACCCGTCCCACGGGTTGACCGTAAAGACTCGGAGTCTCAGTCAACTCAGTGACCACTACCTCCCCCGGTTTGGCCTGGCCGGTTGCTCCCTTGGGAATGAGGATGTCTTGACCATACCTTTTATCCTCTGGGGCAACTAACCAAACGCCCCCCTCTTGAAGAAGCCTACCGATTATGGGGTGCTTTGGACGCTCGATAATTTCTAGGACGCGACCCTCGGGTCGACCCTTCTTGTCCAATCTCGTAATGCGTGCCTTGATGTGATCCTTGTGCAAGACAGCACGCATTTCATTGGGAGGAAGATAGATGTCTGCTTGACCATCATCTCTCATTAAAAAACCGTGGCCATCGCGGTGACCCTGAACAGTTCCAGAAATTTCTTCCAACAAGCCTACGTTGGAGTGTGCATAGTTTTTGATAGAATCACCCTCTTTTCCTGAATTGCCCAGGTGGCGGAATTGGTAGACGCACTAGTTTCAGGTACTAGCGAGTAACATCGTGGGGGTTCGAGTCCCTTCCTGGGCACCAATCTTCCACATTCATGTGGCGATCAAATACACAATTCGCTCCAAACGGTTGATTAGTATGCTGTTTATTGATTCCTTAGGGCCATCAAAACTCTCAGTCAATACCCAGTTCGAATCACTTTTCTGCTCTTAAATCGAACCCCTAGCGTAGTTTACCCTCTTTGCATGAAAAGATTAATGACAAAGATGGTTTAATAATTCTTACTCTGGTTTCAGAAAAATGCATTCCTCTCGTTCGGCTAAAAAACCAGCTATTGAGATTGCATTTTTTTGAGTTTTGTTTGTACTCAAAAGAAATTTGGAACACCGCCAGGAGGTAAAAAATTGACTCTCAAAGCACAGAGAATATTTGAAATTAGTCATATAAATCAAACTCTTCGGGCAGACAACTCATTTTCGACTTCAAAAATACTAACACTATTGTTTTATTGCCAAGTGCCTTAGAAATATCCGCACTTGCAATTATGAACATGGAAATGACAATAGAAGTCTTGCGCACCAAAAGGAATTAAATAGGCGTTCAAAATTAAGTACTAAATTTTATGGAGCAAAAAAAAATGATCCTAATGCACTCTAAATGAGAAGATATTTGGATATCATATTGCCCTTGCATTAACAATATTCTCGACTCCATTAATGAACGCTGAAAATACAAAAGTCCAAGCAAATTGGCAACTCAAAATTGAGTACGTCCTGGCCAAACCTTTTTTACAGCATGGCATCGTTGCGCTCATTTTTCTAAATGCCATTTTATTAGGCATGGAGACCAGTCCGTGGATCATGAGCGAAATTGGCGAAGAGTTACACATACTTGATCATACGATTTTGGGCATATTCATTGTCGAACTGACCCTACTTATGTTAGCCAGAGGCTTGAATTTCTTTAAAGATCCTTGGTGTCTATTTGACTTCGTTGTAATTGCAATTGCGCTGATTCCGGCATCTGAATCATTGGCTGTGCTTCGTTCACTACGAGTTCTTCGTGTGCTCAGATTGATCAACAAAGTTGACAGTATGCGCAAAGTAGTTAGGGGCTTACTAGGCTCCTTGGCTAGTTTGGGTTCAGTGATGGGACTGATGTTGATTGTTTTCTACGTCTCTGCTGTAGTTACAACCAACTTATTTGGCAAAGAATTCCCTGAATTTTTTGGCAACCTCGGCTCTAGCTTCTTTACCCTTTTCCAGGTTATGACTTTGGAGAGTTGGTCAGACGGTATTGCTAGACCCGTCATGGAGAAATTTCCAAACTCCTGGATTTTCTTCGTGGTATTCATCATGATCGCAACCTTTGTGGTCGTAAACCTTTTTGTAGCTGCAATTGTTGACTCCTTCAGTGCACATAGTGCTGCCGATAAGGAGGAAATAAAACGAGTTCAAGACGAGGCTCAACGCCACATTGAAGAGCAAAGACTTCTGATGCAAATTAACGAGGAGTTCCATGCAATTAAAGCGGAACTTGACGAGGTCAAGGACATGATCAAAGGGATTCGAAGTCACGATCTCATAGCTAAATAAAGCCAAACAAGGCAATTAGAGCTTAAGATCAAAAGACCCACTCAAAACTAATCGTTTAATTTATTCCAATAAAAATGGGGCCCCAATTTACTGGGGCCCCATTTAATTTCTGATTTGATAGAAATTAGAAGTCGCAAACCATTGAGACCGACTTCGTATTTAAGTAAGCCTCAAGCGCTTCAGATCCTCCCTCTGATCCATATCCAGAATCCTTAACGCCACCAAATGGCATTTCAGGCCATGCAACTGCTGGCTGATTCATCCAAAGCATCCCCACCTGAAGTTGTTGAGCTAGTAGGTGCGCATTTTTCAAAGACTTAGTGAAAGCATAGCTTGCCAATCCAAAGGGCAATCGATTGGCCTCCGCAATTACTTCATCCATAGTGTTAAAAGTCCGAATAGCAGCCATAGGTCCAAAGGGCTCGTCGTTAAATACCTTAGCGTCAAGGCTCACATCAGACAAAATCGTGGGCGCAAAGAAATTGCCTGCACTACCAATTCGCTCACCGCCTGCGCAAACAGTTGCCCCTTTGCTAACAGCGTCCTTTGTAAATTCAGCCATCGCTGTTAATCGACGGGGATTAGCGAGGGGTCCCATCGTTGTTGTATCCTCTAAACCATTACCAATTTTTAAAGCCGAGGCGGCTTTGACCATCGCATCGATAAAGGACTTCTTGAGGCTAGAGTGCACTAAGAAACGCGTAGGAGATATACAAACTTGCCCCGCGTTTCGGAATTTTGCGGCGCCCGCTGCCCTTGCAGCTAATTCCACATCCGCGTCCTCACAAACTATAACGGGGGCATGCCCACCGAGCTCCATGGTGGCTCGCTTCATGTGTTGTCCTGCCATAGCTGCTAATTGTTTGCCAACGGGTGTGGAACCGGTGAAAGTTATTTTACGAATAATAGGATGAGGGATTAGATAACTTGAAATTTCGGCCGGATCGCCGTAGACCAACCCTATTACGCCAGCAGGTACACCAGCATCGACAAAGGCTTTCAATAGACCCGCAGGGGAAGCCGGAGTTTCCTCTGGTGCCTTAACAATAATCGAGCACCCTGTAGCCAAAGCCGCGCTTAATTTGCGAACAACTTGGTTGATAGGAAAGTTCCAGGGCGTGAAAGCAGCAACGGGACCAACAGGATCTTTTAAAACCATTTGCTGAGCTGCTAAATTACGGGGAGGTACGATGCGCCCGTAAACTCTTTTGCCCTCCTCAGCAAACCATTCAATAATGTCGCTGGCCATCTGGATTTCAGCCTTAGCCTCAGCCAATGGCTTTCCTTGTTCTTGAGTCATTAAGGCTGCTATCTCAGCAGCCCTCTCCTTTAAGAGCGTAGAGGCTTGGCGCATGATCTTACAACGCTCAAATGCAGGCACTTTGCGCCAAGTATCAAACCCTTTTTGAGCAGCGTTCAACGCGCGGTCTAAATCCTCTTTACCAGCAAACGCAACTCGACCAATTTCTTGAGCTGTTGCTGGGTTAAGAATTGGAAGAGTCTTTCCACTTATGGCATCACACCATTGGCCATCAATTAACAACTGAGTATTAGCGTAGGTCATTCTAAAAATCTTTCAAAGTTCGGTAAAGAAGAAATCTCTGTTTGGAGGTCACATTAAAGTTTACCACTCAGAGCAAAAATACTCTGCACAAAAGGGACTAATGGTTTATCAAGAATAGGCAGTGAACCCGGTACAGCCAGGGGCTTAATCATGTTTTGCGATAATGAAGCTCTGGGAACTGCTCCTCTTGCTAGGGAATTCCCTAGCTTGATAGGTAAAAGTACACTTAGCCTTTTTGTACCCTTTGTACATTTCGAAACCCTGTTAGTCATTCATGCCCCCTTTCTCCACAAGCTCCGAAAATCTAACAGCATTTAATTTAGTAAAGTTACCCAAATGGCTGCAGTGGGTCTCACTTTTAATAATTACATTCCTTACAACAGCTATTTGCGAATGGCTTTCTCTACCTGCAGCACTTTTACTAGGTCCTATGTTTGCTGGCATCATCGCACAGACCTTAGGGGCAGGACTGCGACTGCCCAAAGGATCCACGTATTTTTCTCAGGCCGTAATCGGTTGCTTAATTGCAAGATCCATTAATCAAGAAATCTTGCATGTCTTCCTCGCGCAGTGGCCAATCCTAATTGGTACGGTCTCCATGACACTCCTAGCGAGCATATCGCTAGGGTGGGCGATAGGGAGAATGGGCATACTACCTGGGACCACGGCCATTTGGGGTCTACTGCCGGGCGCCGCCTCGGTGATGGTCATGATGGCCGAGGATTTCGGTGCAGACGCAAGACTGGTCGCATTCATGCAGTACCTTCGAGTTCTTATGGTGACCGTCACCGCGTCAATCATTGCAAGGTTTTGGGTCCATATACCCACATCAGCACTCAACCCCATTGTGTGGTTCGCACCGATTCATCCAACAGCATTTGCGGTGAGTATCGGTGTTATTTGCATCAGCTTATTTGCCATACTTTTGCCAAAAATCTCCGGAGGAGTTCTGATCGTGTCGATGACTCTGGGGGGTTATATTCAATTAAAAGAGATTGCTCAAATTGAGCTACCGATGTGGCTTCTTGCTATTGCGTTTGCAATAATAGGTTGGAATGTTGGACTTAGATTTACTCGTCAAGTTTTGGTTTCTGCGGCTAAGGCACTACCTGAAACCATTTTTTCTATCGCAGTATTGATTTTATTTTGCATGGGTCTGGCAACCATGCTCGTTTACGTGTTGAATGCAGATCCCTTAAGTGCATACCTAGGTACTAGCCCAGGAGGGGTCGACTCTGCTGCGATCATTGCAGCATCAACAAAAGTAGATATTGCATTCGTAATGGCACTTCAAATCATGCGTTTTTTGATTACTTTACTAATTGGACCGTCGTTGTCACGCTATGTTGCAAATCGATCCAGGTATACCAAAGAATAATCTAATCCAATCCAATGGCTTTATTTGACTGCGTTCTAAAACATTAATTAAAAGACCGAAATGAAAAAAACTAAAGTAGTGCAAAAAAATCAAATACAAAATTTTATTAAAACCAACAAACCCAAAAAAGACTCTCTAAAAAAAGATAATCACAAGAGCTCACCAATAATTGGAGTCGTTGGATTAGGCATTATGGGAGGTCTCATGGCCGAAACCCTAATCCAACAGGGCCATAGGGTGATGGGCTTTGACATTGACGCCAAGGCGATGACCCGCTTTAAAGAAGCCGGGGGCGATGCGGCTGATTCAATCCATAGTATTTGTCAAACTTGCCCAATTGTGATCCTGTCTTTAGCGACCTCGCAGGCACTTGCTAGCGTAGTCGATGAACTTTCCATTTCGCTACTAAGCTCTCGTAAATCAATCCTTGTGCTTGAAACGAGTACACTCCCGCTTGAGGACAAGAACAAAGCCAATGAAGTGCTCTCCCAGGTAGGCGCCGCTGTAATGGACTGCCCCATTAGCGGTACTGCAACGAATATGAAAGATCGTGATTGGACCATTTATATAAGTGGTCCCAAAAACTCTCTTTTAAAGGCGGAACCTATTTTTAAAGCTTTCACAGATAATGTTCCCTATGTTGGCGAGTACGGGAGTGGCACGAAGATGAAGTATGCAGCGAATCATCTTGTAGCTATTTATAACGTTGCCTACGCAGAGGTGGTAACTTTTGCGAGGAAGATGGACCTCGATCCAGCTGAGATGCTCAAACTCTTTGGAAACTCACCCTTTTTAGGTACGGGGGTGATGCGACTGAGAATGCCATTCATGATTGATCGCAAATACACCCCCCCAACAATGAAAGTTCAGGTCTGGCAAAAAGATATGCAAGTCATTGGTGACATGGCCAAATCGATAAACTGTCCCCTCCCCCTATTTACAGCTTGTGCGCCTATTTACACCTCTGCAATGAGTCATGGGTTGGCGCTCCAGGACACTGCCTCAACTGCAGAAGTTATAGGATCAATGGCTGGGATTAAGCAGAAAAAAGAGAACCGAAAAAAGAATTGATTTAATAGTCAAGAAATCAGTCATATTAAAAAGCACAATTAATATCTTGAGCATCAACTTCGAATTTATATGTTAATTGGAGAATTCCCAGGTGCAGTTCAATGTGATTTTTCTATTTTTCGCAAAAGATGAAAATGTTTTTTACCCGATACAATGTTAGAAATTAATATTTATCAAATAGCCGATTACCAAACATTCACCCAAACATGTCAGTTAATCCATACATACAATTTCTAAAACTCTCACAGGCTATAACTCAAAATGAGTTGTCCAGTGAGTTGGATATGACAACGATTAAATTGCTTGAAATGATAGTTGTGACCTACTCCAAGGGAGCGTCCCTCACTGTGTCTGAAGCAATGGCGCTATCTTCTATGGGGTCCCCTGCAACCATGCACCGTAAAATTGATATCCTAAGAAAGCAAGGGTGGATTGATTTGGTGCACGTAGGTGAAGACCGAAGGACAAAATACCTAGCACCAACACCAAGAGCAAACAAATACTTTGACTCGCTCTCAAAGCTAATGGCCAAAGTTTGGGCAAAATCGCACGCCTAACGTCTATTCAGGCCGTCCAACAAAAAGGCCTTCAACATCATTGAATCTTAGCGCCGGAGTCCTTAACAATTTTTGACCATAGGATTAAATCGTCCTCAATCGTCTTTGCATACTGCTCAGGCGTTGTACCTACAACCTCATAACCACTGGCAATAAGTTGTGCCTTAACTTTGGGATCGCGCACAACTTCATTGAAAACTTTATTAAGTTTATCCACTGCACTCTTTGGTGTTCCCGCGGGCGCGAGTAAACCGTACCAACCGTCCATGGCAAACTCCGGTAATAGCTCAGCAACAGTTGGGACATTAGGCAACAAGGGCGAGCGCCTAGCACTCGCTATACCGAGCGCTCTAAATTTTCCAGCTTGTACTTGCGGGTAGGAAGTTGCAAAACTATCAAACATTAAATCTATTTCTCCGCCCAACATCGCGACCACTACCGGTCCACTTCCCTTATAAGGTATATGCTCCATCTTAATGCCTGCCTGCGCCTGTAGCATCTCTGAGCCTAGGTGACTTGTATTGCCATTGCCCGCTGAGCCGAAAGACAATTTACCCGGATTAGCTTTTGCATATGCTATTAAATCACTTAATGTTTTAAAGGGAGAATCTGAGCGGACAACAATCAGTTGCGGCAGCCGGGCTAACAAAGTGATTGGGGAGAAATCTTTACGCGTATCGTAAGGTAAGCTTGGATATAGGGCCGGATTAATCACGTGCGCTGAGAGGACCATTAATAATGTGTAGCCATCGGGTTTAGATTTAGTTAATGCGGCAGTTGCAATCGTTCCCCCTGCGCCGGCCTTGTACTCAATAACAATGGGTTTGCCTAACCTTTGTTGAAGCTCCACCATCATGGCCCGGGCTAAAACATCAGCGCTACCACCAGGTGCGTAGGGCAAGATTAGCGTAATGGGTTGGGAGGGGAACCTGTCGAGTGGTGAATTCTGGGCAAAAATACTTTGAGCGCAAGCTAAAAATAAAATAAAGCTCAACCGACACACTCGGTTGAAAAGATAATTAATTCTCAAAGCAGAAGATTTTCTTAAACTCATTGCTTGATCTTTCTATAAATAAAGCGACATTAGATTTTTAGTAGAGGGAATTAACTGAAGAAATCAATACACACTTAAACCACTGCCCATTTCAAAGACACCAATTTTTTGAGCATCCTCAAATCCACCATTCTTAAAAACCGAGAGCACCTCGGCCTCAACACTTGAATCACACGAAACCAATAACCCACCACTGGTTTGAGGATCAGTAAGTAAATTTTTCTGCCATTCTTGAATCTTAGATCCTAAACTTATTTCCTCACCATAACCAGCCCAGTTGCGAGTGGAGGCTCCAGTAAAAATATTTTTCTGGACCAACTGAACGGCCTCAGGTATTACTGGCACATTTTGCATATTCACACTTGCACGCAAATTAGCACCCCGACTTAGCTCAAGAAGGTGCCCCGCTAGCCCAAATCCTGTGACATCTGTCATGGCATTTACACCTAAAAGAGTAGAAAGCTCAATACCTGGCTTATTTAGCTGAGTCGTGTAGGCAATCATCTTTTTATAAGCTTCAGCTGAGATAATTTCTTTTTTGAGCGCAGCACTCAAAATGCCCACGCCCAGGGGTTTACCTAGAATAATACTATCCCCCGCTTTGGCTGAATTGTTACGCTTTAATTTCTTGGGGTCAACGATTCCTATGACTACAAGCCCGTAAATAGGCTCAACTGTATCAATAGAGTGCCCACCCGCAATTGGGATATTTGCAGATGCACAGACGCTTTCACCTCCTTGGGTTATTTTTTGAATAACCTCTAGGGGAAGAACATTAATGGGCATCCCCAGAATTGCAAGGGCAAATAATGGTTGGGCGCCCATTGCATATATATCCGAAATTGCATTCGTAGCAGCAATACGCCCGAACTCGAAGGGATCATCAACGATAGGCATAAAGAAATCGGTCGTAGCAACAATCGCCTGGGAGTCATTAATTTGGTAAACAGCGGCGTCCTCGTTGTTCTCTAAACCCGCCAACAGTGCTGGAGGAAGGGTACGCACGGGGGAAGACTTCAATATTTCACTAAGTACACCGGGCGCAATCTTGCAGCCACATCCACCACCGTGCGACAAAGAGGTTAATCTAGTATTTAAAGACATAAGTTAGATAAAAGGATTTCTGCAAACAACAGATCTTAACCTTTTCTAATCGAACAATTTAGTATTGATCAACCTGTAAAGCGTTGACGGATTGACCCCCCTTCAGAACAGATTTGGCTAGTGCTGGCACTAGATTTAACAAATGTTCAGCATGAAACTGCGCGGTAATTACTTTTGCAGAGTAAAAACTTGGGTCAGCATCTAATTTATCTTCTGCAATCATTAGCGCTTTGGCCATTTGCCAAGAAGTTAACAAGTAACCACTAAGCATCAAGTAAGGAACACTCCCTGCAAAAACATTCTTTACATCCGTTTTGAAATGCTCAACCACAAACTCAACAACCTGCTCAAAAGCTTCTCGCGCTGGAGTGAGGTTTGCCAGCATAGATTGACTTGCGACTGATTTTCTTTTGGCTAATTCTGACTCCGTTTGGCGAATCATCTTGGCGACAATTTGAGCAACTGTCCCTTTGTCTTTATAAGTTTTACGCCCTACAAAATCGTTAGCCTGAATTGCAGTAGTGCCTTCATAGATAGTCAAAATACGAGCGTCTCTATAGTATTGGGCTGCACCCGTTTCTTCAATAAATCCCATTCCCCCGTGCACTTGAACACCCATGCTTGCAACCTGAATGGAAATCTCAGTTGAGTATCCTTTAATAATAGGAACTAAGAATTCATAGAGCGCTAAATTAGTTTGCCGCTCATTTTCGTTTGAACTGAAATGTGCTTTATCACTCACTCCCGCTCCAAAGTATGCGAGCGCTCTAGCCCCCTCGGTCAGGGCACGCATTGAAGTCAAAAGACGTTTGACATCTGGATGGTTGATAATCGCGACAGCACTATCCGATCCACCTAAGTCCTTAGACTGCAAGCGGTCCCGTGCATAAGTGACGGCTTTTTGATAGGCCCTATCGGAAATGGCTATACCTTGCATTCCAACTCCAAATCGAGCCGAATTCATCATGATGAACATGTATTCCAGCCCACGATTTTCTTCGCCCACCAAGTAGCCGAGGGCACCGGTGTGGTCTCCGAACTGAAGAACAGCTGTAGGACTGGCTTTGATTCCAAGTTTGTGTTCTATTGATACACAGTAGGCGTCATTCCTGTCCCCAAGGGATCCATCTGCATTGACCAAATACTTGGGGACGACAAATAGGGAGATACCTTTGACACCTGCAGGCGCATCTGGCGTGCGGGCCAAGACAAGGTGAATGATATTTTCAGCCATATCATGCTCACCATAAGTAATATAGATCTTGGTTCCATAAATCTTGTAAACCCCCTCCCCTTGTGGAACTGCCTTGGAGCGCACCATAGATAAATCAGAGCCGGCCTGCGGCTCAGTCAAATTCATAGTTCCTGTCCACTTACCACTAACCATGTTGGGCAAGAATTTTTGCTTTAGCTCATCACTACCCGCAGTCAGCAAAGCCTCAATTGCTCCATCGGTTAACAAGGGACAAAGAGCGAAAGATAAATTCGCAGCGTTCAACATTTCAGTGCACGGTGTTGCAATGATTTTCGGGAGTCCTTGTCCGCCGTAGGATTGAGGATGCAAGACGCCCTGCCAACCAGCGGATACGAATTGATCATAAGCATCCTTAAAACCAGGCGTAACGCTGACCCGGCCTTCACTAAAAGCACTTGGATTCTTATCCCCCTCCCAATTGAGAGGCGCGACAACCTCAGAACAAAATTTGCCGGACTCCTCTAAGATAGCCGCCGCTGTTTCTGTCCCGTAATCCTCGAATCCATCAATTCCTGCAATTTCATCGATTCCAGCCAACTCACTCATCACAAACAGCATATCTTTGATGGGTGCTCGATAAGTCATAGGGGCTCCAGACAGTATTGATTGTTGAAAATGTTAGAAGCTTCAGTATATCTATTTTTTTCAAAAAAGCACGATCGTTCTTTAATTTGGATCATAATACTTCGAGATTTAAGTGACTGAACCGAAACCAGGAGAATACTTTTTTTCCCAAACTTTTCAAAAATCTTTTTTCATAATGAGCCCCAGGAATAGAGATGATGATTAAAGAATACAAAAGAACTAATAAAGAAAAAATAGACACACAAATCCCACCAACTAAGGGGGACTTAACCAAGTCACTCATCTTAGATGCCTCACTTTATCTGGCTGGTCGGGATGGCTTTGAGGGTCTAACGATAGGTTTGATTGCAAAGCGTATGAAAATGAGCAAAAGTGGCGTTTATGCACATTTTGAATCGAAAGAAAATCTTCAAATAGAGGTGATTAGGGAATACCACCGCCGATTTAGAAGTGCAGTGTTTGAACCAGCTTTGACTTACCCAAGAGGGTTACCCCGCCTCAAAAAAATGTTAGAGCTTTGGACAGAGCAGACAATATCTGAGGTCTCGACAGGGTGCATTTACATATCCGGAGCCTTTGAATTAGACGATAAACCTGGACCAGTACGAGAGGAACTCGTACTCATTGTAAAAACTTGGCGAGAAACACTCATTCGAGCAATTGAGATGGCAATGGAGGTGAGTCATCTCAGCGCTAAAACAAATCCCTTTGAAATGCTTTTTGCAGTTTATAGTTTCATGCTAGGGTTGCAGCACGACGCAAGATTTTTAAAAACTATGATTAGCGTTGAGGTTGCAAAAAGTCATATAAAAGACATCTTGGACGCAAACAAACCAATTTCAGACTCAAAATGAGTAACATAACAACAATTCACGCGAACGCAGTAAATTACTGCTCCGCACCCAAAGTAGCTTTAGAATAATGCAGATCCGATTATTAGAATTTACCCTAGGCTAAACCCCTAGCCTCTTCGATTAACTACATCTCATTTAGAAATGACGTCCGCAAATCCCTCTGTCCACAAGTGGCAAAACAGCATAGAACAATTTCTAGCTAGGCCTGTTATTCAACACGCTATCGTTGTGCTCATCTTCCTCAACGCTATTTTGCTGGGTATGGAGACTAGCCCATGGTTGATCGAAGAATTTGGCGAATTAATGAGTAACGTTGACCATGTGATTTTGCTGATATTTATAGCTGAATTGGTCCTGCTGATGCTTGCTAGAGGCCTTAATTTCTTTAAAGATCCGTGGTGTGTCTTTGATTTCATCGTGATTGCAATTGCAATCATCCCAGCGTCCAAGTCGCTTGCAGTTCTGAGATCTTTACGGGTACTGCGAGTTCTAAGACTGGTTAACAAAGTGGAGAGTATGAAAAGGGTTGTGCGAGCGCTAGTTGGATCTTTTGCAAGCCTAGGATCGGTGGTGGGATTGCAACTTATCGTCTTCTATGTGGCCGCGGTTGTCAGCACAAATCTTTTTGGTAAAGATTTTGAAAACTATTTCGGAAACCTTGGAGCTAGTCTTTTTACCCTTTTCCAGGTGATGACTTTAGAGAGTTGGGCCGACGGTGTTGCTAGACCCATTATGGAGAAATTCCCTTCTGCTTGGATTTTCTTCGTGGTCTACATCATGACCTCAACCTTTGTGGTGATCAATCTCTTTGTTGCTGCTATCGTAGATTCATTCTCTAACTTAGAGCCCGATGCAGCAGACAAACAAAAAGCGGACTTAAAAAACGAAGAAGAAACAGAAAAGGCACGCCTGCTATCCCATATGCAGACCGAATTTATGGGAATTAAAACTGAACTGCACGAAATCAAAGTCATGTTAAGTTCAAATCAGAGATAAAATTTAACTGCCGAGTTAACACCAGTCCATAAGCGATTAATGCTTTGCTTGCTCCTCGGGCTTTACACGAATGATTCGCAGTTGTTAAAAATCCATTTATTTGTTTTAGAGTTGTGCGCTAATGCTCACAGACAATGCTATTTTTGCTAGACCGCAAGGCCTTGTTCGTTAAATAAACCTTCAAACAGTGCAGAGCTTAAATACCTCTCGGCCAGATCGGGCAATATCACCACGATGGTCTTACCTTTGTATTCGGGTAGCTTAGCCAACCTAACGGCAACAGCTGCCGCTGCGCCACAGGAAATTCCGACCAATATACCCTCTTCTCTAGCAAGTCTGCGCGCAAAGTCTATAGCCTCCTCGTTTGTTACTTGCTCGACTCGGTCAATTAATGTTAAGTCCAGGTTATCGGGTATGAACCCCGCACCGATGCCTTGTATTTTGTGAGGTCCAGGCTTTAGCTCTTGGCCATCTCTTTTCTGGGTAATGACAGGACTCGAAGTTGGTTCTACTGCGACGGACTCAATTTGTTTTTTCTGGGTGTGCTTTATGTACCGAGAAATTCCCGTTATGGTACCCCCAGTGCCCACACCACAGACGATGACATCTACTTCGCCCTTGGTGTCATTCCAAATCTCTGGCCCAGTTGTTTTCTCATGAATAGCCGGATTTGCAGGATTGGTGAATTGCTGTAAAAGCACATATTTAGAGTCTGATTTTGCAATCTCTACTGCCTTGGCAATTGCACCGTTCATGCCTTTTGGACCTTCGGTCAATATTAGCTTTGCACCCAATATTGTGAGTAACTTTCTGCGTTCAATACTCATGGTCTCTGGCATGGTAAGGGTTAGCGGTATACCCTTGGCTGCAGCAACGAAAGCCAATGCTATTCCAGTGTTACCGCTCGTGGGCTCAATGAGCTCCTTGCCTGGGGGCAACAACCCTTTTTCTATCGCATCATGGATCATGGCGGACCCAATTCGACATTTAACGGAGTAAGCCGGGTTTCGACCCTCTATTTTTGCCAATACAGTAGCCCCCGCCCCATCCGTAACACGGTTAAGTTTAACAAGGGGCGTATTACCTATAGAGAGTGAGTTGTCTGCGTAAAGAGTCATCGGTATTTCTTCAGTTGATTAAAGTGTTGTGCGCCAATTCAGACATGTTGACAGTCGTCTTGAAAAACAGTGTCTGACGCTTTATTTTATTTCTTTCTTGCGTGCTTTCAAAGGGCAGGAGATCGGGTTCTAATACTTTCTGATTTTGGAAATGACCACTTACCAGAGAATTAGTTGATGGGTGAATCTTAATTGAAGTCGCTTAAGGCTCAAACCAATTATTTCTACTAAGGATATACCAAAAATTGCTAAAGTGTCCGGATTGGCATTACCTAACCATGCATGGCTTTTTGTGATCGAACTTCCAGTTAGGTATAAGGTATTGCATTGCAATCGCATCATCTCTAGCACCCAAGCCGTGCTCAAGGTAGAGTTGATGAGCGGCTTCAACGGCTTGCATATTCAGTTCTACGCCAAGGCCTGGCTTA
>CAIKVH010000069.1 GCA_903830725.1 uncultured Burkholderiales bacterium | reverse complement strand
CTTTGTAGATAACACCGTTGTAATCGCCGCTGTCAGCGTCGTCTTACCATGGTCCACGTGACCAATCGTGCCCACGTTAACGTGTGGCTTGGTACGTTCAAATTTGCCTTTTGCCATTTTTTAGACTCCGAATAATTAACACACGAAATTAACCGCCATCGCAACCAATACCAGACCATGGTGCCCATGGCGGGAATCGGACCCGCGACCTCTCCCTTACCAAGGGAGTGCTCTACCACTGAGCCACATGGGCATTACCAACTCGCCACCATTTCGCAATGGAAAAATGTGGAGCGGGATGAGAGAATCGAACTCTCGACAACAGTTTGGAAAACTGTAGTTTTACCATTAAACTAATCCCGCGCGGATCTCAAACCTCTTTCGCCGGTGTCGATGGTCGCCCATACGTCACACTCGTCTTTCGATGGTGGAGGAGATTGGATTCGAACCAATGTAGGCGTAAGCCAACAGATTTACAGTCTGCCCCCTTTAGCCACTCGGGCACCCCTCCGGCGAACCCGATAATATAACATAAATTTTAAACTTAAAGTAATTTCTAAGCTTCCGTGCGCCTAAAAAAATGCCCAATACCGCAACGCTTCCATTACTTTAGCCCGGGATTAGAGCCTGCCCTTGCGCAATACTACTTAAGTACAAAAAATGCCTTTCTACTTATTCGTCTTATTTCCAATTTTATAGACGCCAATCCAGTTTAATGCCCTTTTTTGCCAACCAATCGCGAGCAGTTGAAAAGTGTCCATTGCCAATAAAAGGCGTCTTACCCCTCAAAGCAGACAAAGGAGAGGGGTGATTGGAGGTCAAAATAAGTCGCTGCGATTCGAGCCAACCCGATGAGGATTTGATGGCCTCTACCTTTGACTGGGCATGGGCGCCCCAGAGCATAAAAACCAAAGGTCTTGTTTCTGCCGCTAGTTTTGAGACCAGTAAATCCGTCAAAACCTCCCACCCCTGGCCCGCGTGTGATGCAGGCTTACCTTGTTCAACGGTTAAAGTGGTATTGAGAAGAAGCACCCCCCCTCTTGCCCAGGGCTTTAAATTGCCGCTCGTTGGGACGTCAAAACCAGAAACGTCGCGTTTAAGTTCTTTGAATATATTTACCAATGATGGAGGAGGCTTTATCCCTTCAGGCACAGAGAATGCAAGTCCATGTGCCTGCCCTGGTGCGTGGTAAGGGTCTTGGCCCAAAATAACAACATTAACTTGATCAAAGGGCGTTAATTCAAGCGCCTTAAAAGGCTCGGAGGGATAAATATGCGCGCCACCCTCTAAGCGACTCAGCAAAAAATGACTCAGCTCAACGCCCTCCTCAGATCTCCAAAAGACCTGTAGGACTTGCAGCCAACGTTGATCTAATCCAAGCCCATTCAGCCCCTCCAAGAGGTTCCACCGCGTCAAACGGCTATCCCCAAAACCAAAATCCCTCTCCATATGCTTGGGCAAGGCTTAGTCTGCTTTATTGAAAAACAAATCCGCCAATGCCTCGCCCGGATCTGGGGCACGCATAAAAGCCTCTCCAACTAAAAATGCATGAACACCTGCACTCTTCAAAAGTGCGACATCGGCTCTGGTTTGAATGCCACTTTCTGAAATCAACAACCGCTCAACGGAATCTGCTCGGCCATTCACAATGCTCACCATGCTTGTCGTGGTTGATAAATCCACCTCAAACGTTCGTAAATTTCGGTTATTCACGCCAATCAAAGGGGTTTTCAATTTCAAAGCTCTAGTGAGCTCATCTTTGTCATGCACTTCAACCAAAACGGCCATACCCAGACTCATAGCAATGGATTCAAACTCAGCCATCTGAGCATCGCTCAGGCAGGCAGCTATTAATAAGATGCAATCAGCACCCATTGAACGAGATTCGTAGATTTGATATGCATCAACAATAAAATCTTTGCGCAGCACGGGTAAATCGCAAGAGGCACGGGCCTGTTTTAAATAATCTACACCCCCTTGGAAAAACTGTTTGTCTGTCAGCACAGATAAGCACGCAGCCCCTGATTGCGCATAACTTTGAGCAATATCTGCAGCAATAAAGTCCTCCCTCAAAACGCCTTTAGATGGACTTGCCTTCTTTACCTCCGCAATAACAGCGGATTGCCCGGCCGATACTTTTCTAAGAAGAGCCCCGACAAAGTCTCGAGTTAAGACCCTAGTAAATGCATCATCTCGTAACGCCTCCAATGAGAGTTTTCGTTTCGCCTGTGAAACCTCTTCGTGTTTTACGGCAACAATATCTTTTAATATGTCAGTCATTTAAACCACTTTTCCTATATGTTCAATGCTGCCCCAAGCGCTTGGTAAGCTCAATCATTTGATTTAACCGCTCCCTTGCAGCGCCCGAGGCAATTGTTTTTCTGGCTAAACCAAGACCCTCCTCAATTGAGCCCACGACATTTGCAGCGTACAAGGCTACGCCGGCGTTTAAGCAGACGATGTCCTTGGGCGGACCTTCCTCATTATTCAGCACAGCCATCAGCATTGCCATTGACTCTTCAGGAGTTTCCACTTTTAAAGCGCGGTGAGAACTCATAGGAACACCGAAATCTTCGGGGTGCAACTCATACTCAGTTATCCTCCCGTCCTTTAACTCACCCACCACCGTTGTCGCACCCAGGCTTACTTCGTCCAACCCGTCTTTTCCGTATACAACAAGGGCGTGCTTAGCGCCTAATCGCTCCAACGCGCGAACTTGTATCCCCACCAAGTCCTCATGAAAAACACCCATCAAAATGTTGGGTGCTTGCGCGGGATTGGTCAATGGGCCAAGGATATTGAAGATGGTCCTTACCCCAAGCTCCTTGCGAACGGGGGCTACGTTTTTCATTGCCGGATGGTGGTTGGGGGCAAACATAAACCCAACTCCAATTTGATCAATACAAGTGGCGATATCTTCGGGAGTTAAATTAATATTGATCCCCAGATTCTCCAAGACATCTGCGCTTCCACTTTTGCTACTAACGCTGCGCCCCCCGTGTTTGCTAACACGCCCACCCGCTGCTGCCACAACAAACATAGAGCAAGTGGAAATATTAAAGGTATGTGAGCCGTCCCCGCCAGTCCCAACGATATCAACCAAATGCTTAGGGTCCTTTACTATCACAGGAGTTGCAAACTCACGCATAACTTGCGCTGCAGCAGTTATCTCACCTATGGTTTCTTTTTTAACGCGCAGTCCGGTCACAATCGCGGCCATCATAACGGGGGACATTTCGCCTCGCATGATCATGCGCATTAAATGTAACATCTCGTCGTGAAAGATTTCCCTGTGCTCGATCGTTCTTTGTAAGGCTTCAGTAGGTGTGATGCTCATAAATAACCGTTCATTGCAAACATTAACGTAAAAGAATCAAGCCAGATCCATGAAATTTTTCATCAACGCATGGCCATGCTCGGTCAAAATCGACTCTGGGTGAAACTGCACACCCTGTACATAGAGCTCTTTGTGACGAACCCCCATTATTTCACCATCATCACACCAAGCCGTGACCTCCAACTCATCGGGACAAGAGGCGCGCTCTATAGCCAATGAGTGATAACGATTAACCGTGTATTGCTGCGGAAGACCGCTAAAAACTCCAACCCTTTTGGTCGTTATTACGCTGGTCTTGCCGTGCATCAAAGCCTTTGCTCGCACGACCTGCCCCCCAAAAGCAGCCCCAATACTTTGGTGTCCAAGACATACACCCAAGATCGGTATTTTCCCCGCAAAATGCTGAATCGCAGAAACCGAAACCCCAGCCTCGCTAGGCGAGCACGGACCAGGAGAGATCACCAAGCGGTCTGGGTTGATCTCACCGATCTGCGCAAGCGTAATTTCATCATTTCTTTTGACTTCGACAACTGCGCCTAACTCACAAAAATATTGCACCAGGTTGTAGGTGAAAGAGTCATAGTTGTCGATCATTAGTATTCGCAATGCGCTCATAACAACCCCTCCTCTACTAGCTCAGAGGCCCGCAGCAAAGCCCTAGCTTTGTGCTCTGTTTCAAGCCACTCCAACTCTGGAACGGAGTCTGCAACTACGCCTGCCGCCGCCTGTACATACAATACACCGTCTTTAATAATCCCGGTTCGAATTGCAATGGCTATGTCCATGTCCCCAGCAAAGCTCAAATACCCGCAGGCACCGCCGTAAATTCCACGCTTTGTTGGCTCTAACTCATCGATGAGTTCCATGGCATGTACTTTCGGGGCCCCTGTTAATGTCCCAGCGGGGAAGGTGGCTCGCAAAATATCCATGCTACTGAGCCCATCCTTCACCAATCCCTCCACATTACTCACAATATGCATCACATGACTATAGCGTTCGACTTTGAAAGCCTCAGTCACTTGAACGGACCCGGGTTTTGCAATTCGGCCTATGTCGTTTCGCGCTAGGTCAATCAGCATGACATGCTCTGCACGCTCTTTTGGGTCGTTGATGAGCTCTTGCTCAATGCGCAAATCGTCTTGTACGCTCGCCCCTCTAGGCCTCGTTCCAGCCAGTGGGCGAATGGTTACTTTAGCGCCCTCTTGCGTTGTCTCATGGCGAACCAAAATTTCCGGAGAAGCCCCTACGACTTGAAAATCTCCGAAATTGTAAAAATACATATACGGACTCGGATTTAAAGAACGCAAGGCCCTGTACAAAGATAGTGGACTTTGAGTGAATTTTTTCTTCAAGCGTTGCCCCACTTGAACCTGCATGAAGTCGCCGCCCTCAATCAAATGTTTAGCGCGCTCTACAGCGGACAAAAAGTCCGCCTTTGCAAACTCTCTTTCAACCCCCGCACAAGGGGTGGGCTCGATATGAGGAGCGACTACAGGAGTGCTCAATTGCGCCTTTAATTCACCCAGTCTGGTTTTGGCCAATTCGTAGGCATTGGGTTGTTTAGGATCTGCATAAACAATTAAATAAAGTTTGCCGGACAAGTTATCTATTACGGCCAACTCCTCTGTTTGAAGCAATAAAATATCCGGGCATCCCAATGTATCTTTGGGGCAAGTTTGTTCTAATTTTTTCTCTATATAGCGAACGCTGTCGTATCCAAAGTATCCAGCCAAACCTCCGCAAAATCTAGGTAATCCGGGTCTTAGAGCGACCTTAAACCGCTTTTGATATTCGGCAATAAAATTCAAAGGATTGCCTGCGTGAGTCTCAACAACTTTCCCTAAATGCATGACCTCTATTTTGGACTGATCGCCAAAACCACTTGCCTGTATCCAAGATTTCGCTGGCAACCCAATAAAGCTATATCGACCAAACCGCTCCCCCCCGACCACAGACTCAAGCAAAAAACTGTTTTTCCCTAATGGGTCACTCGCGACGTGGGATGTTTGCGCCAACTTGAGATATAGGCTCAGAGGAGTCTCTAGATCAGCAAAGGCCTGTTCGACCATTGGTATTTTGTTGTAGCCTTGATCCACCAAAGCTTTAAACTCTTGGACTGATAACACGTCTTTCTCCATAGGAAGTGGACTTTAAGTTAAGCCTATTCGAAATTGAATTTTTGAAATTAAATGCACTATTGATGGTCGCAAACTGGACTCATTAATATCGTCCAAAACTTGACCCTTTTAAATTCATGCGCTGAGCCGCTAAGCTAGCTTAGCAATGGCGACAGGTTTAAATCTTACCCGCGCCAGGGCCAGGCTCCCCGGTCACTACAACCTGTAACAGTGGTGGAATGTATAAACATAAGCGTCTAGTTTAACCGAGAATAGTCCACTCTAGCGGATTCCTGCTACCCATCCTTCGTTGCAAATCTCTTTCGCTACTTTGACTTCAAAAGAGAAATAAGTTTGACCAAAGCATAGTCTACGGTTTGACTGCGTACCCTCACACGGTCACCCTCAAAATGCTTTAATTCACTGGTCACCCAAAACGCGTCTGCGCCTACGGCTGGGCCAGCGTCACTGGGCATCGCCCACGCCAACCATACACTTCCCACCGGCTTGTCCTCGCTCCCCCCCGAGGGCCCTGCAATGCCAGTCACTGCAACGCTGACTTGCGCTCGAGAATGCCTTAGTCCCCCAAGTGCCATGGCCCTAGCCACCACCTCGCTGACAGCTCCGTGCTGTTGAATCGCCGCCGAATCTACCCCCAGCAACTCTGATTTAGAGACGTTGGAGTAGGTCACAAAACCTCTCTCAAACCACTCACTTGATCCGGAGAGTTGCGTGCAATTGGCTGCAATAAGACCGCCTGTGCAGCTCTCCGCGCACGTTAAAAACCAACCTCTTTGCAACAGCGATCGAGATAACTGAAGGACCAACTCTTCTGTGTTATTCATCTAACCTTCCCCTATTTAAAGTGTCTCTATTTTGCAATTTAACAAGAAAACGCAATTCATCACAATTTAAAAACAACGGGCTTCACGTTACTCTCCAAATCGCTAAAACAAGCAGGGTACAAAAAGCCGCCACAAAGTCATCAAACATAATTCCCCAGCCCCCTCTATAACCCCAACCCTTGAAATACTGATCAGCCCAACCGACAGGGCCTGGTTTAGCAATATCGAAAAACCTAAATAGCGCAAACGCTGCCAGTTGCCCCCCTAAACCAACGGGCATCCAAACCCAAAGAATCAACCAAAAGGCAACAACCTCATCCCACACAATTGAGCTGGGATCTTTTTCAAGCAAATGCTCAGCTGTGATTGTGCAAGCCCACCACCCAACCATCGTTGATACCAAAATAACGACACCAATTTCATCTGCCTTAAGCCAAGTTTGCAAAATCAGATATACCATCCAAGCCCAAAGGGTGGCAGCAGTTCCAGGAGCGAGTCGGCTTAAACCTACGCCAAATCCGAGAGCCATGAAATGGGCCGGGTGAGAGAGTAAAAAACGTGAGTTAATCATCAAGCAGGAAATTGAAAATGATCAAAGGAAGCAAATCTGCGCTGGATTAGCCCCCCCTTAGGGTCGAAAATTTGGAGTCCTTTTTCTTTTTTAATTTGACCAATGCAGGTGACGGGGGTTTGAGCTTGCAAGCCCGCCAACCGCACCTCCTCGCGAGCGTCCTTGCTGGCAGTAAAGAGCAATTCATAGTCATCTCCACCGCTCAAAACATACTCTAGTCTTTTATGCAAACCTAGCTCAAGCAGGTCCCCAGATATAGCTTCACTATTATTGATCCATTCGGTGCTCAACTCTGCGCCCACTCCAGATCTTTGCAAAATATGATTCAAGTCTCCAATCAGTCCATCACTCAAATCCAAACAAGCATTGGCGACACCTCGAAGCGCAACTCCCAATTTCACACGCGGTGTAGGTTGTTCAAGACGGCGCCTAATTCGTTCAAAGATTTCTCCATCTACTGATGTATTCCCCCTAAACACATCTAGTGCCCAGGCAGCGTCGCCAAGGGTCCCACTGACATAAATATCATCTCCCTCCAACGCACCGCTTCTAAGGAGTGCGTCCCCAGGAGGTACCTCCCCAATGGCTGTAATACAAATACATAACGGCCCGCGGGTGGTATCCCCTCCCACCAAATCAACTCCAAACTCTAATGCTGTGTCCCATATTCCTTTGGAGAATCCCTCCAACCAATTCGGGTCAACCTGTGGTATTGATAAGCTCAGTGTGAACGCTGTAGGCGTTGCCCCGCAAGCTGCCAAGTCACTCAAATTGACAGCCAAGGACTTAACGCCTAATCGAAAGGGATCAACTGTTGATAAAAAATGTCTGCCTTCAACAAGCATATCGCTGGTTATGCACTGGTGCATGCTTTTTGAAGGAGCAAGAAGAGCGCAGTCATCCCCAACCCCCAACAGTGCATGCTTAGTAGGCCGGGTGAAGTATTTGTCAATTAAATCAAACTCACTCATTTAGCAACACGCCTAAGGCCTCCAATACTTGCTCCTCGTCTCGATACTTTCAATCCATTAAATGCGTTCAATGCAAATTAGAGCGACGATCCTCATCGCTCAGCGCATCTAAAACAAACATAGGAATATCAACTTCGTACTTTTCACCGTCCTCTGCAACGCAGAAGTAGCTTCCGTGCATCGTGCCCGTGGGCGTCCTTAATCTTGCCCCGCTTGTGTACTCGAAGGACTCCAAAGGTTGAATCAGGGGTTGATAACCGACCACTCCTAAACCGCGAACTTTCTCATGATATCCCTGGGCATCGTTGATATGCCACGTTCTTGATATTACTTGAATCGCTACTGATCCTAAATTAGTGATCGAGACCTGATAGGAAAACGAATATATATCGTCCTGCGGAGCCGATTGCTCAGGAATGTACTGTGGCTTGACCTCGACTTTAAGTTCGTATTTGGGCATCTGAATTTTTTTTAAGCTGGAAAGACATGTTCAATTCGGGCACCATAGTATTTTGGCATTTGAATAGCTCAAAAACCACTTAGTCGGGATTTAAACCATATTTTGCTGCTTACCCGAGCCCGGATTGTGAGAGATTGTCTTATAGTAAGACTATTGAGAAAAGCCCTGCCAAAAAACCCTCTGGGCAAACCCGTGTATCACTCCAAGGTTGGTTTTACTGTACTAATTACATCATGTCTGAAAAATATATTATTGCTCCCTCCATACTTTCAGCTGACTTTACGCAACTTGGGGCTGAAGTACAAAATGTGATCCAAGCCGGCGCAGATTGGATTCACTTTGATGTGATGGACAACCACTATGTGCCAAACCTCACGTTCGGTCCAATGATTTGCGAATCCCTAAAACCAATTACAAAAAATCTACGAACTGCAGACAACGAGCCCGTTTTAATTGATGTGCACTTAATGGTAAGTCCCGTAGACCCTTTAGCAGAATCATTTGCCAAAGCCGGTGCAGACCTCATCAGCTTTCACCCCGATGCGTCTGTGCACGTTCACAGATCTATTCAATCCATTAAAGCTCAGGGCTGCAAAGTCGGTCTGGTCTTTAACCCCGCACAGCCTTTGGACGTTCTCAATGAGGTGATTGAAGAGTTAGATTTAATTTTAATCATGAGTGTCAATCCGGGATTTGGGGGGCAGTCCTTCATACCGTCCTCACTTCAAAAGATCGAACGAGTTCGCAGACTCATCCATGCCTGCGGCAAATCCATTCGCCTAGAAGTAGACGGGGGCATCAAGCCCAATAATATAAGACAAGTCGCAGATGCGGGTGCAGATGCATTCGTAGCGGGAAGCGCAATCTTTGGACAACAAGATTACACAAAGGTGATAACTGAGATGAGAACGTCACTAAAATAATTGGCATTTCAGATAACCTTTAAATTATTCGATCGAATCTGAACCCCACTCTGAGACCACCAGTACATTCAAGCGCTTGAGCCTATTTTTCATGGCGAGTACACACTTGTCTTTGCTCACCAAAGGCGTTTGATAATGCACAGCTAAGTCTATAAACCTTTGATCATCTAGGTCCTTACAACTATAAACCGCCTTAGGGGCTACATCCATCATATGGACCAGCTCGTCAAATCGGCAAAGCACTGCATCAATTTCAAGACCCAAATTTGTCAAACGAAGTTGAATGTGTGGATAGGCGAGCACTCTTTTTAGCTCCTCTCGCATGGACTGAGTGGCTATCCACTTTAAACGACCCTCTTTGAGTGCGTTTCTAAGGCCCTCAGTTCTAGGATCTTGAAACACCCATATATCTAGTGCAACGTTAGTATCAATGACAACACTTGCTAAATCAAGCATCAGCCATTCGACCTTTTTTCATTTCATAGCGGAACAATCGGCACTCGATTGGGCCGTTCCACATAGGTATGCGTCGATTTTCCTTGAGCCGCATCTTGCTAGACAACTTCATGTCTGGAGTCAATATCCAAGCCGTCCAGTTTGCGTAATTATTCTTGAGATGCGACGCCAACTGAACAAAAAACTCGCCTCCGTCCTCTGTCGTCGCGTGTTGACGAGCGCCGGCCACACCTGCCGTTTCAATTCGCTCGCCGTAGGGTGGGTTTAGCATCATCACACCTCCCCCTTCAACGGGCGGCATCCGCTGTAGCGCATCGCCTGCTCGAAACTTAGCGACCCCGGCCAAATTGGCCTTGGCCGCATTTTGTTCAGCGAAATCAACCATTCTGTGAGAGATATCACTCCCAAAAGTCTCCGCTCGCGCCAAACACTCGTTCGCTTTAGCGGCCTCTTTAAGCTCATTCCACAACCTAGATTCAAAAGGTCTCAACCTCTCAAATCCGAATCGTCTATGCATACCGCTAGCCATTCGACATGCAATTTGTGCTGCTTCGATAACAATCGTACCACTTCCGCAGCATGGATCATACAAAGGAACACCAAGCTCGACGCCGCTTCGCGCATCAACTGCAATGGGTTGACTCGATCCCTCTTTGAGTACCGGCATACTCCACCCACTGGCAGCCAGCATAGCAGCCGCTAAAGTCTCCTTCAGCGGGGCGTCCCCTTTTTCAAAACGCCATCCCCTTTTAAACAAAGGCTCGCCGGAGGTGTCTAAATAAAGAATCACACGCTCTGCAGTCAAATGGGCATGAACACGTACATCGGGCTTAAATGTTTCAACATTAGGTCGCTCACCAATGCGCTCTCTAAAGCGATCCGCAATCGCGTCTTTAACCCGCAACGTTGCAAAATTCAAGCTCTTTAACGGACTATGCTGAGCCGTCATTTCGACCTTAAAACTCTTGTCCACCCCAAACCAAAGCTCCCATGCAACCATTTGAGCGGTGTTATAAATATCTTGCTCACCCGAATAAGGCTGATCTTGTAACTGAATGAGTACGCGCTGCGCCAATCGACAATGCAAATTCAAAAGCAGGGCATCTCTCCATGCCGCTTTTAACTGAACACCGCCTCGCATTGTTTTTAATTCTTGCACCGAGGCTCCAAGAATCTGCATGATTTCGTAAGCCAAATAGGCCTCGACCCCTGCAGCACAGGGTAGAAATAAAATGAGTGAATTCACAAAGTTCGTCTTAAATGTGTAGGCGCTATTCGAAGTGCTTCTCTGTATTTGGCCACTGTGCGCCTGGCACAGTCTATTCCTTGCTCTTTAAGCATATCGGAGAGTTGGTTGTCTGAGAGCGGTTTTTTGGGATTTTCACTCGCAACGAGCTGCTTGATCAAGGCTCTTACAGCGGTGCTTGATGCATTGTTGCCGCTATCCGTTCCTAAGCCAGAACCGAAAAAGTATTTGAGCTCAAACGTCCCGTATGGTGTTGCTATAAACTTGGCCGTTGTGACTCGACTGATGGTGGACTCATGAAGACCTAACTCATCTGCGATCTCCCTCAACACCATAGGCTTCATCGCAAGCTCGCCGTGTATGAAAAAACTCTTTTGTCTTTGTGCAATCGCCGTACTCACGCGAAGAATGGTTTCAAAACGTTGTTGAATATTTTTAATAAACCACCTTGCCTCTTGCAGCCTTTGCTGCAATCCAAGGTGTCCCTCATTCTTACCGCTGAACTTTAATGCACTTGCATAAATATCATTGACCTTCAACTTCGGCATGACATCAGGATTCAGAATAACCCGAAATTTGGGTTGTCCACTCTTATCCTCACCCGAGCGAGTCACGAGCACATCTGGCACCACAACTTGCCGCTCTAAATCTACAAATCGTCGCCCCGGCTTAGGCTCCAATCGGGCAATCATAGCAATTGCCGCCTTTACCAAGGTTTCATTTGAGTTGGTTGCAACTACCATTCGCTTAACATCGCGTTTGGCGAGCAAATCAAGCGGGCCCACACACATTTTCAGCGCAACATCCCTCACCTCCCCCACCTCTGGCGCTAAATCACTCATAGCCTTTAGTTGTAGCCGTAAACACTCGGCCAAATCCCTTGCTCCAACCCCCGTCGGCTCCAGACTTTGCAACAAATGAAGCGCCATCGTAAGTCGGTGCTCCAACTCTTCACACTCTTCCTCATCATCCCCAGCCAGTCCCTCAGCCAAAGAGCGAAGTGAATCCTCCAAATAGCCATCGTCGTTTAGAGATTCAATCAAAAACCGCAAGGCGGCAACATCCGTTTCGCTCAATCGCAAGGACAATGCTTGGCGGTGCAAAAACTCGGTCATTGTCTCCTGACTACGGGCGAGCTCGCTGGCTTGCGCCGTCTCTTCTTTGGAGTTATTTTGGCTAGGCGGTGCGTCTCCGCCCCACTCAGAATCATCAGCAGAGAAATCAACACTGCCGTCCCCGTCCCAGTTCTCAGCAACGCCCTGTACATCCGGTTCAGTATCTGCGGTGGAGCTGGCCTCGACCCTAATTTCGCTTACCCGGTCTAGGGGGTTCTCCCAAATCTCAGCGACCTCAGCTACCTCAGCGACGTCCAAAATCTCTGACTGCGTTGAATTCAAATCATCTAGGGAAGCAGTATCGCCCAAGGAATCCGAGCCTTCAAACTCGCTTGCAAAATCCGAATCCCCTTCATCGTCTCTTTTGATAGGCTCGTCTTGTTGCTCGAGTCCGAACTCTTCGCGCTGTGCCTCTTCAAATTCCTTTTCTAAAAAAGGATTGTCATCAAGCATCTGCTCAATCTCTTGACTCAACTCAAGCGTAGAGAGCTGCAGCAGGCGGATCGACTGCTGTAACTGCGGAGTTAATGCAAGATGCTGGGATACACGAAGTGACAGTCCTTGTTTCATAAAGATGTTCGCGCCCTACATTTTGAAATGCTCGCCTAAGTACACCCTGCGCACCTCGGCGTTATCAACAATCTCAGAAGGAGTTCCTCTGGCAAGAACATTTCCCTCACTAATGATGCAGGCATGATCACAAATTCCAAGTGTCTCTCGCACATTGTGATCCGTTATCAAAACTCCAATTCCCTTGGCTTTCAAAAAGCGAATAATTCGCTGAATTTCAATTACCGCAATAGGATCAATACCTGCGAAAGGCTCATCCAATAATATAAACCTTGGTCGCGTCGCAAGTGCCCTTGCAATCTCCACGCGTCGACGCTCACCCCCTGATAATGCTACAGCGGACGAACCTCTTAAATGCTCCACCCTCAAATCCTCAAGAAGCTCCCCTAGTTGTCGCTCAATTTCGGGTCTACTCAATGGGTTCCCATTGGCGTCCTCTTGTAATTCAAGTACCGCTCTGACGTTATCGGCCACATTGAGCTTCCTAAAAATCGAGGCCTCCTGAGGCAAATAGCTAAGTCCCAGACGAGAACGCCTGTGAATCGGCAAATGCTCAATAGGCTGCCCATCGATGAAAATTTTTCCTGCGTCAGCTCGTACCAAACCAACAATCATATAAAAAGAGGTTGTCTTGCCAGCACCATTAGGACCCAGCAACCCAACAACCTCTCCCTTGTTTACTGCAACTGAAACGTCCTGAACGACACGTCTACTTCCATAAGATTTTTGAAGATGCATTGCCTCCAAACTACTTGTTTTAAGCGATTGAGCCATTGAGGATGCTTGCGAGGTCAAGGCTTGGGCTCCAAAGATTTACGGGGCGACAACACGGCTCGCACCCTTGATTTGGCATTAGGTAATGTTGAAGCATTTGCGCTCCCACTCGAAGGGTTTTTTCCATCAATACTAAAACGATCGGTTAAATTCTCGTAAACAATACGCTGCCCGCTCATTTCATCATTGAGTACGCCACTTCTGTAGCGCTTAAGTTCAGCATTACCAATTAATATGACCTTATCCTCACGCCCATCATATTCAATTCTCTGTGCAATTCCTTCTACAGTCTCATTTTGAATATCTCGTTTTTGCCGAAACGTGGCTCGCGCACCCTGGGCAGGCGTCAGCACGCCAAATTGATAACCCTCCGCGTCTTGCCTAACCTCAAGTCTGTCGCCTCGCATATCAATCGTCCCCTTTGTGAGATTGACTTTGCTGAGAAAGATACTCACTTGTTGAAGGTCGTCGTAATCTAATTTATCAGACTCTATTTTGAGAGGTTTGTCTCGATCGGCTTTTTCAGCGTGAGAGGGGCACACGCCCCAAAAAATGGAGCCAAGTAAAAAGCAGCGAAGGACGAGAGAGAGCCTCAAGGCACGAAACTTGCGGTAAAAATAAAGTTCATGCCAATATTGTAGGTCACTATAGGCCTGCCGCCAACTTTCACCTTCCTTTTCGAACTTCGTTCACCAAATACTCCACAACTTGCAAAGCACGGTCCATACTTCCCGCCAAGGAGCCGTCAGTATAAAACCGCCCTGCGACACCAAGCGCTGGCACGCCTTGAACCTTAAAAGCCTCTTGCAATTGCGCAGCACGCTTGGCTTGCGTGGCAACACCAAAGGAGTTAAAAACCTCCATAAACTTGTTCTTATCTATGCCACGCGCAAGCGCCCAGTTCGCTAAATTGTCCGATGTGGTTAAATTTAAACGGTCCACGTGAATAGCCTTAAACACTTGAGCGTGCAAGGCGTCCACTTTGTTTAAAGCTTCTAGAACGTAATACATCCGCTGTTGGGCTTCAAAATCTTCCCGAAACCGCACTGGAGCACGTTTGATGACCAAGTCTTTGGGGGCTGACTTAATCCATGACTCAAAGCGAGGCTCAAATGCATTGCAATGCGGGCAGCTGTACCAAAAAAACTCAATAATCTCAATTTTCCCAGGACCAACATCTGCGGGCACTCTTTTGTCCAAAGTAACATAGTCCACACCTTCCTCAAACTTCCCCCCCTGTGCGCGTGCAACTGAACCCACAACAGTTGATGTCGTCGCAAGCGTAGCCAGTGTAAATTCACGTCTTTTCATGAAAATTCCTCTTTAAATTAAATCCGTTTGAAGTAATGAGCACTTGAAACTTATCGCGCACTTAGCGAGAATTTAGCGCTGAACCCTAACAATAGCCGCCTCAATTTTCGAAGTGGCGAGTTTTAATTGAATTTTCTCAGCCTCCTCCTTCACACTAAGTGGGCCAATCCTCACTCGGTATACCGTCTTCCCGCTCTGCTCTTTGTCAGAAATACGAGGGTCATAGCCTTGCATGACTAGCTTCGCTCGCTGTGACTCCGCCTCATCATTGGATCTAAAGGCACCTGCCTGCACGTAATAAGAAAAAGGATCCTGGCCAGGCGCAGGCGCTGGGGGCGACGTGCCTGCGGAATCTGTTTTAGAGCGAATTAAATCCCCAATCAAATCGACCGTGGATGATGGTTGCTTATCAACCGATGCCTCGCTCTTTTCCTCTGGCTTAGGCGTGTTTGTAGTTGATAAGCCTGCATCAGACTTGTTGGTTGACTTGTTATATAGCGGAGCATTGGGATCCCAATCTTTATTTTTTTTCTCCTCTGCTGCATCTTGCTCTGCCGTTCTGCTCACAGATTTATTAAGGAAGGGGATAGGCACCTTCGTTACATAAATCACAACTCCCAAGGAAATCAACAATCCGACCAACAATCCAAGAATGAAACCCAAAATGGTTCCCCCCCGTTGAGATCTTAAGTTCGTGTGTACGGATTTCATCATTTATCCTCAATCAGTTCCAATATTTATTACCCATTCTATTGATTGCTTCTAAGCTTACATCTTAGTAGGGGCGCCTACCCCAAGCACAGCCAAGCCATTACGAATGACCTGTGCTGTTGCGGCAACCAACGCCAATCTTGCCCGTTTTACGTTTTCATCGTCAACCAAAATACGCTCAACATCATAGTAACTATGGTACGCACTAGCCAGATCACGCAAGTAAAAACTAATGTCATGCGGTGCAAAGTTCTCAGCTCCCGCTGTCAATACATCCGGATACCTCGCAAGTTGAGCCGTTAAGGTTTTTGCAGCAATTGAGTCCAAAGGATCCAGTTGGACTTGGTTTAAAGAAGCCGTAATCTCCTCCACCTTCGCCAACCGTTGTTGCGGATTTAAATCCACACCCTCCTCATTTAAAAGCTCTTTGAGCAATACAGAACATATTCTGGCATGCGCATACTGTACATAAAAAACAGGATTGTCATTATTTTGTGCCAACGCTAAATCAACATCAAAAACATACTCCGTGTCTGGCTTTCGACTAAGTAAGAAAAACCTTACCGCATCCTTTGATGTCCACTCGATCAAATCCCGTAGCGTGACGTAACTGCCCGCGCGCTTGGAGATTTTCACCTCCGCGCCACCCCTCATCACCCTCACCATAGTGTGCAAAACGTAGTCCGGATAATCCTCGGGAATTTGTAAGCCCTGCAAATTTGATACAGCCTGCAATCCAGCCCTAACTCGAGCTATCGTACCGTGGTGATCGCTACCTTGAATATTAATTACTTTGTGAAAGCCACGCTCCCACTTGCTCAAGTGGTAAGCAACATCAGGAACAAAATAGGTGAAAGTAGAGTCTGATTTACGCATCACCCGGTCTTTATCATCCTTAAATGAAGTCGAGCGAAGCCATAAAGCCCCCTGCGCTTCATAGGTATTTCCCGAGTCGGTCATGGCTTGCACAGCAGCGGCCACGCGCCCACTGGTGTAAAGACTAGACTCCAAGTAGTACTCATCAAAATTAACCTGAAAAGCTTTCAAATCCAAATCTTGTTCACGGCGAAGATAAGCAACTGCAAACTCGCGAATACTCTCTAGATCTTCTATATTCCCACTGGCGGTATAAGTTCGATCGTCTGAAGACACAGTTTTTTTAGCCAAAAAATCATCGGCTATGTCTTGTATGTAATCCCCGTTATAGACGGCTGCGTTTTCACCACTCGGCCAAGCAGCATCACCTGGCTTCATACCCCTAGCTCGCATTTGAGTGCTTAGGGCCAATGTATTGATTTGGACCCCTGCATCGTTGTAGTAAAACTCACGGTGTACTCGCCAGCCCTGGGTTTCAAACAAATTGCAAATTGCGTCCCCAAGCGCTGCTTGACGTCCATGACCAACGTGTAATGGACCGGTTGGGTTTGCGGATACAAATTCAACCAATACCTTTCGCTCAGTGTTGGCTTTGCTGCCATAAGCACCCCGCTGGCCTAAAACCTCCTTGATCACCTCCAAGCGTGCGCTCAATTTCAAATGCAAGTTAATAAACCCCGGACCCGCAATATCCATTGACTCAACCCAACGCTCAAATGCAGGCTCCTTAGCCAACTGCTCCTTTAACGTTGTAGCCAATTCGCGAGGATTTTTTTTCAATGCCTTAGCTAAAGGCATGGCCGCAGTTATCGCCAAGTCGCCGTGCGCCGGCACCTTTGGTGTTTCAAATAAGGCCTTATCTCCAGCACCAGAAACTAAGGATTCGATCGTTCGGGCCAATGCCCCCTGGAGTTCTTGTTTAACAATTTGCATTTGACGATTTTAATGCCCTCACGGCATGCCTTCGGCTTTTATTCCTTCGGGTTCTTAATATTATTGAGCCCTCGTGACAACATATCGGCATTTCGGATTGAAAAAATCCGCAAGAATTTATATTTGCATGCTAATTTTTAACAAACTTCTGGCATCATCACCGAATGCAAAGTCTGGCTCCACGATCTAACGCCTCCCCATCACTCTCGCTGGTGATTCCAGCCTTTAACGAGGCGCATCATCTGTCCACTTTAATTGGACAAATCACCTCGACTCTTGGGCACGAAATTCCACGGCTAGAAATTATCATCATCAATGATGGAAGTACCGACCACACGCCTGCAGTATTGCAAAACCTTTGCAGCAGTGATCCTCGAATCGTCGCGCTGCACTTATCCCGCAATTTTGGCAAAGAATCCGCTCTAAGTGCAGGACTAGAGGCCGCAAAGGGCGAAGTCGTCGTACTAATGGATGCAGACGGTCAGCACCCCGCCCCCCTTATCCTCACGATGATCGAACATTGGCGGCAAGGGTACGAGGTTGTGTACGCCGTTCGTCGAACAAGAGACGATCAGTCTCAACTGCAAATCAAATTAACAGCGCTTTTTTATAAGCTCATCAACTGGGGCAACAGGGTCAAAATACCGCCAGATGCGGGCGACTTTAGACTCATGAGTCGCCCCGTCATTGAATCCCTCATTGCCCTACCCGAGCGCAACCGTTTCATGAAAGGTCTTTATGCCTGGGTAGGCTACCCCAGTATCGCCTTAGACTACATCCCGCTGAGCCGTGCTCAAGGCACTAGCAAATTCGGTTTTAGGGGATCGTTGGCTCTTGCAATCACAGGAATTGTTGCATTTTCTGTTGCCCCACTTCGGTTGCTGAGCTTGGCTGGTTTTTTCCTATCTCTTGCAGCAATGTTCTACGGGACTTGGGTGATTGGTGAGTATTTCCTCTACGGAATCGATGTGCCAGGTTACGCAACTATTGTCGTTGGACTAATGTTTTTTAGTGGTATCCAAATGCTATCCATCGGCGTACTCGCCGAGTACGTTGGCAGAATTTACGAAGAAGTCAAACAACGCCCTAAATACCTCGTTGCCAAACGCTTAGGGCAAGGACTCGAAACTGACAACAGGGTTAGCAGTGAAACTCATTCGGGTCATTAAATTATCAACCCCTATCGTCGGCTTGGTGTGACATCAAACGGCCCAGTGAATATTCTTTTTAAAATGCGCTCAGGTATTTGGTTTATTTTGGTTGGCGCCAGTGCGGCACTGACCCATTTATGTATTTATTCTGTTGTCACGCATTGGTTTGGGGTCATGAATGAGTGGGCCAATGCTTGTGGGTTTGTTATTGCATTCTTTGTAAGTTTTACAGGACATCGG
>CAIKVH010000068.1 GCA_903830725.1 uncultured Burkholderiales bacterium | reverse complement strand
TGAATTTACTGTCTACACGACCAGTCTAAGCAATATCAAAGCAATATCAAAGCATTAAGTAGATGCGCATCCCCCGTAAATGGTGGAGAGCCGTTGCTACTGGGTGTCTTTACTCATTGGTTAAATACCAATGGTGCCGGGGGCCGGACTCGAACCGGCACGGTGTTTAGCACCGGCAGATTTTGAATCTGCTGCGTCTACCAATTTCGCCACTCCGGCAATGAAGAGGGATATAAATTATGACATAGTTTAGCCTTGGATTCAATAAGTCTCATCACAAACGGCCATAATTAGGCTAAATCCTTGGTCTATTCTCCTCATATGCTTTATCCAACCCTTGAGTCCACGATAGGACACACTCCACTCGTTGCCCTGCAAAGACTTAACCAAAAAGACAATCAGTCCAGAGGCAACGTTATTTTGGCAAAGTTGGAAGGTAATAACCCAGCTGGCTCCGTTAAAGACCGCGCTGCGATGTCCATGATTACTCGTGCACAGGAGCGGGGAGACATAAAACCAGGTGACACACTCATCGAAGCAACCTCTGGGAACACTGGTATCGCTTTGGCTATGGCCGCTGCGATCAAGGGTTTTAAGATGATCCTGATCATGCCAGAGGACTTATCAATCGAGCGGGCCCAGACCATGAAGGCATTTGGTGCAGAGCTTATCCTGACCTCCAAGAGTATTGGCATGGAGGGAGCCCGAGACCTAGCCCTTCAAATGCAAAAAGAAGGCAAAGGCATGGTCCTCGATCAATTTGCCAATCCTGACAATCCCAGAACCCATTTTGAGACCACTGGTCCCGAGATTTGGGGCGATACAAACGGTCAAGTAACCCATTTTGTAAGCGCAATGGGGACTACTGGCACCATTACCGGCGTCTCCCGGTTTCTTAAATCAAAAAATAATAATATTCAAATCATCGGCGCTCAACCCAGCGAAGGCTCCAGGATTCCAGGTATTCGCAAATGGGCACCTGAATATTTACCCAAAATTTACGATCCAACTCATGTGAATCAAATCACACTTGTCAGTCAATCAGATGCTGAAGAAATGTGCAGACGTCTTGCCCGAGAAGAGGGTATCTTTGCAGGAATCTCAGCCGCGGGGGCTTGCTGGGTAGCCCTTGAATTATCCAAACAAGTTACAAACGCAACCATCGTTTTTATCGTATGCGACAGAGGCGATAGATACTTATCCACCGGAGTGTTCCCCGCATGAGTGAATATAAATACTGCCCCATGTGCTCAAATGCTTTGAGCCTTATAACCAGACAAGAGGACTCGGGACCCACCCAACGCACGGCTTGCACCCAGTGCGATTGGACACACTGGAACAACCCGACCCCTGTACTGGCTGCAATCGTTGAGCACAAAGGGAAAGTCTTACTGGCTAGAAACGCTGCCTGGACCGCACAGCGCTTTGCTCTCATCACCGGCTTCATGGAAGCGGGTGAATCACCGCAAGAGGGGATTAAAAGGGAGGTGAAAGAGGAAACCAATCTAGATGTAACTTCTCTTGATCTGATCGGTGTTTATGATTTTCAGCGCCGAAACCAAGTCCTGATCGTCTACCATGCCCTTACCCAGGATGCGGGTCAGATAAAGCTGTCCCCCGAATTACTGGACTACAGGCTCTTTGAGTTTAAGGACTTAATTTGTTGGCCCGCTGGCACTGGTTATGGGCTTGCCGATTGGCTTAAAACCAAATCAATTTCTCCCAGGTTTATGGAATGGGAGGAGATCGAGAGAATCAATGCTGAGACAATGACTCTAAAAAGTAGTTAAAGACTCAGCTCCATCCAACCCAGAGATTAGATATTAGGCAAACCTGAATGAACATTGACACCGAACTTGACACGAGGGGTCTAAACTGTCCTCTGCCCATCCTAAAAGCCAAGAAAGCGCTCTCTACGATGACGTCGGGTCAGATACTGCGGGTGGTTTCAACAGATAGCGGATCTACCAGGGACTTTGCCGCCTTTTGTAAACAAACAGGTAACGAACTCATAGAGCAACAAACCGCGGGCTCCGAGTTCATTCATATTTTAAAAAGACGTTGATACGGTTTTAAACCTTTTTCACCCAAAGACTTATTTAGGCAATTTCGACAATTGAGTTTCCAATTTGAGTAGCGTTTGCTCGAAATCAGCCATCCTCTTTCTCTCTTGCTCAATCACTGCAGGCGGAGCCTTTGCGACAAAAGCCTCGTTGGATAATTTGGTATTGCCCTTGGCGAGTTCGGTCTGAATTCTTAAAATCTCTTTACCCAAACGTGCGCGCTCTGCTACAGCATCGACTTGAATGTGTAAACACATCCGCACATTACCCACAACCGCTACAGGAGAGGACTCACTGCTCTTACTCCACAGTGCCTCGTCTTCGAAGACGTTGATCTCACTCAGTTTTGCTAGAGTTTTTAAAGCGGGAACCATCTTTTGAACTCTGTCATCGGCACCGAGAACCAATAAAGGCAATTTTGTAGCAGGTGAAACACCCATCTCACCCCTTAGATTTCGGCAAGCATCAACAAGCGCCTTTAAGTCTTGCACAAACCGCTCGGCCTCGGTATCAATCCTCTCGGGTTGGCTCTTTGGATAGTCAGCAATAGACACAGACATAGAATTTGCACCTGTATTGTTAGCCCGTCCAGCAACAGGGGCCACTTTCTGCCACAGCTCCTCAGTTATAAAAGGGATGATCGGATGAGCCAATCGCAAAAGCGTCTCCAAGGTTCTGATAAGTGTGCGCCTTGTTGCACGCTGCACCGCAATATCGCCTCCCATGATTTGCACTTTAGCAATTTCCAAATACCAGTCACAAAATTCATTCCATACAAACTCATAGATAGAGTTTGCAACCAAATCTAATCGAAAGTCTTTAAACCCTTGCTCCACCTGCGCCTCTAGTCGCTGAAGGTGTGAGACGATCCAACGATCGGGTTGACTAAAAGACATATACCCGTGGGCAGATCCGCCAACACTGCACTCCTCCTTGGTGTGGGGCATCAATCCACAATCTTGCCCTTCGCAGTTCATGAGCACAAAGCGAGTTGCATTCCAAAGTTTGTTACAAAAGTTTCTGTAACCCTCACACCTCTTGCTGTCAAAATTAATACTTCTTCCAAGCGTTGCCATAGACGCAAACGTAAAACGAAGCGCATCCGCACCGTAGCTGGGTATGCCGTTTGGAAATTCTTTCTCAGTATCTTTCCTAACCTGGCCCGCAGTCTCGGGCCTTCGCAGTCCAACAACACGCTTGTCTAGCAATGGGCCAAGCTCTATCCCGTCAATCAAATCGACGGGATCTAATACATTGCCCTCGGACTTGCTCATCTTCTTACCACTGGCGTCGAGCACAAGTCCGTGAATATAGACTTTCTTAAAGGGAACTTGTCCCGTGAAGTGGGTGGTCATCATGATCATGCGTGCAACCCAGAAGAAAATAATATCGTATCCAGTCACCAGCACTGAGCTAGGCAGGTACAGATCTAAGTCCTCACCACTTTTCGGCCACCCAAGCGTGGAGAACGGAACCAGCGCTGAGGAGTACCAAGTGTCCAGCACATCCGGGTCACGACGAAGCGTCTTTCCCGGCGCTTGCGCCTGAGCTTCAGCTTCGCTTTTTGCTACATAAACGTTACCGTCCTCATCGTACCAGGCAGGTATTTGATGTCCCCACCATAGTTGGCGACTGATACACCAGTCTTGAATATTGTTCATCCACTGGTTATAAGTGTTCACCCAGTTTTCAGGAACAAATTGCACCTGCGCAGACTCAACTGCGTGAACCGCTTTTGCAGCAATACTCTTGTTTGTAGGGTCCCCCTCACCCACTTTGTTCATCGCAATGAACCACTGATCCGTTAGCATGGGCTCTACGACTTGTCCCGTTCTAGAGCAGATTGGGAGCATCAGTTTATGGGGCTTAATCTCTACGAGTAATCCGATTTCCTTAAGATCTTTAAGAATCACTTTACGTGCTTCAAAGCGGTCTAGTCCCCGGTAAGCAGCGGGACCGTTCTCGTTGATCTTTGCATCTAAAGTAAAAATAGTCACAAGCTCTAATTGGTGTCTCTGCGCGCAGGCATAGTCATTAAAGTCATGGGCACCGGTTATTTTCACGACCCCTGACCCAAAACTAGGATCCACAAAAGAATCAGCAATGATGGGAATGCGTCGATTGCAAAGTGGCAACTCAACCTGTGTACCAATCAAATGGAGATAGCGAGCATCCTCTGGGTGCACAGCAAGTGCTGAATCTCCCAATAAAGTTTCCGGTCTCGTCGTTGCAATCGTCAAACCACTTTGAACCGCTCCTTCAATGGTCTTGGGGCCATCTGCAAATGGGTAGCTAATGTAGTACATGCTCCCCTGAGACTCGCGACTCTCAACCTCAAGATCACTCACCGCAGTGCTCAAGACCGGATCCCAATTGACGAGTCGCTTGCCGCGGTAAATTAACTTTTGTTTATAAAGCGTTACAAAGGTATCTACTACGACCTCGGAGAGTTTAGGGTCCATGGTGAAATACTCTCTGGACCAATCCACAGTATCTCCCATACGCCTCATCTGTGAGGTGATGGTGTTGCCACTTTGCTCCTTCCACTCCCAGACCTTTTTAATAAAGTTTTCGCGGGCAAGCTCTGGGGTTGAGCCCATATCGTGGCGGCTTATTCCTTGCTCTTGAAGTTGACGCTCCACGACAATTTGCGTTGCTATACCTGCGTGATCTGTACCTGGAATCCAAGCCGTATTAAAACCACTCATCCTGTGATAGCGAGTGAGCGAGTCCATAATGGTTTGGTTAAAGGCGTGCCCCATGTGCAGGGTACCAGTCACGTTAGGCGGGGGCAACTGGATTGAGAAAGCGGACGCGCCGGCCTTGGCCTGTCCAGTCCCCTTTGCTCCGGCAACTGAATACCCTCTGCGCTCCCACTCTGGTCCCCAGTGGGCCTCTATTGAGGTGGGTTCAAAGGACTTGGGTAGACTGTTTAGCCCTGGTTGATCTGGGGGCGTGGACTCTGGGGCTGTTTGACTCATGAAGAACTACTTTGGAGGAGGAGGGGTAAGGACGGGAAAGGTGAGGAAAAGAGAGAAAAAGGGGCAAAAAGACTGAATTACAGATTTAGATCTTTTAAGAGGACGTTTACAAAAGCGTTTACAAAAGAGTTTACGAAAGAACTACATTTTTAGCACTACTACACGCCAAAAAGAATAGATTTTAGCGGGCTTAAAGGTTGACATTGGCGTTGGTGCAGAAATCTAGCGAACAAAGGTGATTGTGATTAAAAAAGCTAGCCTCAAGTGCGTCAACCTTGGACTGTGCTAGCGCGTTATTGGTTCATCACCCCTAATATTTCACGGGAGACATATTATGAAAAAAACGCTTATTCTCTTAATGACCGCTTTAAGCCTTTTGGCAAGCACAGAGAGTTACGCTCACGGTTGGGGCGGGTACCATGGAGGTTACCGGGAAGGGTACCGCGGGGGTTATGGTTACGGCTTGGCGCCCTTTGTTGCGGGAGCACTGATCGGCGGCGCAGTAGCAAGTGCGAGCTATGCCTCCCCGGTTTACTACTCATCCCCAGTCATGGTTGCCCCACAAACCGTTTATGTGCAACCGCAAATCGCAACCGTCACAGTTCAACCTCACGCTTACTACTGCGCAACGGCCCAGAATTATTATCCGAACGTGCAAACATGCAGTGTGCCTTGGCAACAAACCAATTAATTAGGCAATAACTTAAACGTTGGTCAAGCTTACCTGGAGGGGGGCTGGCTAAGTTCTTCGGCCCCCGAACTCTGGTCGGTCGTTCTCGTTAGGTAGCAAGGACTTTGTTGCCTCTCCAGATATTCTTTTAAGGCGCCACTCCATTTTTAGATCACTCCATTTCTTCAGCCTGTCATGTGCGACCTTGCTTTGGAGGAGCATTTCGTTTTCACTTGCAATTTGCGCCGTCAACTCAAGCCTAATGCCGTTGGGATCAGAAAAGGATATGCTTTTACAAATGTGGTGATCGGTCAACCCAATCACCCGAATATTATTTGCCATCAACCTTGTCTTGGTATCCTCTAAATCTTGTACAGATTCCACTCTAAAAGAAATATGGTTGACCCAATTAGGAGTGTTGGGAGAGGGCTCAGCTGCCTCATCATCACCCAAATCGAAAAAAACAATAAATGATCCGTCTTGCACCCTAAAAAAGAGTTGCGTATAGGGGCAATACTCTCCAGTGCTGGGCACATGGTCACTTTGAATCAGATGGTACAAAGGTAGTCCCAATAGATCTTCATAAAAATGCCTAGTTTCCTCTGCATCCCTAGACCTATAAGCATAATGGTGCAATTGCAACACAGGCGCAGCAGCGGGCAAAGCCAACTGCTTTATTTTGCTTTTCTCACCTGTCTCAACCTTAAACATTCCTAGGATCTCCTTTTACGGATGGGCAATGTCTCCACTATAAAACGGGGAAGGCCAAAAACTAATCCACAGAAACCCAATCAACGAAAACCCCAATTCTTTAGAAAAATTAGGTTAAATACTCATTTCCCCTTCAACCAGTCATAATGTATTACCTCATCAGAGATTGACACCTGATTCAAAACCCTTACACATACACAAGGAGATTTCTATGGCAGCTCTTAAAGGCTCCAAAACTGAAGAAAACCTAAAGGCCGCTTTCTCTGGGGAGTCTCAGGCCAATCGCCGCTACCTGTACTTTGCGAACAAAGCGGACGTTGAAGGTCAAAGCGACATCGCAGCCCTATTTCGCTCCACTGCCGAGGGAGAGACGGGACACGCTTTCGGGCATCTCGAGTGGCTAGAGCAATGCGGTGACCCCGCAACAGGACTACCCATTGGCTCTACCCGCGAAAATCTAAAAGCCGCTGTTGCGGGTGAAACACATGAATACACCGATATGTATCCCGGCATGGCTAAAACTGCCCGTGCTGAGGGGCACGAGGAAATAGCCGACTGGTTTGAAACTCTCGCCAAAGCTGAACGTTCACATGCCAACCGATTTGCAAAAGCGTTAACTGAATTTGTTGAGTAAGTCTAATCAAGCTAAGCACCAACCCCTTAGTTGGGAGTCCGTATGACGATCGTAGAAGGTAATCTACAAGCACCCACTAGACACTCCATTGATTGGAAGAATCCGCTCTTTCATAACGAAGAGGCTTGCCTAAGCGAGCTTGAACGCATCTTTGATATCTGTCACGGATGCCGTCGTTGCTTGAGTCTATGTGGCTCATTCCCCACTTTATTTGATCTAATCGATGCGAGCCCCAGCGCCGAGGTGAACGGCGTGAGTAAGGGGGACTACTGGAGCGTTGTTGATCATTGCTATTTGTGCGACCTTTGTTATCTAACAAAGTGTCCCTATACACCCCCGCATCCGTGGAATGTTGATTTCCCGCACGCTATGCTTCGCGCTAAAGCAGTCAAATTTCAAAAGGGTGGCGTAAAGTCCAGCGAGCAATTTCTCGCGTCAACAGATCAACACGGACAATTTGCTGGAATCCCTATTGTTGTAGAGGCGTTCAATGCTTTACAAAATACGAAAGTTGCACGCCAAGTGATGGAATCTCTTTTAGGCGTAGACAAGAAGGCTTGGATTCCAGAACTTGCGCGACAAACCTTTCGCGACACCTTCCCAAAGTGCAAAACAAAAACAGCCATCAACGGTGCAACTACACCGGGCAAAGTACTTATTTATTCAACGTGCTACATCAACTATTACGAACCAGGCATTGGGCATGACTTGCTAAGTATCCTAGACCACAACGACATCCCCTATGAACTGGTGAGCAAGGAAAAATGTTGTGGAATGCCTAAATTAGAGCTCGGAGACCTCGAATCGGTTAACGAGAGTAAGGTGGTCAATATTCCAATTCTTGCCAGGTACGCGGCTCAAGGCTACGCCATTTTGAGTGCAGTACCTAGTTGTACGTTAATGTTCAAACAAGAAATTCCTCTTATGTACCCAGAAGACGGGGAAGTCCAAGCCGTCAAAAATGCAGTATGGGATCCCTTTGAATATTTGATGGCAAGAAAGCGTGATGGACTCTTGAAAACTGAATTTCCAGTGTCTCTAGGTAATGTGAGTTACCAAATGCCTTGCCACGGACGTGTTCAAAAGATCGGGCGCAAGACTGAGGAGATGCTGAAGATGATTCCCAACACTCAGGTTAACACCGTTGAGCGCTGCTCTGGCCATGGGGGAACATTTGGGGTTAAAAAAGGGTTTCACGATGAAGCCATGCAAATGGGTAAACCAGTCATCAAAGCAATGGCTGAGATGAAGGACGGGGCTCGCCCCGACTTCATCAGCTCGGATTGCCCGCTAGGTGGTCAACATATTAAACAAGGCTTTGAAGTGAGTGGCCTTGGTCAACCCAAACTTAAACATCCGCTCAGTCTGGTTAAACGGGCTTATGGACTTTTATGAATCAGATATGGACAGGCAACTCATGCAAATAACGGGACGTATTGCTGTTGAGAATCTAATGTCATTAGAGGCTTATTCAAAGTTTCGAAAAACAAACAAAGCTTCTATCATGGCGCACCGTAAAATGAGAAGTGTGCATTTAGGCGAACATATGACCTTGCAATTTGAGAGTGAACTCACCATTCGTTATCAAATACAGGAAATGCTCAGGATTGAAAAAGTTTTTGAGGAAGCAGGGATACAAAACGAAATTGATGCGTATTCAAACCTAGTGCCGAGTGGTACCAATTGGAAGGCAACTCTGTTGCTTGAATACCCAGATGAGAACGAGCGTCGCAGGGAGCTGGCTCGGCTCATCGGCGTAGAGGACCGAGTATTTATCGAAGTAGAAGGTCACACCCGGATTTATGCACTCGCAGATGAGGATTTAGAGCGTGAGAACAATCAGAAAACTTCAGCCGTCCATTTCCTTCGCTTTGAGTTCAGTCCCGCAGTAATCAACGCCTTAAAAGCAGGCGCAACCGTGAAACTTGGCTGCGATCACACCCACTATCCGAGTCATATCACAATCTCTGAGGAGACGGTCGCTCAATTGGTCAGCGAGCTGAACTAAAATCCGCATCACCTTCGATACTTCAAAACGAGCGCAAATAGCGCAAAAAAGTTCTTCTAAGAAGTGCTCCTCCCGCTCATCAATTCAGGTCAATCCACGTCTATCGAATAAATCATGCTTTTTTTACTATCTCCTGCAAAAACGCTCGATTACGAGAGTGCGCTACCTAAATCTACGCCTACTCCCACGGAGCCATTGTTTAAAAAACAATCTACTGAATTAATCTCAATACTCAAGAAATGCTCTAAAAAAGAAATCGCCGAATTAATGAGTCTAAGCGAGCCTTTGGCCGCACTCAACCACCAACGCTACCACGATTGGGCGCCTACGTTTACAAAAAAGAACTCTCGCCCTGCATTTCTTGCATTTAACGGCGATGTCTACGAAGGCTTAAATGCAAGCTCACTATCGGCAAAAGACCTTGAATGGGCGCAGGAGCACATCGCCATCCTAAGCGGACTGTACGGTGTGCTTCGGCCGTTGGATAAGATGCAACCTTATCGTTTGGAGATGGGCACGAAGCTCACCAACAAGTCAGGCTCCAATTTGTATAAGTTTTGGGGGACTGAGCTGTCCAGTTATTTAAACGAGCGGGTGATGGGAGAAAAAGATCCGATCATCGTAAACCTTGCTTCCCAAGAGTATTTCAAATCTGTAGACCTAAAGACACTCAATGCAAAGGTCATTGAATGTGTTTTTGAACAAGAGAAATCGGGGCAATTTAAAATTATCAGTTTTCTTGCTAAACGTGCGCGCGGTCTTATGGCAAGATACGCTATCGATAGCCAAGTTAAAACGCCTTCGGGATTGAAAAAATTCAATTCTGAAGGCTACCGCTTCGAACCCTCTTTATCTGATTCAGATAAACTCGTATTTAGAAAATACAACAATTGAAATTTAAATCTGTATTAATTCCTTCTCCTCATGTCCTCTGATCTCACTCCTAAAAATTCGACTACTTGTGCTACTGAGTCCGGTCCACAAATGCTGGCCAAAGTTGTTGGCGAACTCGGTGAACTGGGCAAAGCATCTAGCTATATCAACATCTACACCCCCTCGCTACTCTTTCCGATTGAGCGCGCACCAACCCGCGAACAAATGGGGATCAAAGGCAGGCCCACATTTATGGGTGCAGATCTTTGGACTGCTTATGAGCTGAGTTGGTTAACTCCGCGCGGTAAGCCTGAGGTGGCAATTGCGCGCTTTATTATTCCCTGCGAATCCACACATATCGTAGAGAGCAAATCGTTCAAACTTTATTTGAATAGCTTTAACTCCTCAAAGTTTCAAAGTAAAGAGCACGTCAAAGAAACTTTGGAAAAGGACCTCACGCAGGCCATTTGGACGGGCTCAACGCCTCAATCGGGCGTGAATGTGCAAATACTCTCACCGAGCGAGTTCGCACAACATCAACCCCGTGAATTAGAAGGCCTCAGTCTGGACAGAATGGATTTGGAGTGCAGTGTTTATCATCCTGCGCCTGAACTTTTACGGGCAGTCTTTGACGAACAACCCGTTCGGGAAACGTTAAAGAGCGATCTTTTAAAGAGCAATTGCCTGGTAACGGGTCAACCCGACTGGGGTAGTGTTGAGATTAGTTATTATGGCCCCCAGATCGATCAACCCGGCTTACTTAGGTATTTGGTCAGCTTTAGAGATCACAATGAATTTCATGAGCCCTGTGTAGAAAGAATATTTAACGATATTTGGACCCGCTGCAAACCGGTTGAATTAAGCGTGCTTGGATGCTACACCAGACGCGGCGGGGTTGATATCAGTCCCTTTAGAACCAGCAAGCCGGGGCCTCTTCCTAAGCATCACCGCACTGCAAGGCAATGAAAGAAATAAAAAAGCTTGTTTCTTTTCTACTTTGCCGAGTCGTTTTTCTTTATTAAGATCAAAAAAGCTCCGCATTAACTCCGATTAGATTTGCAGAATCAGCAGGAGCATCAACTGACTTACCAAGTTGATGGAGTTGATTGAAACTGCTTATTTCGTCTTGCTTGATTAAGGTTCCCATTCGAACACCTAAGAGCCTGATTCTTTTGCTCAAATCTACTCGCTTCAGGAGTTGCCCCGCAAACTGCCTGATGAGCTTAGGATCAGCCGTTGGCATCTCTATAGTTTGGTCCCGCGTCACGGTTTTAAAGTTATCGTATTTAAGTTTTATCCCAACCGTTTTGCCCAAGTAGCCTTTTTTGTGTAAGTCAATTGCCACTTGCTCACAAAGCTTAGTAAACACCAAACCGAGTTGCTCTTTATCCGTCTTCGCACTCAAGTCACGCTCAAACGTTGTTTCTCGACTCAAACTAACCGGCTCGCTATGGGTCTCAACTTGTGTGTCATCTAAGCCGTTAGCCGCGCGGTGTAACCATTGCCCGTAGTTTTGTCCAAAATGAGCTATCAAAAGTTGTGGATCGTATCTCGCAAGCTCTCCTATTAACGTTATCCCAAGTGTCCTCAACCGCTCATCCGTTTTAGGGCCTATCCCGTTTATTTTCCGACACGGAAGTGGCCAAATTTGCGCTTCAATATCCTCCTCGTACAGTACGCAAATACCGTTTGGTTTATTTATCTCACTCGCCATTTTGGCCAGTAACTTATTTGGCGCAACCCCAATGGAGCACGTTAACTGGGTTGCATCAAAAATGCACTTTTGGATCAGACGCGCCAACACTCGTCCCCCCTCTCTTTGTCCGCCGACTGTGCTCGTGAAATCAATATAGACCTCATCCACCCCTCTGTCTTGCATGACTGGGGCAATCTCGGTGATTACACTTTTAAAGAGTTTGGAGTATTTGCGGTACTCATCAAAATCTACCGGCAAAAGGATCGCGTCTGGGCACAGTTGACTTGCTTTCATAAGCCCCATTGCGGAGCCAATTCCGTATTGACGCGCAGCGTATGTGGCTGTCGTAATTACCCCCCGCCCCGTGTAGCTCGAGAGTCGCGGAAATATCTGCAACGGTATTTCTGAGAGAGGTATATTTTTCCAGTCTCGAGATGGATCTAAAGCGACTAGGCGGTCGTAATACATATCCTCCTTGCGACGCGAGCCCCCAATGACTACTGGGAGGCCCTTGAGCTGAGGGTAACGGAGTAGCTCTACGGACGCGTAAAACGCGTCCATATCAAGATGGGCAATGCGTCTAATGGAGTGCTTAGAGTTGGTTTGCGTCACTGATTAAACACTATGCAGCAAGCCTTAGTTGGAAACTATTTTTAAAACAAAACAAACCTAAGTTAGCTTAGCTTAGCTTAGCTTAGCTTAAAAGCATCACTTAGGAAACGTTCCTGGTAACAAAATAGAGGTGTTAACCTGGTCGATTGACGTTTTCCCGCAAAACGCCATCGTCAAATCGAGCTCATTGTGAATGAGTTGGAGCGCTTTAGATACGCCGGCTTGCCCCATCGCACCAAGACCATATAGGAATGATCTTCCGATGTAGGTCCCTTTTGCCCCAAGTGCAATCGCTTTTAAAACGTCTTGGCCACTGCGTATTCCACCGTCCATATGGACTTCAATTTGAGAGCCTACTGCATCAACGATCCTGGGGAGAGACTCAATACTGGACTCGGCTCCGTCGAGTTGACGACCGCCGTGGTTGGAGACAATGATCGCATCAGCACCGCTGTTGACGGCGAGCTTTGCATCCTCAATATCTTGAATGCCCTTAAGAATTAATTTACCACCCCATTTCTTTTTCACCCACTCAACATCATCCCAATTGAGAGCAGGATCAAATTGCTTAGCAGTCCAATCCGACAAAGAGCTCATGTCGTCAACACCCTTGACGTGGCCCACAATATTTCCAAACTCACGGTGTTTTGTCCCCAGCATTCCAAGGCACCAACGCGGCTTGGTCATCATGTTAATGATGTTTGTAATCGTCAGCTTAGGAGGCGCAGACAGTCCATTCTTCAAATCCTTGTGGCGTTGACCCAAAATCTGAAGATCAAGCGTCAATACCAAAGCGGAACAATTTGCGGCCTTTGCCCTGTCAATGAGACTTTCAATAAAGGCCCTGTCTTTCATCACATAAAGCTGAAACCAAAAGGGACGACCCTGGGTTCCTTCGCTGACTGCTTCAATAGAGCAAATGCTCATGGTAGATAGCGTAAAGGGAACACCAAACTCATTGGCAGCACGAGCCGCTAAGATTTCTCCATTTGCGTGTTGCATCCCTGTTAAACCCGTGGGAGCTATGGCAACTGGCATCGCAACGTTTTGGCCAACCATTTGGGAGCGAGTGGTTCGCCCCTCCAAATTAACAGCAACGCGCTGTCTAAATTTTATTTTTTGAAAATCAGTTTCATTCGCCCTGTAAGTGCTCTCAGTCCAACTGCCTGAATCGGCATAATCGTAGAACATTCGGGGTACCCGTTTTTGTGCAAGTACTCGTAAATCTTCGATGGTAGTGATGACACTCATTTGATATATCCCCAGTTTGTATTTTTTAAAATAATTTTTTTAATCGTTCAATTTGAATTCGAATTTGCGCAGGCGCTGTCCCCCCTAGCGTAGACCGAGCATTCAAAGAGCCTCTAAGACTCAGGACATCAAATACATCACTTTCAATTGAAGTGTTTATTTCCTTAAGGTCCTTTAACGCCAAGTCACTCAGACCGACATTTTGTTCCTGCGCTATGCGCACAATCTTTGCCACCGCTTCATGCGCATCCCTAAAGGGGAGGCCTTTGCGAACTAGATAATCAGCCAAATCGGTTGCAGTAGCGTACCCTTTCAAAGCGGCAGCTTGCATAGCGGGTGCGTTGACTTGGATGCCCCCGGACTTAACGCCGCTCTTGCCTTCTACCTGTCCGCCTATCATTTCATCAAAAATCCTGAGCGTATCTTTCAAGGTGTCGACGGTATCAAACAAAGGTTCTTTGTCTTCTTGGTTGTCCTTGTTGTAGGCCAGGGGCTGACCTTTCATGAGCGTAATAAGACCCATCAAATGACCAACAACGCGTCCGGTTTTGCCCCTCGCCAATTCAGGTACGTCAGGATTTTTCTTTTGGGGCATGATTGAACTCCCCGTCGTAAAGCGATCTGAGAGCTTGATAAAACCATAGTTTTGACTCATCCAAAGCACTAACTCTTCGCTCATACGACTGATATGAACCATGCAAAGCGCAGCAGCGGAGGTGAATTCGATCGCAAAGTCTCTGTCGCTCACAGCGTCCAGACTGTTTTGACAAACGCATGGGTTGCCGTCTTGGTCAACCATCCCAAGGGACCTTGCTACTCTTTCCCGGTCTAGGGGGTAACTCGTCCCAGCAAGAGCCGCGCTACCTAGGGGCAGACGATTAACCCGAACCCTGACCTCTTTAAAGCGCTCCAAATCTCTTGCGAACATTTCAACGTAGGCGAGCAAGTGGTGAGCAAAAGAGATGGGTTGAGCAACCTGTAGATGTGTAAATCCGGGCATGATGACTTCAATATTTTCTTCAGCAACTTCAACCAGGGATTGCTGAAAGTCGAGCAAAAGCTGACAAACATTGTCAATCTCGTCTCTTAACCATAGCCTAACATCGGTTGCAACTTGATCGTTTCTGCTTCGACCGGTATGGAGTCTCTTGCCAGCATCCCCTACCAATTGTGTAAGCCTTGCTTCTATGTTGAGGTGCACATCCTCGAGATCAAGTTTCCACTCGAACTGGTTGTTATGAATCTCCTCGCTGATTTGCCTAAGCCCTTTCACAATATCGGTGTGATCGGTCTTTGTAATGATGCCGCAGTGGGCTAGCATTTCTGCGTGGGCTAATGAACCCTCAATGTCTGCGTGCCATAGCCGCTTATCAAAGAACACACTGGAGGTGTAGCGTTTGACCAGTTCACTCATGGGCTCTGCAAAGAGGGCGGACCAGGACTGGGACTTTTTATCGAGTTGATTGGTTGACATACGCTCTGATTTTAGCTCCAACCACGGTCAAGTTATGGTGGCTAAGAGCGAATCTGGTTATGGCAAAACGGGGGGATGACGGGAGTAGCCTCATACGAAAACCGCAAGAGCGCGGGAAGGTTAGATTCGATTACACTGAAACTGACACGATGGCGGTCCTTAGCTCTCCTTTTTTACCGTTTTTAGACTCCAATTGACTCACTCACTCGACCTCGTATTGACCCGTCCCGCTCAAGAATCCCTCGTTTGGATATCGGGGCTAGAGCGCGCTGGGCATAAGGTGGTGAACTGGCCTTTGATTGAAATACAACCTTTTGTTAGCGGGGATAACTCAGCCGTGTCAGCCATTGAGGCTGAACGGAACACAATATTTAGTAGTATCAGCTCCTTTGCGGCACTGGTCTTTGTTAGTAGCGCCGCGGTGGAACACTTCTTTTGCTCCCCAAGGGGAGTTGCGTTGCCACAGGTCCCTTGTTGGGTAACGGGTCCAGGCACATCTCAAGCACTCCAAAAACACGGCATACCAAGCCACCAGATTGTCTCCCCCCCTGTTAACGCCCCTCAATTTGACTCACCCCAGCTCTGGGAGGTCGCCAAAAACCTGGTTAAAGCCGGTGAAAGCGTTCTTTTTGTTCGTGGTTTAGATGCTGAGTCAATCGGCACGCACATCTCTCATCAGGATACGGCGGATACGGCGGATTCAGTGCCAAGTGGTAGCGAGTGGCTTATGCACCAACTCAGGCAACACGGCGTAACGGTTCGTGAAATAGTGGTGTACCTTAGATGCGCCCCGTTGTGGGATGAAGAGCAAAAACAGAGGGCTTTAAAAACCGTTGATCAAGGGAGTATCTGGATCTTTAGTAGTTCTTTATCCCTGCAACACTTGGACCGCATAATCCCCCAGCAAGACTGGTCCCAGGCCCGTGCGATCACGACCCACAAGCGCATAGCTCAAAGTGCCCTAGATAGGGGCTGGGGTGTTGTGCAAGTGTCACGTCCGACTCTTGGCGATGTACTAACATCACTAGAATATTTCTACTAACAAATTAATTACTTTGAATACTCCTACACAAGAAACACCGCCTACTGAGGCGCGGGCAGACAAAAGCAACCGAGCGCAATGGCGAGTCTTGGGTTTGTATGTGATTTGTATCGCCTCGCTCAGCTCTGCATCCTACTTGTGGTTTAAGTTATCCAACATTGAGGAGCAGTTGGCCAGACAAAGCGCTCAGTCCAACACTCAGTCTTTGGAGGCCAGGGTAAGCTCCAAGGATGCACAAGAGTTGGCTAGAGAGACAGCTGCAAAATTGGCTCTATTGGATGCAAAAGTTATGGAGGTATCCTTACAACGCGCCCAACTTGAGGATTTAATGCAGTCTCTCTCGCACACGAGAGATGAAAATTTACTTGCAGAACTTGAATCCATGCTGAGATTAGGACAGCAACAGTCTCAGCTCATGGGCAGCGCACAGCCGCTCCTATCGGCCCTTAAAACCGCAGAACAACGGGTCTCCAAATCTTCACAACCTAAACTGCTTTTAGTGGACAGGGCGTTACTAAAAGACATAGACCGTATCAAATCTACTCCCATACTTGATACCCCGTCTTTGCTTTTAAAGCTAGATCAGTTGGTACAAAAAGTAGAAACACTACCGTTGCTAAATGACCCCCAAGTCTCCCCCGCAACATCAAAAGTACAGGAACCAAGTACACAAAGCACCGGTTCAGATACCAACACTAAGAGTTGGGCGCAGACCATCCGAGCGGTTGGCGGTGAGAGTTGGTTAGACACTTTCCTCAACAGCGTTTGGTCACAAATCAAGGGGCTGGTTCGGATCACCCGCATTGATCAACCAGAGGCGAGTTTACTCGCCCCCAGTCAAGCTTATTTTCTCAAAGAGAACCTTAAGCTTCGACTGCTTAACTCAAAGCTTGGACTTTTAGCGCATCAGATTAATTCTTTCAAATCTGACTTAAACGAAAGTCAAAGAGATTTAGACAAGTACTTTGCAATGCAATCCAAGCAAGGTCAAGAAGTGGCTGCTCTTTTAAAAGAAATCAAAGAGCTGGGAGCACAACCCGAGGTGCCTCAAATCCAGGACTCATGGTCAGCCCTGAGCTCAACGCGCTTGGGTAATTAAGATGAAAGCAGCAATTTGGCTTTTGACTCTTTTTGGTGTTGCCGTTGCTTTAGCCATCGGCGCTGATCATCCAAGCGGACTGGTCTCGATTTTTATTTCTGGTTTTAGAGTTGATGTTTCAATTAACTTTGCTGTGCTGATTTTGATCGCTAGTTTCTTAATCATTTATTTTGCTACGCGAGCAATATCTACCCTTTTTGCATTGCCTAAAATTGCTAAACGCTGGAGACTCCAACAGCGCGAGCGCAGTATGCATGAGCACCTGCTCAACGCCCTAGAGCAGCTCATGACGGGCAGGTACTTGAGATCCGTTAGATCCGCCGCACTAACGGTTGAGAATGCCAACACACTTGAACAACAAACTGTAAACTCTGAGTCTGCACCTAAATATCTTAGCCAACTGAGAGCCCTCGCGCATCTCATTGGCGCTGAGAGCGCACATGCGCTAAGAGATAACTCTACCCGAGAAAAATATCTACAGGCGATACTTAAAGACGCCTCACAATCACCGGAAGCACCCTATGAGACCAAGGAGGCTACGCTTTTAAGCGCTGCCCGCTGGTCCCTGGGTGAAGCAGATCCCATCACGGCGCTTTCGTGGCTACGTGAGCTTAAAGGCGGCGTGTCCAGACGAACACTAACCCTAAGATTAAAACTAAAAGCGGATAGGCTTGCAAAACATCACCTATCAGCATTAGAGACGGCGAGACTTTTAAACAAACACGGCGCTTTCTCAGAAAATGCAGCACAAGGATTACTTCGCAGTTTATGCACTGCAAGTTTGGATGATTGCTTTGATCAACACCAACTCCAACAAACCTGGAAACTCCTTGATGCGCATGAGAAATCTTTGCCCGATGTAGCTATTCACGCAAGTGAACGCATGTTGACTCTCTCAGGAAACTCACAAACCGCCCTCACGTGGCTTGCGCCCGCATGGAATTTGATGACCACTCAGCCCAAATCTTTAACTGAGTCTCAACAAGTGCGTCTTATTCAAACCCTTGCTGCTCATTTAAAAATAATAGGAGTAGATAAGAATTGGCTCACAGCCATCGACCAAGCGCGCTTGATGAACCCGAGAAACGCGCTTTTGCAATACTTAAGCGCCATGACCTGTATGCATAATGGATTGTGGGGTAAAGCTCAGCAACTCATGCTAGAGGCGAGCGGGCAACTTACTCATCCGAAACTTAAAAAAGAAGCCTGGAGAACTTTAGCCGAATTGGCTTTGCAGCACGGGCAAGAAACGCAAGCCGTCACTTATTGGAAAAAAATAGCTCTCGACTGAATTTTAGACTTGTAGGTGTTTTAAATTCCGACAATCTGGATTGGAGAGTTATTAAGACCTCTCCTGGGTTAATTTAATTAACTCTTGTTGAATTTTCTCTAATTTCTTTACGAATTTTTGATTTGCTTCGTCATCATGTTTGGTGTTAGTTTGTTCAGCTATTAAATCAAACATCTCACGAACTTTAATTCTGATTGGATGGGACTGCGGCAAGTCGTTTGCGCTTTGAATGAGCCTGGTGAGTTTGTCAGAAACTTGATCCGCTAGCTCTTCTTTTGCATTCTCAGTCATGTTTAGACTCCAAATATCTCGTAACAAAAACTCATAGAAATTATAAGATTACCACTCAAAACAATCTCTGTTTGTAACTATACATTACTTATTACGAAAGATACATTTCTAAAAGAGTCATTCATAATGCGGACAATAAAAAGGGAGGATGCGCCGTTAAGCGATCCTCCCGAGTTCAACCCAATTAGCTAGTGAGTTGTTTTTTATACACCAACATCAAGCTTTGTTAAATCTTTACGAGTTTCCACCAAAATGAGTGGGCCTTCATCAAACTCTACAACGGGGGGTCTCTCCCTTGGTACATGGACTGGTTTAGGCTCTGCTGCAATAATCATTTGCACATGAGCAACACGCTCTGGATTACTGTTGACCCATTCCAGTCCAGATGATTTAGACATTTCGATCAAATCGTTAACGGGTAAATCAAAGTGTTGAACCTTAGGCATTTCTGCTTTCAGAGTCGAACCCGAGGCCGTTGCGACTTGGGCTTGAGCGCCATCATTGGAAACTGAATGAGCGTCAACACTTGAGTGATGGCTTTGAGCATGAGGATGCTCCGCACCTGTTGCTCCCTCAGGGGAGCCGTCTAGTGCTGGACGATCCTGACGCTCGCGACGCTCACGACCATAACGATCCCTAGAGCGACGATCGCGACGCTCTTCGACGCGCTCCATATCCAAACCAGGGGTTTGTTGAGATTGCGATGATTGTGCATTTTGATGCACATCAGAACCTTGCTCGTGTTGGGCTTGTCCATTTTCTGGGGTGTTAACTTGTGTGTTTATCTCGTTAGTATTGGACTGCGCATCCCCTGCGCGATTATTGCGCCTGGAATCTGAACGCTCACGCCTTCTTGGTCTCTCCGCTCTCTCGCCCTGAGCACCTTCTGGCGCGTTGTTTCTGTTCTGAGTTGATCCGTTTGCGCCGTCCAGGGGGTTGGGAGCAATTTCTTGCTGATTGCCTTCGCGTGGCTCACGACCATTTTCTCTGGCCTCGCGATTAGCTCCGCCTTGCCCACCGCGTTGACCGCGCTGTCCACCTTGACGGGGTTGGTCTGAGGCAGGATTTCTCCCCTCCCCGCGCTCACTTCTTTCACCGCGCTGACCCCTATCTTGGCCTTGACCTTGGCCTTGACCTTTATCAGCCCTTTCTCCTCGCTCTCCTCTTTCGCCCCTATCGTTTCGGCGACCTGAGCCCCTTCGTCCTTCACCACGTCCACCCTCACGAGGTGCACGGCTTGAGTCCCGACGCGGCTCTTTGGTTTTATCGGTTGTCTCAGCTTTCTCAGATTCAACACTAGGTGTGGATTTGAAAAGATTTTTAAACCACCCCATGAATCCTGAATCACTCGCAGGTACATCCTTAGGTGATTTATCTACACTCTTAGTCGCTTTGAGAGGCTTAGGCTCAACAAAAGGCGCAGGAGCATCCGGCAAAACACCCTTAATCATTGGAGACTGACGGTTCGTTGGCTCTTGCGCACGACGCGTCACAGAGGCAGGATCCTCAACCTCTTCAACCATCTTGTAACTTGTCTCTATGTTGTCCAGTCTTGGATCATCGTGCTTTAGGCGCTCTAATTTGTAATTCGGCGTTTCTAAAGATTTATTCGGAATGAGTAAAACGTTGATACGCTGCTTGATTTCAATTTTTGCAATTTCAGTGCGCTTTTCGTTGAGCAAGTAAGAGGCCACTTCCACGGGCACCTGTGCATACACAGCGGCTGTGTTGTCCTTCATGGACTCTTCTTGGATGATACGAAGAATCTGAAGCGCAGAGCTCTCAGAGTCTCTGATATGTCCAGCACCACCACAACGAGGGCAAGGAATAGATGCGCCCTCAGACAACGCGGGCCTGAGCCTTTGACGGCTCATCTCTAAGAGACCGAATTTACTTATGCTACCAAACTGCACCCTTGCTCTGTCTTGGCGTAACGCATCCCGTAGTCGGTTCTCAACTTCGCGTCTGTTCTTAGACTCCTCCATGTCAATGAAGTCAATGACGATCAATCCGCCCAAGTCACGCAACCTCATCTGACGAGCTACCTCATCCGCGGCCTCTAGGTTCGTTCGTGTTGCGGTCTCCTCAATATCCCCACCTTTGATAGAGCGCGCTGAGTTAACGTCAACTGAGACCAAAGCCTCCGTATGATCAATAACGATTGCACCGCCACTGGGCAGAGTCACTGTGCGCGCATAAGCAGATTCAATTTGATGTTCAATTTGGAATCGACTAAAAAGCGGCGTGTCATCTCTGTAGCGTTTTACACGCTCAGCATGCTCGGGCATGACGTGGGACATGAACTGAGCAGCCTGCTCGTACAAGTCATCTGTATCAATCAAGATGTCGCCTATCTCAACATTGAAATAGTCACGAATAGCTCTGATCACTAAGCTAGATTCCTGATAAATCAGGAACGCACCTTTGTTTGACTTGCCAGCGCCGTCGATTGCGTTCCAAAGCTTTAGCAAATAGTTAAGGTCCCACTGAAGCTCAGCTGCAGTTCGGCCAATACCCGCAGTGCGGGCGATGATAGACATACCGCCTGGATACTGCAGTTGATCCATCGCCTCCTTAAGTTCTGCACGGTCATCGCCCTCAATACGGCGGCTAACGCCCCCGCCTCTTGGGTTGTTGGGCATTAAAACAACGTAACGCCCAGCCAGAGAAATGAAGGAGGTAAGGGCAGCACCCTTGTTACCACGCTCCTCTTTTTCAACTTGCACCAACAGCTCTTGTCCTTCTTTGATGACGTCTTGTATCCGAGCCTGACTCGGTGCGACACCAGGAACGAAATATTGCTTGGATATTTCTTTAAAGGAAAGAAAGCCATGACGCTCCTCACCGTAATCTACAAAACAAGCTTCAAGCGAGGGCTCAACGCGAGTTACAACAGCTTTATAGATGTTTCCCTTGCGCTGCTCGCGGCCTTCAATTTCGATTTCATAATCTAATAATTTTTGACCATCTACGATCGCCAAGCGTCTTTCTTCGGCTTGGGTTGCATTAATCAGCATCCGTTTCATGATGCGTTCCTTTATCTCAAACAATACAGATCCCAACACGGGATCAAAATAGCCCGAGTCAATGAACCCAAAAACTGATGGATAAGGAAGAGAAGCCTAAACGCAGTAAGACGCGGGCCAACTTTGTTAGAGTCGGCGGTGCGTATGGTTTTTTGGCTTCTGGATAGGAGCGAGCTTAGCTCGAGTGGAAGGGGCCCAAAGGCCTTTTAGACTCAGTACAAAGTTTTTGCGTGCAATGACGCGCTTAGCACTACTAACGTGCGAAAACACTTCGCAGTTACTAAATAGTTCTAGCATCATGATCAACAAAAACATTTTTGCGTTACTCGCTTTTTTCCGCTGCAGCCATCACATCTTTTGTAAAGACTGCAACTTCAATAATTCCGTTCAAGTTTCTAGGGCATCGGCTCTAAATGAGAATTTGCAACATCCCGCCAAACTGTTGGTCAGGGTAAACAAATACATTACTCACTAGGCTTCGACTTCACAGCGTCCATTCTCGTGCTCTAATCTCTTATTCAAATCAAGCACTTACAGAACAGATCGCTGGTAATGAATATTATAGACCCAGACAAGACGCCAAAACCGCCCAGCGCCAAAACAATCACTGTGGACGAAGAGTCCGCGGGGCAAAGATTGGACAACTTTCTCATAAAACACCTCAAAGGGGTGCCGAAAACACATGTCTACAGAATAATCCGTAGCGGTGAGGTGAGAATCAACAAAGGCCGGGTTGACGCGCAAACCCGCTTAAAGGAGGGCGACTTAGTCAGGGTACCCCCAGTTCGCCTTAGCCAGGGCAAAGAATTAGGGGAGGCCCCTGCTCCTGAGGATTTATCCCCTCCAAAGGAGTTCCCACTCCTCTTAGAGGACGAATGGATGTTGGCGATCAACAAACCCTCCGGAGTTGCGGTTCACGGAGGTAGTGGCGTAAGTTTTGGAGTAATCGAGCAATTAAGAAGTGCAAGACCTCTCGCTAAATTCTTGGAATTGGTTCACAGACTAGACAAAGAAACCTCCGGAATTTTATTAATCGCAAAAAAAAGAAGCTCCCTAACTCAACTTCAAGCCCAGTTTAAGGGGCGAGAGACGGGAAAAACTTACCTAGCCCTAGTAAGAGGTCAATGGCCGTCCAACAAAAAAGTCATTGACCTGCCTTTGCTGAAATACACAGTTGGTTCAGGAGACGGTATCAGCGAGGGGGAGCGCAGGGTTAAGGTATTAGCCCATAACGACCCGAGTGGGATGCGAGCCATTACCTTGGTCAAATTATCCCGTCTAGTCGGGGGCTACAGCCTGCTGGAGGTAACAATTAAGACGGGTAGGACCCACCAAATTAGAGTCCACCTTGCAAGTCAGGGCTATCCCATCGCTGGGGATGAGAAATACGGAGATTTCGAACACAATAAGGAATTAAAGAAGATGGGCCTCAAGCGCATGTTCTTACATGCTTGGAGACTTCGCTTTAATCACCCCCACAGTGAGAAAAGCGTGCTCTTGGAAGCGCCCCTCCCTCCTGAACTTCAAGATTTCATAGATCATGTCCAACCTGCGCCCCCAAAGACAATTTGACCTAATCGCCTTTGATTGGGACGGAACACTCTATGACTCCACCCGAATCATCGTGGATTGCATCAAAGACGCTGTCCGCGATGTGGGCGGCGTCGTACCGTCTGATGAGCAGGCCGCCTATGTTATTGGGCTGTCGCTTGAGCCCGCTTTAGCGCACGCCGCCCCGGACGTCCCGCGTGAGAAATATCCCGAACTCAGTAAACGGTTCAGTCACTACTATGTGACTAGAAAAGAGGAGCTTGTGCTGTTTGACGGGGTGCTACCGATGCTCAGCGAACTGCGGTTGCAGTCTTTCAAAATCGCAGTTGCAACCGGTAAGAACCGCACCGGACTCAATCACGCTCTTGAATCCGTGGAGTTGAAGGATATATTTCATGCCTCCCGGACCGCAGACGAAACCGCTGGTAAGCCAGATCCTAAAATGCTTTTCGAGCTGATGGAGGAGTTTCGGGTTCTGCCATCGCGAACTCTCATGATTGGAGACACTTCGCATGATCTTTTAATGGCTCAAAAGGCAGGTTGTGCGAGTATTGGCGTGAGTTACGGCGCCCACAAGGGCGAGAGTTTGGAGCAATACAACCCATTGTTTGTTGCTCACTCAGTCCATCAGTTGCACCACTGGATCAAAGAGAATGGATGAAAAAATATTCCTATGCCCATCAAGCGCACTTCTCAACTCAGGGCTCGCTGTGCCCTTTGATGTTGTTTATGAGGGAATGACCTGCTGCGCTTTTGCTATTCGCTACGATGGGCAAGTCCATGCATATCTCAACAGGTGTGCTCACATCCCCATGGAGATGGACTACCAGCCTAACCGTTTTTTTGATACCACTGGACAGTGGCTCTTATGTGCAACACACGGGGCTGTTTACTCGCCAAGTAGTGGACAATGTGTAGAGGGTCCATGCAAAGGCAGTTTAATAAAAATACAACTGACTGAGGCAGACTCTAAGATCTACTGGCATACTTCTCACAACTTGAAAATGATCGCTTTTTAATAATGAATACTCCCCCCTCCGAAGCCAACTCCTCGAATCCAACTTCAAACCCATCAACTCCATCAAATCCACCTAGCGCAGGCGCAGACCATCCCTCTTCGAGTTGGGGGCAGGTGAATTTGGAGAAATGGGCTTTTGCAGCATTAGAGGAGCAAAAACAAGCCCGTCGCTGGAGAACCTTTGTTCGCCTAAGTTGGTTGGTGATTTTGATCATTGCTGGCTTAATTACTTTGTATAAAAACACCGGCCCCACAACAAGCAACGTTGCACACACCGCGGTGGTTGAGATTAAAGGTGAAATATCGGCTGACTCTGATGCGAGTGCAGAATGGATTAATCAGGCCCTTAAAGACGCATTTGAGGATGAGAATTCGAAAGCCGTCATCATTTTGATCAACTCCCCGGGGGGAAGTCCGGTTCAAGCGGGCATGATCAATGATGAGATCAGGCGCTTAAAAGCAAAACATAAAATTCCAGTCTACGCTGTTGTAGAGGAGACATGTGCTTCTGCGGCCTACTACATCGCTGTCGCTGCTGACAACATCTACGTGGATAAAGCAAGCATCGTTGGCAGTATTGGCGTGCTCATGGACGGATTTGGTTTCACCGGTATTATGGACAAAGTCGGCGTAGAAAGAAGGTTGTTAACTGCCGGAGAAAACAAAGGATTTATGGATCCCTTTAGCCCTTTGTCAAAAACACACAAAGCATTTGCGCAAAATATGTTGGAGCAAATTCATCACCAATTCATTGGCGTAGTCAAAGAGGGACGCGGGGACCGACTCAAAGAAACACCTGACATGTTTAGTGGTTTATTTTGGACCGGCCAACAAGCTATAGAGATGGGACTCGCGGATGGCCTGGGGAGTGTGGACTTCGTCGCGCGTGAGATTGTGAAAGCGGAAGATTTAGTAGATTACACGAAGAGAGATAACGTTGCTGAGAGACTGGCCAAACGCTTTGGAGCCGCAATGGGTGCGGGCGCGGTTAAAGCATTAAAGACTTGGCCTGAAGTTCATTAAGTTGTTCTATCAACTTTTAAGTACCTTAAACGACTTAAGTGCCTATTGCAAAAACAACGGGCACATTCTGAGGCAACTCAAACGACTTCTCTCTCCAGTGCGATACGCTGTGACATTTATTTTGCATGTGCTCCAAAGTCAATCCAATGCTAACCCCCACCCTCGTGCTGGGTTGGAGCGTGCTAATTAAGCTCTTAAAGAGGGAATTATTTCTGTAGGGCGTCTCAATTAAGAGTTGCGTTTGTTGGCTTCTAAGCACAACCCCTTCAAGCTCTTTCACCCTCTTGATCAAAGCACCGCTTTCATGCGGAACGTACCCTACAAAAGCAAAACTTTGCCCGTTTAGTCCCATGGCCGATAAAGCCATTAATAAAGAGGAGGGACCGACCAAAGGGATCACATTCAGGTTGAGTGCATGCGCCGCGCGCACGACCGAGGACCCGGGATCTGCAATAGCGGGCATGCCTGCTTCGCTAGCCAAGCCAATATTGTGTCCTTCAAGGGAGGGTTTTAACAATTCTTTAATTGCGCCGACTTGTTGACCCCGGGTCTCGCCCACATGGTCCCCTTTTTTATGAACCGCGTGCGGCAACTCAATGATTTGGATTTGTTGAATCGGTATTTTCAATGGACACACCTCACCCACTCTTTTAAGATAAGCGCGCAGGGTTTTGGCGTTCTCACAGATCCAGTACTCCAACCCACTTGCAACTTCAAGCGTATGTGCAGGCAACGCGTAAGTGATTGGAACTTGACTGGGACAACCAAAGTCAAGAGGCGCAGGGACCAAAAAAAGAGATCCCAAATTACCACCAACGGCCTGGGTGCTTTGATTACCTTCAGTCATCTAGAGCTTTCAAAATAGTTTAAATCCCGCTTGTCTGAGCATGCGTGAGGTTGCAATCAAAGGAAGTCCGACCAACGCGGTTGGATCGTTGCTCTCAATCACTTCTAACAAAGAAATCCCAAGCCCCTCGCTTTTAGCGCTTCCAGCACAATCGTAAGGCATCTCAGCACGTAAATAGCTTTCAATTTCAGAGTCCTCAAGCTCTCGAAATAGAACTCTAATGCGAACCAATTCATGGGCTTCAAAATTGTTTTTCAGACAAACTACGGCAACTGCCGTTTCAAAAAAGACTTCTTGCCCGCGAAGCCTCTGAAGTTGGCGAAATGCGTTCTCATGCGTTCCGGGCTTACCCAAGCATTCGCCCTTCAAATTGGCAACTTGGTCAGAACCAATGACCACCGAATCAATTCGGTTGCGAGCCACAGCTAGGGCTTTCGCAATAGCCAATCTGCTAGCCAACGCGGGAGGGGCCTCTCCTGGCATGGGGGTCTCATCTACTAGGGGAGCAACAACTTCAAAAGGCATTCGAAGGCGTTGCAACAACTCCCGCCTGTAAACCGAAGTAGAGGCTAAGATGAGATTGAGGTTTGAATTTGGGTTTAAGCTGGCCATGATATTGAGTTTCAATTGCACCCCGATTCTCTTACACTCGGGGTGATGAAAAATAATTTAGATCTGAATCAATTAGATATTTTGACTTTTGCAAAAAATGCATCCGAGCTATCTGGGCAATATCCTTTAGACGCCTTTGAGCGACTCAGGCAGGAAGACATTCGTGAAACCCCGAGTGAGGATGTGCATTGGAGTTTGAGAGGCGAGGAGATCAAGTCCGAAGACGGTGAAAACCAAATCTGGTTGCACCTAAAAGCCAACACACGGGTTACGCTTACTTGCCAACGTTGTTTGACGCCTGCCAACTTTGATTTGGAAGTCCATAGAGACTTCCGGTTTGTTGCAAATGAACAAATTGCATTGGCGCAAGACGATGAAAATGAAGAAGATTTACTAGTACTGAACCGAAGATTTAATTCTTTAGAACTCATTGAAGATGAGCTCATCATGAGTTTGCCCATTGTACCTAGGCACCCAAGTTGTCATAACGCATACCTAGCGAGCCTGGCTGAGGAGAATGAGCAAAGTACGGAATTTGAGCGGCCCAACCCATTTGCAGTGCTTGAACAGTTGAAAAAACCGACAAATCACTGATTGAGCATCAAGAATCACCCGAAATCGGTGGAGTGGGTTATAATGTAGGGCTATTGTCAGTTCGGGGGACTAACCTCGTGATTGACTGCCCTAGATACGACAAACAAAGAATTCCGAGGAGCCTCACATGGCCGTCCAACAAAACAAGAAATCACCCTCCAAGCGTGGAATGCACCGTTCACACAATGCTTTGAACGTGCCAGGTTTAGCATTAGAGCCAACAAGTGGCGAAGTTCACCTGCGTCACCACATTAGCCCTAATGGCTTTTACCGTGGTCGCAAGGTTTTAAAAACCAAATCAGAAGCGTAAGACTTCACAACCGCACAAGCCCGTCGCTAAGTTAAATGGCGCGGGCTTTTGCATTAGTTCACATCAGTTTTTGTAAACTCTTTCCCCATTCCACTGACAAAACATGACTACATTGTCCGTTGACTGCATGGGGGGAGATCACGGTTTATCCGTCACCCTACCTGCTTGTAGACATTTTTTAGACAATCACGCCGACGCAAAACTTATATGCGTCGTCCTAAAAGACAGTGCCGTCAACTTCTCTCATCCGAGAGCACAAATAATCGAATCCCCCGAGATTGTCGAAATGGACGACCCGGTAGAAGTTGCACTTCGCCGCAAAAAGAAATCCTCCATGCGCTTGAGTATTGAACAGGTTAGAGATGGCCACGCACAAGCCGCCGTTTCTGCAGGCAATACAGGCGCCCTAATGGCTATCGCCCGCTACGTCCTCAAAACCTTAGACGGCATAGAACGACCCGCCATTGCAGGTCAAATGCCCAATGCCAAGGGCGGTGGGACCACAATGCTAGATTTGGGCGCCAACGTTGACTGCACAGCCGAGCATCTTATGCAATTTGCAGTTATGGGCTCTGCCTTGGTTAGTGTGCTCCAGGGCATAGAAGAACCCACGGTTGGACTCTTAAATATTGGGGAAGAAGCGATCAAAGGCGGCGAAATGATCAAAAAAACCGCTGAATTGATGCGATCTGCCGCCATCTCCGGCGATCTCAATTTTTACGGAAATGTTGAAGGCAATGATATTTTTAAAGGAACCACAGATATTGTGGTCTGTGATGGATTTGTGGGAAATGTGGCGCTAAAGGCAAGTGAAGGTCTAGCATCTATGGTTTCAACGATGCTAAAAGAAGGCTTTTCACGCAATATATTTACCAAACTGTCGGGATTTATAGCTCTTCCAGCGCTATCTGCATTTAAAAAACGCGTTGATCACCGCAGACACAACGGCGCAGCCCTGCTAGGTCTGCGTGGCCTGGTTTTTAAAAGTCATGGCTCAGCTGACGTGCTTGCTTTTGAAAACGCCTTAAACCGAGCGTATGATGCAGCACATAACAACTTGCTGGATAAAGTTCGATTACGAATAGCTCACGCAGCGCCTTTTTTGGCTTCAAGCCAAATGAGCAAAGAAGTGAGCAACAGCACTCAAGATGAATGACAAGATACTCACGAATCATTGGTACCGGTAGTTTCTTACCTGCGCGCCGCGTTACTAACGCACAAATTGTTGACCAACTTGCCAAGTTAGGCATAGAAAGCTCCGAGCCTTGGATCATGGAGAGAACTGGCATCGGGGCTCGTCACTTTGTGGATGACGGGGTTTACAGCAGTGACCTGGCCTTTGAAGCCAGCAAACAAGCACTGAAGGCGGCGGGGATTGGCGCAGAAAAGATCGATTTAATTATTGTTGCTACATCTACCCCGGATATGGTGTTCCCCTCTACTGCCTGTATTTTGCAGAGCAAGTTACAGGGCATGAGCGAGGCGTCCGCTGCAATTGCTGGCGCCCCGGCTTTTGACATCCAAGCCGTATGCAGTGGCTTTATCTATGCTCTCAGTGTTGCCGATGCAATGATTTGTGCGGGCAAGGCGCAAAGGGCTCTTGTCATAGGTGCAGAGGTTTTCTCAAGGCTCCTTGATTTCAATGACCGCACCACCAGTGTTTTATTTGGCGATGGGGCAGGAGCGGTTGTCTTAGAGGCATCTGAGGCCCCGGGCATTTTGGCAACAGACATCCACTCGGACGGTAAACATACAGATATTTTGTGCGTTCCTGGCCACGTGAGTGGAGGAAAAATTTTGGGTGAGCCACTGCTGAAGATGAACGGACAAGCTGTCTTTAAATTAGCGGTCAGTCTCCTAGAGCAAACTGCTGTGACCTGCCTCAAAAAAGCCGGTCTCGAATCCAAAGACATCGATTGGTTAGTGCCCCATCAAGCCAATATCAGGATTATCCAAAGCACTGCCAAGAAAATGGGCCTCCCCATGGACAAGGTGATTCTCACCGTTCAAGATCACGGCAATACTTCCGCAGCATCCATTCCATTGGCACTTGACCACGGCGTTCGAAGTGGACAAATCCAAAAAGGACAAAACTTGCTACTCGAAGGCGTTGGTGGCGGCTTTACCTGGGGCTCGGCCGTAGTTACTTTTTAATGAAAAAATAAATCCATGAAAAATACCGCGTTCTTATTTCCTGGACAAGGCTCACAGTCAGTGGGTATGTTGGATGCATGGGGCACGCACCCAAGCGTTTTAGAAACCCTAGGGGAAGCATCGGATGCACTTTCCGAGGACTTAGGCAAGCTTATCTCCTCTGGCACTAAAGAGGAGTTGTCGCTCACAACCAATACACAACCTGTCATGCTTGCTGCAGGCGTTGCCGCTTACCGAGTTTGGAAGGCCGAAGGCGGACAAGATCCAAGCGTCATGGCGGGCCACTCTTTGGGTGAGTACTCGGCCTTGGTCTGCGCGGGCGCGCTAAGCCTGAAGGACGCTGCCCCGCTGGTTCGTTTTAGAGCGCAGGCCATGCAAGACGCAGTACCTGTTGGGGTTGGCGCAATGGCAGCTGTGCTCGGTTTAGCCTCAGACAAGGTCATCGAAGGGTGTGCTCAGGTTGAGCGAGAAAACCCGAGTGAGTGCGTGCAAGCAGTCAACTTCAATGACCCCCTCCAAACCGTCATCGCAGGCTCAGTTGCAGGAGTGAACAAGGCCTGTGAGGTACTTAAAGCAATGGGAGCTAAAAGGGCTTTAATTTTGCCCGTCTCCGCCCCCTTTCACTCCACGCTCATGAAGCCTGCGGCAGATAAATTAAAAGAAAAATTAGAACAGGCGACCTTTAAATCACCTGAGATACAAGTGCTCAATAATGTTGACGTATTAATTCAAACTGACCCCGTTAAGATCAAAGAGTCTTTATACCGTCAAGCGTTTAGCCCGGTCCGTTGGGTTGAGACCATCAGCACAATGAAGAGCTCAGGTATAGAGTTCACCATTGAATGCGGACCCGGTAAAGTACTCAGCGGTTTATCTGCACGCATAGACAATTCGCTTAAAAGCGCCCCGCTTTATGATCCCACCTCACTGGGTCTTGTGAAAGAATTACTGTCTACAACTTCCCCTTAAACTCTTCTCACCTCATCTATGTCAGCTCATCAAATGAAAGGGCAAATCGCCCTAGTTACAGGCGCAACGCGGGGGATTGGGCAAGCGATTGCTCATGCCCTAGCGGAGCAAGGGGCGCACGTCATCGGAACTGCCACATCAGATACCGGTGCGCAAAAGATCAAAGACCAGTTAAGCGCCTTTGAGGGTTGCACGGGGGTGGTGCTAAACGTAACGGACACCGCCGCCGCCAATGATTTAGTGGACAAAATCTCCACCGACCGCGGCGGCCTGCACATTTTGGTTAACAACGCCGGCATCACCAAAGATATGCTCGCAATGCGCTTAAAGGAAGAAGATTGGGACGCCGTGATAGATACCAATCTCAAAGCCGTTTTCACGCTCTCCAAAGCGGTAATTCGCCCCATGATGAAGCAGCGTTTTGGCAGAATCATTAACATAACTAGCGTCGTGGGCGCCAGTGGCAACCCGGGACAGTCCAATTACGCGGCCTCAAAGGCCGGGGTAGCGGGGATGACGCGAGCACTGGCCAGGGAGCTTGGATCCAGAAATATTACTGTAAATTGTGTTGCTCCTGGCTTTATAGAGACTGATATGACTGCTGCGCTCTCAGAAGAGCAACAAAAAGCATTAATTTCACAGATTCCACTGAGTAGATTAGGTCAGTCAGCGGATGTTGCAAATTTAGTTCAATTCCTTGCAAGCCCATTAGCCTCCTATATCACGGGACAGGAGATACATGTCAACGGCGGCATGTTAATGATTTAAATTTAAGTTTTTTTCATTTTTCTGAAATCCATTCTCTACTCGGCTAAAATTAGCATCTTCTACACAACCCTCTGAGGGAATTAAATGAGCGATATCGAAGCACGTGTCAAAAAAATAATTGCTGAGCAACTTGGCGTTGAAGAAGCCCAAGTGACCCAGGATAAGGCCTTTGTTGCCGATCTTGGCGCAGACTCACTTGACACGGTTGAACTGGTTATGGCGTTGGAAGATGAGTTTGGAATTGAAATTCCAGATGAAGACGCGGAAAAAATTACTACTGTAAAGAATGCAGTGGATTACGCATTAGCCCATAAAAAAGCTTAAATTAAATTAAGTATCCAATACTGAAAGTAGTTGTTGAATGAGCCGTCGCCGCGTAGTTGTAACGGGCCTGGGTTGCGTTTGTCCCGTAGGTAATACGGTTGACGAATCCTGGTCTAACATTATTGCTGGTAAATCCGGCATAGCCAACATAACTCACTTCGATGCAAGTGGGTTTGCTTGTCACTTCGCCGGAGAAGTAAAGGGCCTCGACCTGGATTCCTATATCGGATCCAAGGAAGCCCGGACGATGGATTCATTCATACATTTCGGTATTGTGGCTGCGGTTCAAGCAGTCCAAGACAGTGGGTTACCTACTGGGGACGCGCTAGATGAGCTGGTTGCCGAGAGAATCGGTTGCTTAATCGGCTCTGGCATTGGCGGGTTACCTTTGATTGAGAACATGCACGCGGAGCTCGTGAGTAGAGGGCCTCGCCGAATCTCGCCCTTCTTTGTTCCAGCCTCCATCGTCAACATGATCTCCGGTCACGTGTCCATGCGTTTTGGATTCAAAGGCCCTAACCTAGCCATTGCAACTGCCTGCACTACAGGTCTGCACAGCATTGGACAGGCGGGACGATTAATCGAATACGGGGATGCTGATGTGATGATTGCTGGAGGGGCTGAAGCCACAATTTCCCCTCTTGGACTTGGCGGTTTTGCAGCCATGAGAGCACTCTCCACTCGAAATGATGATCCTGCTCGCGCATCCCGTCCTTGGGACAAAGACCGTGACGGGTTTGTACTCGGCGAGGGCGCTGGCGCTGTGGTTTTAGAAGAATACGAATACGCAAAAGCTCGCGGGGCAAAGATTTATGCAGAACTCGTTGGCTTTGGAATGAGCGCGGATGCGGGTCACATGACAGCTCCAAATATGGACGGTCCTCGCAGAGCCATGGTAAATGCCATGAAGAATGCGCAAATAAACGCGGATCAAATCGATTATCTAAACGCACACGGAACGTCCACTCCGTTAGGCGACGTGAATGAAACTCACGCTATCCAAGCCGCACTGGGTGAGCACGCCAAGAAAACACTCATCAGTTCGACCAAATCTATGACTGGCCATTTGTTAGGCGGTGCAGGGGGCATTGAAAGTGTCTTTACGGTACTGGCTTTGCATAACCAAATTGCCCCACCAACCATTAATCTTGATAACCAAGATCCAGAGTGTCCGCTTGATTACTGTGCCAACAAAGCACGCGAGATCGACATGACTTATGCGCTCAAAAATAATTTTGGTTTTGGCGGCACAAACGGTAGTTTGATTTTTAAACGCGTTTAATTGCCCACTGGATTCAGCCCACTTGGCTAGTAATAGCCACTAAGGCCATCCCCGCTCCTAACCAAATTAGTTGAGCGAGTGTTTCTTTGGCACTTAATCTTTTTTGCAACTGCGGAATCAGATCAGCTAGGGACACGTAAATATAACTACTGCTCGCCAGCGCTAGTAAAAATGGTAGCGCAGCCTCATGTCCTTTGAGCAGGAATAGGCCAACGAGTCCGCCTATGACCGTTACGGCACCGGCCATACTCAGTTTGATTACTGCACTTGTGGGATTGGCAGAACTGGACCTCAACACCACCAAGTCCCCCATGTGATGGGGAACCTCATGGGTCCAAACAGCCAAACTCGCCACCAAACCCACGTGAAAGTTGGCCATGAACGCAGCAGCAACGAGCACACCATCACCAAAGCAATGCAAACTATCTCCAAATAAAACGGCCCAACCACCACTAATTGGATGTGCGTTTTGATTTGCATTTTGATGCGCGTGGGTGTGTGCGTGTATAGTTGCCTGTGAAGGCTCTATTAGATGCTGACAAGAGTGTGGATTTTGAACTCCCTCCTCAGCCGACTCTTGTGCGTGATGGTGCTCATGCCCGTGGTGCCAAAGCTCCGCTTTATCAAGTAAGAAAAAGAACAATATCCCGACCAAAAGAGTTGCAAAGAGACTGCGCGGACTTTGCGCATCTTGAAACGCCTCAGGCAGAAGGTGCAAAAAAGCAGTGGCCAACAATGCGCCTGCTGCGAGACTTAATAAATGCTGCGTGTATTTGGCCATCACAGCCTGAACAAAGACCCAAGCCATCCACACGCTCCCAACACCGGAGAATACTGTGCCTATTAAAACGGATAGGATCAAAGCAGTAGGTTCATCTGTGGTCATGATCGGCGTCACTTACTTAAGTCCATTTTGTTCAAACCAATTAAGAGCTAATTTCCACCCGTCCTCTGCGGCCTCTTGGTTATAAGAGGGTCTGTAGTCGGCGTGAAAAGCATGACCCACGTTTGGATAGAGTTTCATTTGCGATCTCTTAGCGGCCAGCACGCCTAGGTCCCCGGCGGTGCGAAGTGCGTCTGACATCTCATCAACGTTTGCCTTACTAATTGATGTATCAGTTGCGCCGTATAAACCAAGCATAGGCGCCTTAAGTTCTCTAACACGCTCAATTGGGTGAAGGGGCTGCGCCGGGGTATGTTCGCCTTTAAGTCTACCGTACCAAGCAACCCCGGCCCTCACCCGCGGGTTCGTCTCAGCGTACAGCCAAGAAATCCGCCCGCCCCAACAAAATCCGTTGATTCCAAGGCGCTTGGTATCTGCACCTTGGCTATGTGCCCACTCGACACACGCGTCAAGGTCATGCATCACCTGGGCATCAGGCACTCTATAAACCACTTCTTTCATCAAACTCTGCATATCCGAATAAGCTTGGGGGTCGCCTTGTCGAATAAAGAGTTCTGGAGCAATCGCTAAATAACCAGCCTTTGCAAATCTTCGCGTCACATCCGCAATGTACTCGTGTACCCCAAATATCTCTGATATGACAAGCATTACCGCAAGCCCTTTGGGCACCGCACCGCTTGCATCTTTTGGAGCACTGCAGTAAACGGGTAAAGAGAATCCATCAACATTCACCATTACCTCCCCACTTTGGAGTCCATCAAAAGGGGTTTTGATGGCGCTGTGAGCGCTGGATGCGCCGCCAAGTAACGTGTACCCCACCACGCCTAGAGCTTGCCTGCGCGTTGTACCCGTGCAGGGCCCAAGAGGGGATTGAACCAGGGGATCCTTTGATTTCATTTGACGTTTATTTAAAAATGATTAAAAAGTTTTATTAAAAGTTTATTTCAATGTGCCTTGTCCCAATTCGGACCCACCCCGAGTTCTGCGAGCAAGGGAACTTTTAAAGTTGCCACACTTGCCATTAAACGGGGTATAGCCTCCTTCAACCAATCGATCTCACCCAGTGGAACCTCAAACACCAATTCATCGTGGACTTGCATGATCATTTTGGTTTGCTTTGACTCCTGATCCAAAGCGTTTTGAACACTCACCATACTCATCTTGATCAAATCCGCTGCTGTGCCTTGCATAGGCGCATTGATCGCTGCCCGCTCAGCGCCTCCTCGCCTTGGTCCATTGGGCGAGTTGATCTCTGGCAGATACAAACGTCTTCCAAAAACTGTTTGCACATAACCCATTTGCTTGGCCATTGCACGAGTCTCATCCATGTATTCTTTGACACCCGAAAATCTTTGAAAATATCGGTTAATGTAGTTCTTCGCTGCCGTGTTATCAATGCCCAATGCTTTAGCAAGACCAAATGCACTCATGCCGTAGATCAATCCAAAATTGATAACCTTGGCATAACGCCGTTGCTCAGAGCTTACCTCCTCAGGAGCTAGACCGAAAATCTCGGCTGCAGTCGCCTTATGCACATCAAGCCCTTCATGAAAGGCCTTAAGGAGCGCCTCATCATTACTTAGATGGGCCATGATTCGAAGTTCAATTTGGCTATAGTCTGCGCTTGCTATAAGACTACCGGTTGGAGCAACAAAGGCCTCTCGCACCCGCCGTCCCTCGGGGGTGCGAATGGGAATATTTTGTAAATTAGGATCGTTGCTCGAGAGTCTTCCTGTAACGGCTACGGCCTGCGCGTAATGGGTGTGCACTCTGCCCGTACTCGGGTGTGCCATTTGAGCCAACTTGTCGGTGTAGGTGCTTTTAAGCTTTGAGATGCCACGGTGCTCGAGAATTTTGGCGGGCAAGGGGTAATCTTCCGCCAATTTCTCAAGTACCTCCTCATCCGTGCTTGGAGCACCCTTGGGCGTTTTTTTGATAACGGGAAGCCCTAATTTATCAAAAAATATTTCAGCAATTTGTTTTGGAGATCCAAGGTTAAAAGGTTGGTCTGCAAGCTCATAGGCCTCGCGCTCCAACTCCCCAATGCGCTCCCCGAGTTGTTGGCTTTGTTTGGCAAGCGTTGGGGCATCAATCAAGACCCCGTTGCGCTCAATCCTAAACAAAGCTTCACTACTTTGTATTTCTAATTGATAAATGAAATTAAGCTTCTCATCGCTCTCAATCCTAGGCCAAAGACATAAATGGACATCCAGTGTTTGGTCCGTATCCTCGCAGGCATACGTCGATGCCTGGGCAATGTCGACTTGATTAAAAGTAATCTCATGAGCGCCCTTACCGCAAAGGGACTCGTAACTAATGCCCGTCCTACCCGTATGGCGTTCAGCAAGACTTGCCAAGCTGTGGGGACGATGCACCTCTAGCACGTAACTTTGAAGCATCGTGTCATGCACATAACCCCGAACATGTAGGCCGTGATTGGCAAACACGTGTCTGTCGTATTTAATGTGCTGTCCGACCTTCAGCGCTAGCGGGTTTTCTAACCACTCCCTTAATCTCTCCAAAACCTGCTCCAGGGGTAGCTGATCTGGCGCCCCTGGGTAGTCGTGCGTGAGGGGAATGTAGGCTGATTCGCCGACCTTCACACTAAAGCTAATGCCAACTATTTTTGCCTGCATATCTACCAAGGACGTGGTCTCTGTATCTAACGCCGTCCACTCAGCATTCTTTAACTTCTCAAGCCAACGATCAAGCTGCGACCACTCTGTAATAGTCTCGTACTCGGGTGGGCCAGTGAGTGCGCTCTTAGGGTGATGGTGATGATGGTGGGCGTGCTCAGCACTGAAATCGGTCCCATGCTCAGGGGCCAATTTAGACTTGGAACGCTTCGCCCCTTGAGTCGTCTGATCCCAACCCCCCTCTTCTGCTAATTCAAGACTCTTAACCAAGCCCTTAAACCCAAATGCTTTATAAAACTCTAGCAAGCCCTTGGTGTCGGGTTCACCCATTTTGATTTGTTCAAACTCGGGCAACCCGCTCAGATACTCAGCCAAATCACAATCCGTTCTAATGGTTAACAACTCCCGCCCAACAGGTAGCCAATCTAACGCTTTTCGTAAATTCTCTCCAACTACGCCCTTGATGTTTGGAGCAGCCTTTATAACGTTTTCTAAATTACCGTACTCTAAAAGCCATTTCACAGCGGTTTTAGGACCCACCTTCTCCACACCAGGCACATTGTCTACAGTGTCCCCCACTAGAGTCTGATAATCCAACATCAATGAGGGGGGGACGCCAAACTCTTGGGTCACTCCTGCGATATCTCTTTTCTTGGCCCCCATCGTATCCATCACCCAAATATTTTCATTGACAAGTTGGCTTAAATCCTTATCCCCGCTTGAGATGATGGTCTCAATCCCTTTTTGATCTGCATAATGCGCAAGCGTGCCAATGACGTCATCTGCCTCAACACCAGGTACAGTTAAGATTTGCCACCCCATCAGTTTCACCACTTCATGAATCGGCTCTATCTGTGTTCTCAGGTCGGGCGGCATTGGGGACCTGTTGGCCTTGTACTGCGAATAGATGTTGTCCCTAAATGTCGGTCCCGGCGCATCAAATACACAAACTGCGTACTGCGCGCTTACCTCTTTTTTAAGGCTTGTCAGCATATTGATCATCCCCCTAATAGCCCCCGTAGCAGGGCTAGTAGGATCGGCAGGATTCACCCGCAGATCGGGCATCGCGTGAAAGGCACGGTACAAGTAACTGGATCCGTCAACCAGAAGAAGGGTCTGTTTTTCGCTCATAAAGTGTATTGTGCCCGCTAAAAGCATCTTCCAACAGAGCCTTGAACATAACTTAACTCGTGTTTTCGAGAGTTTCAAAGCCACTCAAACGCCCATACCCGCAAAAGGGCGCCTACAATGAGAACCTAGCAGTGCAAGGGAATTTGAGTTGCGCTCCAATATGTTCTTATTTGCTCCTACCTAATGGCCGTTTATACTCAAGTTTCAGAGTCACAGACCCAACCCTTGCTAGAGACACTAGAGTTGGGTGAACTCAAAGCTCTCAGTGCGATCAAAGGGGGCATAGAAAATACCAATTACTTCCTCAACACCACCAAGGGTGAGTTCGTTCTGACTCTGTTTGAGCGTTTGAGCAATGAGCAACTACCGTTTTATCTACATTTGATGAAACATTTGGCCCAAAAGGGAATCGCTGTACCCGAGCCTCTAACCAGTCAAAGCGGTGAAATTGTTTTCACCCTCAACGATAAACCCACCGCTGTCGTGACCAGACTCCTGGGTCAAAGTGAGCTGACTCCGAACGCTAAAAACTGTGAAATGGTCGGAGCAATGCTTGCCAGGATGCATTTGGCTGGAAAGGATTTTCGCTTGGAGCAACCCAACTTACGCGGACTGCCCTGGTGGAACGATACTGTCCCTCAAGTGTTGCCCTATTTAAATCAAAACCAATCTGATTTCATCCTAAGTGAATTGGCGTTTCAAAATCATGTTGCCTCTCAGTCCAGTTACACAGCACTCCCCAGGGGCCCCATCCATGCAGACCTCTTTAGGGACAACGTCATGTTTGATGGGGAAGAGTTGTCGGGATTTTTTGATTTCTATTTTGCAGGCGTAGACACTTGGCTCTTTGATTTATCTGTTTGCTTAAACGATTGGTGCATCGATTTAGAAACTGGTGCATGGAACAAAGAACTACTTAATACTTTTTTAGAGGCTTATCAATCCATAAGACCTCTTGAACACTGTGAACGCACACTATTAAATGCTATGCTACGCGCAGCTGCATTTAGATTTTGGCTCTCAAGAATCTGGGATTTCCATCTCCCCCGCAAAGCCTCGCTCCTCCAACCCCACGACCCCAAGCACTTTGAGCGCGTTCTTCATCAACGGGTTAACAGTCCCTTGCACATTCATTAATCTCTTCTCTTTTTTCTATGAAATTAAATGTTGTCCCAGCACTTACTGGTATTCACTGGGTTCGCCTGGGAATTAGAACCTTTTGGCGACAGCCCCTTGCCTTAAGCGGACTTTTTTTTATGTTCATGGCGCTTTTATCTGTGCTGTCTGTGGTCCCCTATGTAGGTAACTTTTTGGCCCTACTCCTTTTACCCGCAGCTACTTTAGGCCTGATGGCTGCTGCGCGCGAGGCCAACTTAGATCATTTTCCTATGCCATCCGTTCTAATTATTGGATTAAGAGAAAACGGACAAAGGCGTAAATCGATGCTTATTTTGGGATTGCTTTATGCGGTTAGCTTTTTTGCAATCTTAGGGATTTCTGCCCTGTATGATGGCGGGTCTTTTGCTAATCTGTATTTGAATGGAGGCACTTTTTCAGCAGAAACACTTAATTCAAGTGGATTTCAAAATGCGATGTGGGTCTCCACTGCTCTTTATTTGCCACTATCTGCCATGTTTTGGCATGCCCCCGCATTGATACATTGGCACGGTGAGCCAGCCCTTAAAAGTTTGTTTTTTAGCTTCGTAGCGTGTTGGTCGAATTGGAGAGCATTTTTAATGTACGGGCTCACCTGGGTCGCCATATTCATCAGCGTTGCGGCCACTCTTGCAATGATGACTTTGTTGATCGACGGCGATGAATGGATTTCCTTTGTTTTGCTACCCGTACTGTTGCTCTTAGCAGCGATGTTTTTCTCGTCAAGCTACTTCACTTTTTTAGATTGCTTTATCAAAGATCCCGTTCTAGCCTAAGCAAATTGTCCAACTCAAAACACTTGTTCTCTACGAATTGGGTTTTAATTTAATAAATGTGGTCTATCTGCTGGGGCAACACTGCCAAAGCCGACCGCATCATGAGTGTCTGACAAAATCCGGTTGGTTTGGTAGTCATCTGCATTCACAGATATCAGGGTAAAAGTCTGACCAATTCCCTTGCTAATCGTGACTACTGCACGATTATTTTCCTCAAAATAGCATTTCAGCACTGCCTTTGAGAGAAATTGATAGTGTTCGCGCTCATCTTTATCCAATTTTTTGAGCGCTTCAATAGTGTCTTGAATAAACCTATCGGAATTCAAGTCTAAATCAGTATTTGTTTTGTTATCACTCACACAACCTCCACACAATATCAAAAAAATTGAATGTACCTGCCTGTTGGCTCATATGCTGAGCCCCGAGGAAATCTGCTCTATTTTTGCTTCATCGAGTCTTTAGTTTAGACCTTTTGAGACAATATTTCTCAAGTACTGGCAGTAACTTACAGTTTTTTTGCAAAGTAATATATCAATCCCCTGGCATTTGCTGATGACATCATTTATATAGTACCAAAGAGTTATAAATATGGCTAAATATATTTACTAAATAACTCTAAAATAATTACCAAAAATGAAACAATACATGCCCGGCTGACCCCCCGAAAATCTATAAATAAACTTCAATTCCCCCTCTTTACAAAGGGTATCTTAGGTTTTCTCACATTAACTAGTTATTTAGTTCATCTTTCCGTTAAGAATACTTTAGTTCCCACTCAAATAAAAACATCATTTATTGATCAGACAATCCATTAACTTCAGTGGACGGTGAGTTGTGCGTAATCCAGCGTACTGACAAGGATCTAAAATGGGGCTGCGCACTTTAAGTTATTTAATGCGAAGCGCCTGTCTATTTTCAAACATATCGAACATTAGGAACTTCAATGTCAAACAAAAAAGAAAACCTCAAGGAACGGGTTGATCAAAGACAGGCTGAAGTCGCAGAAATTCAAAAGGTGCACGAACAACTTCAGGCCCTACGAGAAATCCACAAACAGGAAAATACCGCTTTTGCGACTCAACGATCCAGCTTAATTTTCAAAGACGAAATTCAAAGCGAATCCCAAACAAAAAAGAAGTAAATCCTGTCACCACTGGGGTAAACCAGGCTCAAAACTAATCGAATTTATACAGGATTAGACGTGTTTAGGGCTTTTAAAAAATATCAATACGATTTATAATATTCCCTTAGACTTTCCCAGGGACATGCCCTTATGCCGTGGCGCGAGTACTGATTGATATTGCAGAACCCCCTGCCTCCGATTGACTCAAATTATTGTTTTTCAGAAAATGACTAAATCTAGAGACTCCACCACAGCGATTAAAGAAGACGGGCTCCGTTATAAATCCAAAGTAGCGGGCTCACCCTTTAGCGGAAGAACCTTTGCCATGGGCACAATGAGCTGTTTTAAATGTGGGGTGCATAAGCCAAGAGCTACGGGGTCTTTCAAAAAGCTGTTAGGACAACCCATGTTTGTTTGCGGGGACTGCAAGCCCGTTAAAGCTGTCCAGTGATCGCTTGACCCGGGCGTTTTGAACTGACGCTCTTTTTTGCTCGCCCAGCAGATTTCTCCATATTTACGGGTAGCAACTTTCTCAATTGAACGCATGATTCAATCGTGGGTATTAAAGTTAGCTTACTGAGTTGCTGTTGCTGTTGCTGTTGCTGTTGCTGTTGCTGTTGCTGTTGCTGTTGCTGTTGCTGTTGCTGTTGCTGTTGCTGTTGCTGTTGCTG
>CAIKVH010000067.1 GCA_903830725.1 uncultured Burkholderiales bacterium | reverse complement strand
TAGCACTTGGGCCAGAGCCACCTGCACTTGGGCCAGAGCCACCTGCGCTTGGTCCACCTGGACCAGGTCCAGAACCGCCTGCACCAGGTCCAGAACTTCCACCTGCGCTTGGGCCTGATCCGCCGCCTTGTTTTTGTCCGCCAGCACTTGGGCCTGAGCCACCAGCACTTGGGCCAGAGCCACCTGCGCTGGGTCCAGATCCACCGGCGCTAGGGCCAGATCCGCCACCTTGTTTTTGCCCTCCAGCGCTAGGGCCGGAGCCACCAGCACTTGGGCCAGAACCACCGCCGGCACTAGGGCCAGATCCACCAGCGCTAGGGCCAGATCCGCCACCTTGTTTTTGACCGCCGCCACTTGTAGCGCCGCCACTATTACCACCTGCTGGTGGAGATTGGGCAATGGATACATTAACTGCTAAAAGCGAAACACCAGCTAATAGAGAAACTAAAAGTTTACTTAATTTAACATTCATGTACAAAACTCCTTTGATTTAACTTCCACTAAAACTTACAAACAAAACTAAAAATTTGCGAGGCGTATTTGTTTGCGGCTTTTGACCACTATCAACTCCACCACTCAATTGAAAACAAGGCAATCAACTAATAATTGATGCCTGAATTACCTGAACCAACGACTAGATAAGACGTGGAAAAGTTACTTGATTTTCTTCAACACCTCCTAAAGAGAAATAAGATGAACCAAAATATTACTTAATTTTGAATCCATTTAAAAAATCACACTGAAAAAACTAAAAAGGGGATCTAGACAAAAAACTTGATTTAGTGGAGGGTCCCGCATTAGCACTTTGCCCAGAATTTGTTCGGGACATTTGTGAAGGGCTTGCAGCAAGGAAATTACTCTTAAATGAAGTGGAAGTTGGTTGAGACGGTGAAGCGACGTTTGTCTGACTATTTGATTGTGAGTTATTAGCTTGTTGAGATTGCTGGGGTTGCTGTCCAGGGCCCTCTGGTGCTCCCATGGCCATAGGACCCGCTGGTCCACCGCCCATGGCGCCTCCAGGTCCACCACCAGGACCGCTCGGACCACTCAACCCACCGGGGCCGCCAGCACTCATTCCATTGCCTGGTCCGCCCGGACCTCCCATTCCGCCGGGACCTCCCATTCCGCCGGGACCTCCCATTCCGCCGGGACCTCCCGCTCCACCACCATTCATAGAACCACCAGGACCCATTCCGCCAGGGCCACCCATACCGCCACCCATTCCACCACCCATAGATCCAAGGCCTCCAATACTTCCCATGGCGGCTCCGGGGCCACCCATGCCTCCACCAGGTCCGCCTACACCATTACCCATGCCTCCACTCATACCACCACCGGGACCTCCCATGCCCCCAAGGCTGCCTCCAGGAACATTTTGTTGTTGTCCTGGCATGCTATTGGGATTTTGCATAGATGTGAGATTTCTAATCAGATTTTGGGTCGGTGAGGAAGCTGAGCCAGCGTTGCCCATAGACTGTGGGTTCATCGGGCTATTAGGCGGTGGAGGATTATTAGGGCCCAATGCTTGACCCAAGCATGGGGGATTTGGAGGTCCACAAGACGGTGCCTGTTGAGGAAGGTTCGCGCTTTGACAAAACACTTCACCACTCATCAACAGAGTAATTGCCAACAAGGAGCGATTTAGCAAAGATTTAAAAATATTGATCATATAGAGCCTAGTTAATCTTGTCACTGCTTGATTTCAAATTAAATCTTAGGCAGTTGATAGTCGCCGCTCACCTTCTTGAGGTAGATCAATGCTTTGGCATGGTTAATCTTGGCATCAATTAAATTACCTTCTTTGTCACGCATATTCAAAATAGAGTCGACATTATCAGCACTGTTTTTTAGAGCTGCATCGTAATCCTCCTTCGCTGCATTGAGCTTGTCTACTGCATAGCCGTATTGCATGAATGCCTGATTAACTTCAGCAGAAATTCTTGCTTTCAGATCCGAGAGATAGTCCTGCATGTTGGCTAAATTGTTTGAGGCTTCTGTGATATCAGCGTCAAACATGAGGTTGGTTGGAATTGGAATCGTTACAGAAAAGCCGGCAGCAACCGTTGCTCCGTAAGAGGTGCCAGAGGACAGGTAAGCAGGTGTCTTTGATGCCCAAATACTTGGGGAAATTGAAATATTTCTATTTTTGGAAGCTAATTCAAGAGCCATCTGACTTGATTTAACCGCTTGATTCATGGCTAACACATCGCCCCGGTTGTCCATTGCTGAATCCATCAAAGCTTTTAGCTTAAAGGAAAGAGGGACAATTTTGTCAATATCAGCAACGGGCTCTAATAAACCGACTTGCCCTTTAGATAAGAAAGTCGTCATGGTGAAAGAGTAGTATTTCAAGTCGTTAGCGGTATTAAACTGATCCTTAGTGAGGTTGGTTACGGGATCAGTAGCCTTTAAAGCTTTTAACTTGGTTATTGCTTTTTGATATGAATTCCAAGATAGCTTATACCTAAGCGTGTCCAGGAAAGAATAAGCCGCGTCCATTTTGATGGAGTTCTTAAGTGCGTCTAGTTCAACGTTATTCCTATCTAACTCCGCAGAGTAGTAATCCTTGCGGGCCGTCAATTTACCCCAACCCTCGTAAGTTCCGGACAAAGACAAAGTATTAGACTGAGGTGCCGAGTAGCCAGAGTAAGGAATTGAGGAATAAGATGATCCGTGGCTGATGGTCAGGCTTGGATTAATATTGGGCGTTCCCATTGGGGACTGTTGCGCAGTTACGGTTTCTACGATACGTCTCTTTGCAAGTATGTTGACGTTTGATCCATCAATTTGAGAAACATAGTTGTCTAGGGAAACGGGAGAATATTTTTCATTGTTGTATTGATTGGCTTGCTGCGCTTGAGCAACTAGGGAAGTTGTTAAGCAAACTACAGAAATGGAAAAGAGTGAAGCAGATTTAAATTTCATTTTAGTTAATCAATAAAACGTTGAAATAGACGACAGGGACTTGATTGAGGGCTATAAGTTATTTATAGCCCTCATTTAGCTAATCATAATCAATTAAGAAACTCTTTCTATTACAGACTGCCAATATTTTTCAAGTAGCGAGTAGGAGCGGTCAGCAGATCTCAAGCAATCTCACAGAAGCACACAAAAACTCACAAAAAATTAAGTTTTGAGTATGAAAAAAACATTATTTTTTAAAGATTATCTAGTCAGTAAGTTGGTTGGGTATTTGCAGTCCACTTAAGGAAACAAGAAACACCAAATTGTTAAATAGTCGATAAATCTATGTTGGTGAAGTGTTGCGGGGTTTTAACCGTTACCCACCACACGGTGCAACCAAATGAGTTGGCCTGGTATCAATGACAGGGATTTTCTAAGGGTTATTGAAATACTAGGAAATAAGGCTCTAAGTTCGACTATGCCTGCAGGTAGTTGAGGAATTTAATAGGTAGCGGTGATAAGGCGAGAGAGTGCGCAGAAAATTCAAAGTAAGCGAGTAAATTATGAAAGAAAAAAATTAGTTGTTTTTATCAACGGCTAAAGAGTTAAGAGCAACAAGATTTATGATTTTAAGCTCACGGAGATTTAAATTAATCAATTTACTCTTTATGAACCTGGCGAGTGTGCGGCTAACGGTTTCGTGTTTTAGGCCAAGGTAGCTCGCAATGTCATAGCGACTCATCTTTAGATTCAAATCGATTGGGGAAAATCCTCTTTCCTCGTGACTTGAACTTAATTTAAGTAAAAAGGTAGCTACCCTCTCTTGTGAATTCATGCTACCTAAAAAAAGCATAACTGAATTTTCACGATTAATTTCAAGGCTAAAGAGATGACGAATATGTGAGTGCAGTCCATTGACGGAATTGGCGATTGCCTCTACATGAGCAAACGGGACTATACAAACCGTTGAATCCTCAAGTGCAGTGACTCTGCAACTATGTAACTCACTCAACTCGCCGGCAAGTCCGATACTATCGCCAGACATATGAAAACCAAGGACTTGGTCACGACCGTCATTAGTGGATAAAACAGTTTTGAAATAGCCCGTTCTGATTATGTTTAGAGATTGTTGACCGTTATTAAAACGTTGCAAGTCACTTCCTCGCTTAACCCTAATTCTTTGACTAACAAGGCTATCAATACGGGTTAGTTCCGTAGAGTTGAGTCCTGCCGGCATACATTTATTCAATAAACTACATTTGCTACAACTTACGTCCAAATCGTAGGGAGCTTTAATTTTCATATCCATATGCTAACCCTTCGTATAAATTAATGACGCTGATATAGGTTCGACGTGAATTTGATTCAGTTGATTTAGTTATGGAGTAGTTGGTTAAAAACTCCAAAATAAGCCAAACAAGGCTATCTGAAAAGTAGTCTAGTGATCAAAATGCAAATTAAATGTTCGATAGGACACATACGAATTAAATAGAAATCAAACAAATAAATAAGGACAAAAAGTAAGCAAATTGATACGAAGCGTACGCTAGCAGACAGATGAAACGAGACGTGTGACTGAAACTTGGTGGTTGAAACAAGTCTGTGTGGAATTTAAGAATAAATAGAAGAGGGAACCTCATTGCAGAAAAATAAAATAATTAGTCAGCTATCTGAATATGCGCAGAATAAGTTAAGAGCATGCGCAAATGAGATTTCAATGACAGTTTATGAAACCATTTGCGAGTCAGGTGCTCCTGTCGAATTCGTATATTTCCCTATAAGTGGATATTTATCTGTAATCCAAGAATTAGATGAAAGGCAATCCATTGAAGTTGGGTTGGTTGGATGTGAGGGGTACCTAGGCGGAGAATTGGTAGTTGGATTAAAAAATAATCCATTCAAAGTAGTAGTACAGGGGGAGGGATTGGCTTGGCGGTTGGGTGCGCAGGATTTTCTAAAAATTATAAAAGAAGACCAGGAAATCAAAACAACAGCGGATAGATATTGTGGCTTTCGATTAAGACAGTTGGGCTTGTCAATTGCCTGTGGGCATTTTCACGGAATTCAGGCAAGGTTAGCAAAATGGATCTTAATGAGTCAAGACAGATCGGAATCAAATGAAATTGTAATGACTCAAGAATTCATCTCTTTGATGTTGGGTGTAAGGCGGGTAGGTATATCAGGCATAGCTAGTGAATTTAGAAAAAAAGGCCTAATTGATTACACAAGAGGTGTGCTTAGGGTATTGAACAGAGTCGAGCTTGAACGTTTGGCATGTAGTTGCTACGAGCGAGAAAAAGAATTGCATTTCCAAAGTCTATTTCACCAGGTTAGCAGACCCAGCCATGACGGTGAAGTGTTGTAAGGTGAGCATTAAATATTTTAGGTGGATATTTTGACTTGTGAAATAGAGAGTGATAAAGCCAATAAAGACGCGGCTATCGAGGTCTACCAAGAAACGAGCGCAAATATATTAAAGGCCTATTCTCACAATAAGGAGGCTTTGCGGCTTCATGAAAGGGGATTTTATAAGGTGGCTAAACAGCAAGCAGAACACGCTCACGGACATTCAATTAAGGCAATGAATAGTATTGGAAGAGCCATGGAATTAACTGAAAAGTTAGATAGTAAAGTTACAAGCGAATCAATTTTAAAGGGTAATAAATCATGACAACATACCAAGATAACCAAGCCTTATGTCTCAACAATTCTGTAGCATTAGCGCATCTATGCCACTCGAACACGCTAAAGTTGATAGAGTTAGTTCTGTCGCATAACAAGCACACCATGAATGCTTCCCAGCAAAGTGCTAGCGAATTGCTGAACTCAAAGGATTTGCCGGGTGTGCATAAGCTTATTGCTAGAGATGTTGCAAATCAAATAAAAGCATACACGAAGTTTGCAACCTCGGCTTATTTACTGGGTTGCGAGGCGCAGTCCGAAATGGTAGAGGCATGGAAAGGCCATGCGAGCGATCACATGGACCTAGCAAGTCAAGCATTGAAGGCTGTAGCGAAATCAGACTATCCCCTACATCCAATAAGTGCTAGTTCGATGTCAATTGCACAAGCCGCGTTAGATGCTAGCAAATCTGCAATCAGTTTTGCAAGAGCATCCTCAAAAGCGTGAGAGATTGCTTAAAAATACTTTATCAAATATATTAATTAATAGCTAGCGTGATATTTATCAACACATTGTGATGAATAACAACTACAGTTCACTCTTACTCTAAAAATAATTGGAAAAATCATGAAATCAGATGCTCAACTACAACTGGATGTTATTGCTGAATTAAAGTATGAGGCAACAATTAAAGAGGCAAATATTGGCGTATCGGTTAAAGATGCGATCGTGACGTTGAACGGCAGCGTTGACCACTATTATGAAAAGTATCACGCTGAGAAAGCAGCCCAAAGAGTCTCCGGAGTTCGCGGCATTGCAATGGAGTTGGAGGTCAAATTGCCAGGCGATAGTAAGCGAAGCGATGGAGATATTGCCCACGCAATAGACAATATCATTACTTGGTCCTCACTCTTATCCAAAGATACTATTCAAGTGAAGGTGGAAAAAGGATGGGTGACCCTTACAGGGCAAGCCAAATGGCATCACCAAAAAGCAATGCTAAATTCCGCTATTACCCATTTAATGGGTGTGGTCGGAATTAGTGACCAACTGAGTATTAAAAACAATCTTGCTAAATCAGTCGTAAAAGCCGATATCGTCGAAGCCTTAAAACGACGCGCTCAAAATGATGCCAACGAAATCGATGTTCAAGTTAAGGACGGCGAGGTTACCTTAACCGGGAAAATTCATTCATGGAACGAAAGAGCGCTGGTAAAACACGCGGCATGGAGCAATACGGATGTGGTTAAGGTTGTAGATAAGTTAGATCTAACATTCTCTTAAGCCCGGCGGGAAAAATGTTGATCATTCTCTGATATAGATTCTTATTTCAATAATTTAACTTATGAACACAACTCATTTGACTTCTTATGTATTTGACACTCACAGTCAAGCTGAAGAGGCTACAAAGTTGTTGAGTCGTTCTGGTTTTGATATTAAAAAGGTGTCCATCATCGGCAAGGGATATCACAGCGAAGAACATCCTGTGGGGTTTTACACAACGAGTGACAAGATTAAATCCTGGGGAAGCACAGGTGCATTTTGGGGCGGATTGTGGGGGATCCTTTTTTCGCCAGCCGTATTTTTTATGCCTGGGTTCGGATTGCTTGCTATGGCGGGGCCCTTTGTATCTGTATTGATCTCTGCTTTGGAGGGCGCTTTCGTCGTTGGCGGACTGTCTGCGATTGGCGCTGCGCTGTCCAGGGTTGGGGTTGGTAACGATCAAATTATTAAGTACGAAATAGCTATCAAGGCCGATCAATTTGTGATGTTGATACACGGCGACGAGGAGGATGATAAGAGAGTTGATGTCATTCTCAAAGAATTTAAATCTTCTAGATTTTCGGGATATTAGAGGGAGTTTGATGACTCAATTAATATTTGTGCCTCTTGATCTTCAAAGGTTGATGTCTGAAATGAGGTTGTAATTTTAAAAAAAGCATTGTGAAGAATGCCGAAAAAAATGAGCGCTATGAATAACCAATTATCCTATTTTAAATATCTTGAAATTATCCGTAAATCCTATCCTAATGGGATGATCATAAATATTGATCCTATATCTCGTTTGATTTTGGACGAAATCGCTTTGCATGAGATGGCTGAGGACTCTTTAACGATTACGGTGATGATGTCTTATTTGCATATCGCATCACAAGCGACTATTCACCGAAAGCTATCGCATTTGGTCGCCGAGGGTTTCGTCAACTCTAAATGCATTGGAACCAATCGGCGTACTAAGCATCTGACCATTACCAAGGTGGCCCAACGTTACTATAAGTCACTTTCCCAGGCAATGAACAAAGCCTGCGTCGCCTAATTGAGTAGGTGCCATTGTCAGCTTCTCTAAATGCTAATAAGTCGACCGAGTCTCACACCAGTTTAATTTGATAGGCCTAATCGAAGCCTTTTTGCATATAAGGTCGCTAAAGTGGAAGAAGGCGGTGCGAGAAACTTATTCAAAGACTTGGTCGCTTGCTACCCCAAGTGTGATCCAAGGGTCACTGTAACTTCCCTAAATATTATGAACGCAATCACCTTTTTTCTAACAAGCCTATCCCTCGCTT
>CAIKVH010000066.1 GCA_903830725.1 uncultured Burkholderiales bacterium | reverse complement strand
CTCTCGCGCACCATATTCATCGAAACCAAACGTCGAAACTTGCTCGCCCCCTGGACAAGAAAGAAATTTACGATTGGTTTGTAACAAGCGGATATTTTCCAGAGGCCTATGTATCGGCTAGGTTATGACGTGTACCACGCCTATCCACCAGACCCAGTTGCATGTAATACCTGACCGTTCGGGTTGAGAAATCGGTCAATTTACATAGATCGTCCAGGCTGAATTTCGTCTCGTTCATAGGTGCTTTGTCTTCATTGGCGGCTACGCATATTCAAAGCGCATATGAGTGGAGTCTAAATCACACGGGTGAGGCTGACTTTGGCTTAGATTGACTTTAACTGTTGCCTTCTAAATATCTTACCTATTGCTCAATATTGCTCAATATTCCTCAATCGTGAAATTCTCAATTACAACTTGTATATCCATTGGTTCGTCAGCATTTAAAAATTTAGTTAAATCATCAAACAATCCAGGAGTTTCCTCTGTGGTGAACTTGATTTGAATATCTTTTGCTTGATCTATTGTGTGGTGAATAAAATTCATTACATCTTTATTCACACGGATGACAGAACTCACTGAGCGATGAAAGCTTTCTCCGGTAAAGTAAGATTGGATCAAGAATAATGATTTTTCACGTGGATGATTGTTAAAGCACACACTCCCCTCTAGTTTTTTCTCCATCAAGAGTACACCGAGTCCTGCAAATTCAGTCCATGGTGATTCCCATTCGCCTTCTATATTGGATGTGTAATAGGCTAACTTAGGTTTTAAGTCTGACTGATAATAACTAAAAGATCGCTTGTGGTCGGGATTAGACGAACTTGAGCGAAGATAAAAGGTGTACCAGGACCTATCTATGTTATCTTTAACTATTTGTGAAATCTGTTCTTTCCTGAGCATACTCATAAATAAAAGTCCTATTATTTTGAACTGACTATATCAAAATGAGTGACCTGATATCGAATATCAATATTTTTATTGCCTGAAAATTCGCACCTTCCGTTAAATGGTTCATATACTGGAGACACGGGCCATCTACTCAAGATTTTTGGTGGACGCCTGAATTAGATTAGTCAACCATTCAGGCTTTTCTGGACAGTGCTCTTTGATCCAGTCTATTGCAACTTGGTCTGCGTTTACTGCTGCCCTACCCATCCAGCGTTTGGCAAGTTCCATATTGAGGGTGACGCTTTCGCCATTGAAATACAGTAGCCCAAGTTCACGCATTGCGGTAGATGATCCACCCGCACTTGCCTCTTTAAGTAATTCGATCCCTTTTTCTGTATCTGCTGAGACACCGTTACCCGTTAAAAACATTAAGGCCAGGTAATATGTCGCGCTAGAAGATCCCATATCAGAAGCTTTTTTAAACCACTTAAGCGCTGCATGGATATTCTTTTCAGTGCCTTCACCGTATAGGTAGGCAGTAGCAAGATTGAAGGTGGATGCAGTGTCTTCCCTTTTTGCACCCTCCATAAAAAATTCAAAAGCTTTTGACAAGTCTTTCTCACAGCCGTCCCCGCGGTGATATGACATTCCTAGCAAATACGATCCCCAACCACTCCCCTGCAGATGAGCAGCGTTAAAGAGATTGTGGGCCAGGTCAAGATCTTGTTTTGTCCCTTCACCGTATACTAATGCAAGCCCATAAGCACATTGGCTGTACATATAACCCGCTTCTGCCCCTCTTTTGTGCCAATAAACGGATAGTTCCTTATTGGCTAAGACGCCAGTACCGTTTAAAAAGTTTTGACCTAGAAGATAATAGGCGCTGTTGTGCCCCGCTTCAGCAGACTTTATAGCCCAACTTAGTCCAGCGCTTCGCTCTTTATCTGATGTCCCTTTAGACATCAGATGACTGCCCAAATAATATTGGGCTATTCGGTCCCCAAGCATTGCACCTCTGGTTAAACATCTTTTCCCCTCCTCTAAACGCTCAGGCATCCATGCTAATAGATATGCCCCGAGTGCTGCGTAACAACCAAAGTCCCCCCGTCTTATACCCTTTTGGTACCAATACTCAGCGGTGGTTTTATCAGCGACTTTGTCGTGTTCGCCGTAGTAGTAAATCATCCCCACATGAAAAGCTGCACGGGTTGAACCCTCTTTTGCCGCTCGTTTCATCATATCTAGGGCGTGTTCTGTCTCATGAGGTTTTTCAGCTCTTTTAAGCAACTCATAAGCATATAGATAAAGACCGATAGGATCTTCATCCTTGGAGCCCTCAGCCAGATGCTGCATATAGTGCTCTTTGTCCAGATCTGCCCAGTAGGCATGGGCAAGTTTGTTTCCAAGTTCAGTCGAGCGCTTAAAGAGGTGCCTTGCAGTGTTTGGATCACTTTTACTGATCCCAATGGCGTAAGCCATAAAGCAACGCGCGTCCATCAGTTCCATACCCTCCTTGTACCAAGCTAGACCTTTATCTGAATCTATGGGTACGCCGTAGCCCATGCGGTGCCAAATACCAATGTGTAGCATCGAGGTGGTGCAACCTGAGGCCGCGCTTTTCTCTAATTTAGACACAGCATGTGGGAACAGAGATTCCGTTTTAGGCTGGCCCCAGTATTTCTCTGCAAGGTCGTAGGCTTTCTCAAAGTCTATCTCGGTGCCTCTTGCGTGATTAATGAAGCCAATAAAGTCATCTGAGTTTTGGCTGTCCTTTATGACATCCCAAACGATATTGTTTAGTTCGCGTGCGTTTAAACCCTCAGTCATAGTACCCCCTTAATTTCTCTTTAATTTCTCATTAATTGCTCTTTTATTGAGAATGAATGATAGAGATTCAAAAGATCACCAGGTGACCCATTAGGGTTTTAGACTACGCACAACCACTTTTTGGTTCTCTCTTGGGCTCACGCTGAGTTAGGACTAGCGGATCATGGTTATTACACATAAATCATTCAATTCGCACAAAAGATGATCACACTTAAATTACTCACACCGATCCTGGGACGGACAAAATCAATTTCAGGACTCCAAAGAGACGTGGATGACTACCCAATTTTCTGAACGTCTCGTCCATAACGGTGAGAAGGATCCTTTAGATATAAATCCACTGATACCCTACTCCACAAGAAACGTGATGAAGTTTGGATTTAATTATCCCCATACTGCATTACGGCGTAGTTATGTTGGCAAAAGGATAAAAAAATATTTTATAACTTCAATAACTTCAATCCAAAATATCAAAAGAGAAGAGTTATCGGCATAATTAATATCGCAAAGTAAACTTAAGGAAAATAATGAGAAAGACTGTACAACTCACTTTACTGGTAATAATTTTATCGATTGCCAATTTGGTTCTCGATAAGGTGTTACAGCTCAATCAACAGAACAATCTTTACGACCCCGATCACGACTCAATCATCCTACCGATTATGGATATGTATGTATTGAGTTTTTTAATATTCACTTTTACGGTATTAGGTATTTTCCTGCCGCGTAGAAAGTACTTTAACTTTGTAGCAATTCTTTTTGCGTCTCTTGCGGCTTTAATTTCGCTAGGCTCTATTTTTTTATGGTTAACCCCCGATCATTACTGGATTGCCGGGTGCAATAGTTTGTTAACTCTCTTTAGCTTTTATCTGCTTTATTCGGCTTGGACTTCAAGACGTGGTAGCAAGAAGCTAGAAGTAAGAGACTAGACAATGAGAATTGAAATACTTGTTTCCAATATCGTTAAGCAAAACGATATTGAAGCCGTGGTCAATTCTGCAAATGCCAATTTGAGGCTAGGCTCTGGAGTGGCAGGTGCAATTCATGCAGCGGCTGGCCCTGAACTTGAAGCCTACTGCGAACCCATTGCACCCCTAGAACTTGGACAAGCGGTAATAACTCCAGGTTTTAACTTACCCAACAAATGGGTCATACATGCCCGTGCAGGAAGTATGATCACGTATGACAACGCCTTAGAAATTCTTGAGGAGTGTTTAAACTCGGTATTTAGAGTTGCACTGCAAAATAATATTAAATCAATTGCAATGCCAGCCATTGGAACCGGTGTTTTTAAAATTCCCAACAGTGATTGCGCCGCTATTACTGCTAAAGTAATAAAACAGAACATAGATTCACCTTTGAATTTAATTCGAATCTGCGTAAGTAGCGTCGATGCGCAAAAAGAGTTTCAATTTGCTTTTGCTGAGTATCAATTAGACTGAAGAATATTAGCTTAGCGAATACATTTAAAAAATAAATTACTGGATATTTCCGAAAAAGCTCAATCGGTGATCACCTTATCACCAAATTACAGGAGTTACGCTTTAGTTCATACTAAGACCAGCACTTTTAACGAGAGACTTCCACATCGAGAGCTCTTTTCTCAAGGTGACCTGAAACTCCTGAGGCGTTACCCTTTCAATGGAAGCGCCTTCACTGATGAAGCGCTCCTTCAATTGATCTTGGGTAGTAATATCGTTAATCGCTTGATTAAGCTTATCAACAACTGCTTTTGGAGTGTTGGCGGGGGCCAAAATTCCCCACCAAGTGCTCACATCAAGATCTTTGATCCCCGCCTCTTGGGTTGACGGAGTAGAGGGGAAAAGTGCTAAGCGCTTGTTACCCGTGACAGCGAGTAAATCAACATTTTTTTGTTTGATAAAGGGCAAAATAGTCGGAACAGTTGAAAAGAACACCTGCGTGCGACCCGCAATCAAATCGATCACTGCTGGGCCACTACCTTTGTATGGAATGTGGGTCATGGCAATGCCGGTTTTCGCCTTGAAGAGCTCTCCAGAGAGGTGATTGATGCTGCCGTTACCAGCCGAACAAAAATTCAGATTGACATCTTTCTTTTTGGCATAACCCAGTAGCTCGTTGATGTTTTTCACACCCAAGCTTTTGGAAGCCACAATCAAGATCGGTCCCTTGCCAATCAAAGCTACAGGTGAAAAATCTCGATCAGGATCAAAGGGCAAACTACTATCAAGCGATGAATTGGTCGCAAACGTTGATGTGGCAAAAAGCAAGGTGTAGCCATCTGCAGGGGCTTTGGCGACAAAATTAGCCCCAATAGCGCCTCCCCCTCCGCCTTTGTTTTCAACAATAACGGCTTGTTCAAGTTTTTCGGACAACAACTTACCCACATCCCGCGCGATGCTGTCCGTCCCCCCTCCCGGGGCAAAGGGCACGACCAAGGTGATGGTCTTTGATGGAAATGGTGACTCCGCCAAAGTGAATAAGGGCAATGCCAAGAGTCCTAGCAACCAAAACAATTTTTTCATACACATACTAATTTAGACGCAAACGAACGGGGCAACACGCATTTCACAAAATCCATCAAAGATAAAATCTGCAATATCTTTACAGATCACTGCTAACATGTAAAAAGTATTTTTCTGTACTCATTTGAGGAATGTACATAGGATAGAGATCAACGCCCGTAATTTGGCTTACTTCGTGATCAAAAACCCCGAGAGAAGTAACACTTAAGACTGGACGCCTGAATTCTTATTTTATGACCTTTTGCCTGCAACTCAACGATCTATGCTATCAAATACCAACATCACCCCGAAGCTAGCCCCTCATACACAAAAACCGGTGATGGCGGTGACGCTCTGCACAACCGAGATCCAATATTTAGCCGAGGAAATTTGTAATGGAAATTAAAGTCAACTTTCTCGATAAGCTTCGGCTTGAGGCCAAGTTCGATGACTTCACAGTCATCGCAGACCAACCCATTCGCTACAAGGGGGACGGCTCAGCGCCAGGACCCTTTGACTATTTCTTAGCCTCATCCGCTTTATGTGCAGCCTACTTTGTGAAGTTGTACTGCGAAACGCGCAATATTTCTACAGAAAACATACGCCTATCGCAAAATAACCTGGTTGACCCAGAGAACCGTTACCAACAAATCTTCAAGATTCAAGTTGAGCTACCCCCCGATATTCCAGAAATAGACCGTCGAGGGATTTTGCAATCCATTGAGCGCTGTACGGTCAAAAAAGTTGTGCAATGCGGACCCGAGTTCGTCATAGAGGAAGTAGAGAGCTTGGACGCGGATGCACAGGCCTTATTAACGCTTACGCCCTCCTCTGATGCACAAACCTATATTACAGGCAAGGATCTACCCTTAGAAAAAACGATAGCCAATATGTCGAGCATATTGGCAAAGTTAGGCATCAAGATTGAAATTGCATCTTGGCGCAACATCATTCCAAACGTTTGGTCACTGCATATTCGCGATACGCATTCGCCCATGTGTTTTACCAACGGCAAAGGCTCAACAAAAGAAAGCGCACTCGCATCCGCGTTGGGTGAATACATTGAGCGCCTGAGCAACAACCATTTCTACGCGGGCGTATATTGGGGAGAGGACATTGCTAACGCTGCATTTGTCCATTACCCCAACGAACGCTGGTTCAAGCCTGGCGTCAAAGACGCTTTGCCCCCTGAAATTTTGGATTCCTACTGTCTCAAAATCTACAACCCTGATGGAGAGCTATACGGCTCGCATCTCATTGACACCAACTCGGGCAATGTGTCACGCGGTATTTGTTCGCTCCCCTTTATTCGTCAATCAGACGGGGAAACTGTTTATTTCCCGTCCAACTTGGTGGAGAACTTATTCGTCAGTAACGGCATGAGCGCAGGTAACACGCCAATGGAGGCGCAGGTGCAGTGTCTTTCAGAGATTTTCGAGCGCGCGGTAAAACGAGAAATCTTGGAAGGTGAAATCTGTCTTCCCGATGTACCGCGCGAAGTGCTGGAAAAATACCCCAGCATTTTGGCTGGTATCAAAGGACTGGAGGAGCAGGGATTTCCGGTTCTAGTGAAAGATGCTTCGCTCGCGGGAACCTACCCCGTCATGTGCGTAACTTTGATGAATCCCCGAACAGGTGGTGTCTTTGCATCGTTCGGTGCTCATCCAAGTTTTGAAGTGGCGCTTGAGCGCAGTCTCACCGAATTACTCCAAGGCCGCAGTTTCGAGGGTCTCAACGATTTGCCTCAGCCCACCTTTGACAGCAACGCTTTGACTGAGCCCAATAACTTTGTTGAACATTTCATTGATTCCAGCGGAATCGTATCTTGGCGATTTTTTAGTGCCAAACCGGATTTTGAATTTGTAGAGTGGGATTTTTCTGGACAAGGCGAGAACTCTAACGCCGAGGAAGTGACAACCCTATTAGGCATACTCAAAGACTTAGGCAAGGAGGTCTACACGTCAATAAATGAGCAGTTAGGTGCTGTAGCCTGTCGAATCTTGGTGCCCGGTTATTCAGAGATCTATCCCCTAGAGGATTTGATCTGGGACAACACCAACAAGTCGCTCCTCTTTCGCGCTGACATTTTAAATTTGCACCGATTAGATGACGCAAGTTTGTCCGCGCTCCTTGGGCGCTTGGAGAACAACGAACTTGATGAGTACTCTGATATCGCTACTTTAATCGGCATCGATTTTGATGAAAATACAGTATGGGGACAATTAACTGTTCTCGAATTAAAACTCTTGATTAATCTGGCCTTGCGTCAATTCGAGAGTGCACAAGATCTTGTAGGGGCTTTTCTGCAGTTCAACGACAACACTTTAGAGAGAAGACTCTTTTACCAAGCATTGAACGCTGTGCTTGAGCTAGAACTCGGTGAGGATCTAGAACTAGAGAACTACGAAGTCAACTTGCGCCGTATGTTCGGCGATACCCGAATGGACGCAGCAATAGGTTCTGTAAAGGGCAGTGTTCGGTTTTACGGTTTAACGCCCACAAGTATGAAGTTAGAGGGACTTGATCGACATCACCGCTTGATCGATAGCTATAAAAAATTACATACGGCGCGCAGCAAGTTGTCTGCGCAATGGTCTGAACATTTATCAGCAACTTAGCTGACTTTAGAAATCAAAGGTGAGTTGTTGATCACTCTTTTTCAAATCTGTATTTGCATCCTTTTTTGCATCTTTTGTTGTATCTTTGGTAATACCACCGCGTTTTCTTTTGGTCGCCGAATGCCTATTGGCTTTAGAGCCGTGGCGATCAAGAACTTTTGAGTTAAGTTGTTTGACCGAGGAAATGCCCCTTCGTTCGTGCATTCTTTGTTTCGCCACTCTCGTCGCCTCTGCGAGTTCAACGATGGGCATCGGCCAGTCACGCCCAATGATCACGCCGCAATTGGCCTGCACATCAACTGGCATTTTCCAAGGCTCAAAAATCCATTCATCCGGCACACGTTGCAAAACAGGTAACCAACGACGCACAAACTCACCCGTTGGGTCATGGTCCATTGCTTGTTTGATCGGGTTATAGACTCGGGTCGTATTGATCCCCGTCGTGCCAGACTGCATTTGCATTTGGCTCCAGTGGATGCCGGGCTCGTAGTCTACAAACTGCGTTGCTAGCCAGTCCCCAACTGGCTTCCAGTGCAACCACAGCGGATATGTTGCAACGGATATCAACATGGCGCGCATCCTAAAGTTGAGCCATCCCGTTTGTCTAAGCATCATCACACAAGCATCAACCAAGGGCCATCCGGTTTGCGCTGTCATTAACCTTTCAAACCGCTCAGCAGACCATTCATCCTCTCTTAGCCCTGTAAAGCCTTGGTTCATATTGCGCCACTCTATCTCTGGCTCGCTCTCTAATTTTTGGATGAAGTGGCAATGCCAATGAAGTCTACTGAGAAAGTTGTGCAGTCCCCTGCTTTGATAGGGTCTGGTTGCGCCGCTCTCGATCACTGCGTTTGTTGCTTGAACAACCTCTCGCATACTTAGGCACCCATGACTTAGGTAGGGGGAGAGTCTCGAACAAGCCGAAGTCGCTTTGAGGGGGGAGGAAATTCCGCCAACATATGTCCCGCTGCGATCATTTAAAAAAGAGGAGAAGATTTCAAGTGCATTTGCTCTTCCCCCGAGTTGACGATCAGGGCACGGCTCAACTCTTTGGAGCCATTCGTCGGCTTTAGGCCAACGCTCACTGGGAAAGAGCAAGTGCAAACTTCGTTGCAACTCCTGATCAACCATTGAACTTTTAATTTGGAGCTGAGGTGCGTGCATTAATAAATCCCACTGCACGCTCCACTGACTGCGGTAGCGAAGCCCTCTTATTACTCCATGCTGTCGGTACTCGGTCCAGGGCACTGCCAGGGATCTTAACCACTCTTTAACTTTTAGATCACGCTCGAAGGTAAGCAAATTACCAGTCTCTTGGTTAGAGAAAACACCTCTAAAAGCGCACGTATCGTACAACTTTGCCAATACATCAACCGCCTCTCCCGTCATCAGAGTTAGATTTAGGTTGATGGACTTCAAATCTCGAGCTAAATCTAGAAGAGATTCTCTTAAGAAATCAAGCTGTCGCTTGGAAGTGTCCGCACCTCTCCAGTAAGAGGGTTCTAGGATGTATAGACAAAGTACAGGCTCAAGGGCATGCCCACTCTCATGAGCTAAGGCATTAAATAACGCTTCGTTATCATGCACTCTTAGATCACGTTTGAACCAGACAACTGAATAAGACATGTTAAGCGATGTAATTTGTTTGCTTCTCTTCTTTGTGGGCCCTAAGCTCAGGGCTCTCAACTCAGTCCGTAGACTCGTTTGCGAGAGTGAGCAGCTACTCCGTTTTTTAACGCCTCCCTCACTGGAATAGCAACCAAGTTAACGCTAGACGTTAACAGTAGCCTTTCCAAAGAACTAGGAATTGGTTTTTGTATGAGCTTTAACGCCCAATCAGGCAGGTTAGCAAAACCCGCGCGACTGATAAGCACAGTAAACGGTTTTGTTTGCACAGAGCTCGGAAAATGAGTTAAGAGATCAATTATCGTTTTAGCTCTATCTCCGTATTTCAGTTCCTCTTGGAAACTTAATATCGCTTGCTCAGTTCCCAAAAGCGAATCGGGGAGCCCAACAGCCCCCATCATCTCCCCCAACACCTTCATTTCTTTGAAATACTCGTCCTGTTGCCTGGGAGTGAGCGCGGGGCTGCAGTATTTTTGGTAAGCCTTTAAAAAGCTATAAGTCTCAGTCAAATGAACCCATTTAAGTAAATGCGGGTCCGAGGCTCTGTAGGGGCTTCCCGTTTCATCAATCCCGTGCACATTTTGGTGAATGTTGTTGACTTTGTCGATGATTTTTAAAGCCATGTCTTTAGGGCCATAAGTCGTCGCAGCAATAAAGAAGGCTGTCCGCCCTAATCTCCCCTTTAAGTCTTGTCTGAAACTTGAGTGATCCCACACACCGGCTATGGCTTTGGGGTGTAAAGCCTGAAGACACAGTGATCCAATACCCCCGATCATCATAGAGACAAAGTCTGCGTGGACACGCCACGCCATAGAGTTAGGACCAAAGAGGCCTGGGTCGCCCTTGGGTGTTAAAAAGGCTACAGGTGGACCCGAGCCCCCACCCACCATCTCTAAGATACTGGTCCTTAGTGAACTTCGCAGAAATTCGATCATGGCGACTGAGAGTAATAGCAGGGCAAAAAGGTTGATTCGCAGTCCAGGTCAACACGAACTGTCGTAAAGATATAAAATTGAATTTAAATTCTAAGTCAGTTCCAATTTTTCTTCAGAAATTACAAAGAGTTACCTCAAGTTATGAACGTGAATCAGGATTACACAAAAAGGGTCACGCTCAATCATCATGACTTGCCGTGGATTTCCAGCCCTGAAGCAGGTGTTGAAAGACGAATGCTTGAGCGCGTAGGCGACGAAGTCGCCAAGGCCACCACTATCGTTCGCTACAGTGCTTGCTCCAAGTTCAAGACCCATACCCATGAGTTGGGTGAAGAGATATTGGTTTTGGAGGGGATATTTAGCGATGAAAACGGTGACTACCCCGCTGGCACCTATATTATGAATCCCCCAGGCTCCTCACACACTCCTTTTAGTCAGCAAGGTTGCACTCTTTTTGTGAAGTTAAGGCACCTTGGTCCAGACCAGGTACACAGAGAAGTGATTGATACCAAAACATCCTCTTGGTATCAAGGTATGGTCCCCGGCTTGACAGTTATGCCACTCATGCAACAGGGCAGTGGATCAACCCTGGTTAAATGGGCTCCTCAAACTTATTTCAATCCGCACAGACACTTCGGGGGCGAGGAAATATTTGTAGTCGACGGCGTGTTTGAGGACGAACATGGCCGCTACCCAGCTGGCTCGTGGATCAGAGGTCCTCACATGAGTCAGCACAAGCCGTTCAGTAAAGAGGGTTGCACTATCTTCGTTAAAACAGGACACCTACTATGAGCGATACGGATGAAAGATGCTGCGGAGCGGATGTCTGCATTATCGATCCGTCAGGGCGGTGCTGGTGTGGGCAGGTCTGGGACGGTGAGAAGATGGTGATGCCCACAGCAGATGAATCTAGTGACCAACCCGTATCTGATCCCCCAGAGAAACCCATCAGCTTAGCGAACAAAGATTAAAGCAAAGTTACATTTCGCTGTTCAGACAGCTGCGCTATCCGCGCTCTACATCCTCACCCTAAAGGACGGGGTTTTCCGCGTATGATGGATAAATGCTCCGACCAACCCTGTATACATGGACTACGTCGGTTTAACGGCTTAAGTCAGGTCTTTCAAGGTAGGGTTATCTGGATTTTTTTGCCACCGATCGTAGCATTCAAGTCCGCAAAAGTGGGCAACATAGTCCGCCGCCTCGGAAACTATCACCTCAGATATCGGCACCTCTGCTAGGCAAATATGGCAGGGAACAAGGACAATTTCATCTGTGTAGTTTTCTTGGGACATAAGTTGGATGTACTTTTTTTAGTGGTTGCTAAAGGTGTTCAAGATGCTCTGGGTATTCTGTGTAATTTATAGCTCTGAGTCTGTATGCGGACGCACCAATCTTTGAGAGCAGGTTGCTGAGGGGTAGACTAGAGGATTAAATCAATACAGTCCCATTAACAATGATTTCCCTTCATTTCCTAGATTTAACTCTTTTTCAAACCCTAATTGAAATACTAGCGACGTTGGCTTTTGGACTATCCGGGCTCCTGGAAGCAGCTCGCAAGAAACTTGATGCAGTTGGGGTTGTGGTTGTCGCTGGTTTAGCCGCCTTTGGCGGCGGTACTATGAGAGATATCTTGTTAGATAGACGACCATTTTTTTGGATGCAGCACGCAACCTGGCTTTGGGGACTCCTTGCGTTATGCGTATTAGCTATGTTTTTTATGAGGGCTCGTCACTTTGAATTAACTGAACGGGCCATGCTCTGGCCTGATGCGATAGGACTTGGTTTGTTCTCTGCATCAGGAACGCAGATAGCCCTGAGCATGCACATGCCCGAGATTGTGGCAGTTTTAATGGGCGTGATAACAGCCGTCGTCGGCGGAGTGTTAAGAGATATCGTGTGCAACGAAATTCCAAGGGCATTCAAGGATCATAGCCCCTACGCAGTTTGCGCATTTATTGGCACCTGGGTTATGGTCCTGGCTCCACAACTAGGTATGAGCGACAATTTGTCGCTCATATTATCGGCCACCTTGGTTACACTTTTACGCGCCTTAAGCTTATTACTCGGATTTCAATTACCCGAATGGAATACGACTCGACAGAAATCAGAATAGATTTCTTAGAGGATAAAAATCACATAGCTCACCTCACGAGCCACAACCCCATAGGTTATATGTATGCGCAAACAGTAGCACTGTATATGCATCCATAAACACAAATATATTTATAAATTTATATTCATCTTACGCACCACAAGATCCTTCTATGAGCCAGTGAGAAACGATGATCAATTTTCTTAAGAAGTTCTGTGCAATCAGTATATAAAGAATCATTGCATTGAGCTTAACTATCTTACCGAAAACGTAGAGGATGAGCGCAAATGAAAAACCACAATGACGAGCTCCTGGTGTTCGCTCAAAAAATGCTCAAAGCAAAAAACTGGGAGCAGTCTAATTTCCTGGATAAGACCAATGAAATTGGCATAACACTCTTGTTGATCATTATGATTGCCAACAGGGAAGGCAAAGAAATTAATCTCAAAATTCTTAGCCAATCAGTTACTTTTAGTCAGCGTAGCATTGCGTACACAATAAGGGATTTAATTTCCCTAGGATGGATCCATCTTGCCCAAGACGCTAACGACAAAAGAAGACAGTTAATATACACAACACCTGGGTTCTTAAATATCTTTAAGCAATATAAGGAACATTTGACTAATTAATATTAGTCAAATTGTTCAACCCTACTGGGAATTCAATATATATCTGAGTACGAACTAGAGTCGTAGAAAGATATTAGGAATCAAGACACTGAACCTGGTGTTTCATGAATCTCTGAACCGTGTTGCACTTCATACATGAATCCACGATTATTGAAAAAAATACGCTGCTGAAATACCGATACTATTGCTTGTATATGTTTTACCGTTTGAGCTATTTGAAGAGGAATAGCCGTAGGCAGCTCTTACCGCAAATTCATTGCTGATAAAGAATCTTATGCCTGTACCTATTTGTGTAGCAGTCCCAGATGTTAGTGCAATGTTAGAGTTTGTAGTTTGGTTTTGATAGTTCTCAAAATTCACATACCCTCCTAACTCCACATTTGGTGCTACAAGCGACCGAATTCCAAAGCCAATCGTTTTTCCGTACTGCGTAACCCCTATATAACCTGCCTCAGTAATATCCGTTGAGGAGTAATCAACTGTAGTCGTTAAATCTGTTGTTCTTGATATACCGTATCTATAACCAACACCTAGGTCAACAGTGCTGTATTTGACCTGCGTGTAGCCAGGTGGACTGAATGTAGCGTCATTGATGCCGCCACCAATAAATACATTGTTATTCACTAAATAAGAACCAGAAACACCCGTTCCGTTAATTTTCTGAGAATACCCGGGCACTGAACTCGAGTTGTACCCCAAGGCTATTGAGTTGTATTGAAGATCCGAATCGTCCAGCGCAAATGAATTGCTCATTCCAATGAGTAGTGATCCAGCTAATAAATATTGAGCTATAAGTTTGGAAGTTTTCATGTTTACCTTTCTAAAAATTATTTTCTATATACTGTCAGAGGAATGTCTGTATTCACTTCTTTAACAAAGTCGTTATTCTTTCCAGGCTTATAAACCTTCAAAGTGCTAGGATCTCCTACCCCTGCTGGCTCTTGCTGTTTGCTAGAGAAAATACTTCCTAGAGCACTTTCTTTCTTATTCAAAGGCGGTAATTGGTCGTAAAGCTTCTTTTCAGCTTCATGACCAAAGGAGACCAACAACTCTTTAGTGATTTTGTTTATCTTTGGAACGTATTTAGCGTTGTACTTACCCAAATACATATCTTGCCCACTGCCCATGGCATTAAAAGCGGCTGCAACTTCCAAGGTCTCGGTGTTTACAAGCGTGAAATCAGCAAGCAACGAATATTCAAGTCGGTAGGCATAGTCATTTGTGCCGGGAATCTGGTCATTTGTGCTACGAATGTCTAAATTTACAATAGTTCCGTGCAGAACGTACTGTGCGTCTCCAAAATCTCCACGATTAATTCGCTCTCTAAGATCAAAGAATTCGTCCCCTTGTTTGTCCTTAGCTACGTTGGGCGCAGCTTGAATCACTTTATATCCCGCCTTAATAATAGAGGCTTTGATATCCGCATTGATCCCACGAATTTCCTCATAGGAAATGGTTCTTTTGCTCCCGAAATTCTTTGAATAGTTAAACTCAGAATTTGCATTAACCGTAGAGTTACCCGTATAACTAACTGGAGATTGTTGGGCCCCGGCGTCAGCGGAAGTTTGCCCTCCAGCGCCCGTTGGTCCAAAATTGCTATTGCCGTTAAATGAACCTTTGGAACTCGCCTTCTCATCATAGAAAAATTCCTGATACTCATTTTTTACTGAAAAATCAGTTACTGCTATTGAATTAGGAATCTTTGGTCTCGGGGAGGTAATAATCGTAGAGGTGGAAACGGTAGGATTTACAACAGGCTGTTGGACAGAGGATACTGTTGAAGTAGAAGCTGACGTTGAAGTCGTTGTGCTTATGTTGCTAGAAGTGGTTGCAGGCGAACCGCCTCCAATGGTTGTTTTGAAATCAACAAGTTCTGGCTTTTGTGCTTGAACCTGAGGTTGTGGCGTTCCAACATCTTGGGATGCTTTTACCTCAGGTACCGTAGTAATTGGAGTAAGGGGAGCAAGTGGAGTTGCTGTTTGTGCGAATGCAGTTAACCCCAGCAGCAAACTGGTTAGACAAACTGCACTGCTGGTCAGAAGACTTCCCCTGGATTTGGGATGCGGGGGCTCAGCATGTAGGAAGTTTTTCATATTCTTGACAGTTATTGCGTTTAGCGAGTTGCAGTTTTACGAATCTCTTTCTCGTCTTCCCACTCAATATCACCTGTCTCGATATTAATAAGGCTCAAGTGAAAGTTGTAAAACACATCCTTAACGTCCTTTGTTTGCTTAACGATGGAGCCAATGAATCCTTCAACCCTATATTTAGCACCATTCATGTTGCCCATCTTCGCTTGAGCCTGGGTTGAGTAAAGCCCCGACTGAGTTTGACGCTTTAACTCATCAACCTGGTTTTGCATCTCTGCAGTACTAACGGTAAACCTTACTCGTCCACTTCTCGTTAACTGGGATCTAATCTTTGCTGTTATTGCACTTGTGTCAATATATTCCGACGTTTTATTTCTTACGTCATACACAGTCACCCGGGGAGGTTCCCTGGACTCTAGAACAACTCGGGATTCAAGTAGAGATCGAGTCATTGCCTCTGCAATGGTTTGTAAGTCAGTAGAACCAAAGTCGGTGTTAACCGTCTCAACCCCCTTTGAATCTCCATATTTAACACTTGGAGTACTACAACCCGCGGTAATTAAAAGAATACTCGCTGCACCAACTATGGCAATACGCTTTAAATTCAACATTTTTATTATTCCCTTTTTATTTAATCAGAACTGAGTTCGAGTTTGAATGTCTCAGCCCCTGGTCCTGGTGCAATACCAGTCAGAACTCCGGACTGCCCACTACCGACAGGGAGTGGTTTCCAGGCCTCATCCCCGTATAGTTGGAACGAATTTTTATCAATCCACATAAATCGATAGGAAATCGTCTTATTTGTAGACTTAACCAAAATTGTTGCCTCTGCCTTTAGTAAATTATTGACTTTGACACTTCGAAGGTCCAGTATCTTGACTTCGTCTGTTTTGCGCATTCTCACAGTCATCTCATCAATCGTTGGCGTTGAATTACACGCCGCGATCAGAACAACAACACCTAAAAGAGTGGCCTTAAGAAATGATTTTGTGAACATAGTTTTGTTGAATTTTTGTGAATTATTGAAGTGCATAGCTATCCTTCAACACTGAATTTTGGGGTTCAAAGGGAACGCTGCGATTTGAGATGTTGTAATTACTCATTGCCCCATTGCTACCCATTGTTGAGACTACAGCGCGGGGACCTAGCATGCGCACATGCACGATTTGGTAATCCTGTCCAACTTGAAGGGGAACCGTAAAATTACCAGAGGGCGTTGGGATAGAAAAATTATTCTCTCCCTTGGCCACTGTTGCTCTTCCCATGAATATAGAACTTGGAAGTGTGGACCACTGCCTAACATCTGCACTTCCTACAGAAAGCGCCATCCCAACTGCCAATGAGGCTAATAGTCCGGCGCCTTGATTGTTATTCTTTGCTGCTGCCGCTTGAGCAGCAGCTTGTGCAACGAGTTGTGTGATTGCCTGAGTACTAGCTTTTAACAGGTAACCAGGCATATCGTCTTTCAGCTGTCTTCTTGACATCGCGTCTAGATTTGCAGCTTGATACAAAATGATATTTTGTGGACCCAAGCGGACCGAACCTGGATTGAATGTTGGTGTTGGACTCTCAATGACGGGCAAATTAAATGTGACAATTTTTACGCCCTGTGGAGTATTAAAGGGGATGTTTGATTTGTGCGAATTAATTCTTGGGATTGATCCAGTCTCAACAATTACAAGTACATCTGAATTAGAACGAGCGCCTTTGCGAGTAGTCTCAATATTTTTGTCTAACAATCCAAGACTCAATTCAAATAACCCGTTATTAGGCTTTAGCTCAAGCGCAGTTCTATAGCCCGGTGCTGCCATCCCCCATCGCTTTGCTGCTCAAATATATACCCAGCTAGGTAATGGGCTGCAGCATTTTGGTAGGCATTTTTAAGTCCACTGATTTCAGGAGAGTTAATGAGATTAACCGGATAGCCATTGATATTGTCGATACGCGAATAGGACTGAACTCTATTCTTACGGTTATCGTTTTCCTTTGCATCCAAAGCAGCAACACTTTTTTCATGGAGCCGATTTATGATGGTCTCTCGTTCAGCCATTTTTTTGGCCTCAACGGAGGCCAAATCCCAACGTCCAGCCAGGATATGGTTTAGCGCAAGGTTATAACTGAGCAGACTTTTCTCGTAGTCTTTTGGCTCATACGTAGAGTTAGAGCCAATGGAGGCGAAGAAATAATTTAAAAAATCCCCCGTATTTTTCGCGAGATTAATAGATGCTTTTGATTGCCAATCCTGAACAACTGAATCCGCTCGCAATAATGATGTCGAACTCTCACTCAGGTTTTGAACCCCCAAATACTTAGTGATCTCACCCTTGTTTAAGTAATAGGGAGTATCTTTTTCTTTTTTATTCTTGTTAGCCTCTTCCAAAATAGTTAGTGCCATAGGTACATCTCCGTTCCTTAGGGCATTGTTTGATTCGTTAAGGGCTTTTTGATTAGGTTCTGTTGCGCATCCGAAAAGAAGCGTTGAGCAAAGTACAACTGGTACTAGATAATTATGTTTTGTCATTAGCCAGAGAATTTAGGTCAAAAAAATATTTGAAATCTGATTGCATAACTTTAGGTCAAGCCATTAATTGCAATAGGTTTTTATATATTCATTCAAAAGTTGAGTGATTAATTTACAACTTCGATAATATTATGAAAGTTATCAAATAACAAATCTATTGGGTGCACGTATTGCACGCAAAAGTTGGTAACTATTTCACACGAGAGCAATAAGAGTGCAAATTTTGCAACCAACTAACTTATGCGATTAATGCAAACATTGCACTCAATTTGCAAATATTGTTTTGATCGATATAAACATTTAAAGTTACGATGCAACTATGAGCAACGCGAACTTAAACATTAAAAGACTATCTTCATTTTTGTACGAACTAAGGGAATGGGAGAATACCCACTTAAATATTAGCAAAAGCAAGATCTGCTTTGATTTATTCTTATTCATCGCAAAAAATCACTATTCAGGCTTGAGTATTAATTCAAAAACCTTACATAACTCAATTGATTACAGTCAAAGAAATATTGCTTATACAGTTAGCAAGTTCAAGGCGTGGGATTTAATCTATTTTGAGAAAAACCTAATTGATAAGAGAATCAAGAATCTTCACCCAACTATTAAGTTTTGCAAACTTTATGAGGCATATGCAGAATTTATTAATTCAAATTTGACGATTGAATTGCGCCAATAATATTTTTTGCTGTTTTGAATGAACGTGTAGCTAGCCGTCAGACATATGTTGCAAGTTTATATATCAAATAAATATTCTAATTAAAGCTCAATTTCTCAACGCAACTTTAACCTTGAAAAATCACTGATTGAATACAGGTTTTTTAATTACTAAATTCAATCTATTATTTTATAACTCGACTGAACAATTGCCTCGATTCATTGTGCATTCCCCCGTAAGTTGGCTCAAGGTCTGACAGGGCTTCATAATTTTCCCATGG
>CAIKVH010000065.1 GCA_903830725.1 uncultured Burkholderiales bacterium | reverse complement strand
TCGTTGTGACTCCAACAATGTTGACTGAATTTAGTCCCGTTATCCCTGAGGTCGATAACGCTATAGCCTGCGCTGTGCTCAGCACCTGCAACTGTGTACTCGACAATGAATTTACCGCTACGCTTGTTAGCCCAGCAATCTGAGGTGTTGTAAGGGAAACTACATTCGTAGTATTCAAATTCAACAATTGACTTGTAGTTAAAGCTCTAAGTTGATCGTTACTTAAAACTACAATTTGTTGCGTGGTAAGGAAATTTATCCCCGTTGTACCAAGTGCAATGATCGAATCTGTACTTAAAGCTTTTATGTTCCCTGTTGTCAAAGCTTGGGTTTGATCACTAGATAGAGTATTAATGCTTTGGGTGGTCAGACTTGCTACTTGAGATGATGTAAGCGCGAGAACTTGATTCGTAGTTAATGCAACTATTTGATCCGTTGTTAATGCAACAATTTGAAGACTACTCAAAGCGGTTACTTGCTGGGTTGCTAACGAGGATATTTGATCCGTTGATAAAGAATTTACACCAAAAGAAACAAGTGATATGACCTGATTTGAGGTTAAAGAATTTAATTGATCCGGCGTTAAACTGATAATCTGATCTGCAGTTAGCGACTGTATTTGTGGACTGTTTAACGCCCTAACCTGCGTTGATGTGAGAGCAACTAATGCATCCGTTGTTAGTGACGCGATTTGAGCGGTGGTTAGGCCATTAACTTGCGTCGTTAATAAAGACTGAATCTGCGCGGTCGATAGTGCAGCTAACTGAGAGCTTGAGAGCGCATCTAAACTGAAACTCGAGAGCGCTTGAATTTGTAGGCTAGATAGTTGTGAGATAGAGGTCGTGGATAAGGCCTGAAGTGCATTTGTCGTTAGCGCCTGAATATTGACCGAGTTAATTACGGCCAGTTGGCTCGTCGTAACGTTTGCACTTTGCGCAGTCGTAACAGCCGAAATCTGGGTAGGATTTAGACCCAAAATAGCCTGTGTCGACAACGCCTGGAACTGAATACTCGTCAGTGCTGCAATTGCCCTCGTTGTAATGCCAACCGATTGCTGCGAGCTTAGGACATTTACCTGTGATGTGGACAGGACACCAATTTGATCAAGGGTAAGGGCTGATATTTGTCGTGAATTTAAGGTCGCCACTTGCGCGCTTGTTAGAGCGGTGACGCCGCTCGTATTAATCGCTGCTACTTGCACACTACTTAAAGTTTCGATGTGAGATGTCGATAAGGCTGAAATACCGCTTGATGTCAAAGCCGCAACTTGACCCGTGCTAAGCGTTTGAAACTGCTGGGTAGTTAGGGCGAAAACTTGTTCAGTAAGCAATTGACTGACCTGCGCACTGGTTAATGCCCGCACTAATGCAATGGCAAGTGACTGAACCTCAGCCGTGTTGATCCCCACCACTTGACTGTAGGTCAGAATCGCCATTTCGGCAGAGGTTAAGTTTTTTAGAAACGCAGAGTTAATAGACATTTAAGTGATGCCAATTTGTTGGATTAGTCCCGAAAATCAACTAACCCAGAGTTAATGAATACACCAACGAACTTTTTCCTAAATAATCGTCAAAACAGGCTCCCACTTTCACAGCTTAAATTTGCTGCGAAAGGCAACCCACAATTCATCCGACTTTCACAAACGAATTTATCGCCTCTTACTAATCGACCAAAACTGCCAATTCTTTAGCTAGTTTTGTATGTTTATTTTTCAAAACCATATAAAATGTTTTCTTTGGTATTAATTACCTCAAATCTTCATTGATTCAACGCCTAGATGACTATCTTTCTTGTCTATAGAAATAACAATAAAGTATTATTTGGCCATATGGCTATCAGCCCCTGAACTTGGACTTAAGACTGGACTTAAACATTTTGGTACAAACTAAAATTGCGCTAACAAACGACACTATTTGAAAACATTAAATGATGGATCAAACATTAACTCTTGATATTAAAAATGTTGCTGTACCTCTTCAGTTGCCAATATTTTGCTGCGACTTAAACGCTCACACCCATGAGCTTGCACTTGCTAAAGAAGCCGTCTATGAGCTTCAAATCTCACATCCAGAATCTATTACATCTAATGTGAAGGCAAAATATTCAAGTTCATATAAGAGTCATCTCTTAAATGACAAGTTATTACCGCTGACAGAGTTAGTTATTAAAATTGCAAAACGTGTATCCCGGGAAACCTTAAGCTGTGATCTTGAGGGGATCAATGTAGATCTATTTGTAGCGGACTGTTGGTGTGCTATTTATGAACAGTCTGATCAAACTATTCCCCATAATCACTTTCCCTCTGATTTTTCTGCCGTCATCTATTTAGAGTCTCAGCCCGAGAGTGCGCCAATTATTTTTGCAAATTCCCTGATGGTAAAACCTGTTCCGGGATCCCTTGTTTTATTTCCAGGAATATTAAACCATCACGTCCCCCCAACCGAGGGTCGCAGAGTGATCGTTGCTATGAACCTTTTCAAATTTCCGCGCTTTAATACGCCGTCGCAATGAATAAAGTTAACTACGAGTCGACTTGAGTTAGTTTTGCAACAGAAAGTGCAAGCCACTTGATCCCATGTCTTGGGAAATTAACCTGCGCCCTAGCATCATCCCCATTACCTTCAACGGAGATTACTTTTCCTTCTCCAAACTTTGTATGGAATACTTGTACGCCCACCTGCACCCATTGATTAGGACCCTCTTTAGGGCGTTGCGTGACGGGTTGAGGAGGGGCACTAGCATTGGCTCTCTTGTAGGGACTTACATTTGAATAGGACGAACTCTTGCTGCCACCGGAATCCCACGCCCCCCATGTCGGCAATGGAGTTGCACTCTTAGGCGGACTCAATGACTTGATGGCGTGGGGGGGGAGTTCATCCACAAACCTAGACCTGATGTTGTAACGAGTTTGCCCGTGCAACATCCGTGTTTGAGAATGGCTTAAATACAGACGTCTTCTGGCTCTTGTAATTGCGACATACATTAATCGTCGCTCTTCTTCTAATCCATTATGATCATTCATGGAATTTTCGTGAGGAAATAATCCCTCCTCAAGTCCAGTAATAAATACACAATCAAATTCCAATCCCTTTGCTGCGTGTACCGTCATCAGTTGCACAGCCTCGTGCCCCGCTTGAGCTTGATTGTCCCCTGCCTCAAGTGCTGCGTGTGTTAAAAACGCAATCAAAGGAGACTGCGTCTCTCCTGTATCTTCGTTGGTGAACGAGAGTGTCTCATTTAAAGCCACCCCTTGGGTTAAAGAATCAGATTCACCGCCCTCAGTGGCTATTGCCTCAATCAGCGCGGGAAGATTTTTGCTTGCTACAGCTATCGCATCTCGACCAAATCCCTCTAGCATCACAAAGCTTTGTGCAGCATTCACGAGCTCAAGCAAGTTCTCTACTCGGTCCGCCCCCTCACGCTCCAAGGTGTAATGCTCAACCAATTTGGATTGATCTAACACAAGCTCAACAATGTCCTTTAATGTGCAGTTAACGGATTGCGCACGAATCTCGCTGATCAGGGTAACAAAAGCAGTTAAATTAACCCCCGCCTTACCACTCATGAAGGGTACAGCTTGATACAAAGACAAACCCTTCTCGCGGGCGATATCCGTTAAGTGCTCAAGAGTCCTAGCTCCAATACCTCGGGCGGGAAAATTAACCACTCGCAGGAAACTTGTGTCATCACTTGGATTTTCTAACAACCGCAGATAAGCCAGTGCATTTTTTATCTCCGCACGCTCAAAGAACCTAAGTCCTCCGTAAACTCGGTAGGGAATGGCATTGTTAAATAAAGTAGTCTCAATCACTCGACTTTGCGCGTTGCTACGGTACAAAATTGCAATCTCACTTTTATTGGTAATACCCTCTTCACCGTTTGCGTTTTCACCATCCCGCAGTAACTGCTTGAGCTCATCCACCAACCACTGAGCCTCCATTAGATCGGTTGGGGTCTCAATAAGCCTTACAGGTTCCCCCGCGCCTTGATCGGTATGCAGGTTTTTACCCAATCTAGTTTTATTGTGACTAATAAGATGATTAGCTGTTTCTAAAATATTACTGTGGGAACGATAATTTTGTTCTAATTTAATTTGGTGCTTAACTTTAAACTGATCTACAAAATCAGCCATGTTCCCAACCCTTGCCCCCCTGAATGCATAGATGCTTTGATCGTCGTCGCCTACAGCAAACATGCTTGATTCAGTTCCGCAAAGAAGCTTAAGCCATGCGTATTGCAATTTATTCGTATCCTGGAACTCGTCAATTAACAAGTGCTTAAAGCGAGTCTGGTAATGAACCCTAAGCGCTTCGTTGTCTCTTAACAGTTCATAAGAGCGCAACATCAATTCCGCAAAATCAACCACCCCTTCTTTTAAGCACTGCGCTTCATACAGTTGATAAAGCTCAACCAATTTTCGTGTATCTGAATCCTTAACAACAATTTGCTCAGGCCTAAGACCCTCTTCTTTGGAGCCAGCTATAAACCACATGGTCTGTTTTGCGGGATAGCGCTCCTCATCAACCTTAAATTCTTTATACAAACGTTTTATGCAAGAGAGTTGATCTTGCGTATCGAGAATTTGAAAAGCCTGTGGCAAATTTGCAATTTTCCAATGCGCTCGCAAAAATCTATTACATAACCCGTGAAATGTTCCAATCCACATACCCTTTGCATGTATGGGCAGCATTGTCGAGAGTCTCGTGAGCATCTCCTTTGCGGCCTTATTTGTAAACGTTACGCCCAAAATTGCGCTCGGGGAGACTTGTCCAGTTTGCAAAAGCCAAGCAATGCGGGTCGTTAAAACCCTCGTTTTTCCTGACCCTGCGCCCGCTAAGATAAGAGCGTGCTCGCTGGGCAACTCGACTGCTGCGCGTTGTTGCTCATTGAGCCCCCGAGTCAGTGGAGAGTGCGTAGGGGTAGCATCTGAAATCTCCTCCATAGCAACCTCACGGGCTAGCCCAGAATCAAAATCATTGGTGTTTATTTCTTGCATACTTTCATTGTAAGTTTATCTCTATGCTTTGGCGCACTAATTACTAAACTCTTTAAAGCGCCTTTGATATAGCGGTAGAATCAGTAACCGGGCCCAAGTATTCAGCGTCCGGATTAAATAATCTGACCGACCCAAGCGCCCACACTGTATTTTTTAACTTGTTTTGGAGCTTGGTTCATGGAAATATTTGATTACGAAAACATCCTTCTTCTGCCTAGAAAATGCAGAGTCGAGAGTCGCTCTCAATGTGACTCCTCCGTGACCTTGGGTGGTCACAACTTTAAAATTCCCGTTGTTCCCGCAAATATGAAAACCGTTGTGGATGAGCCAATTTGTCAGTGGCTTGCGGAAAACGGATATTTTTACGTCATGCACCGATTTGATTTGGACTGCATCAAATTTATCAAGTCGATGAAAAGTAAAAACCTCTTTGCCTCAATCTCACTTGGGGTCAAGGAGGCAGACTACAAACTCGTTGATCAATTAGTGGCCTTGGGTCTAAGCCCAGAGTTTATAACCATTGATATTGCGCACGGCCATTCCGATACGGTGCAAAAAATGATCGCCTATCTAAAAACCAAACTCCCCAAATCTTTCATCATTGCTGGAAATGTAGGCACTCCCGAGGCAGTCATCGACTTAGAGAACTGGGGTGCAGATGCAACCAAGGTCGGCATCGGTCCAGGGAAGGTTTGTATTACTAAAATAAAAACTGGCTTTGGTACAGGAGGTTGGCAGCTCTCAGCTCTTAAGTGGTGTGCACGAGTCGCCACCAAACCCATCATTGCTGATGGTGGTATCCGTGAACACGGTGACATTGCCAAGAGCATACGCTTTGGTGCAACCATGATCATGATTGGCTCCATGCTTGCTGGGCATGAGGAGAGTCCTGGCCAAACCGTTGAGGTTGACGGCAAAAGGTATAAAGAGTATTACGGCAGTGCTAGCGACTTTAACAAAGGTGAGTACAAGCACGTTGAAGGTAAGCGCATTTTGGAACCCATCAAAGGCCATTTAAAAGATACCCTTCGAGAAATGCAAGAAGATATTCAAAGCTCTATATCCTATGCAGGAGGTCTAAAACTTATGGATATTAGGCGTGTGAACTATGTAACCCTTGGCGGCGACAACGCAGGGGAGCACCTGCTGATGTAATAGCTTTAGAGAATGCAAAAAAAAGGAGTCCAGTGCACACGGCATTGGCCTCCTTTTTTGAAGCAGGGGTCTTACAAGACCCTCTGCGTTTAAGAATTAAGATGCAACGTGAGCAGCCACATCCTTGTACTCATCGATTTGGTCGAAATTCAAATATTTATAAATTGATTTCTCATTTGCACTGAGCACACCAATGTCAGTCAAATACTCGGCCTTTGTCGGAATCCTTCCAAGCTTGGAGGCAACAGAAGATAACTCAGCAGAGCCTAAATAGACGTTCGTGTTTTTACCCAAACGGTTGGGGAAGTTACGCGTGCTGGTGGACATTACAGTTGCTCCCTCCTTCACCTGCGCTTGGTTACCCATACACAAAGAACAGCCCGGCATCTCCATACGTGCACCGGCAGCGCCAAATACGCCGTAATGACCTTCTAGAGTTAATTGCTCAGCGTCCATCTTGGTAGGCGGTGCCATCCACAGTTTAACTGGAATGTCGCGCTTACCCTCTAAGAGCTTCGAGGCCGCACGGAAGTGTCCGATATTTGTCATGCAAGAGCCGATGAAGACTTCATCAATTTTTTGACCTGCAACATCTGATAACGTTTTAGCATCATCTGGATCATTGGGGCAACACACAATAGGTTCAACAATTTCAGCCAAATCAATCTCTATGACCGCCGTGTACTGAGCGTCCTTATCGGCTTGCAGCAGATCTGGTTTCTTAAGCCATGCTTCCATTGCCTGGATACGACGTGTAATTGTTCTTGCATCACTGTAGCCTTGCGCAATCATGTTTTTGAGTAAAACTATATTGCTGTGGATGTATTCAATGATGGGTTCTTTGTTTAAATGTACTGTACAACCCGCTGCAGAGCGCTCAGCAGATGCGTCAGATAATTCAAATGCCTGTTCAACCTTTAGATCTGAGAGGCCTTCAATTTCAAGAATTCGACCTGAGAAAATATTTTTCTTTCCCTTTTTCTCAACCGTCAACAACCCTTGCTTGATAGCGTAAAGAGGAATGGCGTGCACCAAATCTCTTAGCGTAACTCCAGGCTGCATTTTGCCTTTAAAGCGGACCAAAACAGACTCAGGCATATCAAGCGGCATCACTCCCGTTGCCGCAGCAAATGCAACTAAACCAGAACCTGCAGGAAAGCTAATCCCAATCGGGAAACGCGTATGACTGTCTCCCCCGGTTCCTACTGTATCCGGCAAAAGCATTCTGTTAAGCCATGAGTGAATAATGCCGTCTCCGGGCTTCAGTGAGATACCGCCGCGAGTGCTGATGAAATCAGGCAACTCATGATGCATCTTTACATCAACCGGCTTTGGATAAGCAGCGGTATGGCAAAAAGATTGCATGACTAGGTCTGAGGAAAAACCTAAACAAGCCAAATCCTTTAACTCATCACGTGTCATCGGTCCTGTCGTGTCTTGAGAGCCCACAGAAGTCATCCGCGGTTCACAGTAAGTACCTGGAAGTACCCCCTTGCCTTCTGGCAAACCGCAGGCTCGTCCAACCATCTTTTGAGCGAGTGTGAAACCGTGTGAAGTTTGAGCTGGTACTTTAGGCAACCTAAATAAAGTAGAAGTAGGAAGACCTAAAGCTTCACGCGCTTTAGCTGTCAATCCGCGACCAATAATTAAAGGAATGCGTCCGCCTGCACGAACTTCGTCAAACAATACTTCGCTCTTAACTTGGAACTCAGCGATAACTTTACCGCCCTTTAGTGCTTTGCCCTCATAAGGTCTAAGCTCAATTTCATCACCCATATTCATTTGGCTAACATCAAGCTCTATTGGCAAAGCACCAGCATCTTCCATGGTGTTGTAAAAAATTGGCGCTATTTTGTTGCCAAGACAAACTCCACCAAACCTCTTATTGGGTACATAAGGAATATCTTCACCCGTAAACCATAGAACACTGTTTGTAGCTGATTTACGTGAAGATCCAGTGCCAACAACGTCGCCCACATAGGCGACTAAATTACCTTTAGCACGCAAATCCTCGATAAATTTAACAGGCCCCCTCTTACCGTCTTCCTCGGGGGTAATTCCATCGCGTTTGTTTTTCAGCATGGCCAACGCATGCAAAGGAATATCCGGTCTGCTCCATGCATCCGGCGCAGGGGAGAGATCATCCGTATTGGTCTCACCCGTAACTTTAAGGACTGTGAGCTTAATGCTCTTTGCAAGCTCAGGGCGCGAGGTGAACCACTCTGCATCGGCCCAGCTTTGAATTACATTTTTTGCGTTTTGGTTTCCCTTATCTGCCTTTTCTTTAACGTCATGAAATTGATCAAACATTAAAAGTGTTTTCTTCAATCCGTCAGCAGCAATGGGGCCCATCTCTTTGTCATCTAACAGATCAATCAGCGGGGTCAGGTTGTAGCCCCCCAGCATCGTACTCAAGAGCTCAGTTGCTTTTGCTTTGGAGATCAACGCGCATGGTTGCGTCCCTTTTGCTACTGCAGCCAAAAAAGATGCCTTTACTTTAGCGGCGTCGTCTACACCTGCGGGGACTCGGTGAGTAATCAACTCAACTAAAGTTGCCTCTTCACCTTTAGGGGGTGCTTTAAGTAACTCAATCAACTCTGCAGTCTGATGGGCAGTTAAAGGCAGGGGCGGAATTCCCAGTGCAGCACGCTCTTTTAAATGATCACGATAAGCCGACAACATAATCTATCTCCTAACAAATTACAAAAAAAATAAAAACAATTCAAAAAATCTGTACCCGCGCAAGTGGTAATTTATTTGCGCGCTAAAGACGGTTGAGGGTCAAGAATATTGATTGGCGGCGCTGATTTCATAGCCTCTGACACCGCTACTTGCGCTGGGCTTTTGCACTCATCCGCCAACCGCTGACCTAATTTGCTGTTCATGAGCATTGATTTATTGGCCAACTGTATCCAAACTGCTCCGTTAATCTCATCTTCTAAGCGAATCGCTCCAGTAGAGGTTTTAACGGGAGATAAGTGATACCGCTCGCTTTTGAAGTCCAAATAAAACTGGTTGGGGGAGCGACGATCCATCTCAATGTGGACCGATTGACCCAACTCGCATGGCATCCTGCCCGTGTGAACCTGTTCGGATAGGGAAGTCAAATCAGTCGATTTGAGTGCTGCACTTGATTGTTGAGTACTTTGTCCTTGGGCAGCGAAAACAATGCCTAGCGTGATTGCTGTTGTAATAATAAATTGCTTCACTTTTTATGCTCCTACAGTGAGTTAGGCATTCTCATCGAATAAGTGTTTTATTTCAATAGGCAATACCCGCCCAGTGGCGTGCGCCTTTTCGAGGACGTTCCAGAAAAATCGATAGCTCGCCCGATCGTGGAGTTGTTGCTGAAAGGATATGGGGGCCCAATCGGCTTGTTGGGCCATCAAAATAATTTCAACTGCTCGCTCGAGCTCCTCTGCCTGGGGTGCGAATGCTTCTATGATGGGTCTAATTTGGTCGGGATGTATGCTCCACATACGCGTAAAGCCAAGACTCTGACTTGCTTTGCGAGCAGCATTTGCCAAAGCCTGTGTATTTTTAAACTCAGTGACAACGCAGTGTGAGGGTACCTTACCGTTTGCGTGGCAAGCCTCAGCGATTTCCATCTTCGCCCTAAGTACTAACGGGTGTGTAAATTGACCTTCAATATCCATTGCACTCGCTGGAATTGCACCCGCGTGAGTGGATACAAAATCCATCACTCCAAAACTTATGGAGTGAACTCTGGGGTGGGAGGCCATTTCATAAACATTTGCGATCCCCTTAGGGGATTCAACTAATATGTGTATCGGAGTGTGCGCACCTCCAGCCTCGTTAACATGATGCAAAGCCTGCGTGAGTTCCTCAAGCGTGTCCACCTTTGGCAGCATAAGGTGACTCACCCTACGCCCTGCGGTTTTGAGTATGGTTAATACATCTTGCTCGAAACTCGGGTGATGTATGGGATGCACTCGCACGCCGATCCTGGCTTGAGGCTTTGCCGCAAGGATGAACTCAGTTACCATTTGAGCGTGCTCGAGTTCACCTCCAACGGGGGCCCCGTCTTCACAGTCAAGAGTGACATCAAAAACACAGAGTCCAAACTCCGCTGTCATCTGCTCTTGAAGTGAAATGCTTTTCTTCATCCGAGCCTCCACCCCACAGTAGTGGTCACAAACCGGAATCTTAATTTGACCGGCTTGAGCGGGCTCTAGTATGTCCCTAGGGTGGTGTTGGCTCATGATTAATTACAGTAGGTGCGCAACACCTGCCTGCTCGTCTTGAAGTTCCTTCAATGTTTTGTTGATGCATGTTTGGCTGAATTCGTCGATGGCCAAGCCTTCCACCACTTTATAGGCACCAGCTTCACAGGTGACTGGAAATCCAAACATCGTATCCTTGGGAATACCGTACCAACCGTCAGATGGAATACCCATAGTTACCCACTTACCGTTTGTTCCCAAAGCCCAGTCACGCATGTGATCTATTGCCGCGTTAGCAGCTGATGCAGCAGAGGATAGTCCACGCGCTTCGATAATGGCAGCGCCTCTTTTACCAACGGTTGGCAAGAATGTGTTGGCGTTCCATTCCTGATCGTTAATCATGTCTTTAACAGATTTACCCCCAATCGTTGCGAATCTGTAGTCTGCATACATAGTTGGAGAGTGATTACCCCAAACACATAATTTTTCAATATCTGCTACTGCCATACCTGTCTTGGCAGCAATCTGACTCGCAGCCCGGTTGTGATCCAAGCGCAGCATAGCCGTAAAGTTTTTGCGGTTTAAATCTGGAGCGCTTTTCATAGCAATGTATGAGTTGGTGTTAGCAGGATTTCCAACAACCAAAACTTTAACGTTGCGACTTGCGGAAGCATTCAAAGCTTTTCCCTGCGCAGTAAATATTTGAGCATTTGCGGCGAGCAAATCTGCTCTCTCCATACCAGGACCTCTGGGTCTTGCACCCACTAATAAAGCGTAATCTGTGTCTTTGAATCCATGAACCGGATCTGAATGAGCTTCCATTCCGGCCAACAAAGGGAAGGCACAATCTTCTAACTCCATCATCACCCCTTTGAGGGCCTTTTGAGCTTTTTCATCTGGAATTTCCAGCATCTGCAAAATCACAGGCTGATCTTTTCCAAGCATTTCGCCAGAGGCAATTCGGAACAATAAGGCATAACCAATTTGACCAGCAGCCCCAGTAATCGCCACGCGAACAGGTTTTTTACTCATGCAAAACTCCAGAAAATTTAAAAATGAAATTAAAAAAGACTATTTGAGCAGTTTACTCTGGAAAACCCTTAAAATCTACTTTATCTTCTGTCTTATAGAAGATATGATATCGCTAAGAATAGTTTTTTAAATACCCATCCACCCCATTACCTGCAATTGTTACCTTATGTCTGCTCAAGTCAAAAATAGCACTCAAACAATTGCAACCAAATCCTCTGATAATGAATCTTTCGTAAGTAGTAAGCACTTACCAACAAAAAAGATCGAGATTACCAAAAACTCTGCCAATTTACCCGCGTTCAGTCCCTTATATCAACAGATAAAAGAATTGCTGCTTCAAAGTTTGCAAGATGCCGAGTGGCAACCTGGGGAAGTTATTCCCAGTGAAATGGATTTGGCAGAACGTTTTCAGGTGAGCCAAGGCACTGTTCGAAAAGCCATAGATGAGCTAGCCGCGGACAACATACTCATAAGGCGCCAAGGGGTTGGCACCTTCGTGGCTACTCACCTCGAGGAAAGGGTGCAGTACCGATTTCTAAAACTAATGCCCGACTCAGAGGACCCACTAAATAAAGCCTCAGCCGAGAGAAGAATCATTGCGTGCAAACAAACCTTTGCGAGTGAACAAGTGGCCAAGGCGCTGAAGCTCACCGAAAATGATGCTGTCCTTTGCTTGAGAAGGGTGTTGGCTTTCTCAGGCATCGCTACAATTTTGGAAGACATTTGGCTCCCCGGACACTCCTTTGCGGGGCTCACCGCGGAAAGGTTAAGGGACTATCACGGCCCCATGTATGCCTTCTTTGAATCCGCTTTTGGCGTAAAAATGGTTAAAGCCGATGAGCGGATCAAGGCCATCTTGCCCGATCCAGTTCAGGCAAAACTTCTTGAAATTTCAACCAACACCGCGGTTCTGAGCGTAGAGCGAACAGCATTTACCTACAACAACACACCCATGGAGTTTAGGCAAGGTCTTTATTTAACAGTTGATTGCCACTACAGAAACGAACTAAACTAAACGGTTTTAATTAGCCCGTTTCAACATTTCTAATGCCATTGCAATAAAATCGTCTCCAAACTTTGATTTAATTTCCGTTACATCTACTCCATTCCATTAAAAGTGCAACAAACCAGAAAGAGTTATTCATGAGCGAATTACACCGTAATAAACCAGAGTTTCGAAATATCAATGCTTTCGTTGATTTGCCCACCTATAGACTACCCCCCGCTGGTTGGGTCTCCATCCTGCACAGAGTGAGCGGGGCTTTCATGTTCTTGTTATTGCCATTCATCATTTGGCTGTTTGACACTTCAGTTTCATCTGAAATTTCATTTTTGAAATTCAAATCAGCCTTCGTAGCTGGCCTTTGGATCTTCCCTGGGTTCTTGATCCAACTCATAACACTTGGCCTGATTTGGGCTTTTTTACATCATCTCATTGCAGGAATTCGCCACTTGTATATGGACGCTACGCACTCAGTAACGAAGGAGTTCGGTAGGTCCTCAGCGATTTTTGTTTTAACCCTCAGTATTGGCCTCACGGTAATACTTGGGGCTAAGTTATTCGGTCTTTACTAATAGGAGTACTGCAAATGTCCGTCAATTTTGGTTCTAAACGGATTGTGGTTGGAGCACATTACGGTTTACGTGACTGGCTTGCCCAGCGCGTCACCGCAGCTTTGATTGCTCTTCTAACAGCTTTAATTTTGGTTCAAATTATCTTCACCAGTGGTGAAATTGGCTATGACACTTGGGCCGCAATCTTTAGTGCGCAGTGGATGAAGGCACTCACTTTCGCTACGATTTTGGCCCTGATCTATCACGTTTGGGTTGGAATGAGAGACATTTGGATGGACTACATCAAGCCCACAGGTCTCAGATTATTTCTACAAATTTTTACTATTGTGTGGTTGCTCGCCTGTGCAGGTTGGGCTATCCAAGTTCTTTGGAGACTTTGAAAATGACGAAATCCTCAACGATACCCCGCCGCCGCTTTGACGTCGTAATTGTGGGTGCGGGTGGCTCTGGAATGAGAGCATCACTGCAACTCTCACGCGCTGGTTTGAACGTTGCCGTGTTGTCTAAAGTCTTTCCGACACGCTCACACACTGTGGCTGCTCAAGGGGGCATTGGTGCTTCACTTGGGAACATGTCAGAGGACAATTGGCACTACCACTTTTATGACACGATCAAAGGTTCGGATTGGTTAGGAGACCAAGACGCAATCGAATTTATGTGTCGCGAGGCGCCTAAAGTTGTCTATGAGTTAGAGCACATGGGTATGCCTTTTGACAGGAACCCAGATGGCACCATTTACCAAAGACCTTTTGGTGGACATACTGCTAACTACGGCGAGAAGGCCGTACAAAGAGCCTGTGCTGCTGCGGATAGAACGGGGCATGCAATGCTCCACACCTTGTATCAACAAAACATCGAATCTAAAACAAACTTCTTTGTCGAATGGATGGCTCTTGACCTAATTAGAGATGCTGAAGGTGATGTGGTTGGAGTAACCGCGCTTGAAATGGAGACCGGCGAGGTATTCATTCTCGAAGCAAAGACTGTTCTTCTAGCAACTGGTGGGGCAGGCCGAATATTCGCCGCCTCCACCAATGCCTTTATCAATACTGGAGACGGTATGGGGATGGCTGCTCGCGCAGGCATTCCCCTCGAGGACATGGAGTTTTGGCAATTCCACCCAACTGGCGTTCACGGCGCAGGTGTATTGTTAACAGAGGGTTGCCGAGGTGAGGGGGCAATTTTATTGAACAGCAACGGTGAACGCTTCATGGAGCGCTATGCACCAACTCTCAAAGACCTAGCACCTAGGGACTTCGTATCCCGCTCGATGGACCAAGAAATTAAAGAAGGCCGAGGCTGTGGGCCTAACAAAGATCACGTGCTTCTCAAGCTTGATCACTTGGGAGCGGAAACAATTCATAAACGCTTACCCTCTGTATACGAGATTGGCGTTAATTTCGCAAACGTTGACATCACCAAAGAGCCGATCCCAGTAGTTCCAACCATTCATTACCAAATGGGCGGAATACCAACCAATGTTCATGGACAAGTTGTGGTTCCAAACGGTCGGGAATTCAATTCAGTGGTGGGCGGTTTATACGCTGTCGGAGAGTGTTCGTGCGTCAGCGTTCACGGCGCCAATAGACTCGGCACAAACTCCTTGCTCGATTTGCTGGTATTTGGACGTGCCGCGGGTAACCATATCGTCGAAACAGCATTAAAAACAAAATCACACAAACCTCTTCCCGCCGATGCCGCTGACAAGACACTTGCTCGGTTAGCCAGACTTGATAGCGCCAAGGACGGCGAATACTCACAAGATGTAGCCAACGATTTGCGCGCTGCCATGCAACTACACGCTGGAGTATTCAGAACCCAAGCGAGTATGGATGAAGGTGTGCGCAAGATCGCTGAACTTCGCGAGCGAGTATCTCGCATCGGCTTAAAAGACACCTCTAAAGTATTCAACACCGCTCGTATTGAAGCCCTAGAGGTTGATAACTTAATTGAGTGTGCTCAGGCAACAATGGAATCTGCTGCTGCTCGTCATGAATGCCGTGGGGCTCATACGGTTGAGGACTATGAGCGACTAGCAGATGATCCAATTCATCCACTAGGTCGTGATGATGAAAATTGGATGAAGCACACACTTTGGCACTCCTATGACAACAGTTTGAGCTACAAGCCAGTTCAACTCAACCCATTAACCGTAGATAGCGTTCCCCCAAAGGTTCGTACTTTCTAATTTTTAAATTCAACTGATTCAATCCAAATTACTCTGATTCCAACGGAGAACAAATATGCAAAAACGTACCTTCAAAATCTATCGATACGATCCTGAAAAAGATGAGAAGCCTTACATGCAAACGATAGAGATTGATCTGGAAGGCAATGAGCGCATGCTCTTAGATGCTCTCATCAAACTCAAAGCCATTGATCCTTCTATTTCATATAGACGCTCTTGTAGAGAGGGTGTTTGCGGATCTGACGCGATGAATATCAACGGCAAAAACGGGCTCGCCTGTCTGACGAACTTGTTAACACTGCCTGAAACTATTATTTTGAAGCCCTTGCCTGGATTGCCCGTTGTTCGCGATTTAATTGTAGATATGACGCAGTTCTTTAAACAGTACAACTCCATCAAACCTTATTTGGTTAATGACACCCTTCCACCAGAAAAGGAGCGCCTGCAGTCTCCCGAGGAAAGGGATGAGCTCAATGGGCTGTATGAGTGTATTTTGTGTGCGAGCTGCTCAACGAGTTGCCCATCCTTTTGGTGGAACCCAGATAAATTTGTGGGCCCGGCCGGATTGCTTCAAGCCTATCGCTTCATCGCTGACTCTAGGGATCAGGCCACTGCTGAGCGTTTAGATAACCTTGAAGATCCTTACAGACTCTTCAGATGCCACACTATCATGAACTGCGTTGATGTTTGCCCCAAAGGACTAAATCCAACAAAGGCAATTGGCAAAATCAAAGAGCTCATGGTTAGTCGAGCTGTTTAATTCTGATTAAACAGCCCATTTAAAGCACATTTATGCAAGAGAGTTTGCTTGATCATCCTAGCGACCCAGGTTTACTGGGTTTACCTGATGACGAGCCCCTTGGAGATGCGGGTTTAAACAGACTTCGTTGGCGCTGTAGACGGGGATTACTTGAAAATGACTTGTTTTTTCAAAAGTTCTTTCAACGTCACGGCAATAACCTGACTGTAGGTAATGCAAGAGCAATCTACGAAATTATGCGGTTGACCGACAATGATTTACTAGATATTTTGCTCAGTCGAACAGACCGAAGTGTTGAAGAATTAATTAATAACCATCAAGAGTTAGACCAAGAGACAAAGATAGCCGAGAAGCCAGGGATTCAAGAAGTCATAAACCTGCTTAAGGGTTGAGCCTTTTTAACAAAACCGAGCATCCACTTTAAAAGTAATAGCAAAAGTAATAGGAACCAATCATGAAACTATCAGATAACAAGGCTACGATCTCCTTTAGCAGTGGCGCTCCCAGTTTTGAGATGCCCGTTTATCAAGGCTCCATAGGCCCAGATGTCATTGATATCCGTAAGCTTTACGGACAAACAGGCATGTTCACCTATGATCCTGGATTTTTATCAACCGCGGCCTGTCAATCAGCCATTACCTACATCGACGGCGATAAAGGTGAATTGCTATACCGTGGCTACCCCATTGAACAACTTGCAACTTCATGTGATTTCCTTGATACATGTCATTTGCTGATGTATGGAGATCTTCCAAGCGTACAAAAGAAAAAAGACTTCACTCATCTCGTCACCCACCACACCATGGTGCACGACCAAATGCAGTATTTCATGCGCGGTTTTAGAAGAGACGCACATCCTATGGCTGTATTGACCGGCCTCGTTGGTGGGTTATCTGCCTTCTACCATGACAGCACTGACATCAACAACCCCGAGCACCGTGATATTGCGGCGATTCGGTTGATTGCAAAAATGCCCACCTTGGTTGCGATGGCTTACAAATACAGCATTGGTCAACCCTATATTTATCCGCAAAACAGTTTGAGTTATGCTGGAAACTTCCTACACATGATGTTTGGTACGCCTTGTGAAGAGTACTCGGTCAGTCCAGTCTTAGAAAAGGCTTTGGACCGTATTTTCCTCCTGCACGCAGACCATGAACAAAATGCTTCAACCTCTACTGTAAGACTTTGCGGATCTTCTGGCACCAACCCATTTGCAGCAATTGCTGCTGGCGTCGCTTGTCTTTGGGGTCCTGCCCACGGCGGTGCCAACGAGGCGTGTCTGAACATGTTGGGCGACATCCAAGCAAAAGGCGGCGTAGAAAAAGTAGGCGAATTTATCGCACAGGTCAAGGACAAAAATTCCGGCGTAAAGTTAATGGGCTTTGGTCACCGCGTTTATAAGAACTATGACCCACGCGCAAAACTCATGCAAGAAACTTGTGATGAGGTTTTAAAAGAATTGGGATTAGAAAATGACCCCCTCTTTAAACTTGCGAAGGCACTTGAGAAAATCGCCCTAGAAGATGATTACTTCGTCTCCCGCAAACTCTATCCTAACGTTGATTTTTACTCTGGTATCGTTCAACGCGCAATCGGTATTCCAGTTAAATTGTTTACGGGTATCTTTGCCATGGCCCGAACTGTTGGCTGGATCGCACAACTCAATGAGATGATTGCTGATCCTGAGTACAAAATTGGTAGACCCCGTCAACTCTTTACTGGCGCTGTGAGGCGCGACGTTCCACCTATGAACAAGCGTTAATAGATGCTGAAAAGCAAAGGACTACTGGGGTTAATTTACTGAGTAGGCTGAAATGCCCCTTCGTTATTAAACCTCTATTTCCAAATTTTTTCTTTAAGAGCTCTCAGCTTGTCTGCAGGGCTCTTTTTACATATCCCCCTAAATCGACTCCAATCTAGTCTTTAGTAACACTCCTAATCTATGAGCGCTGATATTAAGTTAATTCAAGACTCCAACGAACTTGCACTCTTATTGACTGGTGTTGAGGCCAGCGGTGTCAGTGCTTGCAAATGTAGTTTGCAGCGTTGTGAGGGATGGGACTCAATGAGCGATAGTATGTGGCCCAAAGAGCAACTCCTCCCACTCGCAACGCTAAGGGACTCCTCTATTGATGAGCCCTCCTTTGAAGAATTCCAGCCAACTGGGCTGCGCTCAGATGATCCAAATGCTTTGATATCTATAGAGCACTTCCCGTACAACAGATGCGATGTCTTTTCTTGCACCCATTGCAACCAAGGCGTCATGCGATACACAGAGTACGGGGGTTACTACATTGATCACCGAGCTAGAAGGGTTCGCTCTAACCAGGTTATCAAAGAAATAGGTAAGACTTGAAACACCTGCCTAGGTAGTGACTTTAAAAAACGACGTCCCCACGCTCATTACGGCTCAGTCGTTGGTAAAATAACCCTCTTTGCTCAAAATATTTGAGGCTCGGCGATCTAGTCCGTCCGGTCCTTTGCTCTTCGTCTTCTTAGGAACTTTATACAAATGGGACGCACTCTTTACGACAAAATTTGGGATGAACACGTCATCCACTCTGAGGAAGACGGCACCGCTGTGCTGTACATTGATCGTCATTTGGTCCACGAGGTCACTAGCCCGCAGGCATTCGAGGGCCTAAGAGTTGCAGGCCGTAAAGTCTGGCGACTCTCCTCCATTGTGGCAACCGCTGATCACAATACCCCAACAACAGGATGGGAGCACGGATACGACGGCATTACAGATCCCATCAGCAAAGAGCAAGTCACTACACTGGATAAAAATATCAGTGAATACGGTGCTGCCGCCTATTTCCCATTCCTGTCTAAACGCCAGGGCATTATTCACGTCATTGGTCCCGAGAACGGTGCGACATTGCCGGGTATGACCGTCGTTTGCGGCGACTCACACACTTCAACACACGGCGCTTTTGCTGCGCTTGCTCACGGTATTGGTACCAGTGAGGTTGAGCACGTTATGGCAACTCAAACCCTTTTAGCCAAAAAGGCTAAGAATTTATTAATTCAAGTTGATGGACAACTCCCCAAGGGCTGTACTGCCAAGGACATCGTTTTAGCGATCATAGGAAAAATTGGTACAGCGGGTGGGACCGGATGCACGATAGAGTTTGCGGGCTCTGCCATTCGTGCACTCAGCATGGAGGGGCGAATGACCGTTTGCAATATGGCGATTGAAGCCGGCGCGCGCGCAGGCTTGGTCGCGGTCGATGAGAAAACCATCGAATACGTCAAAGGCCGTCCCCTTGCACCTGAGGGCGTCGCTTGGGAACATGCAGTGGCGTATTGGAAAACCCTGCACTCTGATCCTGGTGCTCAATTTGACAAAACAGTCACCCTTGACGCATCAATGATTCAACCACAAGTCACTTGGGGTACTTCACCAGAGATGGTCCTGTCTGTCAACGAGAGCGTCCCAGACCCCGATAAAGAACGAGACGACAACAAGCGCGGTGCTATTGAGCGAGCACTCACCTATATGGGATTGACACCAGGAAAGAAAATTTCTGACATCACAATCGACAAAGTCTTCATTGGCTCCTGCACAAATAGCCGAATTGAAGATATGCGCGAGGCAGCTTACGTCATCAAAAAGTTGGGTCAAAAAGTCTCACGCAACGTAAAGCTTGCGATGATTGTTCCTGGATCTGGGCTTGTGAAAGAGCAAGCAGAGAAAGAAGGATTGGACAAAATATTCAAAGCAGCCGGTTTCGAGTGGCGTGAGCCAGGGTGCTCCATGTGCTTGGCGATGAATGCAGACCGACTCGAACCTGGAGAGCGTTGTGCTTCAACAAGCAACCGCAATTTTGAGGGCAGACAAGGCGCTGGTGGTCGTACCCATTTGGTGAGCCCCGCCATGGCCGCCGCAGCCGCTATTCATGGTCACTTCGTCGACATTCGGCAATATGCCTAAAAGCAAAATACGCCCTACGATTAACTAAGAATTACGAGATACGCACCATGCAAAAATTTACCGTACACAAAGGCTTGGTCGCACCGATGGACCGTGAAAACGTTGACACCGATGCGATTATTCCAAAACAGTTTCTAAAATCTATTCGCAAAACTGGTTTTGGAATTAATTTGTTTGACGAGTGGCGTTACTTAGATCCAGGATTTCCAGGACAAGATCCCTCAACCCGAAAGCCCAATCCCGACTTTGTGCTGAACCTCCCTCGCTACAAAGGGGCCTCTATTTTGCTAGCCCGGAAAAACTTTGGCTGTGGCTCCTCTAGAGAGCACGCACCTTGGGCTCTAGATCAATTCGGTTTTCGCTGTATCTTGGCACCTAGTTTTGCTGATATTTTTTTCAACAATAGCTTTAAAAATGGCCTACTCCCCATTACTTTGCCTGAAACGGTGATTGATCAACTCTTTCATGAATCCGCCGCATTTGCGGGTTTTAAATTAACGATTGATTTAGAAGCCCAAGTTATTGTCAAGGAGCAAGGTGAGAGCATCGCCTTCACAGTCGAGCCCTTTAGAAGATATTGTTTGTTGAACGGATTTGATGATATCGGCCTGACTCTTAGACACTCAGACAAAATTCGCGCCTTCGAAGCTGAGCGCCTATCCACTAAACCCTGGCTTGCCCAGACGATGATTGAAGGAGTACACAATTGAAAATAGCAGTCTTACCAGGCGACGGTATTGGGCCAGAGATCGTTGCTGAGGCACTAAAAGTACTCGCCGTCTTAGATTTAAAACTTGAACTCGAACATGCAGACGTTGGCGGAGCCGCGTACGAGTCCAGTGGACACCCTTTACCGGAGAAAACAGCTCAACTCGCTCAGCAATCAGATGCAGTGCTGTTTGGAGCAGTGGGAGACTGGAAATACGACAATTTGGAGAGGTCCTTAAGACCCGAACAAGCTATTCTGGGTTTGCGTAAAACGCTTGGCCTATATGCAAATTTTCGCCCAGCAATTTGTTACCCCGAACTCACACACGCATCAAGCCTTAAGCCCGAATTGATTGGTGGACTCGATATACTGATCATCCGAGAGCTTACGGGTGACATCTATTTCGGACAACCCAAGGGCAGACGCACTGTAGTTGATGGTCCCTTCGTTGGTGCAGAGGAAGGCTTTGATACGATGCGCTACACACGCCCAGAGATTGAGCGCATTATGCACACAGCATTTAAAGCTGCAGAGAAACGCTCCAACCGCGTTACGAGTGTTGATAAATCCAATGTCCTAGAAACATCACAACTATGGCGCGACGTAGCAACAGAGATTGGCAAAGCCTATCCCCACGTTGCGTTAGACCATATGTATGTCGACAACGCCGCGATGCAACTCGTGAAAGAACCTAAGAAGTTTGACGTACTGGTTACGGGGAATATGTTTGGAGACATTTTGTCGGATGAAGCAGCCATGCTAACGGGCTCAATTGGCATGCTCCCCTCTGCCTCACTCAACTCTAAAAATCAAGGCCTGTATGAACCCAGTCACGGAAGTGCCCCTGATATAGCTGGCAAGGGATTGGCCAATCCACTTGCAACGATCCTGTCCGCAGCAATGATGCTTCGCTTTTCCTTAAACATGCCCGCTGTGGCCCTTCGGATCGAGCAAGCTGTTCAAAAGGTCTTGGCAAGCGGGCTACGAACACCAGATATTTATTCAGAGGGCACAAAGCGGGTTGGCACCGTTGAGATGGGAGATGCAGTGGTTGCTGCGTTAAAGTAAAACCATTTCGCTAACTCTTAATTAAGTTAGACATATTTTAAAATCATAGGAAATTACTTTATGGCACGGGTCTCAAACGTAGTAGGCATGGTGGGTTGGCGCGGTATGGTTGGCTCCGTCTTGATGGAGAGAATGCAAACACAGGGCGACTTCGATTTAATAGAGCCCATTTTCTTCACAACATCAAATGTGGGTGGGCCTGCACCTTCTTTTGCAAAAAATGAGACGAAACTCTTAGATGCAAAAGATATCAACGCACTTAGTAAATGCGACATTATCATCACCTGTCAGGGGGGTGACTACACCAACGAGATATATCCCAAATTACGCAGCGCCAATTGGCAAGGGCACTGGATTGACGCTGCCTCTGCGCTTCGTATGAAAGATGATGCAATCATCATTTTGGACCCAGTCAACAAATCCGTTATAGACAAAGCATTGCACTCTGGCGGTAAAAATTGGATTGGTGGAAACTGCACAGTTAGTTTGATGCTGATGGCTATGGGCTCACTGATCAACAAGGGATGGGTTGAGTGGATTAGCGCGATGACCTACCAAGCCGCCTCTGGTGCAGGAGCACAAAACATGCGCGAGCTCTTACAGCAGATGGGCGCGTTGCACGACAGCGTGAAGGGTGACTTGCAAAACCCATCATCTGCAATTCTTGACATAGACCGCAAAGTCACTGAGACACTGCGAAGTAGTGCATTTCCCAAATCAAACTTCAGAAATACGGCTTTAGCAGGAAGTTTAATTCCTTGGATTGATGTCCCTTATGAGCATGGACAAACCAAAGAGGAATGGAAGGGCGGTGCCGAATGCAACAAGATCTTAGGTCTTGCGCCCTCTAGATCTGCGGGAAGCATCCCAATTGACGGGCTTTGCGTTCGAGTTGGTGCAATGCGTTGCCACTCACAGGGATTAACAATCAAACTTAAGAAGGATATTCCTTTAAAAGACATAGAAGAGACCCTAGCCGCTGGCAATGATTGGGTCAAAGTTATTCCAAATGAGAGGGAAATAACTGAAAAAGAGCTCACCCCTGCAGCAGTTACAGGAACCCTAAGTGTTCCCGTTGGACGCCTTCACAAATTGGCCATGGGAGAGGACTTTTTGGGTGCATTCACCGTTGGTGATCAACTCCTTTGGGGTGCAGCCGAGCCCTTGAGAAGAATGCTAAGAATCTTATTGGAACAAAACTAAGCTGATCTAGCAGACTGAATACACCTTTTCTTGATTTTGTGTCGCAAAATCAAGGATTTAAGCCCCGAGTCAGGTAGGGGTAGATTATGATGTCATCCTGACTTAAATGTTTCAAAATGACACTTATGGTATCAACCCTAAAACTCAACTTAATTCAACTCAACTTAATTCAACCCAACTTTACTCACCTCGCTCGTTGGATTAGAGGTGCCGTTTTGGGTTTTGGTTTATTTGCGTTGGGCATTAGCTCAGCACAAGCAGTTACCCTAAGCCGTCCTCTGATTCAATCCACCTTAGGCGCTCCTTTAAGCGTAGAAATTGATCTCAGCAACATCAGCGCTGAGGAATCAGTTGATTTGCAAGCCACTTTAGCTCTGGAGTCGAGTTATAAAGCCGTAGGTATTTCTTTAAACACTGCGCTTGAAGACGCCAAACTTGAACTGCTCACACGCAAGGACCAATCAAGGTACGTGAGAATTACAGGTACACAACCCGTATCAGATCCCTACGTTGAGGTGATTGTTGATTTGAAGTGGGCAACAGGAGGTATATTGCGCAACTTTGGTTTATTTTTGGGAACCCAAGCAAACAGTAGCGAATCCAAAATCCCTCAAACACCCATTGTAATTTCCACAAAAACCGTCAATGTAAAGTCCGGTGATACAGCGGGAAGGATTGCCCTTCAAAACATGGATAAAAGGCAACTCTCTTTAGACCAAATGTTAATTGCCTTAATGAACAGCAACCCTGATGCTTTTATTCAGAAAAATGTTAATTTGGTTAAGGCTGGTGTCACATTAAAAATTCCCTCTACCGAGGAAGCGTTAGCCATAAGCTCTGAGACTGCGCATTCAGAAGTTATCCTTCAGGCCAAGGCTTTTGGTAATTACAAATCTACTTTGGCTGCAAAGTTGCCACTGAGCGAAATGGCGAACCAGGGTAAATCCATAACCGGTAAAGTTAGTGGAAAAGTTCAGGAGTCAACTCCTGCACCCAAAGATCAACTCAAACTGAGCTCGCCTGAGATAAAGGATAAATCAACAGAGTTACCCGCTGAACAAAAAATCGCCGAACAAAAGCAATCCCAAGAGAACGAAGTTCGCAAACAAAACTTGCTTCAAAACATTGAGGACTTATCCAAACTTGCGCAATCCACAGGACTCGAGGTTAAAAGCGGACTTCTCTCAGGTTTGCCAAATCTAACAAAAATAAATAATTTAGATGATCTAAACAATTGGATGCGAGCCAATTTCGTATTGGTCTATATTGGCTCGTTTATTTTGAGTTGTGCCTTGTTGTTATTTATTTGGTTGCGCATCAATGCAAGACCCTCACAAGACTCACCCTCTCCCTTAGACCCGCATGAAGAGGAGATAGGCACCTCTGCAGTATTTCAACCATTGCAGGAACCCCAAGAAGCAGATTCAATTGGAGCCGACGATCCCCACTTTGAGGTCACCGGGACGAATCCCCTGCCTGTGGCGCCAACCCTTCATTTTGATTTCGATTTAAATCTTACACCTGAAACATCTGGTTCAGGCTCAAGCAACCCAGGTCTAAGCAACTCAGGCTCAGGTAATTCACATCTAAGAAGTGTTTCCCCTGAAAGTGAATCCTCTAACTTTGAATCATCTAACGTTGATTCCTCTCGAGGCGAACCCTTCAAGCGCGAGCCCACCAGCCCCGTTTTAAGCCCCGTTCAGACTAGTCAATCAACTGCTAGCGAAGCGTCTACGCCCGCTTCTAAGGAGCCTGCTCAAAAGAACGCAAAGTCCAGCCCTTCCATGATACAAGCCAGCAGCGCAAACGAACATGAAGATCCTTTTCGTGTTCGTCTAGATCTAGCCGAAGAGTTATGGAAACTTGGTCAAAAGCACACCGGACGTGCTTTAGCGCAAGAGGTGGCTGAGCAGGCCAATGAGCAAATGCAAGAGATTGCCCGGCGTTGGCTCTCCGAGCACCCTTAAATCAAATGCGAATTGCCCTAGGCCTGAGTTACTTGGGTCGCGCTTACGAGGGCTGGCAAAGTCAGCTCAGTGGCCGAACTATTCAAGATCACCTAGAGAGCGCCTTGCTCGAGTTCACTCAGCACACCATTCGTACTCACTGCGCGGGCCGAACCGATGCAAGAGTCCATGCACTGTTGCAGGTCGTTCATTTTGACTCTCCCGTCATGCGGGACAGCGCATCTTGGGTCAGAGGTTTGAACAGTTTTTTGCCTGAAGACATTGGTGTTCAATGGGCAGCGCAAGTTGATGACGGGTTTGATGCCAGAAAATGTGCCATTTCCCGTAAATACATTTACATACTACTTGAGTCCCCTGTGCGACCAAGTCTTGAGACGGGTCGGGTGGGCTGGAGCTTTAAAGCTCTTGATTTGGAGTTAATGCAAGAAGGTGCTCGCCACCTTGTAGGTACGCATGACTTTAGCTCCTTTCGCGCTGCGGCTTGTCAGGCGCTCAGTCCTGTTAAAACTTTGAACTCGATTAAAATCGAACGTACAGGCGCAACACATAGGAGTGACCCGATAAACTTCGCCTCCTCTTATTGGCGCTTTGAATTCGAAGGCAATGCTTTCTTGCACCACATGATTCGTAATATTATGGGATGCTTGATCTACATTGGCCAAGGCAAAAATCCACCCTCTTGGATGGTTGAAGTCTTAGAGGCCAAAAATAGAGCCGCGGCAGCGCCAACCTTTGCCGCCGAGGGCTTGTATTTTGCTGGCCCAAAATATGATCCAACATGGGCCTTGCCACAAGAAACTGCGACATTCAACTTTCTACCCTGATGAATTTAACTACTGGTATCAAAATTTGTGGGCTCACCCGCGAAGAGGACGTTGACGCAGCCGTCGAGCAAGGGGTGAGCGCAATTGGTTTTGTGCAATACCCCAAAAGTCCTCGCTATATTAGCCCCAAACGGGCTGGGGAATTGGCACGGCGTTTGCCGGCTTTTGTGAGTCCTGTGCTACTTTTTGTAAACGCTGATGCGCCGACCATAGAGAGTGCTTTAGATTTAGTTCCGGGGGCCTGGTTGCAGTTTCACGGCGATGAGAGTCCACAGTTTTGTTATGAAACGGCTCAAAGATTTCGTGCGTCCTGGATTCGCGCTGTCAGAATTCCGGGAGAAGTCAGCACAACCCCTTTTGACCTATTAAAATATGCTTTGGATTACAAATCAGCCCAAGCGCTGTTGCTTGATGCACATGTGCAAGGATACGGCGGGGGCGGTAAGGCTTTTAATTGGTCACACATTACTCAAAACGTAAACGCTCACCTCGTCTTGTCTGGTGGACTCACACCTGCAAATGTGACGAGTGGCATCGCTCACTTTAAACCGCTTGGCCTCTCACTCGGTGTAGATGTCAGCTCCGGCGTTGAAAGCGATAAGGGCATCAAGGATTGTGAAAAAATAAAAGAATTTGTTAACGCCGTTCGAAATGCATAGGGAAGTAAATTCCCCTCATGTGGTGCATATGGTGTGCATATGTGCAGCATTTAAGCGTTAATTCAATCCCATTTTTTTGCCCTCATAAAGGCCTCTAACCCATTCAACCGAAAAATAAGCAAGGGATCTGAATGGCAGCGTAAATTTCAGACTCGACCCCTTAGACGCTTAGATCTAAGTGCTTATTCAAAAGCTTAATTAGGAATTCAAATATGTATGAGTATCAACAACCCGATTTGAGCGGGCATTTTGGTAAGTATGGTGGCAGTTTCGTGAGTGAGACCTTAACGCATGCGATTGAGGAGTTAAAGCTTGCGTACGAAAAATATCACAACGAGCCGGAGTTTTTAAAAGAGTTTCACTACGAATTAAAACACTTTGTTGGGCGACCCTCCCCTATTTATCACGCCGCTCGAATGAGCAAAGAGCTGGGCGGGGCACAAATTTATTTGAAACGTGAGGATTTAAACCATACCGGCGCTCACAAAATCAACAACACCATTGGTCAAGCCATGCTTGCTAAGAGAATGGGCAAACCTCGTGTGATTGCAGAAACCGGGGCTGGGCAACACGGCGTTGCTACTGCAACCATTTGCGCACGCTACGGCCTTGAGTGCGTTGTGTACATGGGTAGTGAGGACGTTAAGCGCCAAAGTCCCAACGTTTACAGAATGAAGCTCCTTGGGGCAACTGTTGTACCCGTCAACAGCGGGAGTAGAACCCTCAAGGACGCTTTGAACGAGGCCTTAAGGGACTGGGTGACCAATGTTGAAAACACGTTCTACATCATTGGCACGGTCGCTGGCCCTCATCCTTATCCCATGATGGTCAGAGACTTTCAAAGTGTGATTGGCAAAGAATGTATTGAACAAATGCCGCTCATGCACTTCGGCTCGCAGCCTGACGCGGTGATTGCGTGTGTGGGTGGTGGAAGCAATGCAATGGGTATTTTTCATCCCTACATTGAATTTGAGAATACGCAATTAATTGGTGTTGAAGCCTCGGGCGAAGGACTTGAGAGCGGCAAACACTCTGCATCATTACAAAAAGGTTCGCCCGGTGTTTTGCACGGAAACAGGACCTATATTTTGCAAGACAACAAGGGGCAAATCACAGAAACCCATAGCATTAGTGCAGGCCTTGATTATCCAGGCGTAGGCCCCGAGCACGCTTTTCTAAAGGATATTGGGCGTGCTCAGTATGTAGGCGCAACAGACGAGCAGGCACTGCACGCCTTTCACTACCTTTGCCGTACAGAGGGCATCATTCCTGCGCTTGAGTCCAGTCATGCCATTGCCTATGCAATGCAATTGGCCCCCACCATGAAGTCAACGCAGTCGATACTGGTTAACCTATCTGGTCGGGGAGACAAAGATATCGGAACCGTTGCTGATTTAAGCAATGCAGACTTTTACTGTCGCCCAAGTTGTCAAGGACAAGGGGTCAAGGGCGGACCCAGTGTTCATGCGCCTATTCACTTTGAGAAAAAATAATCCATGAGTCGCATTCAACAAACATTTAACGCGCTACAGGCATCTGGCAAAAAGGCCTTAATACCCTACTTAATGACGGGCTTTCCTACCTTAGAGGCAACCCAAGGTTTGCTGAATGGGTTGGTAGAGGGTGGGGCAGATATTTTGGAACTAGGGATTCCGTTTAGTGACCCTATGGCGGATGGCCCTGTGATTCAAAAGGCTGCTGAGGTGGCTATCGCCAACCAAGTGGGACTGGCAGAAGTTCTATCCGTCGTAAAAGCATTTAGAGATAAAAACCAATCCACTCCAGTTGTGTTGATGGGTTATGCCAATCCGATCGAACAGTACGATCTCCAACACGGCGAGAACGCATTTGTTAAAGATGCACACGCAAGCGGCGTGGATGGGGTTTTGATCGTAGATTACCCGCCAAATGAGTGCAGCGAGTTTGCTGCTCAACTCAAAGATAGATCCATGGACCTTATCTTCCTTCTTGCTCCAACCAGTACAGACACTAGAATCAAAGAGGTTGCAGCCGTTGCGTCCGGGTATGTGTACTATGTCTCCTTAAAAGGGGTGACGGGGGCGGGTAATTTAAATACCGATGAGGTTGAGGCGATGCTACCTAAAATCAGGAAACACGTTCACATTCCGGTCGGTGTAGGATTTGGTATCAGAGACCCCGAAACTGCTCGAACTGTTAGCCGCGTCGCAGATGCTGTGGTGATTGGCTCGCGTTTAATTGATTTGATCAAAGACTCCTCTGCCGAAAGCGGGCCGGGTATTGCAAAAGACTTTATGGCCAGTATCAGAACTGCCATAGACAATTAAGTTTAAGGAGCGATTCATGAGTTGGCTAGAAAAACTTCTTCCCCCAAAAATTCAACAAACTGATCCCGCCGACAGGCGCAGCGTCCCTGAGGGACTCTGGGTTAAGTGTCCGAGTTGTGAGACCGTTTTATACAACGCGGATTTAGAGGAGAACCAAAATGTTTGTCCGAAATGCTCTCATCATCACAGAATCTCAGCGCGGATTCGATTAAATTATTTCTTAGACGCAGAAGGTCGCTATGAGATTGGACAAGAGGTGGTCCCGGTTGATCCCCTCAAATTCAAAGACTCTCGCAAATACCCAGAACGCATCAAGGAGGCAATGGCCAACACGGGTGAGACCGATGCGCTTGTAGTAATGGGCGGATCAATACACAGCATCAATGTTGTTGCTGCTTGCTTTGAGTTTGATTTCATGGGCGGCAGCATGGGCTCTGTGGTTGGCGAGCGCTTTGTTCGCGGTGTACACACAGCGATTGAGCAAAAGGTGCCCTTTATTTGCTTCACAGCAACAGGGGGTGCAAGGATGCAAGAGGGCCTGCTCTCGCTCATGCAAATGGCAAAAACCAATGCATCGCTCACACGGCTTGCCAAAAAAGGGCTCCCCTTTATTAGCGTACTTACCGACCCAACCATGGGCGGTGTATCAGCGGGCTTTGCATTCATGGGGGACGTGGTTATTGCTGAGCCCAAGGCATTGATCGGCTTTGCAGGTCCGCGCGTGATTGAGAGTACAGTTCGCGTAACACTACCCGAGGGATTCCAACGCTCTGAGTTTTTACAACTTAAAGGGGCTGTGGACTTTATTTGCGACAGAAGAGAATTAAAGAAGTCCATTGCAGATACCTGCGCAATGTTACTGAAGCAACCTGCGGATGCGGTTAGTTCTTAAATTTACCCATACTTAAAAGAAGATCCATAAATTGAATTCAAAATCAGAACCAACAACCGTCGACGCCCCCGTAAATGCTGACGTTCCTGCAGTAGATGAGAATAAATTAATTGCTGAAAGAAGAGATAAGTTAACGCAGTTAAGAGCCCATAGCGCATCCACTAAAACTCCGGTCTTCCCCAACGACTTTAAACCAACGCACCACGCTGCAAACATTCTCAACAACTTCGAGCCTTTAGAAGCCCAGGCACTTTTAGACGCACCCACCGCGGTGATTGTGGGTGGGCGGATGATGCTTAAAAGAGTGATGGGCAAGGCGAGTTTTGCGACCATTCAAGATACAAGCGGGCGTATTCAACTCTACATCGTGAGAGATGAGGTTGGAGAGGATGCCTACAACGCCTTTAAGCACTGGGACTTAGGGGATATCTTAGGGGCACAAGGGACGCTCTTTAAAACCCGAACTGGCGAGCTATCTATACATGTTAAAGAGATTCGATTGCTCACCAAGAGTCTTAGACCTTTGCCGGATAAGTTTCACGGCATCAGCGATCAAGAGATCAAATATCGTCAACGCCATATTGATTTAATCACTGATGAGGCCGCTAAAAACCGCTTCATCACTCGCTCCAAGGCAATTACATGCATGCGTGAGTTTATGGTTAAACATTCTTTCTTAGAGGTTGAAACGCCAATGCTTCACCCCATCCCAGGGGGTGCAAATGCGAGGCCTTTTACGACTCACCACAATGCGCTTGATCAAGAGATGTATCTTCGTATTGCGCCTGAACTTTACCTCAAACGGTTAATTGTTGGTGGCTTCGAGCGTGTATTTGAGATCAACCGCAATTTTAGAAACGAAGGCATCTCAGTTAGACACAATCCTGAGTTTACGATGATGGAGTTCTACGCTGCTTACTGGAATTATTTGGACCTGATGGAGTTCACGCAGTCCCTGATCCGCGCAGTAGCCCTTGAAACCACTGGTTCGCTGAGTCTGAACTATGCCGGCAAGGAGGTTGACTTGAGCGCTCCTTTTGCTCGACTCACCATACCCCAAGCGATTGAAAAATTTGCCCCCAATCCAGTCCCCCTCACTTCAGTGGATGGGATGATTAAAGCCCTAGAGGGACTAGGTCTCAATGAGCACAAGCACCAGTTATCTAAACGCTCTTTGGCTGCGCTGCAGGTTCTTTATTTTGAAGAAGTTATTGAAGAACGTTTATGGCAACCTACATTTATTTGTGAGCACCCGGTTGAGATTTCCCCGCTCGCCAGAGCCAGCGATAGCAATCCTGAGGTGACTGAGCGCTTTGAGCTCTACATAACGGGACGGGAGTTTGGGAATGGGTTCTCCGAGCTGAACGACGCAGAAGACCAAGCGGCACGCTTTCAATCCCAAGTTAATGCGAAAGATAGTGGTGATGATGAGGCAATGTTCTACGACCACGACTTTGTCAAAGCGCTTGAGTACGGTATGCCGCCAACGGGGGGTTGCGGAATTGGCATCGATCGCCTGATGATGTTGCTCACAGACAGCGCAAGTATTAGGGACGTTATATTGTTCCCTGCTCTTCGCAAAGAACAACACACTTGAGAAAGCGCCTTAGGGAGATACTCGCCTAGTCATGAGTCACTGACAGTGAGTGCACATATTGCACTAAGCGAACTTAAAGCTTGTTGAACGTAGGTACGTTCAATACGCTTATCTAAATCAAGCGGCTACCTTCAGAGGCTTTTCCACAGCGACTTGGGGCTTGCACTCAAAGCAAAAGAAAGCAAGACTGCCGGCAAAGCGTCTTTGGCTTCCCTGGCTACGTGGTTTATGGTGACCACACATCATGCAAGACATCGTCTCACCAATCTTTCCCATGCCTGCAAAGGGGGAACCGTTTTCACGACTCGTAAAACGCAGTCCACTTTCGGCTACAGCGTTCTTGCCAGTTTTTGTCGCCATTAAAAATTCCTTGTTCTTTTTAAAGATGAACTACGAAATTTAAATTTCGTTTTATTGTTATAGGAATATTTTAATGCCTCACACTCGTAAAAATGAATCAAATCGATATTTAATGATGAATGATGATGAATAAAAATAAATATTAAAAAAGTTTTTATTCACCAAATAAATCAAGGAAGAAGTGTAAGTGCATGAATATACTCAGGATCCTTCATTAAACTCATCCAATCCTGCGATTCAAAGCGTCCTAGCAAAGACAATCTGCGCTCCTCGCTTACTTGCCTTGCAGTCCATTTTCCGTTCATTAAAGCACCCTCTAAGCCCTCAAGTAACTCATCGATTGGACTTCCCTGCTTTGAGGCACCTACGCCTTCTATGCTTTGGTTACATAAAAGTACCATATCGCAACCCGCAATGAGAGCTTGAATGGCAGCCTCTACATAAGTCACAGTTCGCCCGTCAATCTCTCTAGCTCCTGCCATGGATAAGTCATCGCTAAAAATTGCGCCTTGAAATTTCATCTGCTCGCGAAGGATCTTCTCTAACCAGTGCTTAGAAAAACCTGCAGGCCGTTTGTCAACAAGCGGATAGATAACGTGCGCTGGCATAACACTAGAGAGTACTGTCGTCAGCACCTCATATGGCCAAGCATCCTTAGAGAGTATCTCGTTTAACGATCTCTCATCAACTGGGATATCAATATGTGAATCTGCTTTTACAAAGCCGTGTCCGGGGAAATGTTTGCCGCAATTGGCCATGCCCGCTTTTAATAGCCCGTGCATCAAACTCTTGGACAAAACACTCACAACGCGCGGATCGGCGTGAAACGCTCTGTCCCCAATCACCCCACTGCTTCCCCAGTCCAAATCGAGTACCGGGGTAAAGCTCAAGTCCACACCGCACGCGCGCAACTCGGACGCTAAGACATAACCGCATGCTGTAGCTGCGTCCATCGCCCTCAAAGCGCCACTACCGGTTCGCCCATCTGAGTCCTCAATCCACATCTGTCCCAACTCCCCCATGGCCGGCAGGTGTGTGAAACCATCCGTCTTAAAACGCTGTACTCGACCTCCTTCATGATCCACACAAATAAGTAAGTCTGAGCGCACGCGTTTGATTTCACTGCACAGTGCACTCAGTTGCGCCCTGGACTCCCAGTTACGGCTAAACAAAATAATCCCACCCGTGAGTGGGTGCATTAAGCGCTCTGTATCAACTTTGGTTAAACTGGTCCCTGCGATATCCAAAATAATAGGGCAATGATTGATCATTTTCTATCCTCAACAATTACATAACTGGTTGCATAATCTGACTCATCGCTCAAAGAGACATGGGCATGCAACCCACGCGCCTCAAACCATTCCAACAATTCACCATGAAGTTTAATCGTGGGTTGACCGCTGGCAAGCGATGTAACCTCACAGCGCGTCCACCACATTGGCATGCGCATACCCAGTCCAATCGCCTTGCTAAACGCTTCTTTGACTGAAAAGCGAGTAGCCAAATACCGAATACCTCTTTCATTAAACCGAGCGCTACGAGATTGATAGGTTTTAAACTCACCCTGTGCAAGGATTTTTAACGCAAAACGATCTCCGTGTCGCTCAACGGATCGTGCAATTCTGCGAACATCACAAATATCTGTACCAATCCCGTATATCAATTGCGCTTGCTCCTGTACTTTGTACTTATAAGTTCATTCTATTTTTTGGCCGGCTTCGCTGCTTGAATACATGCGAGGTACGCTTTTACTGCGCTCGGATACCCCATCTCTAAAGCATCTCCAATGAGGGCGTGACCAATGGAGACTTCCTCAATGAGTGGAATGGTCTTTAAAAGAAGTCCTAAATTAATCAAGCTCAGATCATGTCCCGCATTCAACACCAGACCCTGTGAACTAGCGCTTTGGGCGGCTTGCTTGAACGCTTCAAGCACTGAGCTTTGCTCAGGCGTTGCGTATGCACTCGCATAGGGCTGCGTATAAAGCTCAACGCGCTGCGCGCCTAACTCACGCACGTAATGCATCTGACTCGGTTGCGCGTCCATGAACAAGCTCACTCTAACCCCCAAACCCAAACACTCTTGTACGAAGGGTCGCAACCGCTCAAAATCCTTTGGAAAGCTCCATCCGTGATCACTTGTTGATTGCCCCTGTTCGTCAGGGACAAACGTCGCTTGCTCTGGTCTACAAACACGCACAAAGTCCATCAAATTGTGAAAGGGATTGCCCTCTATGTTGAACTCAACATGGGCCCGATCCTTTAAGAGTTGAGATAGGTCGTAGACGTCTTGCGCTCGGATGTGCCTCGCATCGGGTCGGGGATGCACTGTGATGCCGTTGGCGCCGGCCTCTAGGCACAGGGAGGCCGCTTTAAGAACGCTAGGTATTCCAAGCTCTCTGGTGTTGCGAATGGTTGCAACTTTATTTAAATTAACAGACAAAGCAGTCATAGTTGGACGCAAAAATTTAGTTCTTAAAGAGACTGAAGATCCATCATAAATTGACGAGTTCTCAGCTTAGAAACACCACAATGGTAGTGTAAGACAGAGCGTAGTTGACTTTGCAGTGGCTGTCTGTGCTGAGAGCTCACTTGGGCACAAATGCGGATTAAAGCCGGTAGGGGATAGGGCATATTTAGAGCAACACCTAACTCTTGCCACAAACTCCCCGGCAGCCCGCTCTCTGAGTCCCCGACCTCTCTAAGTCCCGCCTCAGCAATCCAAATATACAGGTCATCATCCCTCAAAGGCTGCAGCGTCAGGGTTTGGCGCTTAAAGTCCGGCAGCCACCCCAAATCTTGTAACAACAACAACTCAAAGCTTCTCAGCGCTGGGGCTTTCACGCTGTCATCTTGAGTTGAGAGAATTGAGACCGTTTGCGAATAAATATCAAATAGCGCAGGATGAGGATCATCTCTTTGCAACAATCTCAATATGAGTTCATTCAGATAAAAGCCCGAAAGCAATGCCTCGCCCTTAGGCATGACCGTCCCACCGCCCCAGGTGGCAGATTTCAGGGTTCTAATCTGAGCATCTCCGGAGTAGGCGACTTTGATAATTTGTAGAGGCAAGAGGATGGGACGAAAATTAGAGCTCGGTCTTTTAGCACCTTTGGCTACGAGCGTAATTCGACCAAAATTGCGTGTAAGCACTTCAACAATTAGGCTCGACTCACTCCAATCGAACGCTTGAAGAACATAGGCCGGTTCATCTACAACTCGGCTCGCTGCGGAGACCCTATTCGTAGCCAAAACTGCGCACCCGCGCCTCATCATCCGCCCAACCCGAGCGAACTTTGACCCAAATCTCTAAGAAGACCTTTGCGCCCATTAAGTTTTCTAATTCTTGGCGCGCTTCAGATCCAATCCGTTTTAATCGGTCACCGCTCTCACCAATCACCATCGCCTTGTGCCCATCTCGCTCGACCACGATGGTGGCTGCAATGCGCACCATTCGCGCAACCGTCTTGCCCGGCTCCTCCGTGAACTTATCAATAATCACAGTTGAGGTATAGGGCAATTCATCCCCAGTTAGTCGAAATAATTTTTCGCGAATAATCTCACTCGCTAAAAACTTCTCACTTCTATCGGTTAACTCATCTTCGTTGTACCACCAAGGCTGGTGAGGTAGATATTTAGAACATACCCCTAGCAAACGCTCCACATCCTTGGCGCTCTTAGCCGACATCGGTACTGTCTCTATAAACTCAGCCTTCTTTTGCATATCTTGCAACCAAGGCGCTAAATCCCCACGTCGGTGGATCATATCTAGTTTATTGGCGATCAAAATAATGGGCGTGTGTTGCCCAAGTAAAGCGAGCACTTTTGCGTCCGCAACAGAGAAAGCGCCTGACTGCACAACAAACAAAATCAAATCCACCCCGCTCACGGCTCCTACAACGGTCTTGTTGAGGGAACGGTTCAAAGCATTTGAATGCCTGGTCTGAAATCCCGGCGTATCCACAAACACAAACTGGGAGGTACCCTCGGTTCTGATACCCGTAATTCGGTGACGGGTTGTTTGTGCTTTCTTGGAGGTGATACTTATTTTTTGGCCTACCAAGGCATTCAAGAGTGTTGACTTGCCTACGTTAGGCTTACCCACAATGGCCACCGTTCCGCACCGGTGCAGGGGATTGGAGGGCCCCATAGCGGCTTGTAGCATCTGCGTTAATGTATCTTTGTCTACCTCAGCGATATCCTCTCCCGCACCCCCCTCTTGAGGCGTTGCAGTTGAAACTTTAATCGCTTCATCCGAATCCCCCTGGGGCACGGGTGTCGCTTTCTTTGTTCTTTTCTTGGGAGTCGCTTTTTCGGTCATGAATAATTTTTTAGATCTTTATAAACTGTGCAGGTATTGCACCGTAACTTCGTAACTGTTATTTCTAATCTTACAAAAACTAGTTTTGCAATCCTTATTTATTTTCTCTGAGCCAATCGAGCATCGCTTTTGCTGCGGCCTGCTCACCCGCCCTTTTGGACTCTCCAATGCCCCTTTGACTGATATTTAACTCAACCACCTCGCACTCCACATCAAAGGTTTGTTGGTGTGCAGCACCCGTCGTACCCGCAACTTTATATATGGGCAGCTTCAGACGTCTAGCCTGAAGCCACTCTTGTAACTCGGTTTTGGGGTCCTTGGCGGCAGCGGACATCGCTGGGTTGATGCTGACCTGATCAAAGAGTCTAAAGACCAGGGCCTCCGCTGCAGCGTACCCCGCATCAACAAACACAGCCCCGATGACCGCCTCTAATGCGTCAGCCAAAATGGAGGGCCTTTTTTGCCCGCCCGATTTGAGCTCACCCTCGCCGAGTTTAATCAACCCACTTAAGCCCAGATCTAAAGCCAATTTGTGGAGCGTATCTTGTTTAACCAAGTTAGCGCGAACCCTTGACAAGTCACCTTCTGGCAAATTGGCCAAGGCTTTAAAAAGCATTTGAGAAACGGCTAGATTTAAGACCGAATCTCCCAAGAACTCTAATCGCTCATTGTGGTTTGCCGCATGACTGCGGTGTGTCAAAGCCTGAACGATTAAATCTGGATGGGTAAAAGAGTGCTCTAAGCGACGCTCTAAGGCTTCATAAAAAAGTGCTTGTGACTTCACATCCATTAATTAATGCTACCAATACGCCTTAGACTACCAAAATTCATCCACACAAAAATAGCCTTGCCCACAATATTTTCATCAGGAACAAAGCCCCAATACCTAGAGTCCAAGGAGTTATCCCGGTTGTCTCCCATCATAAAGTAGTGTCCCTTGGGTACTTTACAGATAAATCCTTCGACACTATAACTGCAAAGCTCTTTGTATTTGAAGTTATCAGCACCCGCCACAAACGCAGGACGCTCATCCTCATTGAGCAAAGGATGTGTTTTAAGCGTAGATGTCGGTTGTTGATCATGGCTGAGCGGCAAATCCTCAGAGAACTGCTTTATATAACGCAGGCTTTCTTCTTCGAAAAATTCAGGCAACTCTTTTTTGGGGACCGGTACACCATTGATTTTTAGTTGTTTATTTAAATACGAAACCTCATCCCCTGGCACGCCTATCACGCGCTTTATGTAGTCAAGCGTTGGTTTAGGCGGGAACCTAAACACCATTACATCTCCGCGCTCGACTGGGGTACCGTCTGTAATCTTGGTGTTGATGACGGGCAACCTGACGCCGTAATGAAATTTATTCACCAAAATCAAATCCCCCACCAACAGAGTCGGGATCATCGAGCCTGAGGGGATTTTGAATGGTTCAAATAAAAACGATCTCAACAAAAAAACCATCACAATCACGGGAAACAGACCCGCTGTCCAGTCTAACCACCAGGGTTGTCGAGCCATTTCCTCATGCGCTGCACTTCTGTCCGTTTCCTGCGGCGTAATCCCTAGATTTCGCAATTGGGTATCGCGTGAATGCTCTTGTTCTTGTTGTTCTTGTACATTTTTCAGACGCATCGGTAAGAAGTAGTACTGCTCTGCGAGCCAATAAATGCCTGTCACTACGCTTGCCAGGAAAAGCAGTAATGCAAAGTTCCCTTCCGTGTATCCCAGATACCAACTCCCAATGTAAGTTGCAAACGCGCCCAGTACACAGGCCGTAATAAATGACATCATCTTAATCCTCTACTTGCAAAATAGCCAAGAATGCCTCTTGGGGGACTTCTACAGATCCGATTTGCTTCATTCGCTTTTTTCCTGCCTTTTGTTTCTCAAGTAGTTTTCTCTTGCGACTTATGTCTCCACCGTAGCATTTTGCCAAGACGTTCTTTCTTAAAGCTTTAATTGATTCACGCGCGATGATGTTTGCACCTATGGCGGCTTGAATCGCTACATCAAACATTTGTCTGCTGATGATTTCCCGCATTTTTGCAACCACCGCCCGTCCCCGGTATTGTGACTGCGAGCGGTGCACTATGATTGATAATGCATCCACCTTCTCGCCGTTAAGTAATATATCAACCTTAACCACGTCAGAGGCCCGGTACTCTTTAAATTCATAATCCATTGAGGCATAACCGCGGCTCACGGATTTCAACTTATCAAAGAAATCTAGAACAATCTCCCCCAAGGGCATCTCATAGGTCAGCATGACCTGGCGCCCGTGATAAGCCATATTCATTTGAACGCCCCGCTTTTGGTTTGCAAGCGTCATCACCGCACCCACATATTCTTGTGGCATATACAGATGCACGGTCACGATGGGCTCTCTGATTTCTTGTAGCTTTCCCTGCTCCGGCATTTTGGATGGATTTTCAACCATCATCAATTCGCCGTCACCTTTAACAACTTGGTAGACCACACTGGGTGCGGTCGTGATCAGGTCTTGATCAAACTCTCGCTCCAAGCGCTCTTGCACAATCTCCATGTGCAGCAGACCTAAGAATCCACACCTAAACCCAAAGCCTAGAGCTTGAGATACCTCGGGCTCGTACCTCAGTGAGGAATCATTGAGCTCTAATTTTTCCAGTGCATCTCTGAGTGAATCATATTGATTCGCCTCTGTGGGATACAGCCCAGCAAACACCTGGGGTTGAATTTCCTTAAACCCTGGTAAGGCCTGAGTTGCTGTAGCACTTGCACCTCCAGTGCCTGGCTTAATTAAAGTAACCGTATCTCCCACCTTTGCCGCTTGAAGCTCTTTAATGCCGGCAATAATATAGCCGACATCACCTGCCTCTAAAGCCTCTCGGGGTTGATTGGCAGGGGTAAATACACCCAAATTATCTGCGTTGTAAGTGGCCCCTGTTGCCATCAGCTTGATTCGCTCACCCTTGGCTAGGCGCCCATCAACCACACGAACCAGCATGACCACACCGACATAGGTATCAAACCAACTGTCAATAATCATCGCCCGCAAGGGCCCATCTGGGTTACCTCTTGGCGGGGGTATCTTGTGTACGATTGCCTCTAAGATCTCATCTATTCCCATTCCGGTTTTGGCTGAGCAAGGAATCGCATCCGTTGCGTCGATACCAATGACGTCTTCAATCTCGGATTTGGCGTTATCAGGATCTGCTTGCGGTAAGTCCATCTTGTTTAAGACGGGAACAACTTCCACTCCCAAATCAAGCGCTGTATAACAATTCGCTACAGTTTGCGCCTCAACGCCTTGACTCGCATCAACCACGAGCAGTGCACCCTCACAAGCGCTGAGTGATCTTGAGACTTCGTAGGAGAAGTCCACATGACCAGGGGTATCAATGAGATTGAATGAATATATCTGCCCATCTAGGGCCTTGTACCTGAGCGAAGCTGTTTGAGCTTTGATAGTTATCCCACGCTCTTTTTCTATATCCATGGAGTCTAAAACTTGCTCCTCCATCTCTCTCTCGCTTAGGCCCCCGCAGCGTTGGATTAACCGATCTGCAAGAGTTGATTTACCATGATCTATGTGAGCTATGATCGAAAAGTTTCTGATGTGGTTCATCAACGGACACGTTTAAGTATTTGAATTTAAAAGAGAGAGACATAAAAAAGGGCGCGTCAGGTGATGACGCGCCCGGAACCAACAATCTATGGCAACTGCGATAGCTGGAAGCTTCATTGTAGGCATATTCAGCCTTCTGTACAGCCCCAACTCCGGTTACAACGGCTCGTTGTCGTCCCGCAACACGAATTTTATTAACAGTTTATTCACATAATAAGTGAGGATCCTTTGGACAAGATGTGGGAACTCTGTGGAGTGTTACAAAATTGGTAATTTTTACTTGCATTTGATATTTCAAAGTCAACGAAGTCACTCAAAGTTCATATTTCTAGGGCCCATTTTACTCAAAATCCGATACAAATGTAAAAATAAGTGAGTGTGCACTTACTTTATATTTATTTTAGATATTTGGTTTTTTTACAAAAACCTAATAATTTAGAGGGGTTTGTTTGGCGCAAAAACTTGGGATGGGTGCTTGGCTCAAATTGAAATCCCGGGGTATCCCGTATTGTTAGCCAGCACACCCCAGAATTTGCAACCCTACAGAGCACTCAGTTAGTCTTTACTTCGCAACAGGGCGAATCAAAGTGTACTGAGCCCAGGCTCCTCGTCGAATCAAAAGACTAACAGGTTTAGTCTTGTCAAGGCGACTGGCAACCGCATCGAATGATTTGAGATTTGTAATCTCTACGTTTGCAACTGTAATGATGACATCCCCTTCTCGCAGTCCCGCCGTCGCAGCAGCCTCGGTTGCGGACTCCACTCTTACACCGCCTTTGATTTTTAGCTCCTTCTTTTGCGCATCACTCAGCTCAGACAACGACAGTCCAAAGGCGGGGTAACTCGCGAGTTTGGCTGGTTTGTCGTTGGAGTCATCCTTATCTTCTGCAACCGCCTCTTTCTCAAACTCTCCCACAACAACGGTGAGATCTTTATACGCACCGCGCCTAAAGACCGTTAAAACACCTTTGGTACCGGGCTTGGTATTGCCAACAATACGGGGCAGGTCAGCAAACTTTTCAATACTCTTTCCCTCAAAACGGACGATGATGTCACCCGCCTCAACGCCCGCCTTCTCAGCGGGAGAGTTGGTCTCAACACCTCGGACCAACGCACCTTGCGTTTTACCTAACCCCAGGTTATCAGCCACTTCCTTACTAACTTGATCGATTTGAACCCCCAGGCGGCCCCTTTGAACACGCCCACTTGCTCTTAGTTGATCGCTAACTCTAATGGCTTCATCAATGGGGATAGAAAAAGAAATTCCCATGTATCCCCCAGATCTAGAATAAATCTGACTGTTAATGCCGACCACTTCGCCGCGCATATTTATCAACGGCCCACCGGAATTACCAGGATTGATGGCAACATCGGTTTGAATAAAAGGCAAGAACTCACCCGTATCGCGCTGCTTAGCACTCACAATGCCGGCGGTCACACTGTTATCCAGTCCAAAGGGAGAGCCAATAGCCATAACCCATTCGCCAACGCGTAATTTAGAAACGTCACCAATTTTTACAGAAGGCAAATTAGAGGCGTCGATCTTTACCACTGCAACGTCTGTGCGGCGATCAACACCGACAATCTTTGCCTTGAATTCGCGTTTATCGGGTAGAGTCACGATAACCTTGACCGACTCATCCACCACATGTGCGTTGGTCATGATATAGCCATCACTGCTCAAAATAAAACCTGAACCCACCCCTCTGGGTTGCTCCTCCTCACCTCGTGGAGCACCTCTTGGTTTAGGCGTCTTCGGCGCTCCAGGCGCGCCTTGACCTGGGGGCATATTCGGAATGGGTATGCCAAAGAACCTTTTGAATAATTCTTGCATCTCATCATCTTGATCACCCGTGGACGCGGCAGGTTTTTGGATCCGCTCTAGGGTTCTAATGTTGACAACAGATGGGCCCACCTGATCTACCAAATCGGTAAAGTCGGGCAAGCTTCTCACTGCACCCGAGTTATCTTTAGAAACCGTTGACTGGGCCTGGGCTCGCATCGCAGAGCCGCTCCACGGCTGGGCGCAAACCATCATAAATACGGCAACAGCAGCGCCACTAACAAACCATTTTGCTGGACGTGATTTCGTTAAACTTTTCATCTCAAAATTCCCCATTGAAGATCGTAGCTCTGACTCACTTTTACAACCCATTCGTTCACTTATTTGCTCCCTTTATTTGGGGTATAAATTCAAAAAAGCAAGCCCCTAAAACCGAAGCAATTTGCAGGGAAGTATAAATATAGTTGAAAATATCTTGTACATAACGAGTAAATTATCAAACAATTGAAGTTTTCGCGTCTTACCTCACCCAAAATATCCGTAAACATTTCGCTTTTAAAGCGCCTCTTGAGACCCCCCCCGTTTATGCTCAGATACTCCGACTCTTTCATCCGTGAGCTCTTAAAGTCCACCAAGACCATTGCAGTGGTTGGCATATCTGCAAATGAAGCCAGACCGAGCCACAGTGTGGCTAAATATTTAATCGAACAAGGCTACACCGTCATTCCCGTTAACCCAGTGATTGATAGCATTTTGGGGCAAAAGTGCTATCCAAGCCTGGGAGATATTCCAGTGAAAGTTGATATGGTTGACTGCTTTCGCGCCCCTGAACACATTCCAGAACTGGTCAACGAGAGCATCCAAATAAGGACGCAAGCCATTTGGATGCAACTGGGGTTAGAGGACGCTGCTTCTTGCCAACTAGCTGAATCAAAGGGGCTGAAAGTGATACAAGATTTATGTATCAAAATTGAACACCAAAGACTCTTCGCTTAGAACGATCAATAGGTGCCGGGATAGGCGCCGCCGTCGGTCAAAATATTTTGACCCGTTAAGTATCCCGCTTGTTCGCTACAAAGGAACGCACAGGTGTCTCCAAATTCATCGGGGTGTCCAAATCGCTGTGCTGGAATGGTTTTCTTTCTAGCCTGCGCAACGTCTTCAACACTTTGTCCAGTCTTTTTCGCGGCCCCGCTCATCGTCACTTTCAAACGGTCTGTGTCGTAAGCACCTGGCAACAAATTGTTGATGGTGACGTTATTGGCAACGTACTTGGAGGCCCTAGCAACGCCTGCTACAAAACCAGTCAAACCACTTCGAGCACCGTTTGAGAGTCCGAGCACTTCGATGGGCGCTTTTACAGCGCCAGAGGTAATGTTAATAATTCGACCAAACTTACGCTCTGCCATTGCGTCTATCGTTGCTTTAATCAACTCAATGGGGGTTAGCATATTTGCATCAATTGCTTTTATCCAAGCATCTCTGTCCCAATCCTTAAAATCTCCAGGTGGGGGCCCTCCTGCATTGGTGATCACGATATCGTAATTCTTGCCCGGTCCGCCCTGTACCGCCCAAACCGCGTCACGCCCCTCAACCGTTGTGATATCAGCAGCAACCGCGAGGACTTTTGCTGAACCGAGTTTTTGCAGTGCAGCCTGGGATGCCTCAAGCGCCTCAGCGCCTCGGGCAACAATCACAACGTTCACACCCTCTTTGACAAGAGAGCTCGCACAGCCTAGTCCTAGCCCTTTGCTAGCCCCGCAAACGAGCGCCCATTTACCCTTTATTTTTAAATCCATTTTTAACTTCCTTTTTGAGATCCAAATTTTGTAACCAAATAAATACCCCCAATAACCAAAGAGGTACCCAAAGCAATCCAGATGTTAAGTGGCTCACCCAATATTAATACGCTTAATAATAGCGTGGACAACGGCCCTACCATCCCGACTTGAGAGGTAAGCGCTGGTCCAATGCGCTCTATGGCCATCATCACCATAAGGACTGGTGTTGCGGTGCAAAGCACTGCATTCACAAGCGATAACTGCAAGACCTCTTGGGGGACAACCGCAGAGCTTAAAGGTCTGAGCACCAGGAACTGAAGAATACAACAAATACTTGCAAAACTAGAAGCCCAACCCACAAGTCGCAAAGAGCCAATTCGGTGAACCAATTGCCCACTGTAAATTAGATAAACTGCGTAACTAAGCGCACTTGCGAGAACCCATAAAGAACCCAATACAACCGAGGGCCCTGCCCAACTTACCTCGTGCCCAAACACCACGCAAATGCCTAAATAGCTAATTAACATGGCAAGAATGCGCACAGGCTCTACCTTCCTTTTATAAAGGACTCGACCTATTAGCATCACAAAGGTGGGACTTAAGTACAAAATCAACCTCTCCAGTCCGGCGGAAATGTACTGCAACCCAAGAAAGTCCAGATAACTTGAAAAGTAATACCCAATAAAGCCCAAGCTCAATATGGGAAAGATATCACCCAACTTTAGTGGATTGGCCCTTGAATGCGCTTGTCTTGAGGCCCAAATCACCATAGCGATAAACAGGGGTAACGCAAAAAGCATGCGGTACATGATCACAGTCACTGCGTCTACGCCGTATCGATAAGCCAGTTTAACGATGATTGCTTTGCCACTAAAGGCAACTGCCCCAAGCGCAGCAAGTGTTAATCCGATACCAAAACTTTTGGGTTGTTTGAGGGACACAGAAATTGAAGCTATAAAGGTAATTGAAACAGTGGTTAAGGCCTAAATTTTTGATCAATACCCTGCAGCCAACCCATCTCGACGCGAATCACTCGCAATGATATAGCCCTCGACCTTGGGATCGCCGGCGCGCCAGATAAATTGACCAGCCCCGAAATCTTGATAACTATCGTTGATCACCTCAACAACGTGGCCCAATTGCTTTAGACCTTGGACCGTGTTGGTATCCATCGCTGATTCAACGTTAATTTCTCTACCCGCATTAAATCTCCACCTAGGCGCGTCACACGCAGTTTGAGGATTTTGCTTGTAATCGAGCATGCGAATAAGCGTTTGCATATGCCCTTGGGGTTGCATATTTCCGCCCATAACGCCAAAGCTCATCACTGGCTCACCCGCCTTGGTCAGGAAAGCTGGGATGATGGTGTGAAAAGGACGCTTTCCAGGGGCAACCAAGTTGGCGGGATTAAGTCCATCTGCAACCGTACTAAATCCGTGTCCTCTGTTTTGTAAACTAACGCCGAACTCGGGCTCTACACAGCCAGAACCAAAACCCATATAGTTACTTTGAATAAAGCTCACCATCATGCCGCTCTCGTCCGCAGCGCTTAGGTAAATGGTCCCTCCCTTAACGGGGTTTCCGGCACCAAATTCTTGGGCTCTCTTCATATCTATCAATTTAGCACGGCTTGCCAAGTAATGGGAGTCGAGCATTTGATCTACTGTGACCTGCATACCCGAGCGTTCAGCAACGTAGCGGTATACATCGGCAAAGGCAAGCTTCATTGCCTCAATTTGCAGATGCTGAGACATAACGCCGTCAACTGGCAAACTGGCTATATCAAAGTTCTCCAAAATACCCAGCGCTATCAAAGCGGCGATCCCTTGGCCGTTGGGCGGGATTTCATGCACTGTATAACCCCTGTAATTTTTCTCAATTGGGACAACCCATTCGGGCTTGTAGTCTCTAAAATCACTCGCCTTCAAGCAGCCCCCATTGGCGTCAGAGAAGCGCTCTATGGCCTGCGCAATCTCGCCCCCGTAAAACGCCTCACCTTTGGTCTTTGCAATCGCTTTGAGTCCCTTGGCTGCGGCCTTGAACTGAAACAGCTCACCCACATTAGGAGCTCGTCCTTTGGGCATAAAAGCTTCTGCAAACCCGGGGAGGGAACCTAACTCTGCAGCTCCAGCCGCCCATTTTTGTTGAACGACGACGGGCAATAGATACCCTCTCTCAGCCGTTTCAATTGCTGGGGCCAATAGGTCTTCAAAGGCCAGTTTGCCAAATCGTTCGGATAAAGCCATCCAACTTGCTACAGCACCTGGGATAGTCACTGAATCCATGCCTCGCTTTGGAGGCGTTGTCTCGCCTTTGCCGTATTTCTTTTGGAAATACTCAGGGGTCCATCCTTTCGCTGCACATCCTGAAGCGTTAAGCCCATGCATTGATTTACCGTCCCACAAAATACAAAACGCATCGGAGCCTAAGCCGTTACTGACGGGCTCTGTTATCGTAATTACAGCAGCCGCTGCAATGGCTGCGTCTACGGCGTTGCCACCAGCTTGTAGGATTTTCAAACCCGCCTGTGCCGCAGTGGGATGAGAGGTGGAAACAACGTTACGCGCAAAAACAGGTAAACGTGTCGAAGGGTACGGGTTGTTGAAATTAAAGTTCACGGCTAGAGTCCAAGGAAAAGAATTGGTTTCAGTTAGATTTAGGTCTAATTGCAGTGTAAGGCTTCTTAGGACAAGGACTTTAGCACGGCCCGAATAATCTCGCAGAACTTGCCTTACAAATCCTAGGAGCACATAAGAAAAATGGCACCACGGAGGTGCCATTTTTTAACTCTTAAAGAACAGAGCGAACAAGCAGGGTGAGTTAATCTTCAACGAACGCCTCTTCGCGCTTGGATTTAACTGCAGGCAACAAAACAATCACCAACAGCAACAAAGCCGCACCGAGCAACCCACCAGACAACGGACGCATGACGAGCACGGACCAATCGCCTCTAGACAATAGCAGAGCGCGTCTGAGATTTTCCTCCATCATGGGCCCCAAGATAAATCCAAGCAACAAAGGCGCAGGCTCGCAACCCAACTTAACAAAAAGATAACCAATCAAACCAAACAGTGCAACCATCCAAACATCAAACGTATTGTTGTTTGTTGAGTAAACCCCGATAGCGCAGAACAAAACAATTGCGGGGAATAAATACCGATAAGGCACGGATAGTAATTTAATCCACACACCAATCATGGGTAGATTCAAAATAATCAACATCAAGTTACCGATCCACATCGAAGCAATTAAGCCCCAAAACAGTTCCGGATTACTCGTCATCACCTGAGGTCCGGGTTGGATGTTGTGAATTGTCATTGCACCCACCATCAAGGCCATCACAGCGTTGGGTGGAATACCCAGTGTCAAAAGAGGAATAAATGAAGTTTGGGCACCCGCATTATTAGCAGACTCAGGCGAGGCAACGCCGCGGATATTACCTTGTCCGAAGGGAACTTCACCAGGACGTAATTTCGTTTTCTTCTCAAGTGTGTATGCAGCAAAAGCGGCCAACAAAGCCCCACCACCAGGCAACACGCCGAGCACTGAACCTAGTGCAGTTCCACGCATGACTGCGGGCAACATTAGTTTGAAGTCCTCTTTTGTCGGGAAAAGACCTTGTACTTTTGCGGTAAAGACCTCTCGATCATCCGGGTCTACAGATAGGTTACTAATAATCTCACCGTATCCAAACACACCCATCGCAACAACAACGAAGCCAATCCCGTCTGTTAACTCGGGAATATCAAAGCTAAAGCGTGCAACACCGGAGTTCACATCGGTACCAACTAAACCAAGCAACAAACCAAGCACGATCATGGCAATCGCTTTAAGGAGTGAGCCTGAGGCCAGAACAACTGCCCCAATCAATCCCAGCACCATCAAAGAAAAGTACTCAGCTGGACCAAATTTGAAAGCCAATTCAGTTAAAGGGGGGGCAAAGGCCGCCAATATAAGCGTACCAACGCAACCGGCAAAGAATGAGCCAAGCCCCGCGGCAGCGAGGGCTGGGCCCGCGCGACCCTTGCGTGCCATTTGGTAACCATCAATCGTGGTCACAACAGAGGAGGACTCCCCTGGCAAATTAACCAAAATAGCAGTTGTCGATCCACCGTACTGAGCGCCGTAGTAAATACCGGCCAGCATAATCAGTGCAGATACGGGAGGCAGTGCATAGGTTGCAGGCAACAACATTGCGATTGTTGCAACAGGGCCAATGCCAGGAAGCACCCCAATGAGCGTTCCAAGAACACAACCTACAAATGCATAAACCAAATTAATGGGAGTTACTGCTACGCTAAATCCAAGCGCCAGGTTATGAAATAAATCCATTCTTAAATTCTCCTTAACCGGTTATGAAAGTAGGCCACACCGGAATTTGCAATTGCAAAAGTAGTATGAAGGCTAGATAGCTACCAATTGACAAAATCACAGCCAAAATGAAAATGCCCTTGAAACTAAAGTTATGCATGTCAGCGTAACTGGCAATAATAGTCAGAGCAAAAATACCAATAATCATTCCAAATGGCTGAAGACCAATGGCGGGCAATCCCCCGAGACACACACCAAAAGAAAGATTCGCAAGGAGAATGAATATCAATGGGCGCCAAGCAATTGCACCAATCTCATGTTCCGCTTGTTGTTCACGCGCCAGTATCGAGCCCATGAGAATAATCAAACCAAGCAGGGCCAAGAGTCCGCCCAACATGAGAGGAAAATAACCAGGGCCCATGCGAGCACCGGTCCCGATAGAGTAAGAACTGTAAGACCCCCACCCAAATGCTCCTCCAACGATCATAAACATGACGCCAGAGAAAAAGTCTTTTTGACTCTTAATATTCACAGGGCTTCTCCTCGAAGAATTATCAACAACAATTGAGTTAAACCACATCGCAACTCAGAATGTGGATTTTTGAAAACCGTCTATGATAATCTCAAATGGACGAACTAGGGTTTCCACTTAACCCATAAACCACAACATTTTTAACTAAATGTATGTAGGCTTTTTAAAGATCCAAAACTTTGATCCATTTGAGTGCAGGAAGGTACCATAACTCCTCAATGAGGGCGGCCCTTTCTCGAAGAATTTCCCGAGTAGGAATTGAGCCACTCTTTAATGCTAAAACAATCGTATTCCCCTCTTTGGTGGGCTTAAATGCGCAAACATTCTCAGGACCAAATGCTTTCTCTATTTTCTCTAAGCTTTGATCAAACTTTACACTTCGCCCGAATAAGTTTACGGCCATCACTCCTTTTTCGGTTAACAGATTTCGACAGCCGGAATAAAAGTCAACGCCCTCAATAACGGGAGCCGCTGCCTCCTCATCGTACAAATCAACGTGAAGCGCGTCTATTTGTCCAGCCCAGTGGGCGTGACCAGCCACCTCTGCGGCGTCACCCAGTATCACGGATAAGCGATCGGTATCGTTCGGCAATTTGAACCATAACCTACACGCCGCAATAACCTTGGGATTAAGCTCAATGGTGGTCGTCTTCATTTGAAGTTTTTTATAGCAAAACTTGGTCAACGAAGCTGCACCCAGACCTAAATGCATGGAATGTAAAGATTTAATATGTTCCGCTGATAAAGGATCCACGAATAGCAGCCACCCCATCATGCGCTGCGCATACTCTAGGTCCAAATCAAAAGGACGCGCGATCTCCATGGACCCCTGTACCCAAGGGGTTCCAAAATGCAAATACCGCACGCCTCCTTGTTCGGAAAGATTGACATCTGGTAGTTGATTCTTTTTGAAAGCCATGGGATTGATAATTACAAAATTAACGTTACGTATTAAACGATTGAATTTGATATTTCCAAATTAAAAACATTTAAAAAATTGTTTGTACTCTCTTGCATAAGCCTTTGCAGGGGAACCCCCCTAAGGTCTGCGATCTCTTGTGCGATTCGGGGCAACTCGGCGGGCTCATTCCTGCCCTGCGAATGCCCTCTGTCTCTTAGTTCTGCGTTGACATATCTCCATACGGGCACTATATCCGGGGAATCTGTCTCCAAAACAATCGACTCCGCGGGCAACTCCTGTGCAAGCCTCCTCAGGTGCAGCGCCCTTGGATAGGTGAGCGCCCCGCCCATACCTAGTTTAAAGCCCATCGCAATAAATTGTTCTGCCTGCTGCAGGCTCCCATTAAATGCGTGAGCAATACCGCCCTTCACCTTGAACTTTCGCAGACCTTTCAAAACAAAATCAACAGCACTGCGAACATGAAGGACAACAGGCAAATCAAAATCTACGGCGACTTTGAGCTGCTCTTCAAAAAAATAGACTTGTCTTTGCCAGTCCAAACTCTTAACAGCCCCGTCTAGCCCTATCTCCCCAACAGCAACAAGGAGTGGTGCTTGCCACGTCAAATCATGCGCCCCTGCCAGCGCTCTCGCCAACTGCTCTCTAAGCAGTCCAAGATCCTCAGCAACCGCATCCTTGGTGTACAGGGGATGTATACCTAGCGCATACAAGTCATGAAACCGGTGGGCAAGGTCACAGACCACTTGAAAGTTGTTTTTATCAACAGAGGGAATTAAGCACAGATCTACCCCTTGCTGTCTGGCGCGCTCGCGCATTGCATTCACGTCGCCTTGAAACTCATCAGCATCTAGGTGACAGTGTGAATCTACAAACCGAATGGGACTGTGTGAAGACAAAAAACCCATTTATTTTTTATTTCCTCCCTAAATCTTTACGCTTGGCTAAGAAATAAGCGCTCACACAACCTCTTCTAGTTGTCCTTGAATTAATCTAAATCTGCGAGCGCACCGTGCCGCCAACGATTCATCGTGCGTGACGACCACAAAAGACATAGACTGCGCAGTGGTTAACTCAAGCATCAAATCAAATACTGCGCTCGCTGCAGCACCGTCCAAATTGCCAGTAGGTTCATCGGCGAGTAAACACTTGGGCTTTATCACCAAGGCTCTTGCAATTGCAACGCGCTGCCTCTCCCCACCCGAGAGTTCGCTTGGCATGTGCTGCATCCGGGCACCTAGACCCACTTTTTGTAAAATCGCTCTTGCGCGCGCTCTTGCTTGCTCTTTCTCCATTCGGGCAATCATGAGCGGCATAGCTACGTTATCAGTTGCATCAAATTCTTGCAACAAATGATGAAACTGATAGACGAACCCTAGCGAGCGATTACGCGCACCGTCGCGGTCTCTCTCTTGCATGTTGGAGAAATCATCGCCCATCAACTGAACTACACCACTGCTGGGGTTATCAAGTCCGCCTAGCAAATGAAGCAACGTACTTTTACCAGACCCAGAGGCTCCGAGGATTGCGACCGAATCCCCTTCCCTGACGGATAAATTAACCCCGTTTAAAACCACAATTTCGTTTGGCGCCTCTAAAAATTTTCGAGTCAACCCTTTTGCATCCAACACTGTTTTATTCATATCTTAGAGCCTGTGCGGGTTGAACGCGACTCGCACGCCAACTGGGATAAAGTGTCGCGCAAAGTGACATGATCAGGGAAATGAAAATGATGGGCAATATATCACTTGATTGTGGATCACTCGGCATTCTGCTGATAAGGTAAATATCTCTAGGCAAGAAACTCATCCCAAGTAAATGCTCTATAGCAGGCACGATGACATCAATGTTAAATGCAATGCCAAGGCCTAAGGCGGCGCCAATCAACGTCCCGCCCACACCAATCAGTGCGCCTTGAACCATGAAAATCAACAAAATGGAGCGGGCACTCGAACCCATTGTTCGCAAAATTGCAATATCGGCGCGCTTATCTGTCACCGTCATCACAAGTGTGCTGACCAAATTAAAGGCCGCAACAGCAACTATTAAAGTCAAAATAATGAACATCATCCTTTTCTCAATTTGTACGGCACTGAACCAACTTTTATTTTGACGCGTCCAGTCTCTCACGAAAAGTTGCGGCGGGATCCTTTGAAGCAAATCATCTGCGATTTGTCTAGCGCGCTGCGGATCCTTAACCTTTAAGCGCATACCCATCGGGCCAGAAAGTCTGAAAATACGCTCTGCGTCATCAATCGATATGAGCGCAAGGCTTGAATCAAAATCATAATGCCCCGTATCCAATAGGGCGATCACCTTCAATTGCTTTAATCTAGGGATCACTCCCGCTGGAGTCACTTGACCCTGCGGGGCTATGAGCGTCACAGGCTCGCCCACCTCTACGCCTAGGGAACGCGCAAGCTCTACCCCCAAAACGACGTTGTAAGTACCCGGCGACAACTGGGCTTGAACCTCTAGGGGTAACTGCGTCACAGCGTCGGTTACTTCAGTCTCTTGCCCAGGATCTATTCCCCTGACCAAGGCACCCCTCATGTCCTCGCCGTGGGCCATCAGCACTTGCGAATAAACGAAAGGCGCGGTCGCTAACACCTCAGGATTTTGAACTGCAATAGCCCTAACGCTTTCATAATCCTCCACACTTTCACCGCTAGCAGAAAGTATCTCAACGTGCGACAACACCGCGATCATCCTGTCGCGCACCTCTTTTTGAAAACCATTCATCACGCTTAGCACTATGATCAGGGCTGCCACACCAAGCGCAATACCGGTCATAGAGACCGCGGAGATGAAGGATATGAAGCCATTCTTGCGCGTGGACTTTCCCGCCCGCGTATAACGCCAACCAATCAAAAGTTCAAACAAAGTAATAATCTCTTAAATTAATATTGCACCGTTATTAGCGCGCGTGGCCAACTCAGGTCATTTAACTGCGCACCATCTCGATCAATCTTGCACAATACACCATGCAAAACAATTTTTCCAAACTCATCATTAACCATGCGCTCCCCCCCAATGATACCTATCCCGATGAGCATAGAACGACTAATTCCGCCCTGCAACTCATTAACAAGCTAAAAATCCCATATTTCAGGAAAATATTAAAACTCAACCCCCAATGTTTTAAAAAAATTCAAAGCCCTGACGCGCTCAATACCCCGACCGAGGAAGCAACGGCGCGGGCGATGGGCTGGGACAGTGTAGAGGGTGAATTACCCTTTGCAGCGCTTAAGGCTGCAGAATTAGGGTTGCACGCCCCAAGTGAGATGACCCAAGGCAGTTGGGCCTTCATCACCTTATGTTCCTGGCACGTGCAACACGGACAGGTCACCTTTAGGGGAGATGCTAACGCAGTAGGACTCACCCAAACCGAGTCCGATCACGTCCTACACGATATGAAAGCTTATTTCCAGGAAGATTCGGTACACCTCATCTCACACCCCAAACTTAAACCCGGTCAATGGCTTGCATACAGCGAACACTTTAACGGACTCGCCAGCGCAAGCCTTGCTAGAGTGTCTGGGAGAGTTATAGATGATTTTTTAATTGGAACGGGTAAAAGCAAAGGCCACAAAAGCGAGCGTACGCTTCGACGTTTGCAAAACGAAATGCAAATGCTCTTGCATCAACACAGCATCAATGATCAAAAATCTATGCCCATCAATTCTTTTTGGATTAGCGGTACCGGTCAGTTCAAGGCGGCTCAGGACTCGAAACAAACGATACTGGAGAATTACCAGCGTATTCAAAGCTTTGATGTTTGGACATCAGAGATGGAATTAGTCCATAGTGACGAACAAAAGTGGGCCGAAATTTGGTCGCGAGAATGGGAAAGCCTAGATGAGAGTGTTATTAAAATTTATCTTGACTATTTTTTAAACCTATCTCCAGACGCAGAAATTAGTTTATGCAACGACACAACTTGCATTACCCTGACTCCCTTCAAGTCGCAGTGGGTAAGCGGTTTTAAAAACTTATTTAAGTCCTCCAAAATCACCCGCCAACTCGGTCTATAGAAAAAAACAAAGACTCTCACGTCAAGAAAAGCAATGCCCATTATTAAAGACCGAGTTATTGATCCACGCCTACTTTGGCAACTTGAGCAATCAAGCGCTCAAAGTCCCATACACCCATTAATGGCTAGGCTTTTTGCTAGTCGCGGGGTAGGCTCTGCGCTGGATTTAGAGTGTGATCTTAAAAATCTTCTCCCACCAGAGAGCTTACTCGGAATGCAAGAGGCTGCTAAGTTGCTGGTGGAGGCGATTTTGAATAACCAATCGATCTGTATTGTTGCGGACTATGACTGCGACGGAGCAAGTGCCTGTGCGCTAGCTATCACAGGACTGCGATTGCTTGGGGCCAAGCACGTGAGCTATTTGGTACCAGACCGGGTTGTGGATGGATATGGTCTTACTCCAGAGATCTCTCAAAGGGTCGCCGCCACAGGCGCAGACGTCCTGTTAACGGTTGATAACGGGATAGCAAGCGTTGAGGGAGTTCAAGTGGCCAAGAGCCTAGGACTACAAGTGCTAATCACAGATCACCATCTCCCCGGGCAAAGCATCCCAAGCGCAGACGCAATCGTCAATCCCAATCAATGGGGTTGCTCTTTTGCGAGTAAAAATCTCTCTGGCGTGGGCGTCATGTTTTATGTGTTGCTTGGGGTGCGAGCGCAGATGCGAAGAGAAGGTCTATTTGATACGCAACACCGTAACAACGGCGTTTCGTCCTCACACCCTCCTCACTCACAACCCAAACTTGATATTTTGCTGCCCCTTGTTGCATTAGGCAGCGTCGCTGATGTCGTCCCACTAGACGCCAACAACCGAAGATTGGTAGAGCAAGGACTTCGCAGGATGAGGGCTTTGAGCATGCCGATTGGGTTGCGCTGTCTCTTTGAGGTCTGCGACAAAGATCCAGAAAAAGCAACTGCCCAAGACATTGGTTTTTTTATTGGCCCGCGCATTAACGCTGCAGGCCGCCTAAGTGATATGACGATAGGAATCGAATGCTTAATCACCAACTCCTACGAGAAAGCTAGCCAACTCGCCCAAGAGCTCCACAAAATCAATCTCCAACGCCGTAGCGTCGAGGCCGAAATGCTGGAGGGAGCTTGGGAGATAGCGGAGCAAAAGTCTTTAAACCAAACCCATCAAAATCACGCACTCTGCGTTTTTGATAAAAGCTTCCACGAAGGCGTTGTCGGTATTGTGGCCTCACGAATTAAAGAGCGCCACCACATGCCGACCTTTGTGTTCGCTCCTAGCCAGATGAATACGCCGCAAGGTCCCATTTCTGTGATGAAGGGATCGGGGCGCTCCATTGCTGGATTTCATTTAAGGGATGCACTTGATCTGATTTCTAAAAGACATCCCAATGTGCTCCTCAAATTCGGCGGCCACGCAATGGCTGCGGGCTGCACACTCCTTGAAAAAGACTTCCAAGTCTTTGAGAGTGCATTGTCAGCTATTGCAAAATCTTGGCTAGGCGAGAGCAGGGGCGAAAAAGAAATTTTGACAGACGGCGAATTAGAGTCCGAGTATTTCAACCAAGAGACGGCTCGGATGATCCAAGCGCAGGTTTGGGGACAAGGTTTTGCGGAGCCGCTATTTTGTAATGCAGTAGAAATACTAAAACAACGCATTCTCGGCGAAAAGCATTTATCACTCAAAGTCTTGATTCACAACCAGGAATGCGACGCCATTTGGTTCAACCATACCGAGACCCTAGCACGCCGCGTTACTATGGTCTTTAAAATTGCGATCGATACGTGGTCTGGCACACCCAAGTTAAAGCTCTACGTCGAAGCCATCAAAGATTTTGATTGATTTGAGTACAAACTCTCTCATTTTTCACAGGAAACCTTAGGGATCAGCACAAAACCCAAGCTCAGACTAAAATAGCTCTGTGAATTATCTAAACGCTGACCTCCACTGCCACTCAGTTGTATCCGATGGGACCTTGACCCCAGAGGTACTGGCTCAGCGCGCCAAAGCAAACGGCGTCGATCTTTGGTCGCTAACCGATCACGATGAGATCGGCGGGCAAGACCGCGCAATTGAAGCGGCAAAGACTGTTGGACTTAGATATCTCACGGGAACCGAGGTCTCCGTCAGCTTTGCGGGTAAAACGGTTCATATCGTTGGACTCGGGTTTGACCACACCCAACCCTCTATGGTGCAAGGGCTGCAGGCTACCCGTGGGGGGCGTGAACTTAGGGCGCAGGATATGTCTGCCCAACTTGAGAGAGTCGGGATTAAGGGCGCATACGCAGGAGCGCTCAAATATGTGGGCAACCCGGAGCTTATCTCTAGAACCCATTTCGCAAGATTTTTGGTCGAAAGTGGAGTTTGCTCAGACACCTCAGAGGTCTTTCGCAAATATTTAACAGACGGTAAACCTGGGTTCGTAGAACACAAATGGGCTCGCTTATCGGACGCAGTGAGTTGGATCACCCAAGCCAAGGGTATCGCAGTCATTGCTCACCCTGCTCGCTACGGTTTTACGCCCAATGAGGAGTACGCACTTATTACTGAGTTCATTGAACACGGGGGTAAAGGGATTGAAGTGGTGACCGGTAGTCACACTGAAGCAGAGGCGGCCCGTTATGCAGATGTAGCGCGTGAATTCAACCTCTTAGCCTCAAGAGGTAGCGACTTTCACAGCCCAGAGGAAAGTAGACAAGACTTGGGCTCGTTGCCTGCGTTGCCACTTGATTTGACCCCTGTTTGGAGTTTACTGAAAGAGCAAGTGCACTGAATATTTATTAATGCACCCCCGTGCTCCCGTTTTTTGACGCTTTATTTCTTTTCTGCATCTAGAAATTTAGCACCTAATCCGCCCGCCCCTTAACCGCAAGCCCCCATAACTTAACTCTCTCAAACACACCATGTCAAACCGTACGTTCCTATTTGGTGTGTTATCCCTAGTATGCTCCTTGATGTGCTTTGCCGTCCTGGACACGACCAACAAATACCTGATGAGTGAGGTCCCCCTGGTAATGGTGATGTGGTTTAGATATGCGGCTCATTCGGGTTTGAGCGCCGCTTTTTTACTCCCCCGCAGGGGACGCGCACTGTTTAGAACAACTCGCTTGAAATTACAAATTCTTCGCGGTATGTTGCTCTTGATGAGCAGCTCCCTTGCGTTTCTGAGTTTGCAAAGAATGCCTGTTGCAGAATTTGCAGCGATTGGTATGTTGACCCCCTTGTTAGTGATGGTTTTATCTCATTTCTTTTTAAAAGAGCACGTCACATGGTTTAGAAATCTTTGTGTGGTGGGTGGCCTAATAGGGGCCATGATCATCGTGCGTCCTGGTGGAAATTTAAAGGGCCTTGACGCTCTTTTCCCACTCGCCATGTCAGTCTCCAATGCCTTGTATCAAGTACTAACCAGCTACCTATCCAGGACAGAGGATCCCATGACCCTACACTTATTCACGGGTTGGGTTGGCTTTATTGTTTGCTCAGTCCTCGTGCCCTGGGCCTGGGACGTTAACTTGACCACCAACTTTTGGCTTTTAATGTGCCTCTCAGGTTTGACAGGCACCCTTGGTCACTACCTGCTGATTGTTGGATACTCCAAAGCACCCGCAAACCGGTTAGCGCCCTATTTGTATCTACAAATCGTATTTTCCTGGTTTACGGGTTGGATTATTTTTGGTTACAACCCTCAGGGACTTGAATTGGCAGGTATTTGCTTAATCGCAATTTGCGGAGTCGCCGCCGCTTGGAGGGGGGCGCCTAGTTTGGCGCCCATAACAAATCCGGTTCCTTAATACCCCATTAGCCTAAGCTTGATTAAGTTAGCTAGAAATTTGATTTGACAAATTAATAACCCCATGACCTTTCGCCTCATCGTTCACCCTGAGAATCCACAAGTTAGGTTTCTCAAACAAGCGGCCACCATTTTGGGCGCTGGAGGAGTCGCGGCCGTTCCAACAGACTCTAGCTACGCTTTAGTTTGTCACCTTGAGGACAAAACGGCGGTCGATAAGATTCGCCGAATAAGGGGCGTTGATGAAAAGCACCACTTAACTTTAATTTGCAAGGATCTATCAGAGCTAGCTCACTACGCCCGGGTCGATAACCGTCAATTCCGGTTGATTAAATCTGCAACCCCTGGACCTTATACGTTCATACTTGAGGCGACCAAGGAAGTTCCGCGCCGAGTTTGTCATCCACAAAGAAAAACCATAGGACTTCGAGTTCCCGACAACAAAGTGATACTGGAGCTTTTGGCCGTGCACGGCGCCCCGCTTTTGTCCACCACGCTGATAGCACCCGGCGAACATGAGCCCATTAACGACCCAGATGTCATAGAAGCACGATTTCAAAACGCAATTGACGTCATTATTGATGCCGGCGCATGCCACCTTGACCCAACAACCGTTGTCGACTTAACGCCTATGGGCGACGGGCAAGCGGCGGTGCTTATTCGTCAGGGCCGAGGAGAGCTTGCAACTTTAGGACTGTAAGCGTAAAGTTTTGTTATACATCCGAAAGGACTAATTAGGTTTTATCCAAACATTTTGCGTAGATTTAATATAAAAGAGCACTAATGTATTAGGCATATTCACCCATTTGTGGTAAAAAATAATCACTTTATAAAGATTTTTAGTCTTTTTTAGTCATTCAAGTGAGAAAATATAGGTGTGGATATTTCTCACCTAATTCAAACAGTCACGATCAACGCATTGCCTGTGTTGTTTGCCATCACACTTCATGAGGCGGCTCACGGCTACGCGGCTAGGTACTTTGGCGACAATACAGCGTGGATGATGGGGCGAGTTACGCTCAACCCAGCCTCACATATCGATGTTGTAGGCACTTTGATCATGCCGCTGATCATCTATTTCGCAACTGCAGGGACTTTTCTCTTCGGATACGCCAAGCCCGTGCCTGTTCGCTTTGGAGATCTTCGCAATCCAAAGCGGGATATGGTTTGGGTTGCATTAGCAGGCCCTGCGATGAATTTACTCCAAGCCTTTATTTGGGGTGTTGCTCTATACATCCTCTTAGGCGTCGACCTAGATGAGGCATTTTTCTTAGAAATGTGTAAAGCCGGCGTTTTAGTCAACACTGTGATGTTTGCCTTTAACCTCTTTCCCATCCCCCCTCTTGATGGAGGCCGTGTCATGGTGGGGTTATTGCCGCGCAAAATGGCAATGGAGTTCTCTCGCATTGAACCTTACGGTTTTTATATCGTTATGGCACTGATTTTTTTAAAAATTATTAACCCCGTTTGGATGACCCCCATCATGGGGCTGACGCTGACCGTCCTAGACTTTGCACTCCACCCTCTTGAACTTTTGTTTCGCTGAAGCCATGAAAGAACGCGTTTTATCAGGTATGCGCCCAACAGGGGCACTTCATTTAGGCCACTACCACGGTGCCCTCAAAAACTGGGTGCGCCTTCAAAACGAGATGGAGTGCTACTACTTTGTAGCGGATTGGCATGCGCTGACGACTCACTACGAAAGTCGTGAAGTGATCGAAAAAAACGTCTATGAAATGGTGATCGATTGGCTCGCTGTTGGACTCGATCCCAACCTGTGCACTATTTTTCTTCAAAGCAAGATCCCCGAGCACGCTGAACTCTTCACACTGCTTGCAATGGGAACACCCATTGGTTGGTTGGAGCGCGTCCCCACGTACAAAGATCAACAAGAGAAGCTCAAAGACCACGATCTCTCAACCTATGGCTTCCTAGGATATCCCTTGTTACAAGCGGCCGATATTTTGATCTACAAGGCTAAATATGTACCGGTTGGAGAGGATCAGTCCTCCCACGTTGAGTTGACCCGTGAGGTGGCTAGACGATTTAACCACTTGTATGGTCGTGAGTTTGACTACGCTGAGCGGGTCCAAACCGTTTTATCCAGTCTCCCGTCTGAGAACGTTAAGCGGCTCGAGAAATCCCGCAAAAAGTTCCAAGAAGGCGGAGACCTTAAAGCACTTGAAGGCGCCCTCGGGTTTATTAGCGAACAAACTCAGTTATCTCCCCAAGACCGAGAAAGGTTAACGGGATATGTGAGAGGGACTGGCCAAGAAATTCTCACTGAGCCCCAGACCCTTCTCACACAAGCGAGTCGTGTCCCGGGTCTAGACGGCGCAAAAATGAGCAAGAGCTATAACAATGCGATTGCCATTCGCGAGGAAAAGGCAGATCTTGAGCACAAAATCAGGCGCATGCCAACCGATCCGGCCAGAATCAAAAGGACTGATGCTGGCGACCCTAGTAAATGTCCTGTATGGCAATTCCACATTTTGTACTCAAATGAGAGCACACGTGAATGGGTACAAACAGGATGCAAAAGTGCCGCAATTGGATGCTTAGAATGTAAGCAACCGGTCATCGACGGAATTTTAAAAGAGCAACAGCCCATGTTTGAACGGGCTGAGCCGTATATGTCAAATCCAAAGTTAGTTAGAGAGATTGTTGAGAGCGGAACAAATAGAGCGCGCCAAGTGGCTCAAGCAACCATGAGAGATGTCCGCACCGCAATAGGTTTGAATTATTAATGATTAGGGAGAGTAAATAAAATGAGCTTATACGTTATTGATGATCATCCACTCGTTCGACAAGCCATTGGCATGTTGTTGCGAAGAATTCACCCAGCATCCAAGGTTGTCGAGCTCGACCGCTATAGCGAGTTGCAGGCGGCTTTGATCAAAAACGGAGAACCTGAACTCTTTGTTTTAGATTTATTGCTCCCAGGCATCAAAGGTGCCAGTGCGATCAGTGAGATCAAGGGCATGTACCCCAATACCCCTTTAGTGGTTTTCTCAGCCATGCCTGCGGGAGAAGCCAAAGAGGCTTGTTTAGAGGCGGGAGCGGACCTTTACTTAGAGAAGACCTCGAATTCAAATGACATATCAAGTGCCATCCAAGGGCTACTACACGTGGATGAGGAAGGCGACGAGGAGGCCTTACCAAGCCCAACTGGAGACACTAAACTCTCCAAACGTCAAAAACAACTGATCCTCATGCTTGATAGGGGACTTAGCAACCGAGATATTGCCGCTGAGCTCAACATTAGTGAACACACCGTTAAAGTGCATCTATGGAGACTCTTTAGACGCCTAGGGGTTAAGAGCAGAACCCAAACACTGCACTTTGCCCGTTCTCGCGGTCTTTTGATGAGCTGATGTCGTGCTGTTTCCTCTCACAGGAAAAGAGTAAGTACTTTTAGCTTTTTATAGTTTTTTTTATCGCTATCTAGCCATAGAGTCTTATTAAATAAACCATCTCGAGGCAACTTGAGATGGTTTATTTGTTTACAAGGGTTCAGCAATAGTTAAGCGTAAGTTCTGGGCACCCACTTTTACGGGTCCTTTGGTGACTCCGAAATCGCCGGGCTGGGGCATTGCATTGCCTGAGGCCGAGATTCTCGCCTTAATCAGCACCTCAGACACAGATGATAAATTGGCTGAGGGATTCATTGCATTACTATCATCCAACACAAAATCATAGGGCATTTGAGCAACCGTTGTTTTAATCATCGCAAGGGGCATCCTGGAGCCAGAGGCGGGAACTGCGTAAATAAAAACTGTATCGGTTGGTTGTATCTTTGTGGCAAGCGAGCTTGAGATATCCACCCGACCCATCAGTCTTGACTTTGCTGTATCAACTGGTTTTGTGGTTGACTGCGCTGTGATTTGAGCGCCGGGTTTAACTCCTAATCGCTCCTGAGCTTTAGAGATAGCATCTGCTAAAGCAGCACTGTCGGGAGAGTTGGGGGGAACAAACTTTTGAACATGCTGCCAGTATTTCAAGGCCTCCGAGTAATGTTCCTCAGAGAACGCTGCACTACCGGCCAAGAGCAAAGCATTCCCTTGGTCTGGATTGGCTTTTAATACACGCGTAATGATCGCCCAAGGCTCACCCTTGAAGCTGCCGCGGTTTATCTGTGCGAGCACCTCGGCACGTTCGATCTCAACGTCATCGTTTTTGCTCAAACTAAGGGACTTGGTAAGCGCCTTTTCAGCGCTATCAAAATGGGACAAAGAACGCTCAACCCGAGCAAGCATGACCCAACCATCGGCATTACTCGGCTCTTGCTGCAAGCGCTTGGTTAACTCCTCTGCCATTTGGGCGAGTTTTTCAGGCGTGAACGCCTCATCTGTGGGTCCCGCTACGGTTTCCACATAATCTAGTGCAGTTGGTGTACCCACAAGTAGATAAAGAGAAATGGAGAGCACTGGTATGAAGACAGCTAGGGCTGGAACAGTCCACCTAATCCAAGGGGTGGGGGTGCGTTGGGAGGCAAACAAAGCGGAATCCGTTGGCTTAAAGGCTTCCTTGCTTTTTGAATCCTGGGCGTTAAGACTGGCTAGAGCCAGGGTCTGGGCTTGGGAGTCCTCAAGAAGTCGCTGAGCCAACTCATCCCTGGCGGTCTCAAACTCGTGCTCATTTAGGCGACCGATCTCAAACTCAGCCGCCAACTCCGTTAACTGTTCGCGGTAGACCGCTACATTGGCCATCATCGCCTCTTTAGGGTCGAGTTGAACGGCGCGACTTTTGTAGACAGCAGACTTTAAAGTAGCCCAAAAAAATGCGATCACCAATAGCATCAAACTCAGGGCTAGGATGATAAATAAAAGAGACTCGTTCACATCAATCCTTATGCTCTGTGGGTCGAAGATTCATTTGTATGTACATTCGAATCTGAGTTTAAATGATGCGCCGAACCGGCCAGCGCGTCCTGCTCATCTTCTAGAGCCTGTGTATCCCAGTGCGCACTGCTTTGTGAATCGCGTTTGAGGGACTCAATCTTTTTATTTCTTTTATTAATCGCACTCAACAATACACCCACTCCAATCAACAACACCGCAAAAGGTCCAAACCATAACGCCCATGTCATAGGTTTTACGGCGGGGCGGTATAAAACAAAATCTCCGTAGCGCTCTACTAAATAATCTTTAATCTCTTGGTCCGTGCGGCCTTTAACAATTTGCTCACGCACTTGTGATCGAAGATCCTCTGCAAGGTCTGCTCTTGAGGAGGATAAAGATTCGTTTTGACAAACCAGACACCTCAACTCCTCAGCGATATGCACAAGCCTCGCCTCGACTTGAGGATCACTTGCCATGAGCTCCGCCTCCTTCGCCAGCGTCTGATTACAGACCAGGGCGAGTGACAGGAGAAGCCCGAACGATAGTCCATTTGAAATCAAAAATCGATGCGCTGTTGTTTGAGCAAAGAACTTGAAGGAGCTCATGATTTCTCCAAATCTCTGATGATTGGCAACAAAGTTTCCGACAATATTTGCGGCGTGACGGGTCCAATTTGTTTATACCGAATCACCCCCGACTTATCAATAATATAGGTCTCTGGAACGCCGTACACCCCGTAATCAATCCCTACCCGACCATCCAAATCCATCACCGATAGAGTATAGGGATTACCGTGACGCTCCAACCAAACCGCTCCCCTTGAGCGCGCTAGGTTTAGCTGCGCATTGGGGGTGAGCTTTTTCTCCGGATCATCTTGGGGCTGAATTTCCTTATAACTCAAACCGACAATAGGTACGCCAATTTGTTTAGCAAAGGCCACCAACACCGGGTGCTCCTCTCTGCAACTCACGCACCACGTGGCCCATACGTTGAGCATCCATACTCGCCCTTTGTAGTCAGCGGGACTAAAAGTTGCGGTGCCAGATAAAGTTTGTAACGAGAAATCTGGGGCTGCACGGTTAATGAGTGGAGAGGGTATTTCGTGCGGATCCCGCTTGAGTCCAACCGCCAAAAAAAGCACCAAGACAACAAATAAACCCAGGGGGATCAAAAACTTTTTCATGTTCTTACCCCTTGCCCACCAGGGACTTCGATGTCAACAAGACTTGAGGGGTGAGTTTCTTCGAACTGAGAGGGCTCGGACAGCTCTCCCCCTGGCGAAGAAAGCGCTTGAGCTGCTGTTTGCAATGGACTTTGTGTGGCAACGCGTCGGTACCTTCTATCCAGCGCAGCCAATATACCTCCAAAGACCATCACCAAAATGCCTACCCACAACCAAGGAACAAAGGGTTTGTAGTAAATGCGCATACTCCACTGCTGCGCTGCGCCGGGCAATGGGTCACCCATCGACACATACAAATCGCGCCATAAATTTGAACTAATCGCAGCCTCAGTCATGGGCATAGCGGATGAGAGATAGCGTCTTTTCTCGGGTCTTAATAGTTCGACACTTTCACCGGACTCAAATACTTCGATTTGTGCTTGACTGGCAGTGTAATTGGCACCTTTGACTTCTCCAATTGAGTTCAAGCGGAAAACGTACGGCTTTATCGTAACCTCGTCGCCGATCGCCATTTTTACGTCTCGCTCCACTTCAAAAGACTTAACACCCGTTACGCCTAAGACAACAATAGCCAAGCCTAGGTGCGCAAAGTGCATTCCCCAGAAAGATCCTCCAATTCGCCCTGGCTTTAAGACACGCTCAACCATGTGTTGCAAAGTCCCCAGTCCCACCCATAGGCCTAAGGTCCAACCCAAAAAGGCACCGAATGACCAGTCCCCAACGGCAAGGGGCAAAACTGCGCCCAAAACCAAACTGACTAACGCTGTCCAACGCAAGTGCATGAACATGTTATGCAAATCAGCGCTTCTCCATTTCGCAACCGTACCCGGTATCAGTAAAAAAAGTATGGGAACCATGAGAGGGGCAAATACCAAATTGAAATAAGGCGGGCCCACCGACAGTTTGCCTAAATTTAGCGCATCGATAACCAGTGGATAGAGCGTTCCCAAAAGAACTGCCGCAGTGGCAACGCTTAGCAAAACACTATTGATCAACATAAAAGTTTCTCTAGACAACAAGCCTATCGTCCCGCCTAGAGTTACTGCGGGCGCTCGCCACGCAAAAAGTGTCAGCGATGAACCAACAACAATTGCTAAAAAGCAAAGCACAAAGACACCACGCGTAGGATCTGCTGCAAAGGCGTGAACCGAGGTCAAAACACCCGAGCGGACCAAGAAGGTCCCTAAAAGAGAGAGCGAAAAAGCAGCGATGGCGAGCAAAACGGTCCATGCCTTAAAGCCGCCGCGTTTTTCCGTAACCATTAGGGAATGGATCAGTGCGGTTGAGACCAACCAAGGCATCAAAGATGCATTCTCAACAGGGTCCCAGAACCACCACCCGCCCCACCCGAGTTCGTAATAAGCCCACCAAGACCCCAGACCAATCCCCAGCGTTAAAAAGGACCATGCAATCACAGTCCAAGGCCTAGACCATCTAGACCAAGCTGAATCAAGTCGCCCCGTAATTAACGCTGCAATTGCAAACGCAAATGCGACAGACATACCCACATACCCCATGTACAGCATCGGGGGATGAATCACCAACCCAGGATCTTGGAGGAGCGGGTTTAAATCACGACCTTCTACAGGGACGGGCAACTCTCTTAGAAAAGGGTTTGAGGTGAACAGAATAAAAAGAATAAAGCCAACCGAAATAAATCCCATTACGCTGAGAACGCGGGAGATAACGCCAATAGGCAGGCTCTTGGAGAAGTACGCAACCAAGGAAGTCCAAATCGACAAAAGCAAGACCCAAAGCATAAGGGAGCCCTCATGACCTCCCCAAACAGCGGCAACCTTATAGGCAGTAGGCAATAAGTGATTGGAGTGTTGTGCAACATAGGCAATCGAAAAATCATCTCTCAAAAAACCTGTCAACAAACAGCCGTAAGCTGCCGCGATGAGCACAAACTGCAACCAAGCCGTTGGCCTTGCAAGGTATTGCCAAGCATGTTGCTTGGTCAAAGACCCAACCAATGGCAGCACACACTGCACCAAAGCAACCAGTAGCGCCAAAATCAATATGTATTGACCTAACTCAGCAATCATGTACAGCCTTCTAAGTAATTTGTTAATTTGTCACAAAAATTTTATGGACAATGAAATTCATTCAAGCTCAATCGCTAGATGCCTGGCATCTAGGGCTTCACCGTTTTAGCAGCGCGCTCAAGCGCTGCTTTGTCGATCGCGCCCTTAGCTTCAGGGGGCATGTAGTTCTCATCATGCTTGGCAAGCACCTCGGTCGCCCCAAATGAGCCTTGTTCATTCAATCGACCTTGTGCAACCACGCCCTTACCTTCCTTAAAGAGGTCGGGCAATAAGCCAGTGTAGTGAACGCTCACCTCGCTTGTAAAGTCAGTCACTACAAACTCAATTTCATCGCTTCCCTTTTTCAGAGAACCCTCTTTGACCATTCCGCCTATTCTAAATAGTCGATTCTTGGGCGCCTCACCCTTTGCAACCTGCGAGGGCGTGAAAAAGAAAACCAGGTTGCTTTGAAATGCGTTTAATACGAAAGCAGCTGCCACACAAAGGACTGCAATACCGCAGGTTATAAACCAAAATCTTTTTTGTCTAGGGGTCATGGATAAGCAGGTTGTGGGGGCTAGAGGTTAGGAAAAATTAAGGTTATGAGGTGATAAAGCAAAGAGCAGAATGAAAGAGTCTAGGGAAAGCGTTGCTATTACAAAGAGGTGATCTGATTGGACTTAACCCACAAAAGCGATGCGCGTCTAGATCGAGTGATCTGAAAAACCTCTACGGCGATGAGCCCAAAAGTAACCACCACACTACTCCACACGTAGCCTGCGTAACCACCCATCGCGAAGAACTCACTCCAACTATTCCAAATCATTGCTTCCCCTTACATCCCTAGATTGTTTCATACTCAAGGTAAATCCATTACCTCTGGCAAAGACTGCACCCATTTAGCCTCACCCTCTCTCACCAAGATCAGTGTGCGTACGCGGTACAAAGCAACAGCGATTGAGTACATCCAAAAGGCAAGTGCCATCAGTAACATCCCAAGGAGCATCAAATGCGCCATGCTAGGCGCTTTGGTCATAGAGATGGACGCACCTTGGTGCAGTGTGTTCCACCAAATGACTGAAAAATAAATGATTGGAACATTAATGGATCCAACCAACGCCAATATTGCACCCGCCTTATCCCGCCTGGTAGGGTTATCTATGGCGGAGGTTAAAGCAATGTAGCCCAGGTAGAGGAAGAACAAAATCAGCTCCGAGGTGAGTCTTGCATCCCAGACCCACCATGCGCCCCACATGGGCTTGCCCCACATGGCCCCAGTCCACAGCGAAAGAAACGCAAAGATAGCTCCAGTTGGAGCCAAAGCGGCAGTCATCATCCCAGACAACCGAGTTTTAAAAGTCAGCCCCAAAAAACTCCAAAAGGCCATCGCCATGAAAATCACCATCGACATCCAAGAGGCTGGAACGTGCAGAAAAATAATTCTGTAGCCCTCCCCTTGCTGCGCATCAGTGGGGGCAACGCCAAGCCCAACCCAAAGACCCGCAAGAGTCAACGCTAACGCTAAGCCCCAAAACCAGGGAAGCATTTGGCCCGCCAAGCGGTAAAAAGCTTGGGGGGCAGCGTATCTGAAGAAAAAACCCATCATCGTATTATCCGTATTGTTTTACCAACTACCCATTCATTACTCAAAAGCAACCTTAAGCGCTGAGGCACATGCCCAAGGGCTGAAAAATAAGGCCGGGATAAGCATCGCTGTCAAAACCGAGAAATAGGCCTGCGCCCCCAAACCCGCGCTCAGCGACTCCACAGCACCCGTGCCAAACACCAAAACTGGTACAAAGAGGGGCAACACCAATAAAGAAATCAACACCCCTCCACCTCTGAGGCCAAGGGTCAAGGCCGAAGCAATAGCCCCCAAACAAGATAACACCGGTGTACCCAACAAAAGAGTACCCATCAACACCCAAACAGATTCAGTGGGCAGGTCAAACATCAAGCCGAGTACTGGAGCCAAAACAACCAGTGGCAGCCCACACAGTGCCCAGTGAGAGAGTATTTTCGCAAATACCAAAAAGGATAAATTATGTGGGGTCAAAACCAGTTGCTCCAAGCTCCCGTCCTGCCAATCAGCCTCAAACAGTCTTCCCAAAGTCAGCATGGAAGACAAGAGTGCGCCAACCCATAAAATCCCCGGCGCAATGCGTCTAAGGATATCCAAATCCGATCCAATAGCTAAGGGGAACAGGGTTGCTACTACAAGGTAGAAGAACAGACCGCTAAGTACCTCGATCTTGCGGTGCATGGCGACTCTCAAATCACGCCGCAAAATAGCAATGAATGCATTCATGAGGAGAGCAAGAGCGTGCGACCCCGTCCATTTAATTCTATGTTTTGATGGCTGGTCAGTATGACCAATCCATCAGCCTTTAAATGCTCTTCCAATAATTGCCTGAACAAAGCAACCGTATTTGTATCCAGCGCAACCAAGGGTTCATCTAAGACCCACAAGGGCGCGCGCGAAAGCTTTAACTTTGCCAAGGCAACTCTGCGTTTTTGCCCCTGAGAGAGGATGCCTAAAGGCACATGAGCCCGACCCTCGAGTCCAAAATGAGCCAAAGCGCTCATTAAATCTAAATCGCAAGCGGGCACATCCATCAAAGCGCATTCAATCGCCAAGTTCTCCAATGGACTTAGTTCCTCTTTCAGGGCTAATTTATGACCGAAAAAGAAAATGTTTCTCAAATAAAGCGGAAGGTCTTGGTAAATGTCATGTCCACGCCAAAGTATCTCGCCCTGATCTAGGGGAGCAAGTGAACAAATAACCCTCAGCAAACTGGTTTTACCTATGCCGTTGTCGCCCTGTAAATGTAGCCACTCCCCCGCATTTAAAGTAAAGTTAACGCCTTGCAATAAACCTCTCCCCCCTCTTGATAAAGAGAGGTTTTTGATTTCCAAGTGATTTAATAAAGTCACGCGAAGCAAACAGGCAAGTTAATCAAAGGAGGGAGTTAAGGTAGGTTTGCTTTGAACGACGGCATGGGTGCATTTAACGGGTCTGATTGAACGGATTAATCAGCTTTGGCGCCAGATGCCTTCACAATTGCCGCCCAACGCGGCACCTCTACACGCTCTAGCTCGACCATTTGCTCGGGCGTTGATCCGCTAACAATATATCCAGACTCATTCATTTTGCGCACGAAATCTGGCGACTTAAGTCCTTTAAGCATTTCCGTGTTTATTTTCGCAATAATTTCCTTGGGTGTGCCATTTGGAGCCACCAAACCAAACCAAACCCCTGACTCATAGCCTGGCACACCCGCCTCTGCCATGGTTGGCAAATCTGGCAAGAATGGATCGCGTTTTGCACCCGTTGTAGCAATAGCTCTGAGCTTTCCGGACTTAATAAAAGGCATAGATGCAGGAATATTATCAAACATCATCATCACCTGCCCGCCCATCAAATCGGTTAACGCGGGCGAACTGCCTTTATAGGGAATATGGATAAGATCGACTTTTGCAAGATTCTTAAACATCTCCCCAGACATGTGAATGCTGGTTCCGTTGCCACTGGAAGCAAAATTTAACTCTCCAGGCGCTGCCTTCGCCATTGCAATTAGTTCAGGTACTGATTTGATTTTAGAATTTACCCCAACAACCAAAACATTGTTCATAGAAACAATTGTTCCAATAAACGCAAAGTCCTTGCTCGGACTAAAAGGCATCTTGGAGTAAAGCGCAGGATTAATCGCCTGTATACCGCTCGTCGTCAGCATGATGGTGTATCCGTCGGGCGGCGCGTGCGCAACCTCTGCTCCCCCTATGTTCCCCCCCGCCCCGGGGCGGTTATCCACCGTTACTGGTTGACCCAAATTCTTAGCCAATTCCACCGCAATTGCCCGAGAGGCAATGTCCACTGCACCACCAGGCGGAAAAGGACAGACCAAACGAATCGGTTTGTTCGGGTAGATATCTGCTGCGATGCTCGCCAGGCTGAAGCTCATCCCGAAAATCGCACAAACAAAAGTCGCCAGAGTTTTTGTAGAAATAAATTTCATTTACTCAATCCTTTTCTATTAAATCGTAGTCATTCGAATTTACTCGTAATAAAGCTTATTTATTTTCAAAAAATGCTTCAAATCCACCTAAAGGTTCAAATCGATCATTCACGTATCTCAACATCTTTGGCCCGCTCATAACCACCCCACTCTCACTATGCTTTGGATGCCCGGGGTAAGCAATATGTCTAACCCCGTTCTCATCAAAAGGCTCTGGTTGAATTAGTGCAGGAGCCTTGGCCTTGGCTGCTATCAAGGCTTCATCTGCACTTTGATAATTTGATAAATTAACCAAGCTCATAATTTGAGGCGGAGCCATCTCAATCTCCTTTTCCCAGTATTTTTCAAGCGCAGTCCGAGGACTCATCCAAGCGCTATCACTTGCCTCGTGATTATCGTGTTTTGCAACTTGTAAATCAGGATGCTTGGCCAAAAAAAAGCGCGTATCAAACCGCTTATTCATTACAGAGGACATTTGAGGCGTTATCCAGCGACTAAACGGAATCAAATCCTTGGTGCTGAGACACATGCCCTGTTGATCCAAAATACTCAAAAGATCTTGTGATGGATCAAATTCCTGAGGTAAACGGGTTGAGTCCTGCTTAGAGTGCGCAAATAAAACCCCGCACTCCTCAAATGTTTCCCTTATTGCGGCAATAAAAATAGCGGCCGCTTGGGTGCCTGATAGCTCAGTCTCACTTAAACGTTGTTTGAGAATATGATCCCCCAAGTCCAACCGACTTAAAAAATCATCGCTCGCGTCTTTAGGGTCTACTTTCCCGCCAGGAAACACATACACTCCACCCAGTACTGAGGATTTAACATGCCGTCTGATCATGAAAACCTCAACCCCAGGCTCAGTCTTTGAATCCCTGAGTATCAAAAGGGTGGCTGAATCTAAGGGTGCAGTTGTAATAACATCTTTTTGGATTTCCATGATGCCATTGTGACATCAAATATCAATACCTTATGTCAAACCAAGATCAAAACAAACCCGCGTCTGCCCCCGCTGGGCAAGCCCTAGCCAACGATCAACACCCTGTACGTCTGGCGGCAAAGAGTCCTAACGCCCTTAAAAGACTTTGGCCCTTTCTAAGTCAATACAAATGGGTCATGGCCTTGGCCGCAGTCTTCTTGGCCCTCGCTGCTGGGGCAACGCTGGCGTTTCCCTGGGCTTTAAAGATTCTCATCGATCAGGGACTAGCAAAACAAGAGGGGCGATTGCACTTAGCTGAACATTTTTTAGCGCTGTTTGGTGTTGCCTGTGCATTGGCAATATTTTCTGCGGCGCGGTTTTACACCGTCAGCTGGCTTGGTGAGCGCATCACAGCGGATGTCAGGAACGCAGTCTACGCTCACGTTCTAAAACAAAGTGCAGAGTTCTTTGAGACCACCCAATCGGGAGAGATCCTCTCTAGACTCACAAATGACACCACCCTCGTGCAAACAGTCGTCGGCTCCTCTTTGTCGATGGGCCTTAGAAACTTGGTGATGGGGTCTGGAGCCCTGATCATGTTGATATGGATGAATCCCCTGCTCATGCTTCAAGTGATGGGTCTCTTAATCTTAGTCGTTTGGCCAAGTATGCGAATGGGCAGACGCGTTCGCAGACTCTCCCGCGCCAGCCAAGACCGTGTTGCTGACGCAAGCGCCTTAGCCAGTGAGGTGCTTAACGCAATTCCAGTCGTCCAAAGCTACACGGCCGAATCCCGAGAGTCCGCAAGGTTCACAGAATCTACGCAATTTGCGTTCTTGACTGCTGTCAATCGGACCAAAGCGCGCGCAGTCTTGGTGGGCTTCATTATCATGGCCACTAGCGCAGCTTTGCTTTGGGGACTCTATGAGGGAACACTCGCAGTGCAAGCCGGAACTCTCAGCGCTGGCGAGCTAGGACAAACCATTGTTTATGTCATATTGTTGGCCAGCTCAGCAGCCGTGCTGGGCGAAGTTTACGGAGACTTACTCAGAGCCGCGGGCGCAACTGAGCGACTGATGGAGTTGCTTGAGACTAGGAGCTCCATCAACTCCAACCCCTCAAGCGTAGAGCCTGCTTGGCCCCAAAATGGCTCGATCGTTCGAATTGAAAATTTAAGTTTCAAATACCCATCAAGACCCAACCAGTGGGCACTAAAGGATTTAACGGGTACTGCACTATCTGGTCAAACTATCGCCATTGTGGGCCCCAGTGGGGCTGGGAAAAGCACACTATTTAGTTTGTTACTTCGTTTTCACGACCCCTTATCGGGGCATATTGAGATGGACGGAGCTCGAATAGACGCAATCAGCCTTAATGCCCTTAGGAACCGGATTGGACTAGTGCCTCAAGAACCCATTATTTTCTCGGGCACCGCCATGGAGAATATCAGATATGGACGCGTTGATGCGACACTTGAGGAGGTTATTGAAGCCGCAAAAGCCGCCTTTGCAGATGACTTCATACAAGCCTTACCCAACGGCTACGATACGTTCTTGGGCGAAAGAGGTGTGCGCCTGAGCGGAGGGCAACGCCAAAGAATTGCAATTGCAAGAGCTATTCTAAAAAATCCTCCCCTGCTGCTATTGGATGAGGCTACAAGCGCCCTAGACGCTCATAGCGAGCGCGTTGTACAAGAAGCTCTCAACCGAGCGATGAAAAACCGAACAACCTTCGTCATTGCCCATCGTCTCGCAACCGTGCAACAAGCTGACTGCATTTGGGTGTTTGATCAGGGAAGTCTTAGCGAGCAAGGCACTCACACAGAACTGCTAGAGCGAGGGGGGTTGTACGCGGGGCTCGCCAAGTTGCAGTTCAATGTCAATCGAACTTCGCAGGAGTTCACCGCTTAAGGCGGTGCCTCTCTTTAGTTAGAGCAACTAGAGTAAGCTAAGTTGCTTTTGAAATTTTGATGGTTGGAAATTTAGAAGAAAAGTCTTTGGCCTTTGCCGAAACTTTAGCAGCTACACGTCTAGCAACGTCTTTGTAAATTTCCGCAACTTGACTCGTTGGGTCAGCAACAACTGTGGGTCGTCCCATGTCCGCTTGCAAGCGGATATTGATATCTAGTGGCAAAGCGCCCAAATAATCAACCCCTAGCTCAGTAGCCATAGCCTGTCCCCCTCCCTCGCCAAAGATGTGCTCTGCATGTCCGCAATTAGAGCAAACATGAACCGCCATGTTCTCAAGTACGCCTAAGATCGGGACTCCAACTTTCTCAAACATACGGACACCCTTTTTGGCATCAATGAGCGCAATGTCTTGAGGGGTAGTGACGATCACCGACCCCGTCATTGGAACTCGTTGACTGAGTGTGAGCTGTATATCTCCCGTACCAGGGGGGAGATCAATGATCAAGTAATCCAAAGATTCCCAGCTCGTTTGCCGCAGCAGTTGCTCAAGCGCCTGTGTCGCCATGGGTCCACGCCAAACCATTGCCTCATTAGGGTTGACCAAAAAACCAATCGACATCACTTGCACACCGTGACCTATCAAGGGGTTCATGGTTTTACCGTCTGCGCTCTCAGGTCTGCCCGTAAGTCCCATCATCATCGGTTGACTAGGCCCGTAAATATCCGCATCCAATAAACCAACCCGAGCCCCCTCTAAGTGAAGTGCAAGGGCCAAGTTAGCAGCGGTAGTGCTCTTTCCCACCCCCCCTTTACCGGAGGCAACACCGATGATGTTTTTTACCTGGGGGAGCAACTGAACCCCTCCTTGGGCCGCGTGTGCAACGACCTGGGTCGAACATTCAATATGAACCTGAATCCCCGCCGCCTCAGGCAATTGGTGTATGGCACGAGTCAAGGTCTCTTTTAATGAACCCCACATGCTCTTGGCTGGGTAGCCCAGCTCGAGTTCGAAGCCAACAGTACTTGCAGTTATGGCTAGGTTTTTAATTGACTTAGAGCTTAAAAAGTCACGCCCCGTATAAGGATCGTGAACTTGCCCTAAAGCGCCAAATACCTGCTCTTGTGTCAATGTCATCGAAAAATTCTCCAAAATTCTTTTAAAACTCTCAGAGTCTAACCAAATAGCCCGACCTCCATGAGTAAAAGGCTTTAAAAGATCAAAATGATCCAAACTAGGGAATAAAATCACTCACCTAATTGAAAGTCGAGTTATGTCCAAGCGTCGCCTATTTGTAACTACAGCATTGCCCTATGCCAATGGAAAATTCCATATCGGGCACATCATGGAATACATCCAAGCAGATATCTGGGTGCGCTTTCAAAGAATGCAGGGTAATTTGGTTCACTTCGTTTGCGCAGACGACGCCCACGGCGCACCGATCATGATTGCTGCTGAAAAGGCGGGTATTACACCCCAGGCATTTGTTGCCAATATTGCAAGCGGAAGAAAACCTTATTTAGATGGATTTCACATAAGCTTTGACAACTGGCACTCCACAGACGGGGAGGAAAACCATGCGCTTGCAAAGCAAATTTATCTCGAACTCCAAGACGCCGGATTGATTGAAGTTCGTGAAATCGAGCAGTTCTTCGATCCAGAAAAGGGCATGTTCTTACCCGATCGATTCATCAAAGGAGAGTGCCCATCGTGTGGGGCCAAAGACCAATACGGGGATAGTTGCGAGTCCTGTGGCGCAGTTTACAGCCCAACAGAGGTAAAAAACCCCTACTCTGCCTTGTCTGGGTCTAAGCCGATTCTTAAAAAATCAGATCACTATTTCTTCAAACTCTCAGACCCACGGTGCATCACTTTTCTTCAGGAATGGACGCAAGGACTAAACGCTGAAGGACGCAGCCGTTTGCAACCCGAAGTGCTCAATAAAATCAAAGAATGGTTTGTAACTGATGAGTCCGGCAAGAGCGGCCTGGGAGACTGGGACATCAGCCGGGACGCTCCTTATTTTGGTATTGAAATACCCAACGCTCCAGGAAAATATTTTTATGTCTGGCTCGATGCTCCTATTGGTTACTTGGCTTCCCTTAAGAACTATTTGGACCAGGAAAACACCAAAAATAATGTTCCAGGAGTTGTCTCATTTGATTCATTCCTTGGCGACCCAGGTGTTGAACAGTATCACTTCATCGGCAAAGATATCACCTACTTTCACACCCTATTTTGGCCCGCTATGTTGCATTTCAGTGGGAGAAAGACGCCCTCTAGTATCTTCGTACACGGTTTCATTACGGTAAGCGGCGAGAAAATGAGTAAGAGTCGCGGCACGGGTATCGATCCGCTTAAATATCTTGCACTTGGTATGAACCCCGAGTGGTTGCGATATTACTTAGCAGCAAAACTAAGCGCCCGTGTTGAGGACGTTGACTTTAATCCTCAAGATTTCATGCTTCGCGTCAATTCAGACTTGGTCGGCAAATACATCAATATTGCTTCGCGAGCAGCAAACTTCATTCACAAACAATTCAGCGCAAAATTAGGCACCGTAAATTCAAACGGCGAACAACTCCTGTCTCAACTTCAATCTGCAGCGCATGAGATTAGCAAACTATATGAGGAGCGCGAATTTGCCAAAGCGCTGCGTGACATCATGGCGCTCGCGGATCTGGTCAACGAGTTCGTAGATCAAAACAAACCCTGGGAGTTGGCCAAGCAAGAAGGCGCTGAGGAGCAGCTACAGGCAGTGTGCACTACATGTCTTGAGGCGTTCAGATATCTCAGTATCTATTTGAAGCCGGTATTGCCTGCTCTATGCGCACAGGTCGAAACATTCCTCAAATGTCCACCCCTCGTATTTGCAGATGCAAACACTCGACTTGGAGCGGGACACGTCATTAACGATTACAAACATCTCATACAACGAGTTGATGAGAAAGTGCTAGATAAGTTGTTTGAGCTCCCAGAAGTCGTGGAGACTACACCAGGGAGCGCTTCTAAACCTCAGTCCCCCAAAGCCAAAGGGGGCAGTCAGCCTGCGCACAGCGCTGATGCCCCGGGGGGAGAGCCTGTCGCACCGACTATTGGTATCGAAGACTTCTCAAAAATAGATCTTCGTATTGCTCAAATTGTTTCATGCGAAGCTGTGGAGGGCTCCACCAAGTTACTGCGTCTCATGCTGGATGTCGGAGAAGGCAGAACTCGTCAAGTCTTTAGTGGTATTGCAAGTGTTTATAAGCCCGAAGATTTGGTGGGCAAGCTCACCGTCATGGTCGCTAATTTAGCGCCACGAAAAATGAAGTTTGGCGTGAGCGAGGGTATGGTGCTAGCCGCAAGTCATGCGGACGAGAAATCAACGCCTGGCATTTATATCCTGCACCCTTGGGACGGCGCAAAGCCTGGAATGCGTATTCATTAATAAAAGATGGTTCATTTGAGCTTCTCTTTGCTCGGATGTATTTAAAGATCAGGCCCCCAGGCGGCGCATGGATCGATTCACTCCCCACCTTTTTGGAGAAACAGTGTGCTTAAATTTACTTTTCGCCCAAAATTACTGGAGGTACTGCGCGGCTACGGCGCTCACGACTTCTGGAGCGATATTGGAGCGGGCCTAACCGTTGGTGTTGTTGCTCTCCCGCTTGCAATGGCGTTTGCAATCGCATCAGGGCTCCCTCCTCAAGTTGGCCTCTTTACGTCCATCATTGCAGGCTTCCTAATCTCTGTCTTTGGGGGAAGCAAAGTACAAATTGGAGGACCAGCGGGTGCCTTTATTGTGATTGTCTACGGCATCGTCCAAAACAATGGCCTTCAAGGACTCATCATCGCAACAATCATGTCTGGAGTTTTGCTTTTTCTGATGGGACTTTTAAGATTAGGCACCTTAATTCGCTTTATCCCGATTGCTGTCGTCATTGGATTCACCAATGCTATTGCTGTGTTGATTATGTTGTCCCAAATTAAAGATTTTTTGGGTTTAAACATCCTAAAGATGCCTGCTGATTTCCTGGGTCTAATAAAAGCCATTGTTGGCGCATTTGAGTCCCTAAATATGGCTGCATTTTTACTTGCACTGTGTTCACTCATTTTCTTGTTCATTTGGCAGTGGTGGCTACCGCGCTGGTTATCAAACCCCTCAAGGACAAAGAGTGCAATGGGCTTGGCCCCAACCCTTACGATTTTCCTGAGCAAGTTACAAAAAATACCTGGATCAATCATTGTGTTGGTCTGCGCAACGGCAACTGCGTTTTTGACTGACTTGCCCGTTGAAACTATCGGCACCCGGTTTGGGGGAATACCAAACCAGTTGCCCAAATTTGAGTGGCCAGCTCTAGCACTAGATCAATGGCCGCAACTTCTTCGTCCTGCTTTGACGCTTGCCCTCTTAGGCGCCATCGAATCACTTTTGTGTGCCCGAATTGCAGACAACTTGGTGGATGACCATCACAACCCTAACCAGGAGTTAATGGGCCAAGGGATTGCCAACTTTGTTGCACCCCTCTTTGGCGGTATGCCTGCTACCGGCACTATTGCGAGAACAGTGACCAATGTCAAAAATGGGGCTGTAAGTCCTATCGCTGGTGTCGTGCATTGCCTGATACTCCTGCTCATCGTTTTAATTGCCGCACCTCTTGCTTTTCATATTCCACTTTGCGCTTTGTCGGCCATTTTGATGTTTGTGGCTTGGAATATGGGGGAGTGGAGTGAATTTATTCACTTAAAAGAATTTAGATTGCCTTACCGAATCATCCTCCTTACTGTATTTTTGCTGACCATTTTGGTTGACTTGGCTAGTGCTGTGGAATTTGGACTGATTGGCGCTTGCATTACCTTTATATACAGAATTTCTAGTCTCACTCGCACTGAGCTCTTTTACAGATCCCCTAAACTTCAGGCCCACCGGCTGTACGGGGCCTTATTTTTTGGGGCCGTACAGTTGATTGAAAAAATTGAAGCCGATCTGCCTGAGAAGGTTCTTATTTTGGATTTTAAAAATCTCATCTACTTAGATACCTCTGGCACTGATGCACTCTCCAGCCTAATGAGAACGTGCGAGAAGAAAAGTTTACGCCTCATTATTTGCGGCCTCAACCACCAACCCCAAGGAATGATGCAGCGCTCAAATCTTCTGAATAGATTACCGAGCTCAAACTTTTACTCTGATATTGCAACTGCTTTAAACGCAGAGCTTATCGAAAACTAGTAAGAAAAGTTTAAGATTTAATAAAAATCTTCCTCTCATCGGGCATTTGTGGGTCACTTCGGGGCTCTGATTGGCTCTCAAATGCCCCATCCCTGTAGAATGGACAAACCATGAAGAGAGTGAATCAATATGCCATTTTTTAGACGTGCTGACTATTTGTCAGACACAACCCAATTTCTCCAAAAGCTTAAAGTCTCCCATCCAGAATTGGAGTCCGAGCAACGCCTGGGTCGCTCGCTCTTGTGGGACCAAAAACTCGATTCTGAATCCCTCAAAGAGTTCTCTGCTGCGAGAGTTGCCCAAAAGCCTTACGTCTACCAAAACGGCTCGTGAACTCTACTGTCCTGCCCTCATCCTCTGAGGAGGCGATGAACGCCTCTGGGATGGTTCAAGTTATTGACCATGTCGCCGTCGCACGCCTGTACGGCGAGCCCCTTTTTTCTCTCCCCCAAGATTTATACATCCCACCCGATGCGTTAGAGATTTTTCTAGAAGCCTTTCAGGGCCCTCTCGATTTATTACTGTATTTAATTCGCAAACAAAACTTCAATATCTTAGACATTCCAATGGCTGCTTTAACGCGCCAGTATCTCAGCTACATTGAGGAAATCAGAAACTCGAATTTAGAGTTGGCTGCAGAATATTTACTCATGGCAGCCATGATCATTGAGATTAAATCTCGGATGCTACTCCCTCCCAAAAAGATTGCGGAAGGTGAGGAGGTAGAGGACCCAAGAGCTGAGCTTGTTCGCAGACTCCTCGAGTATGAACAGATCAAGCTCGGCGCAGCACAACTCACGCAAATCCCTCAGTACGGGCGGGATTTCCTCAAGGCGCACATTTACATCGAGCAGTCTCTTCAACCGCGCTTCCCTCACGTTGAGATCTCTGAGCTTCAACAAGCTTGGGCCGACATCTTGAAACGCGCCAAATTAGTTCAACACCACAAAATTGCGCGCGAAGAGCTCTCCGTTCGCGAGCACATGAGCTTGGTCATCAAAAAGTTGCAGGGTCAACGCTTTGTTCAATTTGAAGATCTTTTTGATCCGACCAAAGGTGTGTCAACCTTGGTGGTGACGTTTGTTGCTCTTTTGGAGCTTGCAAAAGAGACGTTAATCGAAATCACCCAGGCCGAGGTGTATGCGCCAATTTATGTGCGTCTGACATTCTCATCAAGCTGAACGCACAGTCCAAGTCAAGCGTGAGATTTAGAGGGTGCAGTGCGTTGGTTAATCGCCAAGATCTAAAGCCTCATCCTTGGCGCTTCTACCCATTAAGTGCGCAACCACTTGGGAGATCTTTAATCTGCCCTGAAGCAAAGCTACAACGGCGCTTGAAATGGGCATCTCAACCCCAACCTCAGCCGCTCTTTGAATCACTGTTTGAGCCGAGTAAACACCTTCTGCTACGTGCCCTAGGGATGCTAACGTTTCCTCCAAGCTCATCCCCTTGGCCAGGCACAGTCCGACTCGTCTATTGCGCGACAAATCCCCAGTCGTTGTTAAGACCAAGTCCCCTAGTCCACTGAGCCCCATAAATGTATGTGCCTTTGCCCCAAGAGCTACTCCTAAAGCGGTCATCTCCGATAAGCCTCGCGTAATCAACGCGGCGCGAGCATTAAGCCCGAGCTCTAAGCCGTCGCACAAACCGGTGGCAATCGCCAAAACATTTTTTACTGCCCCTCCAACCTCAACACCAATCACATCATCGCTGGAGTAGACCCTTAACTTGTCTGTGTGAAAAGCGTCAACCAAAACCTTAGTGACGTTAGTGTGCATGCTCGCTGCAACCAAGGCAGTTGGTTGATTGCAAGCCACTTCCTGAGCAAAACTAGGCCCGCTCAATACGCCGGCCACAAGGTTTGGGGCAACATTTGCCAAAATCTCATGCGCCAAAAGCCCTTTTATCAAATGGCCAGTTGCACCTTGAATCGCTCCTGGATCATCCCTTACAGGTAGCTCAAAGCCCTTGCAAAGCCAAACAATGGGCGCTTTAATGGACAAGCCTGAGAGTTGAGCAAGCATTGACCTAAGCGCGGACATCGGGGTCGCAATGATTAGAAGATCGAACTCCTGCAACCTCGGGCCAAGTGGCTCACAAGACACTTGCAGTGAATCAGCAAACGTATGACCGGGGAGGTATTTGCTATTTGTCCGTTGCATTTGCATGGCTGCAACGTGCTCGGGACTTCGAGCCCAAAGGAGAACACTATGCCTCTCGCTGGCTTGTAAAGCCATAGCAGTACCCCAAGCCCCGGCCCCAAGTACTGCGATCTTCATCTCAAAAGACCCTGCTTTGTTTACTGACTGTCAGAGGGTTGAGCGTGCGCTCTTTGTTGTTCATACATGTTTTGGAAATTAATCTCTGTCAAGTGAACTGGAGGGAAGCCTGCGCGTTGGATGATATCTGCAACGTTGGCGCGCAAATAAGGGTAAATAATCGTAGGACACTGAATCCCTATTATGGGATCAACGTGCTCCTCAGGGATGTTGCGAATCTCAAATATAGCGGCCTGTTTAACCTCGACCAAGTAAAGTGTTTTATCCTGAACTTTTGCTGTAATCGTGGCTGTAACAGTGACCTCCATAATTCCGGGAACGATGTGCTCTGCTCCTAGTCCAAGTTTGATATCAACGTGGGGGAGTTCTTGGACCGAGAAAATACCAGGGGAATTGGGCTGCTCTAAAGACAAGTCTTTTAAATAGACGCGTTGAATGGTGAAAACGGGAGTTGCTTGATCTGACTCAGACATAAAAAAATCCTGGTAATTCAATAAAAACCCGCTTTAGACATTCCAAAGCGGGTTGTAAGGGGGAGCAATTAGCCCATCTCGATAACGGATATTATCTCAGATGCGGCAATCAAAATTTAGACTAAAAATAGCCCCAAAGGCAGATCTGATCAGAATAAATTAAGATCAACTAGCTTGCAAAAGGGGAGCAAGCCCGCCTTGGTTGTCAAGGTTAATAAGGTCATCGCAACCTCCTACATGGTGTTCCCCAATAAAGATTTGGGGAACGGTCCTGCGTCCAGTAACGGCCATCATGTGGTCTCTTTCAGCAGGGAGGAGATCAATCCTCACCTCCTCTATGGAGTCGACTCCCTTGGATTTCAGGAACTGCTTGGCCCTAATGCAATAAGGACAAACTGCTGTTGTGTACATCTTTACGGAAGGCATAGGCGTTTATGATTTAAAAAATAAATATCAAGCTTTTTGTAGCGGCAAATTAGCCTCTTTCCAACTCTTAAGTCCACCGCCTAAGAGATAGACCTTGGTGAACCCAAGTTTTTGAGCCTCAGCGACGCCCTTAGCAGAAACGCCACCAGTTTGGCAAAAGAAAATTAAGGGACGGGATTTGTCCGAAACCGACTTTGTCAATTCATTACTCAAGGTCTTCAGACTTAAATTGATAGCGCCACCGGGATGGCCTAGCGCGAATTGATCTGGCTCGCTTAAATCAATTACGACAGCTTTTTCGCGGTTCATCAACAACACAGCCTCAGCCGTGGAGAGCCCCTGAGCCATTCCAGTTTGGATAATCGGTAAAAGTAGTAAAGAACCCGATAGGGCAGCGATACTGAAAAGCATCCAGTTATCAATAATAAATTCCACTTTTAATCCCTATTTAAATTATTCTGTTGGGTTTATTTTAAAATGAATCTTATGAACTTTCTTATCGAGGGTTAAATACCTGTCGATTATCCCAATCTATTAACCCTTCACCTAAGATACATATGCACAAGTTGGTACTTATTCGTCACGGCGAGTCGACCTGGAATCTTGAAAACCGGTTCACGGGATGGGTAGATGTTGACTTGACACCTAAAGGCGTTGCCCAAGCACAAAATGCTGGAAAGCTCCTCAAAAACAACAACTTCGAATTTGACATTGCCTACACGAGCGTACTCAAGCGTGCTGTTCATACCCTTTGGCAGGTACTAGACGGGGCTGACCGCGCTTGGTTACCCGTCGTGAATTCTTGGCGCCTAAACGAGCGACACTACGGCGGGCTTCAAGGTCTCAACAAAGCGCAGACGGCCGAAAAATACGGTGATGCCCAAGTCCTTGCTTGGAGGAGAAGTTATGACGTCCCACCACCTCCAATGAGCCCTGAGGATGCTCAGACAGAGCGTCTTGATCCGAGATACGGACGATTAAAGGCCGAGGAATTTCCCTTAACTGAATGCCTCAAAGACACGGTTTCAAGGGTGCTCCCCCTATGGAACGATTCCATTGCCCCTGCGTTAAAGGCTGGCAAAAGGCCAGTCATTGTTGCCCATGGCAACTCGATCCGCGCCCTAATTAAGTACCTGGATAACGTTTCAGAACAAGATATTGTTGGACTCAACATCCCAAATGGGACCCCTCTTGTCTACGAATTAGACTCCAATCTAAAGCCCACAAAACACTACTACCTAGAAGCTTGAGGTAAGGCGCGGGTCCGAAATAGCTAAATCTATAGGCCTTTAGGGCTAAATAGCTATGAAGAAAACAAGGGGTGGAGTAAAATCTGCTTCTATTGCATTTATTTACATTTCCTCGCATTTTTACTGAGGCACCATGGGTCAAAAAATTAAGATAGCCGGTTGGTTAACCATTGGAGTTCTCGCGGGAGCTCTAACAACGATTTCTTTGCAAACCGTTGCACGCGCCAACATGACGCCCCTCCCGCTTGAGGAACTCCAACAGCTTGCCGCCGTGTTCAGCATGATTAAGTCCGATTATGTAGAACCCGTAGATGAAAAAAAATTAATCACGGATGCAATCTCAGGCATGGTCTCCAGTCTAGACCCTCATTCTCAGTATTTCGACAAAAAGAGTTACAAAGAGTTTCGCGAAGGAACAACGGGTAAGTTTGTCGGGGTAGGCATTGAAATTACCATGGAAGAGGGCTTAGTCAAAGTTGTATCTCCCATCGAGGGGTCTCCCGCAGATCGTGGTGGTATGAAGACAAACGATCTCATCACCAAAATTGATGACACAGCGGTTAAGGGCTTAACCTTGAATGAAGCCGTCTCCCGTATGCGCGGAGAACCTAACACGAAAGTTGTTTTGACCATCTTTAGAAAAGATGAAAGTCGTTCCTTTCCAGTCACCATTACTCGCGAAGAAATCAAGACAGTTAGCGTAAAGGCAAAGGTGATTGAGCCTGGATATGTTTGGGTGCGACTTAGCCAATTTCAAGAAAGAACAGTGGATGACTTCTCTCAAAAACTAATTGCCATTTACAAGCAAGATCCCAACTTAAAAGGCGTTGTACTTGATTTACGTAACGATCCGGGTGGTCTACTAGACTCCGCCGTTGCGATCTCTTCTGCGTTCTTGCCGGATAACGTCACAGTGGTTTCTACCAACGGTCAAATTGCAGACAGCAAATACACATTTAAAGCATCACCTGAGTTTTATCAACGTCGCTCAAGCGATGACCCCATCTCTCAGCTTACTGAGGCTACCCACGGATCGTTTAAAAAACTAAAGATGATCGTATTGGTCAACGAGGGCTCCGCCTCGGCGAGTGAGATCGTTGCTGGTGCACTGCAAGACCATAAACGCGCAACTATCATGGGCAGCCAAACTTTTGGCAAAGGATCCGTGCAAACTGTCCGCCCTCTCGGTCCTGACACAGCTCTCAAAATCACAACGGCTCGTTATTACACCCCAAGTGGTCGCTCAATACAAGCCAAAGGAATTGTCCCAGACGTTCTCGTTGATGAAACACTTGAAGGTAGTCCATTTGCAATCTTGCGTACTCGCGAAGCAGACCTAGACAAACATCTGAACAGTGGTCAAGGCAATGAAATTAAAGATCCAGGGCGCGACAAAGCGCGTGAATTGGCTATCCAAAAATTAGAAGAAGAATCTAGGAAACCAGTGGCTGAGCGACGTCCACCTGAGTACGGGTCTGCGCAAGACTTTCAACTCCAACAAGCCATGAACCGTCTGAAGGGACTTAATGTTGTAGTTAGTAAAACACAGACAGAACGTCCAGCAGAGAAGAAGGAGTAAATCCAAGTTGAATGACGATGAGTTGTTGCGCTACTCGCGTCACATCTTACTCAATGAACTCGGTATAGAGGGGCAAGAACGGCTTATTGCCAGTCACGCTCTCGTCATTGGCGCAGGCGGTCTAGGATGCGCTGCGGCACTTTATATGGCCTCTGCTGGGGTCGGGTGTCTTACACTTGTTGATGACGACAAAGTAGACCTCACCAATTTGCAGCGTCAAATCGCTCACACAACCGCTCGCATCAATCACTCCAAGGTTAGCTCACTTGCGTCTGCTATCTTGGATATCAATCCACTTGTGCAGGTTCACGCTATTGAGAAGCGTGCAACGCAATCCCTTCTAACGCAACTTCTGCAAGCCAGTAACACTATAAGTGTTGTGCTTGATTGCAGCGATAACTTTAAAACTAGACAGGCTGTGAACGCAGCTTGCGCGTTAACGCAAACGCCACTGATCAGCGGATCAGCCCTCAAAATGGATGGGCAACTTAGTACGTTTCATACTGGGCTACACAATTCTCCTTGCTATGCCTGTCTATTCCCCCCCGATGAGGAGCCAGAGGAGACGAGTTGCTCAACAATGGGTGTCTTTGCCCCATTAGTTGGCATTATCGGATCGGCACAGGCCAATGAAGGGCTAAAAATGCTGATGCAAATGGGCGATCCCTTGGTTGGTCGACTCCTCATGTTCAATGCCACTAGGTTTAAGTGGACTGAAATTGGTTTCAAACGAAATATGCAATGCCCAGTCTGCGCCAATCGCTAACCAAGAACACTCTCATTTGCTCAACACGTCAAGATCCAACCCTCCAATGGATCCATTGCACTTGGCAAACCATAAAGCGCATTACCCTGCTCAAATTGCTTGGCACCCCAAGCCGCTTGGACTGCACACATCAAAGCATCCAAGGAGTCCCCACTAGCATCTTCAAGCAACTGATTTGCTTGGGCTTTACTCGTCTTAATCTTAAAGCCCAAGGAATAGTCACCCTTGGCTAGCGTTTTTAGAATCTTCTCTCTCGCCAAGAGTCGCTCCGAGTTTTGTTTTTGCTTGTCATCACTTTTATAACTTTGATGTCCAACGATCTCCCTAGCTAAAATTCCAGGATAGGTCTCAAGGCCAATCCGTTTTAAGTTGCCACGACGAATACCTGGGAGTGTTAGGTTGGCTTTTATCAAAACAGGAATCCCCGCGTGCAACATATAAGCCACGGGAGGGTTGACCCATTTCATTGAAGGGCTTGAGTTAGCCACGTAATCCGTCTCTCGGTGAGCAAACTTAGAGCCTGAGGGACGATTGGCACAAAAATCTTTGAATATTTCTCGAATTTGAGAACGCTCTAGTGTGCAGTAGTGTTGAACACAAGCCCCCCACTCAAGTGGCCAGCACAGCGTTTGGACAAGCTCTCTGGGTAGTCCAAACGGCAAATCGAAACCCCCAACCCACGGCCCTTTTAACTCGGCACAGTCCGTACTTAAAAACCGTTCAAAGTCTATAAAATTATCAAAGCGATGGATTTCATTTAATTGAAGTGTCTCATTCGTTTTAAGGACTGAACGGGACCGCCCCGTAGGCAAGTCTAGAGGTAGCCAGCGGACTACGGCAACGGTGATTGGTTTTTGGCGGGTCGGGCGACTCGTAAAATCACACCCTATAAGAGTTGGCTTTTCTAACAACTTAAGACAACTCCTTGATACAAACTCTCTAGTTGCGTCCTGGAATTAAGGATAGGAATTCACGGCGCAAAGTTGGGTCTTTTAAGAAAGCTCCACGCATCACCGAGTTAATCATTTTGCTATCCATGTCTTTTACACCACGCCAGGACATACAAAAATGTGTTGCCTCCATCACAATGGCTAATCCGTCGGGTTTTGTTTTGTTCTCAATGAGATCGGCAAGCTGCATCACCGCTTCTTCTTGAATTTGCGGACGACCCATCACCCACTCGGCTAGTCGAGCGTATTTAGAAAGTCCGATTACATTTGTAGCTTGATTGGGCATAACGCCGATCCAGATTTTCCCAATGACAGGGCAAAAGTGATGGCTGCATGCACTACGAACCGTAATAGGACCCACGATGAGTAGCTCATTCAATTTTTCAGCGTTGGGGAACTCCGTGATAACGGGGGCAGGGAAATATCGTCCCTTGAAGACTTCCGTTAAAAACATCTTGGCTACTCGGCGAGCTGTTTTATCAGTATTGTGATCTAAGGACGTGTCAATCACTAAGCTGTCCAAAACCGTTTGAAACTTGCCCTCGACCTCGTCGATCAACTTATCTAAATCACCGGGATCTAAAAAATCAGCAATATTATCGTTGGCGTGGAAGCGCTTTTTGGCTGCATTCAACTTTTCACGAATTTTGACAGAGACTGGTGTTCCGTCGCTAGAGTCTAAATCACTCATATATATATCAATCAAAATAGGGCCGAACAATAGATCTTAACAGTAGTTAATTTCTACTGCAATTTATAGGTTTATGGACATTTGTACAAGTTGAGATGGGTTTAATAGGTCTTTTAATCAGCTTTTTCTTAAACTTAATAGTGCTTACCAGTAACAAATATAGCCAACTTCATCAACCAAAAAGATACCTGATCGCCCAAGCGTTCCCAATACGGTCTATTTTTAAAAAGCTCCGGGTCCACTCTTGCTCCCCCAGCATCAATTGCTATTTTAAGTCGAGATTTTAAGTCCTTGGTCATCACTGGATCTTTAACAACGAGATTCGCCTCTCTAGCCAACAAAAGGCTCAAGGGGTCTAGATTTGAGGAGCCGACCGTACACCAGTGTGTATCCACAAAAGCCACTTTGGCATGCAAATAGGTTAATTGATACTCAACAATGTTGACCCCCGCATCTAGTAACTCACCGTAAAGCCTCCTAGCAGCGCGGTAGGGAAGTGCGAACTCATAATGCCCCTGCAGCACCAGTGTCACCTGCACACCCCGCTTTCCTGCTTGAATCAAAGCCTTTTGCAGGCTTGACTGGGGCAAGAAAAAAGCACTTGCAATAATCACCTCATTTCTAGCTTGATCGATTGCATTGATATATGCACTTGCTATGCTTTGTCTGTTGAGTAAATTATCGCGAAGCAGTAGATGGCAATGTGCGTGATTGGGATACGCGGCGTGCTTTGCCTTTCTCGCGTTGTGCAAACCTAGGAGCGGCGCAATATGCTCCCCCTTGAGTTCTCGAATAACAGTGATGAGCTTAGATTTTCGCAACCCCTCAATCCACTCCATCCGATTCCACATTCGCTGCATCTCCTCCCAAATGGCCAACACACAAGGCCCCACCACTTGCACAGCGAAATCGAGTCTCGCATGCTGCATCGCAGATTGACGGTGCGGATCAAAATGATCATCGAGGATATTGATGCCTCCACAAAATCCAATTGCTCTATCCACTACGCAAAGTTTTCGGTGCAAACGTCTCCACCGGTTCGGATACCACAGCGCTCTTGGTCCAACCGGATCAAAAATTTTGTAAGCAACGCCCGATCTTCTCCAGCGCTCTTGCCAATCAGGAGGGATATTTGGCGTACCCACACCGTCCATAATTAAACACACTCTTACACCGCGCAATGCCGCGCGCTCTAGGGCGTGCGCTACAAGTAAAGAGTCCGCATGAAAGTCAAAAATATAAGTCTCTAACCTTACCTCCTCATTAGCCCCGTCTAAAGCCGTAATGAGAGCAGGAAAGAATTCACTAGATCCTTGCAATAGCGTTAGTTGGTGTGCGTTATTTTGCAAGTTATAACCCAGACCTAGCTAAAAATAACTTCATCATATTCAACCATCAACGGCAAATGATCCGAGAGTCGCGCCCATTGCTTACCCGGGGGCGTGAAACTCGTTAACGCTTTCAACCCCCTTGAATAAACGTAATCGAGTTGTAGCAGGGGAAGTCGGGATGGGAAGGTTGGAATTTTTTGTAAAGGTTTTTTACTTTCAATCACTGACCCATATTTTGTATTCGATTTCCTATTAAACGCCTGAGAGCTTAGTGACAAACCCATGTCTAAAATCAACGGAGCAAGTGCATTACTCCAGTCGTTAAAGTCTCCAGCGACAATGAGCGGTTCGCTGGATTCGATCTCACGTTCGATGTAACGCCTTAGTTGCTCAATTTGTCTTTTGCGACTATTGGCAAAAAGTCCTAAATGAAGGACAACCACATGAATCGGTGTATTCTTAAAATCGATAACAACATGCAATAACCCCCGCTGCTCTAATCGGTGATCTGACATATCCTCATGCTGATTTTTAAGAATAGGCCACTTACTCAGAACCGCATTTCCGTGCTCACCGTGTTGGGTCACGGCATTGGTTTTATAAGCAACGTAATATCCCGAGGGAGCCAAAAATTCAGACTGAGATGACTGTGGCCAATGCTTAAATCTCTTGGCTTGCTGAGTATTAAAGTGCCGAACTTCTTGCAAACACACAATGTCCGCGCTAAATTGTTCAATAGCATTTCTTAAATTATGAATTTCTAAACGACTTAATGGGCCAACACCCTGGACACCTTTGTGAATGTTATAGGTTACTAATCGCAATTGGTTTTCTGATGGAAACGTTGTGTTGGGATGTCGAAATGTCATGCCTAATACTAACAGTATCCATTTATGAACAGCAATTCCCCTTGATCAGCGAAGTGCCCGGCTAAGCCCTGCACCACTTCGCCATGGCAGAACCAACTGCATCTGGATTCTCCATTGTGCACATATGCCCAATTCCTTTGATTTCAGCCCATATCGGCTTTTGGGACATCAAATCAGACATCTCTTGGTGCTGAGAAACTGGCGACCAAAGATCATATTCAGTACACAGAATTAAAGTTGGTACGGTTAATTGTCTAAGAACATCGCTTGCATCAGGACGATTCAAGAGGGCTGCTATTTGGTGCTTGAAAATATCAACACTCTTCTTTGCGCACATATTCACAATAGTTTCCACAAATGCCGTATCCGACAAACGCGACGGCGCAATCATTCCCAAAACCCATTTAGCAGCCATGGCTTGAACCCCTTGCTCCATAGCAATTTTGAGTAACTCATAACGCGTTTGTGTTTCTTTTTGACCCGCCTCGCCTGCACTACGGGCTTTATACCCTGTGTTCATTAAAGCGATACGAGAAACTCTATCAGGCGCTTGACGGTAAACCTCTAGGGCTACTCGCCCACCCATCGAGTGGCCAGCAAGAGCAAACCTGTCAGGGGCTTGCCGCAATACATTTCTTGCCATTGCGCTTAAGGAATCCGCGCGCCCGTGGTCAACTACAGTGCACTGATGTGTTTGACTCAAAACACCCATAACGGGTATCCAGACTTCCTCATTGCACATAAGCCCAGGAAGTAGCAACAGATGTGGTTTAGACACTAAAGATCAATTTCCAATTAGCTAAAGAATCAACCACGGAGCAAGCGATTAAGGGGTCGCAGCAGCCGGTGGGGTCCGAAGTCTGATGTGCAACTCTCGAAGTTGTTTCTCATCTACGGGACTAGGAGCCTGAGTGAGTAAACACTGAGCCCGTTGAGTTTTAGGGAACGCAATAACGTCCCGAATTGACTCTGCACCCGTCATCAAGGTCACAATTCTATCCAACCCAAATGCGAGTCCACCGTGAGGCGGAGCCCCGTATTGGAGTGCATCTAACAAGAAGCCAAATTTAAGTTGGGCCTCTTCCGGTGTAATTTTGAGCGCGTCAAAAACCTTTTGCTGAACGTCGGCTCTGTGTATACGCACAGATCCCCCCCCAATCTCCCAACCATTGAGAACCATATCGTAACCCTTGGCTAGACATTTCTCAGGGTCAGTCACCATCCAGTCCTCATGGCCGTCCTTTGGCGCTGTGAAGGGGTGATGAACAGCCGTAAAGCGTTGCCCCTCCTCATCGAACTCAAACATTGGGAAATCGACCACCCAAAGCGGCGCCCAGCGATTTTCAAACAAGCCATTTTTCTTGGCAAGTTCACTATGACCAATTTTGATTCGAAGTGCACCAATTGAGTCATTAACGATTTTGGCTTTATCAGCACCAAAGAAAATTAGGTCCCCGTCCTGCGCTCCTGTTCGCTCCAAGATTGTCTTGATTGCTGCGTCGTGTATATTTTTTACGATCGGAGACTGTAAACCTTCCTTGCCCTTGGCAAGCTCAACGACTTTGATCCAAGCCAGTCCCTTGGCGCCATAAATTTTCACGAAGTCTGTGTACCCATCAATCTCACTACGACTTAACTCTGCACCGCCGCGAACGCAAAGTCCCACAACACGTCCACCCTTCGTGTTTGCAGGGGTTGAGAACACTTTAAAGTCCACATCAGTCATTACATCCGTGAGCTCAGTGAACTCCATCTTTACCCTTAGGTCAGGCTTATCTGAACCGTAAAGACGCATACCGTCAGCGTAAGTCATCACGGGAAATTCACCAAGCTCAACATTCAGTGCGTTTTTGAATACCGAGACAATCATCCCTTGAAACATATCGCGAATTTCTTCCTCGCTCATAAAGGAAGTTTCAATATCTATTTGCGTAAATTCTGGCTGCCTATCAGCTCTTAGGTCCTCATCCCTAAAACACTTTGTAATTTGATAATACCGATCAAAGCCAGCAACCATCAACAACTGCTTGAAGAGTTGTGGAGACTGCGGGAGTGCAAAGAATTGACCGTCGTGCACCCGACTCGGCACCAAATAATCTCGAGCCCCTTCGGGTGTACTCTTAGTTAACATCGGAGTCTCAATATCCACAAAACCGTTGCTATCCAAAAACTGCCTAACCTGCATTGCGACCTTATAGCGCAACATAAGGTTGCGCTGCATGTAAGGCCTGCGTAAATCTAAAACCCTATGCGTTAACCGAGTGGTCTCGGATAGGTTGTCATCATCTAATTGGAATGGAGGTGTAACCGAGGGGTTCAACACGGCAACAGAGTGCGCTAACACTTCAATACGACCACTCGGGATTTGATCGTTAACAGTGCCCTCTGGTCTTGCTCTAACAAGTCCAACTACTTTGATACAAAATTCATTCCTAAGTCCTTCCGCCACTGCAAAGGTATCTGCTCTGTCGGGATCACAAACTACTTGAACGTAGCCCTCGCGGTCGCGAAGGTCCACGAATATGACGCCTCCGTGATCCCTGCGTCTATTGACCCATCCACACAAGGTGACCTCTTTGCCAATAATCTCCTGTGTCACCGAGCCGCAGTAGTGTGTTCGCATTGCCATTTGATAATCTCTTTATTTATAAAATCTAAAAAATCACTTAGAAGGGTTGTGGGTAATAGCTTCAGGCTCAGAAACAACGAGTCCATGAGGAGCGGGCGCGACAGCGCCCATTGAAATGATGTAGGTTAACGCCTCATCAACACCCACATCTAATTCAATCACCTCGGACTTGGGCATCAGCAAGAAAAATCCACTGGTTGGGTTCGGTGTCGTGGGCACATACACGCTCACGAATCCCTGACCTAACTTATCCCCGATCTCCCCTGACGGCTCGCCGGTTTGAAACGCTAAAGTCCATACACCTTCTCTTGGATACTGGACCAAAAGGGTCTGACGGAATGCGTTGCCATTACCAGAGAACAACGTGTCTGATACTCGCTTAACACTTGTATAAATTGATTTAAAGATAGGGATTCCGGCAAAAATCTTTCCGAGCTGACCCAGCCACCATTTCCCGAATACGTTAGAGGCGAAGGCCCCAGTTGCTAAAAGGGTTACAACCACCAAAATCACACCAAGTCCGTGTATTTGACCAAGGTCATCCATCAATGCGCTTGCACTGGCAGGGGATACTTTTGACAAACCGTCTAGGACAGCCCTGAACACTGCATCTAAGGAACCGACCATCCAACTTAGTAACCATACAGTTACGGTGACGGGGATCCATACAAGCAGTCCGGCAAGCAAATATTTTTTAAAGGACATATTCAGTATGTAGTTGATTATTTCTAAAAAGCCTGTCTGCAAAAGACCTTAATGGCAGGCGCAGGACGTGCCGCAACCGGCCCCGCCAGATCCGCCAGAGGATGAAGCGGAAGGTGTTGCAGTGGATGCAGTTGGGGCCGTTGATGGCGCAGAGGCTCCAGCACTTGTTGAAGTAGCGCTTGCCCCAGGATCGGCAGAAGTTGTGCCCGTGTTACCAGATGCCTTGCTTTCAGCGCCGGCGCTCTCGACGGTTGACTTGGTTTTATCAGCGTCCGGCACTACCGCTGGTGCCGCAGTGCCTCCATTTTTGAAATCTGTCGCGTACCAACCTGTACCTTTGAGCTGAAAACCAGGCGCACTAAGTTGCTTACTCCAACTCTCCTCGCCGCAGGCAGGGCACTTAGTTTGCGGAGTATCTGATATTTTCTGCAGTACGTCCTTGGCATGGCCACAGGACCCACATTTATAAGCGTAAATGGGCATGATATTCGGTTAAAAAAAGAGATCTGACCAAGAGGCAAAAATCCCAAACACTTGTATAAAACACGCTGCTCGGTGAACGCCTCGCTTAGGGCTCGCTAAATATCCAAATTTAGCTAAAGCTCTCTATTATAGAGTGCCCATGTAGAAATATAGACTTTTGCAAACAAATGAAATTCAAATGCCGCTTGTCGCCCTATAGTCTGAAAGCCCTGTAGTTTTCACTCGTTTTAGCCCATCAATGTCCGCAGCTAGTTGCTAACCATTATCCGGTGGTGGCTAGCATGAGAGTTGCGTATGGCCTGAGGCCCTAAGGATCCAGCCACCATTCCACAAAGTGAGGCCAACAGGCCCAGGAGTTGCGCAGGAAAGTACTCTCCCGCCGGAGTCAAAACAAAAAGTAACCACGAAGTAACCCCCAAGACTATCGCAAAGAGCGCACCCTGAGTTGTGGCGCGCTTCCAGTACAACCCAAAAACAAGCGGTATGAATGCACCCACAAGGGGTATTTGGTACGCCCCAGACACAAGTTCATAGATGGGCGTGCCCTGCATGGCTATAGAGTAACTAAGGACAAGTATGCTAAACACCAAAACAGTGACTCTCATGGCTTTCAACTCATTTTGATCGCTATGACGGGGAACAATATTTCTCCATATATTCTCTGTAAACGTAACACTCGGCGCCAAAAGCGTGGCTGAAGCACAGGACTTAATCGCAGACAGCAAAGCGCCAAAAAATAATACCTGCATGACGAACGGCATTTTGTCCATCACAAGCGTTGGCAAGACCTTTTGTGGATCTTGAGAAATAAGGGTGTTGGCCTGCTCAGGCATGATAATTAATGCACTCACGACCAAGAACATAGGAACAAACGCAAAGGCAATATAAAAGAGTCCTCCAATGACTGGACCACGCGTTGCGGAGTACTCATTGTTGGCAGACATCACGCGTTGGAATACATCCTGTTGGGGAATTGAGCCTAGCATCATCGTAAGCGCAGACGCTATAAAAAACGTCCACGATTTAAAGTCTGAATCGGGTAAGAAATGAAACATATCCTTATCCACGGCCAATTGAATAACAACCCCTGCACCCCCGGCTTGTTCCCCCGCAAAAACTGCCAAAATAGCCAGCCCACCCACCAAAATAATCATCTGAATAAAGTCAGTAATTGCAACCGACCACATGCCCCCAAACAAAGTGTAGGCCAAAATGGAGATGACTCCAATAATCATCCCCAACGAGATGCTAATGGCCCCCGCTGAAAGCACATTAAATACGAGACCCAAAGCAGTAACTTGCGCTGACACCCATCCCAGATAACTGAGCATAATAATGATTGAGCACAGTATCTCAACCTCCTTGCCGTAACGCTCTCTGAAATAATCACTGATGGTGAGTAGTGTCATTTTGTAGAGCCTGGACGCAAAAAATACACCTACCAATATCAAACAAATTCCGGCCCCAAAAGGGTCCTCCACGACGCCGTTCAATCCATTATTCACAAATCGCGCCGGTATTCCCAACACAGTCTCAGAACCGAACCATGTAGCAAACGTAGTCGTCACAATCATCGCTATCGGGAGGTTTCGACCGGCAATTGCAAAATCAGCAGAGTTTTTAACCTTCTTGGCTGCAATTAGACCAATTGCAATCGTAATCAATAAATAAATGATGACCAATGTTAATAACATCTTACATACCCTTCATAAATCAAATCCCAAGAGGTGGGAGTTTCCAATCTCTCATTAAACCCATTAATTTAACTGTGCTTGAACAAAGTATTGCACCAATAAAATACCAGCAACAAAACCAATAACTGTCCACATAAAGCGCTGCATAAGCGCATTGGTTTTTCGTTGCTCCTCAATTAACTTATTTAATTCAATACGCAAATCCTGAGGAGAATTTTTGAAATAATCATAAAACAACCTGGGCAAGGCTGGGATCATCTTTGCATATAAAGGAGCCTCATCCTTTATTTGGTCCCAAAATTTTCGAGGGCCAACCTGTTGTGACATCCATTTTTCAAGAAACGGTTTGGCGGTGCTCCATAAATCCAGCTCAGGATCTAGTTGACGACCAAGACCCTCTATGTTGAGTAAGGTTTTTTGCAAAAGCACCAACTGGGGTTGAATTTCCACATTAAAGCGCCGGGACGTTTGAAACAAACGCATTAAAACAAGCCCTAGCGAAATTTCTTTTAAGGGGCGATCAAAATAGGGCTCACAAACCGCTCTAATCGCCGTCTCAAGCTCATTGACCTTGGTCTGCGCTGGCACCCAACCGGACTCTATATGGAGTTGCGCCACGCGTTTGTAATCACGTCTAAAAAATGCAGTGAAGTTTTGAGCCAGATACTCCTTGTCAAACTCAGTCAGCGTGCCCACAATACCAAAATCAAGCGAAATATAACGCCCAAATGTCTCACGCTCTAAACTGACTTGGATGTTTCCGGGATGCATATCTGCATGGAAAAAACCGTCTCTAAAAACCTGCGTGAAAAACAATGTCACGCCGTCCTTAGCCAGTTGGCTAATATCAACACCTGCTTGTATCAATCGTTCTACTTGGTTGATAGGAACGCCCGTCATTCTCTGCATCACAATGACATCGGTATGGCAATAATCCCAAATCATCTCAGGAATCAAAACCAAGTTCAACCCCTCCATGTTGCGTCTGAGTTGAGCCGCATTCGAGGCCTCCCGGACCAAATCAAGCTCATCGTGGAGGTGATTGTCAAACTCTTTCACGACCTCGCGCGGCTTCAGTCGCTTACCATCCTCAAACAATCGCTCTATCCACCCGGCCATCATGCGCATCAGGTCCAAGTCTTTCTCAATCACACTGAGCATACCCGGGCGAATTACCTTTACAGCCACCTCACGTTGCCCTCCTCCCTTGGTCGCAAGTGTTGCAAAATGGACCTGCGCTATAGAGGCACTTGCAACTGGGGTTCGCTGGAATTCAATAAAGATATCGTCTACTTTGCGACCAAAGGCTTTCTCGATCGTGGCCACTGCAATGTCAGACGCAAAAGGTGGAACCCTGTCTTGCAGTTTTGCCAACTCATCAGAAATATCCTCCGGTAGCAAGTCCCGACGCGTCGATAGGACTTGGCCGAATTTGACAAAAATCGGACCAAGATGCTCTAACGCTTGTCGCAACCTGACTGCTCGGGGGGAGCTCAAATTTCGCCCAAGTGTGAGTACTCGAATTAAAAGTTTGAGTCCCGGTTTTTTAAAACTAGATAAAACGAGCTCATCCAATCCGAACCGTAAAACGATCCACACAATAAAAACGGTTCGATAAAATCTGCTCATTGATTAGCCATTCGTATATTTATTTCCCGTCTTCATGACTTGTAAACCCTGTTGCACAGTGTTTGCAAATTCACGCAGCGCAAACGCACATTGTCCAGCGATTTGGACAGACAAACGGGCCGCCTCGTCCCCGAATATTCTTGCCAAATCAGACTCCAAATCCCATCTGACGTGATCTATTAACCAATTCACTTCAGCGGCGAGTTGAACATCGCCCTCGATGCGTATTGGCGGCTTATCGCCTTGCATCAGATGCTGCAAAATAATAAGGGGAGAGTTTTCGTTAATAAACAAAACCAAATCTGCGGGCTTAACTTGTGAACTCAAGCGCTCAACCAATCCAGCCGGGGTGAATGCAACACGAAACTCAACTCCGTTCCACCGGAGCTCAACCGTTTTACCTTTCTGTCTTTTCAAGCGCTCAATGGCAACTTCTTCTTGCTTGAGCACGTGGTTCAAAAATAGAACAACCTTTTGCTGCCCCTCATCCACAAGCCAATCTGGTGGTTTTAAACCAAGGGCCAAGCGCTCCACTCGAAACGCCATTTCTTTAATGCTATCCATTGGATTCAAAGGGATACTCCATTTGTAATCGGTTTATTAAAAGTCACGAAAAAAACACGGGAATCACTCTAAAGCCTGTACACCAGAGACCAACCAACCCGTCGCACCGTCCTTAGGTCTGCAAAGGCTCCACACCTCTCTAAAAGGACTAGGGCCCTGTGTCGGGTCCTCACGGATGAGCCCCGAGAATTCAACGCTCGCCGTAAATTCAGTCTGTGATTCACTTACGCCGAGCAACTCGGCCTGCAAAGTTACAACGTCTGTTTGACTGGATACGCCACTTGCATGCCGCTCTCTTTCAACAAGTTGTGATTTAATTTCCTCCAACATTTGATCAGTCAACATGGAGTGCAGTGTGCGCATATCGGAGCGATCCCAGGCCTCTTGCAAAGTCATAAAGACTTGCTTAGCCGTATTCACAAATGCTTTGACATCAAAGCCTGTTGGCACGCCCGTGTAATGAGGCATCGCATCAGGTGTGTAACCACCCGTGACTGAGCTCGCCCCGTCTCCCTCCCAGGGCCTTGCAGAGGAGTCATTTCCGACGTTCTTGGCCTTGTAATTTGAGAATTCAAATGGATTAGTTGGTGTACCCGTAGTCTCTGCACGAGATGCTGAATTAGAGAAGAATCTGTTATCCCTTCTTCTATGGCTCATGAATTTAGCCCGCACAACGAGCACAAGCACCACTCCCAAGAGGGTGATCAGTACCGCTCCTAAGATCTCATCGAGTCCTGAGCCGCCCCAGCCCTGTGACCCTAAGCCCATGGAGTGCATCAACCAAGAGATACCCAAGCCAGCAGCAACTCCGCCCATCATAGTGCCCATGAAGCTGCGTTGGTTAGGGGTTTGTTGCATTTGAACAGGTGCAGCAGCAGGGGGGGCTGGAGCAGGGGCCGTATTTTGCGCCGGGGCTTTTTGAACCACAGGAGCGCTCGGCACAACGGCACCAGAGCCCCCTGATACGTTGGTAACAGGCGGTGGGTTGTTTGAATTAGTTGGATTGTTTGTATGAGGCGCATTAGAGACAGGCGCACGCCCAATGCTCCTGCCCATCCCAAACCTATTAGCAGCTTCAGCATCTGCAACACCGGCCATGACGAGCCCAGTCAATATACAAACCTGAATAATCACACTTTTATGATTAATGTACAAAAGCTTCACTCCTGGCTTAGTTCAAAATTTACACAAAAATAAATAACCCTAATAAATAACATTTTGAATAAAAACCAACGCGCAAGTGCAAAGTATTTCAACACTTAATACCAGCATGCAACGCAACCACGCCAGCACTAAGGTTGTGATAGTCAACGTGACCAAAACCACACTCTTTCATAAGGGTTTTCAAAGCCTCTTGATCGGGATGCATTCTGATGGACTCTGCCAAGTACTGATAGCTGTTGGCATCCCCAGCAACCCACTGACCTAATCGAGGTAAGACTTTAAATGAGTACCAGTCGTATGCCTTACTCAAAGGTTTTGCAACCTTAGAGAATTCAAGCACCAAGAGTTGCCCTCCAGGCTTTAATACGCGCGCCATCTCTTTTAGGGCCAAATCTTTATGCGTCATATTTCTGAGCCCAAAGGCAACACAGACATGATCAAAGTATTCGTCCGCAAAGGGGAGTTGCTCCGCGTCGCACGCAACTGTTGACAACAAATAGCCAGAATCTACCAATCGATCTCGGCCTACTTTTAACATTGACTGATTGATATCTGTGTGGACAACGATACCCTTGGGCCCAACTTTTTTAGCAAAAGCCTCGGACATATCACCTGTGCCACCAGCGATATCTAAGACCCTATCTCCCAACTGCGGGTTGGCAACCATTAAGGTATAAGTCTTCCATACTCTATGAAGACCAAGTGACATCAGATCATTCATGATGTCGTATCGACGCGCTACGGAATCAAAAACTCCTCTTACAAAACGTGACTTATCCTCCTCATCAACCGTTTTAAATCCAAAATGAGTATCTGCCATAGTCTTTTTTAAAGCATATATGAGTTAGGTTAATGCGTAGCGCACGCACCACCGGATCGAGCAATCATAAGCGTGTCTCTGGTAACTTTTGCTTTTGTGAGTTTCTCCTCGTACTGAGCCCATAGCGCATCTTTTTGAGTGCACAAAAAATGCAAGTATTCCCAAGAAAAAATACCACTTGAATGGCCGTCGCTAAAGGTAGGTTGAACCGCATAATTACCGACAGGCTCTAGTTTCACAATCTGCACATCTCTTTTACCCGTTTGCAACACCTCTTGACCAGGGCCGTGCCCCTGCACCTCGGCAGAGGGGCTGCATACCCGCATCAGCTCAAAAGAGATCTTGTAAGAGACTCCGCCCTCATAATCAATCTGAAGGGTCCGAGACGATTCGTGCACAGTAATATCCATCGGGATAGGGGTTTGAGGGGTTAAAGCGGACATGAATGGGTACTCGGAAATTTAAAGAAGCACGCGCTCAATACCGCCCGAATTTGCATTTTGAACATACTCATAGAGCCAGTTATCGCCGAGTATTTTTTTAGCCATCTCAACCACGATGTAATCCGCTTCGAGTAAACCGTTTTGCAAATCGTCAGTGTATCGGCTGAGTCCTTGCAAACAACTGGGACAACTGGTGAGAATTTTTAGATTCTCTTGGGGCCCCTTTAATCCCTCCCCTTTAGCCATCGAAGACCTCAGCTTAATTTCGTCCTCCCGAAGCTCTTCCTCTTTTCTAAACCGTACCTGCGTTGCAATGTCGGGACGTGTAACACCAAAAGTTCCCGACTCCCCGCAACAACGCTCTGATTTAAGAACGTCTCCTCCCAAAAGCGCTTTAACCGTTTTCATAGGCTCTTGTTGCTTCATGGGTGAATGGCACGGATCGTGGAAAAGATAGGCCCCTTGCTGTGCTTGGGTTAGCGCAATACCCTTTTCCATCAAATATTCATGGATGTCCAAAATTCGACATCCAGGAAATATTTGTCCGAACTCATAAGCTTGAAGTTGATCAAAACACGTTCCGCAACTAACAACAACAGTTTTGATATCCAAGTAGTTCAAAGTGTTTGCGACTCTGTGGAACAACACACGATTGTCAGTTGTAATTTTTTCTGCTTTGTCTTGCTGACCCGAACCGCGTTGGGGGTAACCACAACACAAATACCCTGGCGGCAATACGGTTTGTACACCCGCATGCCAAAGCATGGCTTGTGTTGCCAAGCCTACTTGGGAGAACAACCGCTCAGAACCGCATCCAGGAAAATAAAAGACCGCCTCGCTCTCAGCTTGTGTAATTCGAGGGTTGCGAATGATAGGGACATAATTCCTGTCCTCAATATCGAGCAAAGCGCGAGCAGAACGCTTGGGCAGACCGGCAGGCATTTTCTTATTAACAAAGTGAACCACCTGCTCTTTTATGGTTGGCAATCCAACAGTCGACGCAGGCTTACTGGTTTGTCGCCTTGCGACGATCTTGAGCGCATCGTTAGCCCAACGCTGCACTTTGAAGCCGACACCAACCATCAAGGCACGCATCAATTTTATGGTCTGCGGTTGAGTCGCGTTTAAGAAAAACATAGCCAACGCATTGCCGGGTCTAAAACTCTTTTTACCCATCTTGCGCAATAAATTGCGCATATTCATCGTCACGTCTCCAAAGTCAATCTTGACTGGACACGGGGAAAGACACTTATGACAAACAGTGCAATGATCAGCCACATCTTCAAACTCTTGCCAATGTCTTATGGAGACGCCGCGCCTGGTTTGCTCTTCATACAGAAAAGCTTCAATCAAAAGCGACGTAGCAAGTATTTTGTTTCGCGGACTGTAAAGTAAATTAGCCCTAGGCACATGGGTAGAACATACAGGCTTACATTTACCGCAGCGCAAACAGTCTTTGATGCTGTCCGATATGGCCCCAATGTCGGATTGCTGCATGATTAAAGACTCATGGCCCATTAAACCGAAACTAGGGGTATAGGCCTGAGTTAGGTCCGCTAACCTCAGATCCGCTCCGGCAGCACTCGGGTGCCTGTTATCAACCGTGGGACGAGTGAGCTTTCCTGCATTAAAGTGTCCATTCGGATCGACTCGTTTTTTATATTTTGCAAACGGAGCCAACTCCGCATCGCTTAAATATTCAAGTTTAGTGATGCCAATACCGTGCTCGCCAGAGATGACCCCATTTAACGAACGGGCCAACTGCATGATTCGCCCAACAGCCTTGTGCGCTGTTTGAAGCATTTCATAATCATCGCTGTTAACAGGCAAGTTCGTATGCACATTGCCGTCACCAGCATGCATATGCAAGGCAACCCACACGCGGGACTTCAGAACCCGTTGGTGAATAGCCAGGCATTCTGAAAATATCGGAGCAAAGGCAACCCCGCTAAAAATATTTTGCAACGGATCTCTTAATTGCACTTTCCAACTTGCGCGTAGGGTGTGATCTTGCAACTCAGAAAACAATCCGTCGCAGTTACTCAACCATTCATTCCACTGATCTTTAACCGTAACGATAAGTACCTTAGCTTGCTCGAGTCTTTCCCCCAATATCTCCGCTGAGGCAAGCTCCCCTGCATCCTCGCTTTTACCAAGAGGAAGGTCGCCCTTTATGAGAAAACTTAGTAACTCATCGCAAAGCGTAATCTTATTTTTGAGCGAGAGCTCAATGTTAATGAGGTCAATACCGTCTGTGTACTCAGCCATCCGGGGTAGCGGAATCACTACATCCTCGTTGATCTTGAAAGCATTGGTATGCCTACTAATTGCTGCAGTGCGCTTTCTGTCTTGCCAGAATTTTTTACGTGCGTCAGCACTCACTGCAACAAAACCTTCCCCGCTGCGTAAATTTGCAAGTCGCACAACCTCTGAAGTCGCAGCAGCGACGCTATCTGCATCGTCACCTGCAATATCTGCCAAGAGCACCATTTTGGGCAACCCCCCGCGCTTGGACTTTGTGGTGTAGCCAACAGCCTTTAAATATCGATCATCCAAATGCTCAAGTCCAGCCAACACGGATTTGCCTTCCCTGTTCTGAGCAAACATGAAATCTCTAATTTCAACAATACCAGGCACAGCATCTCTTGGATGCCCGAAAAACTCCAAGCAAGCAGTTCGCATAAAACTAGGCATGCGGTGAACAATAAAGCGAGCGCTAGTGATGAGTCCATCACAACCCTCTTTTTGAATTCCAGGTAAGCCACTTAAGAACTTATCCGTCACATCTTTACCAAGCCCCTCTCTCCTAAAACTAGAGCCCTTAATATCCAAGCGTTCAGTACGTAGAGGCGTCACCCCATCGGCCTGGAAATAACGCAACTCAAAGCTTGCCATTTCTGCGTCGTGGATTTTCCCAAGATTGTGATCCAAGCGAACTACATCGAGCCACTGCGCATCTGGAGTCACCATTCTCCAAGATACCAAATTATCTAATGCCGTACCCCATAGGACTGCTTTCTTACCACCGGCATTCATAGCAACATTGCCCCCAATACAAGAGGCCTCGGCTGAGGTTGGATCCACCGCAAATACAAATCCATTTTTTTCAGCACAATCGGCTACGCGTTGGGTAACAACGCCGGCCTCACACCATATGGTTGGTACGTCACGATCGAGACCAGGCAAGCGAAGCATCTGAACGTCTGACATCGCCTCGAGCTTTTCCGTATTGATAACCGCACTTCTCCAACTCAGTGGGATAGCACCGCCCGTATAACCCGTACCCCCGCCCCGAGGAACGATTGTTAACTCTAATTCAATACAGCCCTTAACGAGTTGCGCCATCTCAGCTTCGGAGTCTGGCATCAACACGACAAACGGGTACTCTACGCGCCAATCCGTTGCATCCGTTACGTGAGAAACGCGGCTCAATGCATCAAACTTAATATTGTCAGCTTGGGTGTGCTTCCTGAGCGCTTTTAAGGTCGCCCGTCTAAGCGCTTGTATGCGCACAAATCGACTCGCAAAATCATTAACCATTTGGCGAGCGAGTGCCAAGAGTTCGGCGACATAAACATCCCTATCGTTATCCTCTTGGGGTGTTCGTCTCATTTCAATAGCATGTAAACGATGATTCAAAGCCTCTATGAGAAGTGCTCGTCTTTTTGGGTTGTCTAAGAGATCGTCCTCAAGATAGGGATTTCTTTGCACAACCCAAATATCACCCAACACTTCGTATAGCATCCTGGCTGACCGACCCGTCTTACGCTCACCCTGAAGAGCCTCCAAAATAGTCCAAGCACGCTCGCCGAGCAAGCGGATCACAATTTCTCGATCAGAAAACGACGTGTAGTTGTAGGGAATCTCGCGCACACGAGATCCGCTCTTAACTTCGGCGGCTAATTGTTGGATAAAAATTGGTGCATTCATAGGTATTCTTCGATGTTACCGCACCGCACAATTCCCTAGGGAATCAAGGCAATAAAACATCCCAAAGATTTGAAGTTATGGGTTACTTTTTAAATGAAACTCACCCAAAAACCGGGTTAGCAGTGCATGTAAGGTTAAATTTCCCGTGCCAAATAGAATATCGAAACTTATAAATAGCTTGAATTCACCTAAAAACCACACATCTCTGTATGAGCTCGGGTTTTAGGCGGTCTGCCCTTCTGAGCATTTCCAGGTCCTTTGTCAGCCTCTTTGAGTTTGCCAACCTCTAGTCAAAAGCCACTGCGCCGCACCCACACTCAGCACCAACAAAGCGTATGTAGCCATTTTCCCATCCTCCCCAAAGAAGATGAGTCCCCCAGCTAGAACCAAGCAACCAACACCCAAGTTGACCCAAAACCGCCCACGCCGACCTAATAAGGGCGGCACAGAACTTGGACTTAGGTTGATGAAAGAGAGTGCAAGGCTTAGGGCGATAGCGGGTGCAAACAGATCGCCAAGATAAAAGGTTAAAGTAATAATGTCCATCTGTATACATTTTATGTAGGTAGATTTTATAATCGCAGGATGGCAGTCTGGGCTCTTGGCCTCAATCACATTACCGCTCCACTCGATATGCGTGGACGCTTTGCCTTTGCCGTTGAACAACTTGGCCCCGTTTTATCTGAGTTATTGACCAAAATGAAGGACCCTACAGAGGCCGCCATTTTGTCAACCTGTAACCGCACGGAAATTTACTGCGCCGCCAACAAAGTATCCCTTGAGCAAACAATGCACTGGCTAGCTCAGTCAGGCGGGGTGCCTATCGAGGCGCTTGAAAAACACACTTACACACTGGAGAACGCACAAGCAGCTAGACACGCTTTTAGAGTCGCAAGCGGGCTTGACTCAATGGTCTTGGGTGAGCCTCAAATACTTGGGCAAATGAAAGAAGCGGTTCAAGCAGCCCGCAGTGCAGGGGCTATTGGTACAACCCTCAATCAGATGTTTGAGCGCTCATTCTCGGTCGCTAAATTAGTTCGCAGCTCAACTGAGATAGGAGCACACTCGATCAGCATGGCCGCCGCCGCCGTTCGACTTGCAGCGCAACTTTTTGAGAACATCGCCGATCAGAAAATTTTATTTGTCGGTGCGGGGGAAATGATCGAGCTGTGCGCAACGCACTTTGCCGCCAAAAACCCTAAGTCCATGACTATCGCAAACAGAACCATGGAGCGGGGGGAGCACTTGGCTCAATCCCTAGGCGCCCATGTCATTGCCCTCGCTGAATTACCGGATCGCCTACATGAATTTGACATTGTGATTAGCTGCACCGCAAGTACCCTTCCGCTTATCGGATTAGGGGCTGTCGAGCGCGCTTTAAAACTTCGCAAACACAGGCCCATGTTCATGGTTGATTTAGCCGTTCCAAGGGATATCGAACCCGAAGTTAAGTCCCTAAATGATGTCTACTTGTACACCGTTGACGATCTCAGTAGCGTTGTGCAGTCGGGTTTAGCCAACCGCCAAGCGGCAGTTGCCCAAGCGGAGGTGATCATAGACTCAGGCGTACAAAATTTTGTCCATTGGCTTGAGCGCAGAAACGATGTTCCACTGATTCAACAACTCAACGCACAAACCGAGCAGTGGCGAGAGGCGGAGCTGGTCAAGGCACAAAAGCTAATTGCCAAAGGTGAGAGCGTTGAAAAAGTGTTGGATGCACTTTCAAAAAGTTTGACGCAAAAAATGATACACGGCGCTATGTCCCAACTGCGAAGCCCAGACCCCCAAGCCAGAGAGCAGGCTCAACGCTCGATTGAACAATTCTTCCTACGCAGCCCCCGTTAGCTGACCACCTCTATGAAACCTTTTATGCGCTCGCAACTCGAGCGATACTCGCAACGCCTTGAAGAACTAAACTTCCTTCTGTCCAGGGAGGACATCATGAAGGATATGACTCAGTTCATGCGTCTGTCCAAAGAGCACGCAGATGTCAGCGCTGTTTCAGCGCCTTTTGAGCGTTTAAAACAACGCATAAGGGACAAGGAGGAAGCGGAGTCTATGTTGGCGTCCGAGGAGCAAGGCCCCGGTGAAATGCAAGAGATGGCCCAAGAGGAGATCGCCTCAGCTCAATCTGAGATTGAGCAACTCGAAGCCCAACTTCAGCGAATGCTGTTACCCAAAGACCCCGATGACGTGCGCCCCGCCTATCTGGAAATACGAGCGGGCACGGGAGGAGATGAGTCCGCACTTTTCGCCTCTGACCTACTGCGTATGTATACCCGTTTTGCTGAACGTATGGGCTGGAAGATCGAGCTAATGAGTGAGTCTCCAAGCGAGTTAGGGGGGTATCGAGAAGTGGTCATCAGAGTAGACGGCTCAAACGTTTACGGCAGACTTAAATTTGAGTCCGGCGGCCATAGAGTTCAAAGAGTTCCCACCACAGAGACACAGGGGCGAATTCACACAAGTATGTGCACCGTCGCCGTATTGCCAGAACCCGACGAAGCGCTAGCAGTTCAAATCAATCCCGCAGATCTTCGCATTGATACTTACAGAGCAAGTGGTGCTGGGGGGCAACACATTAACAAAACAGATTCGGCCGTTCGAGTCACTCACATCCCAACTGGAATTGTTGCAGAATGCCAAGATGACCGCTCACAACATAGAAACAAAGCGCGAGCGCTACAAGTTCTATCAGCCCGAATTCAAGAAAAGGAGCGTTCAGAGCGCGCCGCTAAGGAGGCAGCCACACGAAAGGGTTTGATTGGTAGCGGAGACCGTAGTGAGCGCATAAGAACTTATAACTTCCCCCAGGGAAGGCTCACCGATCACCGCATCAACCTAACCCTTTATAAATTAACCTATATTGTGGAAGGTGATATGGAGGAAGTCATCAGCGCGCTTGAGCACGCAAGACAAGCCGAACAACTCGAGGAGTTGGAAGTGGGTGGACTTTATAAATAGACTGGAATTCACCCTTAAATGAATGACCGGTTCCTTTATTCGTTGGTTTGCGTTAAACAAAATCTAATTCTAATCAACAGACGATGCAAATTTATCAAGCCTTAGACTGGGCCAAATCACTTGGTATTGAAGCGATTGATCGGCAAATTCTTTTACTGCACTGCCTTGGACAGCCCACACACAACAAGGCATTTTTAATAAGCCATGACTTAGACGCGCTCACGCTAGAGCAAGAGTCAAATTACAGTCAATTGATTAAAAGATGCAGCGCAGGTGAACCCGTCTCTTATCTGACTGGATCGAAAGAGTTTTATGGCCTAGACTTCAAAGTGACGCCCGCAACTCTTATTCCAAGGCCTGATACAGAAACCCTAGTTAATTGGGCTCTTGATTGCATGTCGGGAGATTTAGATATCTCCTCTTCGCCCAGAAAAATCTTAGACCTCGGGACGGGATCGGGCTGTATTGCGATCAGCCTGGGGAAATCGATCACAAACGCGCAAGTATGGGCTACTGATCTGAGCGAAATTGCATTGGAGGTTGCTCGCGAAAATGCAGCTACTCATCGATTAAAAATTCACTTCTGCCAGGGATCTTGGTTTGATGCTCTTGGCAAAGAGCAAAGTAGCCCCAGCTTTGACCTCATCGTCTCCAATCCTCCCTACATAGCCGAACTAGATCCCCATCTCGCTGATCTGGCGTTTGAGCCCAAAAGCGCTCTTGTGAGCGGTGAAGCCGGATTAGACGCCTTCAAAAAAATCTTATCCACAACTCACCAACACCTAAAGCCAGGTGGATGGTTACTCTTTGAACACGGATATGACCAAGGGGCGACTTTGCGCGCCCTTTTTGAACAACTTGGCTTCGAATCCGTTCAAAGCCGTAGTGACCTTGCGGGAATCTGCAGGTGCACCGGGGGAAAGCGCCCTAAAAATGGAATAATAGAGCCCTAATACTTATTTGACTGCGGAGAGCCCTTTATGAGCGATGTTCAACAACAAATCGATACTTTAGTTAAAACAAACGACATCATCCTTTTTATGAAAGGTAATGCTAATTTTCCCATGTGTGGATTCTCAGGACGCGCGATCCAACTGATCAAGGCCTGTGGAGTAGACACACATGCTTTAAAAACAGTCAACGTACTTGATGAACCCGAAATCCGCCAAGGCATTAAAGAGTTTAGCAACTGGCCAACCGTTCCCCAACTCTACGTTAAAGGAGAGTTCATAGGGGGTTCGGACATCATGACCGAAATGTTCGAGTCGGGTGAGCTTCAAAAAGTTCTGACAATTTAGTTTCTTGGCGTAATCGCAGTCGGCAAACCATCTGTCGTCCACCGCATTCTCGCGCTCGTAACTGCCCGGGCATAATTGTCGCCTAACACATTGCCGTTATATCTCCCTAGCGCTCTACCAAGCGCAAGGTTCTCTGTATCCAGATAATGGCGAAGTATCGTGCATCCAAACCTTATATTGGTCTGAAGACGCAACAACTGCGTGCTTGAATTTAGTTGGCTTGATTGATTTTGTTGAACTTGCAAATCGCTGTGTTCAAGAGCTTTGCTCATCCAAAAAGGCATCACCTGCATATATCCCACTGCTCCAGCAGAGCTGATGGCGAATTTATTAAAACCGCTCTCGACTTCGATCACACCAAGCACCAACGCTGGGTCTAACCTGGCCCGAGTGGACTCATACCAAACGGTTTGAAGAAATAAGCTACGCAATTCGCTTGTGGCTAACTCATCAAAGTCTTTATGTCGAGCTTTCAAATAGCGCTCTAGTTTTGGATCAACTTTGGCAACCCACTGGCTGAACTCATCGCGAAGAGCGGACTCGTTTAAATGCTCTGGATTGGGCGGAGGAGCGTTTGTAAGCGCTAGGTGCAGTGCCAATTGAAAGGCACTACTCAGAGTCTCCTCTTGCTGTGCGCCTGCGAACGCGTGAGGGACACACATGACAAGTCCCCCGAGCATCAATCCCATTGAAAGTTCTTGCAAACCAGTCCTACAAAAGCGCCGAAGGTTGACAATACTCACGACGAAATAGTCATGCTTAAGAGAAACTTTGAGCATCGATAGGGGGACCCAAGTGGCTCAGTTGAAATCAAGATAAAACTGAATTTAAAAATTACTTCACCACAACGTTACTCAAAATATAGCTTGTTGCGTCAGACAAGGACATTTTTGTCGCCTCGCTCTGTGTTCTGTGCTGATATTCCACCTGATTTTCTTTTAAACCTCGATCTGATAAAACAACCCGGTGAGGAACCCCAATCAACTCCCACTCCGCAAACATAACGCCGGGTCTCTCCCCACGGTCATCCAAAATGACATCCACCCCGGCTGCCAGAAGGTCTTGATACATTTGATTTGCCGCAGTCGCCACTTGTTCACTTCTATCCATGCCAATCGGGCATATGACCACCGTAAAAGGCGCAATGGTGTCAGGCCAAATAATGCCCCGCTCATCGTGATTTTGCTCAATCGCAGCTGCCACGATACGAGTCACACCAATGCCGTAACACCCCATCTCCATAGGTTGGGGTTTGCCGGTTACATCTAAAAAAGTTGCATTCATTGCTTTTGAATATTTGGTTCCCAAATAAAAAACATGTCCAACTTCAATTCCCCGCTCGATACTTAAAGTACCTAATCCGTCCGGGGATAAATCGCCTGCAACCACATTTCGTATATCTGCAATTAAGGTGGGTTCAGTCAAATCCCGCCCCCAGTTAACCCCTGACAAATGAAATCCTTCCTCATTCGCGCCGCAGATCCAGTCACTCATCACCGCGACCTCCAAATCAGCAATCATTTTTACAGGCTGTTTTAAATCAACGGGGCCCAAAAACCCTGGCTTACACCCAAAATGCGTTTGAATCTCGGGATTGGTGGCAAAACGGAATCCGTTTTCAAACCCTGGTAGTTTTCCTACCTTTACCTCATTCATCTCGTGGTCTCCTCTGATGAGGAGCAACCAAATAACTGAGCCTTTAACCACTCCGTGCTCATCGGTGCTATCGGTTGCCAAGACCAAAGATTTAACGGTCGTTTTAAGCGCAACGCCTAGAAGTGCCGCCACCTCCTCGCAGGTACTTTGGGTGGGAGTGTCCACGCGCTTTAGCTCCTTCGCCGCTTCCCTGCGCTTAATTTGGGGCTCCAAAGCCTGGGCTTTTTCCATGTTTGCTGCGTAATCGCTGGTGGGGCAATACACAATTGCATCCTCACCCGTCGCTGCAATCACTTGAAACTCCTCGCTTAAGTCTCCACCAATTGCGCCACTATCAGCTGCAACGGCTCTGTATTTAAGACCAAAGCGGTCAAAAATCCGCCTATACGTTTGCGCCATCAACTCATAACTGGCTTTTGCGCTGGCAATATCCTTATCAAAGCTGTACGCATCTTTCATAATGAACTCACGACCCCGCATCAACCCGAAACGGGGTCTACGTTCATCTCTGAATTTAGTTTGAATTTGGTAAAAATTCTTGGGTAACTGTTTGTAGCTCTTAATCTCTTGACGAGCAATATCAGTGACCACCTCTTCGCTGGTGGGCTGAATGACAAAGTCACGGTCATGGCGGTCTTTCACTCTTAAGAGTTCTGGTCCCATTTTTTGAAATCGCCCTGTTTCCTGCCAAAGCTCTGCGGGCTGGACCACTGGCATAGTGATCTCTATGGCACCCGACTGGTCCATCTCGCGACGAATAATTTGCTCAACCTTACGAATGATGCGCAACCCCATTGGCATGTAGTTGTAAATTCCAGCACCTAATTTTTTGATCATGCCCGCGCGCATCATTAATTGATGACTCACGATCTCAGCGTCAACCGGGGCTTCTTTGAATGTGGAGATGAGGTACTTGGATGCTTTCATATCGGTCAGTGTTTACTAATTTGATCAAAAAAGAGTTTAAAAAAAATAGATTTTTGGGGTCGACCCCCTTGATCACATCCACTCTGTGTGCATAATGGAATCAATTTAAAAATTTGAGGTTCGATTATGCTTGACAGGGACGGCTTTCGCCCCAACGTCGGCATCATTTTGCTAAACCAATTCAATCAAGTATTTTGGGGTAAACGGTTAAAAACTCACAGTTGGCAATTCCCGCAAGGCGGTATTGACTCCGGAGAAACCCCTGAACAAGCAATGTTCAGGGAGTTGTTCGAAGAAGTTGGACTGCAACCTGAACATGTGAGCATTGTTGCCCGTACAAGAGATTGGTTGCATTATGAGGTGCCAGATCGTTACATCCGACGCGATGCCAGAGGCCATTACAAGGGGCAAAAGCAGATTTGGTTTTTACTCCAACTGGTCGCCCCTGATTGGAATTTAAATCTTCGCGCAACCTCGCACCCCGAGTTTGACGCCTGGAGATGGAATGATTACTGGGTGCCACTGGAGATGGTTGTAGAGTTTAAGCGAGGTGTTTATGAGCTCGCCCTTACGGAGTTGGCAACCTACCTCCCCCCTGCAGAGCGCCCCCCACGAAGATCAAACAGGATTCAAAGGTCACACCCTGAGAACTCGCAGTAACGCCGGGTCTACTCAGCGCCCAAGTAAGACCAAGTTATCTCGATGGATCATCTCTGGCTCTGCGCTGTACCCCAGGACAGCCTCGAATTCTTGAGATAATTTACCGCAAAGTAGCTTGGCCTCAAAGCTTGCGTAATTGGCTAGCCCGCGGGCAAATTCCTGCCCGCGCGGATCGCAAATCGCGATCACATCGCCCCTTGCAAACTCTCCCTGAACCCCAGTCATACCAATCGTGAGAAGGCTCTTGCCTTGATTTTGGATCTTCTGCACAGCTCCGTCATCCACGGTGATTGAGCCCCGCAGTTGAAGATGATCAGCCATCCATTGTTTTTTTGCTTGTTGCTTTTGTGTAGAGGCGGTCAAAAGAGTTCCAATTGCCTCACCGCTAAACAAGCGGATCAGCACATCTGGCTCTCGACCCCATGCGATCACAGTTGAAGCCCCCGAACCAGCAGCGCGCTTGGCTGCAATGATCTTCGTAATCATTCCACCTTTCCCAAGACTTGATCCAGCACCCCCCGCCATCTCCTCTAATTTTGGATCGCTTGCTTTGGCTTCGTGTATGAAAGTTGCCCCTGGGTCTTTTCTTGGATCTGCGCTGTAAAGTCCCTTTTGATCCGTCAAAATCACCAGCACATCGGCCTCGACCAAGTTGGCCACGAGTGCTCCAAGTGTGTCGTTATCCCCGAATTTAATTTCATCGGTTACCACCGTATCATTCTCATTAATCACGGGAATAACTTTATGCTCCAAGAGCGTACTTAACGTTGATCGTGCATTTAAGTAACGCTCCCGATCAGCCAAATCAGCATGGGTTAGGAGCACCTGGGCGCTTGCAAGACCCAAGCTGCTCAACTCAGTTTCATACATTTGCGCCAACCCCATCTGCCCAACCGCAGCAGCAGCCTGCAATGCATGAATCTCATGTGGACGATTGGTCCAGCCCAGTCGCTTCATCCCCTCCGCAATTGCGCCACTTGAGACCATAATAACTTCTCTGGGCACACCTTGCACATCCCCGCGAACGAGAGCGGCCATTTGTCTACACCAATCTGCAATTGCGTTACGGTCTAAGCCCCTGCCCTCGTTTGTAACTAGGCTAGAGCCGACTTTGATCACAATTTTTTTTGCTTTACCGAAAGTAATTGATGAATCAGTGTTGTCCATTGCTTTGATTATCTTAAACGGTTCCAAAACTCTTACGACTTCGTCTCAGGTTTTACCGCGCTCATGTTCGTATGCCCTTCAACAAAATTAAAGCGAGGATCATCTTGCACCGCCTCTTGGGTAGAGATATGTTGGGCGTGCAAGTAAGCATACACCTCTCTGATCAAGTTCTCACACCCCTCTCGGGTCAGCGCTGAAATCTCAAACACCGGCCCCTTGTATTTAAATCGCTTCACGAAATCAGCGACCCTTTTTTTGCGCTCGTCCTCAGGAACCATATCCAGTTTGTTTAAAACCAGCCAACGTGGTTTAACGTAGAGTTCCTCGTCGTATTTGCGAAGCTCCTCAACAATGGACTGGGCCTGTTGGACCGGGTCGACACTGTCATCAAACGGCGCCAGGTCCACCAAATGCAAAAGCAATCGGGTCCGTTGCAAGTGTCTCAAGAATTGATGTCCGAGACCCGCCCCTTCGGCAGCACCTTCGATTAACCCGGGGACATCAGCAACGACAAAGCTTTGCTCTGGACCGACTCTTACAACGCCTAAATTGGGATGCAAAGTTGTAAATGGATAGTCAGCAATTTTGGGACGAGCGTTTGAAACAGAAGAAATGAGGGTGGATTTACCTGCATTAGGCATGCCAAGTAGTCCTACATCAGCCAGAACTTTTAGCTCTAATTTAAGATTTTTTCTATCTCCGGGCCATCCAGGCGTTTTTTGGCGAGGCGCGCGGTTGATGGCACTTTTAAATCTCATATTTCCAAATCCGCCATCCCCGCCTTTGGCAATCATAATCGTTTCACCAGGGATTAATAGCTCAAACAAAACTTCACCCGTCTCTGCATCAGACATGATGGTGCCTACTGGCATTTTTAAAATAATGTCATCGCCTGCGGCGCCAAACATATCCGAGCCCATGCCGTGTTGACCCTTTTTAGCTTCGTGACGTCTAGAGTATCTGTAATCAACTAAAGTATTTAAGCTAGAGTCGGCTATTGCATAAACGTGCCCACCACGCCCTCCGTCACCCCCGTTGGGGCCACCGAACTCTTTAAATTTTTCGTGTCTAAACGATACACAGCCGTTGCCCCCATCGCCGGCGGCAATGTCAATATAAGCTTCATCTACAAACTTCATGGGGGCCCCTTATGAAAAAAGCCCCGACCAGCGGGGCTTGTCGTGAGCCGAAAATATTGGCTTACGCGGGAGTCACATTAACCATGTGCTTATTAAGAGCTCCACGGATTGCAAAAGAAACATGTCCATCAACTAATGCAAACAAAGTATGGTCTTTACCAATACCTACGTTTGTGCCAGCATGAAACTTTGTACCACGCTGACGAACAATGATAGAGCCAGCGCTCACTTGTTCACCACCAAACGCTTTAACACCCAACATCTTTGGTTGTGAGTCGCGTCCATTTCGTGTGGATCCACCACCTTTTTTCTGTGCCATTAATGTGCTCCTTAGACCGAAATTGCAGCAATTTCCAGTTCAGTGAACTGTTGGCGATGGCCTTGCCGTTTTTGGTAATGTTTACGACGACGCATTTTGAAAATGCGCACTTTATCGTGCTTGCCGTGAGCGACTACTGTCGCTTTTACGGATGCGCCGGACACCAAGGGCGTTCCGATCTTGATTTCAGCACCGTTACCGACTGCCAAAACATGATCAAGTACGATTTCTTGGCCTACGTCCGCAGCGATCTGTTCTACTTTAATTTTTTCGCCGGTTGACACGCGATACTGCTTGCCACCAGTTTTTATGACTGCGTACATACTAACCTCTAGAAAATTCTTTGAAGCTCTGGGAAAGGATTTTCCGCAGAGCCTTAAATTATAGCATTTTTCGCATATTTGGTAAGATTTCACCCAAATCCGCCCCCCTTGCACACCCAAAGCGTCCTAATTACAACGCCGCAGGGAGAAAACAGTCGGTCGTATGGGCTTAAATGAGGGTTTATTAAAGGCCAAAAAGGGAAATACAGGTGCTCCAAGGTTTGAAATTTTCAGGGCTCCTATAATCATTTCCCATAGCACTCAGAAAACAACTTTGACCCCCGCCAACAGCCCTCCTCCCTCCAAAGCTTTATCTCTTATCGAAGCAGATATGGCTTTAGTGGACGAACTGACTAAAAATCGTCTCGACACCAGCGTGCCCCTGGTTGGTCAGATTTGTCAGTACATCATCTCAGCCGGAGGCAAACGACTCAGACCGGCGCTTCTTTTGCTCATGTCTGGGGCACTAGGCTACACCCATACTCACAGAATTCAACTGGCAGCTGTTGTCGAATTTATCCACACCGCCACGCTATTGCATGATGATGTAGTTGACGAATCGACCCTTAGACGGGGGCGGGCCACAGCGAACGCCTCATTTGGAAACCCCGCTAGCGTGCTTGTTGGGGATTTTTTATATTCCAGAGCCTTTCAAATGATGGTTGAGTGCAAAGAAATGAAAGTACTCGCATTATTGGCTGGAGCAACCAATGTGATCGCTGAGGGCGAGGTTCTCCAGCTCATGAACATGCATGACCCCTCCATTGACGAAGCGGGTTATTTACGAGTAATTCGATCAAAAACAGCAAAATTATTTGAAGCCAGTTGTAGGATTCCAGCTGTAATGCTAGGTGCCTCAGTCGAAATTGAAGCGGCTTGCTCAGATTATGGTCAAGCCCTGGGCACCGCTTTCCAAGTTATTGACGATGTACTGGATTACGACGGCGAGACCGCAGAGCTAGGCAAGAATTTAGGCGACGATCTTAGAGAGGGAAAAACGACGCTACCTCTGATCATCGCAATGCAGCGCGCAAGTCCTGCGCAAAAGGAGCTTATCGAAAACACAATCAAACACGGTCGAGTGGATCAACTTTCAGATATTCTTACTATTGTTCACGAAACCGGTGCTATGCAGGCTACGCGTGAGGCCGCAATGGCTGAGGCTAGGCGTGCTTTAAAAGCGCTTAATAATATTGATGACTCGGCTTATAAACGGGGCCTCGCAGAGTTAGCTGAGGGATTATTGAACCGCAAAACTTGACGCCTTTCTCACGTTCAAAGTTTAGCGATTCATCTGCTAGGAGAATGTTATGAAAAAGGCATTAGCAAGCGCGGTGATGTTTTTAACCAATTCAGTATTTGCATACTATGCGCATCCACACCAACAGTTTGAAATAACGCCTTGCCAAGTCAATCAATCTAAAATTACGGTTATTCAAGCCCCAGGGGGCATGACACAAACATGCGCCAAGGAAAGCACGCCTCTTACAGGCAAAACAACTAACTTTTACACTTTAGGGCACGAGGTCAAACACTGTTTACAAGGACATTGGCATCCATGAAAAAAATAGCCATAACCGGTGGGATTGGCTCGGGCAAAAGCACGGTTGGTAAGATACTAAATACTAGCAAGGGATTTGCTCTGATTGATGCAGACACTATATCTAGGACTCTAACGGCTCCAATGGGCGGTGCCTTAGAAGCGATCAAGACCGAATTTGGCCCAGAATTCATAGCAGCAGATCACTCCTTGGACCGACAAAAAATGCGTGATCTGGTCTTTAATGATTCGATTGCAAAGGGGAGGCTTGAGGCGATCATTCACCCCAAAGTACTCGAGCAAATTGAAAAGCAACTCGCCCACGCTAAACAAACAGGCTATAAAACCGCTTTAATCGATATTCCGCTCCTGGCAGAGTCTCATGCGCGTTGGAAAAGTAGGCTAGATGGGATTTTGGTCGTAGATTGTTTGCCCGAAACGCAGGTTCGCAGAGTTATGGATCGCAACGGTTTAGACAAAGAAACTGTCCTCAAAATCATTGCATCCCAAGCCAAGCGCGAAACCCGCAATTCATTAGCAAATTGGATTATTTTCAACGATCGTCTTACGCTAGAGGAGCTTGAATCCAAGGTATTGGCTATAGATTTTGAAATTTGAATCGATGATTCTTATTTTTTTGCCTCCAACGCGGTATGATTCGGATTGTTTTAACCCCACGCTGAAGTTCTCTAATTGATACTCTACGAGCACCCTTTTAATGAGAGAGTCCGCACATTTTTGCGACTTGAGCATTTGTTCACTCGGTTTGCTACTTTAATTGAGCGAGATGATCCGGTCGATCATCATTTTGCTTTTACGACGCTATTTGAAATTGTTGACGCCGGGGGTCGCTCTGACTTAAAGTCAGACATCTTAAAAGACCTAGATCGCTATAAGCAACAATTCATTGCTTTTCGAGGCAATCCCTCCGTATCTGAGGAAGCACTCAACGAGATCTTGAGCGAAATTGATCAATCGTTTTCTGGTCTAAACACATTAGGAAACCGCATTGGGCAGTGCGTGAGCGATAACGAATGGCTCAGCGGTCTGCGCAACCGCTTGGCAATCCCTGGGGGGACTTGTAATTTTGATCTGCCGGCCTATTACGCTTGGCAAAAACATTCTTCAGAGTCAAGAAAAGCAGATATAGACCGGTGGACGGCCTCCATTCAGCCACTTGGCAAATGCATTCATTTATTGCTTAAGCTGCTCAGAGACGGCGGCGTCCGTCAAAAAGTGATCGCAACGAATGGACAACTACAACAGTCCTTGCCTCAGGGAAAGTTTCAACTTATGAGGGTGTTTATAAACCCCGAGTTAGGCCTTGTTCCTGAAATCTCAGGTAACAGAATGATGGTCTGGATTAGACTGATGAAACAAGACATAGATTGCCGCTTATCAAACAGCACTGAAGATGCCCGCTTCGAAATCGAACTCTGCTCCTGAAACACCTGCTATAAAACCACGTGAGGTGAAGTGTCCCGCCTGCTCAGGGGTAAGCATCTATGCCTCTTCAAACCCCTACAGACCCTTTTGTTCGGCTCGGTGTAAAAATTCAGACTTTGGTGCATGGGCCAGTGAGGAGCACAGACTTCCCGATGAATCCCCACTAGACGATCCAGATTTTGAGGTCGGCTCACCTTTGCAATAGGGCAATAGGAAGATTGGCGTCGGTAGCCTAAAACTCTTTAGCGACTAATGAGTGTGTCCCGTATGACCTCTCTCTAAAGCCAACCACTCAAGGACGGGCACCGTACCAGGTAAAACGGGAGCAACCTGCACCGGCAAATGCGACCAAGCTAATTCCTGACCCTCTAGTGGTTGGAGCGTGCCCACAAAAGCAGTCACTTTGTAGAAATGCAATTCAACCAGAGCATGAGGATAATCCACTCGCTGAATCTGCCACATCTGGGTGAATTTCAAATCGATCAAAATACCCAATTCCTCTTTTAACTCTCTGCACAGTGCCTGCTCGCCGCTCTCACCCTCCTCAAACTTACCACCCGGGAACTCCCAGTATCCTGCGTAAGGCTTACCACTGGGCCTAGAGGTCAGCAAAAATGCCCCGTCCTCACGCAACAAAACGCCAACTGCTACGTGAACCAACGCTCGGCTTTCAGCCTTTTGATCCCCGCTTTTCAGATCCTCACGGTGTACGTCCGGATCTGCAACAATGGGCACCCTAGTTTGTTGCATGCCGGCCCACATAGTCTCTAGCAAATTGGTACGCTACGCGACCGCTTCGGGACCCCCTCTCAAGTGCCCAAACCAAAGCCTCCGGCCTTGCGCTCTCGAAAAGGGCATCTCCTTTAAGTCCAAGCGAGGTTAGCCACTGCGTCACAATCGTTAAATATTCTTCCTGGCTGAAGGGGTAAAAACTAACCCATAAACCAAATCTTTCTGACAAAGATATTTTCTCCTCAATCACCTCACCGGGATGAACCTCTCCATCATCAGTGTGCGTATAGCTCAAGTTATCTTTCATATACTCGGGCAACAGATGGCGTCTGTTGCTGGTCGCATAAATCAATACATTTGGGGATGCAGCGGAGACAGATCCGTCCAAAATAGACTTCAAGGCTTTGTAGCCCGCTTCACCGTCTTCAAAACTAAGGTCGTCGCAAAACACAATAAAGTACTCTTTGCGCTCCCCCACCAACTCAACGATATCGGGCAAATCGACTACGTCAGCCTTGTCAATTTCAATCAATCTCAGTCCCTTATTTGCAAACTCGTTCAAACAAGCTTTAACCAAAGAAGATTTACCCGTCCCGCGTGAGCCGGTTAACAAAACGTTATTGGCTGGAAGCCCATTAATAAACTGCTCAGTGTTGCGAACAATTTTTTCTCTCTGTCCGTCAATCTCTTTTAATTCCTTCAAGCCTAACGGGGCAACATGTTTAACGGGTTCTAAGACACCATGCCCATTAGAGCGCCGACGGTAACGAAATGCAATGCTCGCATCCCAATCAGGCGCACTCAAGGGGCCAGGCAACACAGCCTCGATGCGCGTAATAAGTTGCTCTGCGCGCTGAATTAATCTATCAAATGCTTCGCTCATTAAAAAATCCTAATTTAAACAAATAAATAAAAACATTCAACTAACGCCCTCGACTACGTCGATCAACTTCTGTAGTCTGCGTTAATGCTGACATATTCGTGACTTAAGTCACAGGTCCAAAACAAATCTTCAGCACTCCCCCGCCCTAACTCCACAGTGACGGATATTTCCTCTTGCTTCATGACCCGCTGACCCTCCTCCTCTTTGTATTGAGGATGCCTTGAACCGCGCGTAGCAACGTGCACCTCATCCAAATAAAGCTCAATTCGAGATTGATCCAAATCTTCAATCCCAGCGTAGCCCACAGCTGCCAGGATGCGACCTAAATTGGGGTCGCTCGCGAAAAAGGCTGTTTTCACAAGGGGTGAATGGGCAATGGCTAACGCTACCTTCTTACATTCCTCAGGTGTTTGCCCACCTTTGATTTTCAAAGTAATGAACTTAGTTGCGCCTTCTGCATCCCTAACAATGGCCTGAGCCAACTGAAGACTTACAAGGCGCAATGCCCTTAAGAGTTCACGTCCTTGATCCGTATCCCAACTAGTAATGAGATCGTGAGAGGCCTTGTGAGTGGCCATAACAACAAAGGAGTCATTGGTTGATGTGTCACCATCGACTGTGATCCTGTTAAAAGATGTATTGGCCAGCTCGAGCGCCAAGGATTTCATGAGTCCAGGGGCTATACATGCGTCAGTTGCGACGTAGCCGAGCATGGTTGCCATATTGGGATGGATCATGCCAGCCCCCTTAGCGATGCCCGTAATTGTCACACTCGTACCTCCCAAGCTCACTCTTTGACTAAATGCCTTGGCCACTGTATCTGTGGTCATGATGCTGTGAGCAGCTTTAACCCAGACATCGGCTTGGGCAGACTCAACTGCGCTGGGCAACGCTTTGATAATTTTCTCGTAGGGAAGTGGCTCCATAATGACCCCCGTTGAGAAGGGTAGTATCTGCTCAGGCTCTAACTTTAGTATTTTTGCTAGCTCAGTGCAGATCAACTTGGCATTTGCCAGACCACTCTGACCAGTGCCCGCATTGGCGTTGCCCGTATTAATGACCAATGCTCGAACCTCAGGACGATTAGGATCATTTAGAACTGATTCACAGATTTGGACGGGCGCGGCTTTGAATCTATTTTTAGTAAAAACAGCTCCAACAGCTGTTCCTTTGTCGAGCAAGAAAACGGTTACATCGTCTTTGTTCGCGCGCTTCACCCCGGCCTGTGCGATGCCAATTTGGACCCCGGGCACAGAGAAGATGTCATCGGGATTGGGGGGAGATAATCTTACAGGCATGTTCTTAAAGGTTTCAAAGTAATAAGGAATACAAGCCTTGCGACTTGGTGAGCGTAACTAGACATTTAAATCTGCTCTCAACTATAAATCTGTGACTCTACAGAAATATCAACTGGGAAGATTTGCATTAAATATCTACCAAGCTCTTATTTTAAATGACAAAGATTAAAACCAGAACTTTTACAAAAGATACCAGAGACTTGACTAAGGGTACATATCTAAAGATACGACGCTTAGGGCTTAAGGCTTAGGACCCAAGCCACACTTGGATAAAAACCTGAATGAATTTTCAAAAATTCAGAAATTTTTCCAATCGTTAGAATAACGCTATGAGCACCCAACCGAGTGATACTTTAAACCTTGCCGTTCTTAATGATGGTAATTTCTCGTTCAACGAAGCAAAAACGACCCTAGACAGTTTATGTGCTCATGCCCGCGATTTTCTACGCGTGCGCAATCTCCCCCACGCCGCCTTTGTTTATCAGTTCATTTTGGAACACTCCCCTCGTCATACAGAGTCTTTGCACGGCTTGGGACTTATCGCATTTCAAAAGAACGATTTATCAGAAGCATTAGATTTTTTAAATCAAGCGCTTGATATTTCTCCGGACAAAGCAGTTCTCTATTGCGACCGGGGTCGCGTATTCCTAAAGCAACAAGAGTTCGTAACAGCAATCAAAAATTTTGATCTGGCTTTGTTTTTGAACAACTCCTATATAGATGCTTACGCCAACAGGGGCATTGCGCTAGAGGGCGTCGGGCTGACTGCTTTAGCACTGGAGAATTATGAGAAAGCCATTAGTCTAGACCCAAGCTTTGCAAGTGCTTGGTATAACAGAGGCAATATCTTTAAAACCCAAGGTGGGTTTGAAATAGCGACCCGTTGCTACTTGGTTGCGACCGAATTAAACCCAAGCTTTTGGGAAGCCTTTACCAACCTCGGCCTTTCTTGGTTTGCTCTCAAGAGATTCGATTTGGCATTACAAGCTTACGACCAAGCCCTACTCTTAATGCCTAATTTGGCAGTGATTCACTATAACCGAGCCAATGCTTGCCGAACAATGGGGGACACCGTTCAAGCAAACAAAGGCTACGACGTCGCTATCGAACTCAATCCAACTTTTGCAGCCGCCTTTGCCAACAGAGGTCTAGTTAAAAAAGATATGAATCTTTTAGAGGACGCAGCTAAGGACTATTCATCTGCCTTAAGCCTAGATCCTGGTCTCTTAGAGGCGCAGTGGAATCTGTCCATCGTAGAGCTTATGCGAGGTGATTGGATAAGGGGTTGGGACGGCTACGAGCTCAGGTTTGAGCACACTGATTTGAGAGATAGCGTTGGGGTACGAAGCTTTAAAGAGCCGCGCTGGAATGCAGCATTGCCCCTTAAGGGCAAACGTATTCTCATCTACTGTGAGCAGGGTCTAGGGGACGCTATTCAGTTCAGTAGGTACATGCCTGTACTAAGCGCCCAAGGCGCGTTTGTTATTTTAGAGGTTCAAGAAGCTCTAAAAAATTTATTCGAACATCTTGAGGGCGTCAATCATCTCATTGTTCGAGGCGATGTCCTTCCAGAATTTGACTACTACTGCCCACTTCTGAGTCTGCCTAAAGAGTTTCATACCATTCCCCAAACCATTCCAGCTGTGTCTAAATTCCGATCAAAGCCCTCTCGACTTGAATATTGGCAAGACCGGGTTGAAAGCATTGAACGCAATATCAATAACAATACCCTGACCCTGGCCCTGACACATTCACCAACCAAAAAAATCGGGCTGGTCTGGAGAGGCAATCCAAACCACACCAATGATCACAACAGAAGTCTGAGTCTGAGCGAGCTATTGCGACATTTACCTCCGCAATTCATTTACTTTGTTCTACAAAAGGAAATTAACTCTGAAGATCTGCTCCTCTTAAAGGGATACTCGAATATTTATAACTTTAGCACCGAGTTAGTTGATTTAATAGATACCGCCAGTCTTTGCCTGCAACTAGACTTTGTCGTATGCGTTGATACAAGTGTTGCGCATCTCAGCGCTTGCCTGAACGTACCCACTCTTTTACTCATCCCCTTTAGTCCAGACTGGAGATGGTTGATGCAACGCCAGGACAGCCCTTGGTATCCAAGCCTGAAACTGTTTAGACAACCCGTCCCTAAGGATTGGTCGACGCCACTTAGCGACATCAAAATGCATCTTCTCTCAGCGCGTAGTTAACCCACGTATCTCTAATTACCTAATGTAGGGGGTTTAATTTATTGCCCTATTGGCAATCCAGAATTTTTCCAATTAATACGTAACTTTTCTCAGTTGCAAATAATAATTTTGTTTTTTTATTATTGGGTTTAAATTCAGCTCTGATGTAGCCCTCATCAAGCAAAATTAAATAATGATGCCTTACTGCTGAGTAACTATGGCTAGCTGAGAGGAATAAATTTTTTACATTAACCTCTAAACCCAAAGTGTTTTGTTCGCACACAAAAAGTATTAAATCATAGCTAATTAGAAACGAGTCGCTTGGGAATTCATTTTTAAGTATGTTCTGTTTTTTTATAAGAACTGTATAGTGATTTTTAAGAGGAGAGTCCATTGGTTCATAATAAACTCTAAAGCCCTATTGAGCCCGTTTTTATTAAGTAAAAGACATTTCATAAATACATCTTTTCAAGACATTATTTTTTCCTCGCATGTCTGTTCGGTTCATTACATATAACTGGATCGAATTTTCTATTGATTGAAATTTTTTTAATTAAAATTTTTAATCGTTTTTGAAATTTAAACATCCTCTTTTTTTCGAGATACACAGAATCACTATAAGAAGCAGTATGTTTAATTTATTACGAATTCCATTCACACATAAGTGCATTAGAATTTAAAAAATGAATTCGACTGAAAGTAGCATAAACCAGGGCTTCTAAATATCCCCTGACTTTTAAATGAATTAAAGCGAGATGCGTCAGGTGTTCAGTTTGAACAATCCATGCGACAAATAGGGTTGAAGCAGCACAACCCCTCCCCCGCATCTCTAATGGGCCTATAAGATTAACTTAAACGTCCGTGGCAGTGCTTGTATTTTTTGCCACTACCGCAAGGACAAGGCTCGTTTCGACCTGTAGGGGCAACTCCTGTGAAACCCCTGGACTCATCCGCCTGAGAAACAACCTCCTCTTGTCCACTCTCGGTTGGGGAAGTATAGGTAATATTTTTAAAATCTTCAGCCCGCTCTTCAATTTGGTTAGCAGCTTGCTCTAACTGCTCACCCGACTGAACTTGGACAGTCATAAGTAGGCGAGTCACTTCGTTTTTAACCTGATCTAATAATTGACCAAAGAGTTCAAAGGCCTCGCGTTTGTATTCTTGCTTAGGCTGTTTTTGCGCATAGCCACGCAGATGAATTCCCTGTCGCAAATAATCCAGCGCAGACAGATGCTCTCTCCAATGCGTATCTATACTTTGCAACAACACCATTCGCATAAAAGGCGTGAATTGCTCAACGCCCACCTCTTTTACTTTGGCTTGGAAGGCTTCATTGGCTCGAGTTACTACCAACTCCAAAACATCCTCCGCGCTGATTGAGTCGGCTGCGTTAATGAATTTTTGAATCTCAAGATTCAGTTTCCAATCCCTTAGAAGGGTCTCCTCCAAGGCTGGTATGTCCCACTGTTCTTCAACGGACTCTAGTGGCACGAAGTGGCGCACCAGGTCACTAAAGGTACCTTCACGCAGTGAATCGATTTGCGCGGATAGGTCAGAGGTATCTAAGATATCATTTCTTTGTTGATAGATTACTTTTCTTTGGTCATTAGATACATCATCGTATTCGAGCAGTTGTTTGCGAATATCAAAATTTCTCGCCTCAACCTTTCTTTGTGCGCTCTCTATGCTTCGTGTGACGATACCCGCCTCAATGGCCTCGCCCTCTGGCATATTCAAACGCTCCATAATGGATTTCACCCGATCGCCGGCAAATATTCGCATCAAAGAATCATCTAAGCTTAAATAAAAGCGTGATGAACCGGGGTCCCCTTGTCGTCCAGAACGACCTCTTAATTGATTATCTATTCGCCTTGATTCATGTCGCTCAGTGGCGATAATTCTCAGCCCACCTAAAGCTTTTACGCGTTCGTGGTCGATTTCCCACTGGCTTTTAAGGTTATGGATTTGCTCGATTCGCGCCTTTTCATCAAGGGCCTCATCTGTCTCAACCGCGCCGATGATTTTCTCTATGTTTCCACCCAAAACAATATCCGTTCCCCGACCCGCCATATTAGTTGCGATCGTAATTGAGCCCTCTGCCCCGGCCTGCGCAATGATCTCGGCTTCGCGCTCGTGCTGTTTTGCGTTCAAGACCTGGTGGGGCAGTTTGGCCTTCTCAAGCATTGCTGCTATTAGCTCTGAGTTCTCAATGGATGTAGTGCCCACCAATACAGGTTGGCCTCTTTCGTGACACTCACGGATATCGTCGATTGCAGCTTTGTACTTTTCTTGGGTTGTCTTATACACCCGGTCAAGTTGATCTTCGCGTTTACTAATGCGGTTGGGAGGAATAACAATGGTCTCTAGACCATAAATTTCCTGAAACTCATAGGCCTCTGTGTCTGCAGTCCCCGTCATTCCAGCCAACTTTTGATAAAGGCGGAAGTAGTTTTGGAACGTGATGGAGGCTAGAGTTTGATTTTCAGCCTGAATCTTCACCCCCTCTTTTGCTTCTACGGCTTGATGCAGTCCATCGCTCCAACGACGCCCCGTCATCAAGCGACCTGTGAACTCATCCACAATGACGATCTCACCGCCTTGGTTCACATAATGCTGATCCTTGAAGTACAGATGATGCGCGCGCAACGCGGCGTACATATGGTGCATTAAACTGATATTTGCAGGGTCATAGAGGGAAGCACCCTCGGGTAATAAACCCATCTGCGAGAGCAAGCGTTCAGCGTTCTCATGTCCCTGCTCAGTCAAGAAAACTTGGTGCGATTTCTCGTCCACCGTAAAATCCCCTGGCTTGATGATGCCCTCTCCTGTGCGCAGGTCTTCTTCGCCCTCTTGTTTGACCAGGTGAGGAACTGCTTTGTTGATCGCCAAATACATCTGTGTGTGATCTTCTGCCTGCCCGCTAATGATCAGTGGCGTTCTGGCTTCGTCAATCAAAATAGAGTCAACTTCATCAACAATTGCGTAATTCAGGGGTCTTTGAACTCGGTCAGCTTGCTCATAAACCATGTTATCGCGCAAGTAATCGAAACCAAATTCGTTATTTGTTCCATAGGTGATGTCCGAGTTGTAGGCGGCTTGTTTCTCTTGCCTTGACATCTGCGGCAAATTAACTCCAACGCTTAAACCCAGGAAGTTATAGAGCTTGCCCATCCACTGCGCATCTCTATTTGCCAAATAATCGTTCACGGTGACGACGTGTACACCTTTATTGGCAAGTGCACTCAAATAAACAGCCAACGTAGCGGTAAGAGTCTTTCCTTCACCGGTCCTCATCTCTGAGATGTTTCCCTGGTGTAAGGATATTCCCCCTAAAAGCTGCACATCAAAGTGCCGCATTTTCATAACCCGCTTGGACCCCTCTCGCACCACAGCAAAAGCTTCAACTAAAAGTTGTTCTAGGGTCTCCCCCCCAGCGATGCGGGCTCTAAATTCCTGTGTTTTACCCCGCAACTGTTCATCACTCAGTTGCTCAAGTGAGCTCTCAAGTGCATTTATGCCGATTACGGATTTTTGAAATTGCTTTAGAAGGCGCTCATTGCGACTACCAAAGATCATTGTGAGTAAATTAAAAGCCATGCCCTATCTGCAACTCTTGGTCCCTAAAACTTTGGGACCTGTTTGCAGGTTCCTTATGAAAGATTTATATTTTAACCTGGCTCACACAGCGATAATGTGACTATGACGCAACCCAACTCATCAAACTCTTCGCCGTCGCCGTCGTCCTCACCCCAAGATGAGGCCAAATCCTCGAATCCTAGACGAAGTGCACTTGCAGCCTACAGAGCACTCGGCTACTCCAAGGTTCCTTACTCAGCTCCACTCCTCAGGGGAAAACCTCAATCTGCAGCTAAGGCCCTTAACAACTCCCCCATCCTGGCCCATTTGCTCGAACTATCCCGAGACTCAGAGCAACGCCTTTACGCCGTCAAATCTCTTCTCCCCACGCAATTCAGGGACGCTGTGAAATCGAGCACTCTGGACGGAGAAAATTGGTGCCTATTGGTTCCCAATAATTCAGTTATGGCAAAACTCAAACAAATGCTTCCTTCACTGGCTGCTCACTTGAGGAGTAAGGGATATAAAGTTCAAACGATACGATTGAAGATCGAAGGGAAATAGATTAAAAAGGCGCTCTATATAGTGAGCTTAATTGGTTTTAAATGCCTAAAAGTGATGGATTAAGTTGGCACCACTTGGTGCCCCCTGTCCGACTCGAACAGACCACCTACTGATTACAAATCAGTTGCTCTACCAGATGAGCTAAGGGGGCACGGAAGATATTGTAACCAAAAGTCGCAAATAGTTTTAATACCCCTTAAATACAGTCCCCAATAAGTTGTTTGCCAACGACTTTTGTTAAATTATTTGATGCGCGTCAGTTTCGGGCGTCCGCTCAAGGGCGATGTAGGAGGCAAATTGTTGTCGGGAGGAGATTCCCGCCCCCCTATCTCATCACTTTGTGATGCTTGAATGCCTGAGTCGCCTTGTCGGTTTTGTGGGCCCGCACCGCCTGGCATCAAGGTAAGCGGTGATATCTGGGCAACAGATGACCTATTTAAATCAGCAGTAGTCGAACCTTTAAGCAGACTTGGATCACCCTGCGTCACTTGGGAAGTTGGGGTTGGGGCAGGAAACGCCATACCCTGTCCGTTTTCTCTTGCATAGATTGCAATCACCTGAGCTATCGGCACAATAATTTGTCTTGGGGTACCCCCGAACCGAGCCTTAAACTCCACAAATTCATTGCCTAGTTGTAACCCGCTCGTAGCGTCCAAGCTAATATTCAAAACAATCTCTCCGTTTTGGACATATTCTTTGGGCACTTGGACATTAGAGTCAACTTTAACTGCTATGTAGGGCGTAAACGAGTTGTCATTGCACCATTCAAACAAAGCCCTGATAAGGTAGGGCCTTGTTGAAAGAGATTGAGTCGCGTTTTTCATATAAAGTTTGCGAAGCTATTACGTTCGCTTAGGGCCTCAGAAAGTGATATGAATATATCACCAACCGAGGGAGTTGCCCTACTTACTGTCTAATTACTTCCTCATCACTTTTTCAGAAGGAGTCAAGGCCTCAATGTATGCAGGTCTTGAGAAGATACGCTCTGCGTATTTCAAAAGTGGGGCAGCATTTTTGGACAATTCAATTTCATAATGATCCAAACGCCACAGCAATGGGGCAATAGCCACGTCAAGCATAGAGAAGTTCTCACCAAGCATGAACTTGTTCTTCAAAAACACTGGTGCCAACTGAGTTAATCTATCCCGAATATGAGCGCGAGCCTTATCCAATGATTTATCGTTGGGCTTAGCACCTCTGTTTTCAAGCAAACTTACGTTTGTGAAAAGTTCTTTCTCAAAGTTAAGAAGAAACAATCTGACTCGCGCCCGGTCGACGGGATCCCCGGGCATCAATTGAGGATGAGGAAACCGCTCATCAATGTATTCATTAATTATGTTTGACTCATAAAGAATTAGATCACGCTCAACCAAAATTGGAACCTGTCCATACGGATTCATAACGTTGATATCTTCTTGCTTGTTGTAAAGATCAACATCACGCACTTCAAAGTCCATCGCCTTTTCAAACAACACGAAACGGCATCGATGAGAAAAGGGACAAGTTGTCCCAGAATATAAGACCATCATAGGATTTAGCTCTCCAGTAAATCAGAATAGCGAGGGGAAGATCCCCCTCGCTTTAAAACGCTCTGAGCATCTCTAAAAATTGTAGAGAAGTCAGAAACAAAAATAAATAGACATTTAGCCTAAGTCGAGCACTTTTTTATACTCAACACCTTAAACTTCTCGCCTTTTAGCGAATATCTTTCCAATATGCGGCATTTAAGCGCCAAGCAACAAAGGAGAAACACAATAAAAAGAGAACAACCCAAACACCCACGCGCACGCGTGTATTTTGCGCAGGCTCAGCCATCCACTGTAAATAAGAAACTAGATCACCAACCGCTTGATCGAACTCAACGCTACTCATCTGCCCAGGCGTATCTTGCTCCCATCCAGTAAATACCTCAACCTCTTCGCCGTGTTGCTCTTGTTTTGCGAATACCGGATGACGGGTACCCTGAAGTTCCCATAATACATTGGGCATTGCAACATTGGGGTAAGCCAAATTGTTCCAACCAGTAGCCTTTGTCGGATCACGGTAGTAAGTTCTTAAATACGTGTAAATATAGTCCCCACCACTTCCAGCATGACTAGAGCGAGAGCGAGCAATCACTGTTAAATCAGGAGGATTCGCACCGAACCAAGCCTTTGCCTGCTTAGGATCAATGTTTGCCTTCATGGTGTCCCCAACCTTATCGGTTGTGAATAACAAATTTTCTTTAATTTGCTGCTCTGTTAAACCGATATCCTTCAAGCGGTTGTATCGCATGTAGGCAGCAGAGTGGCAGTTAAGGCAATAATTTACGAATAGCTTTGCCCCGTGTTGAAGCGCTACTAAATCTGTTGTGTTGTTTGGTGCTTTATCCCAACTCAGCCCGCCTTCATTTGCGCTCGCTGCATTGCTCACAACAAGTGAGAGAGTCGCAATAAGGATTAGTAATAGTTTTTTCATGTTTTTACCTTAACCCTGGTTCAATGAGCCGCAAAGGTGACGCGGTCAGGCACCTGTTTAAATTCACCGAGTTGCGTCCACAAAGGCATCAACAAAAAGAAGCCAAAATAGTAGATAGTTCCAACTTGAGCAACCAACGTTCCCACCTCAGACGGGGGTTGTATGCCCAAATAACCCAACACAACAAAGAAAACAACAAACACAGCATAAAGAGCTTTTTGCCATGTAGGTCTGTAGCGAATTGACTTGACAGGGCTATGGTCTAACCAAGGCAAGAAAAAGAGCATTACAACTGCGCCGCCCATAACTACGACACCCCAAAACTTGGCATCAAATGTTTTAAGTAAAACAATCAATATCGCAACACCAATGACTGTAATCGTCTTTAATTTGTTGTTTAACGCAGTCTTGAGAACCACAAAAGCAGCAGACAACGCGGCAATTAAACTTAAAACGTTAACCATCACATCTGTAGTTGCTCGCAACATTGAGTAGTAAGGAGTGAAATACCAAACGGGAGCGATGTGTAACGGAGTCTTCAACGGGTCAGCTGGGATAAAGTTGTTGTACTCCAAGAAATAACCACCCACTTCAGGGGCAAAGAAAATAATGGAAGTAAATACCAACAAGAAAACGCTTACACCCAAAATATCGTGAACAGTGTAATAAGGATGAAAAGGGATTCCGTCCAACGGAATGCCATCTGAGCCTTTAGTGGCTTTGATTTCAACGCCATCAGGGTTATTAGATCCGACTTCGTGCAATGCAATGATGTGAGCAACTACCAATCCCAACAACACCAGTGGCACCGCAATCACGTGAAAGCTAAAGAAACGATTAAGGGTTGCATCGCCAACCACATAGTCTCCGCGAATCAAAAGAGCTAAGTCAGGTCCAATGAACGGAATTGCAGAGAAAAGATTCACAATAACCTGCGCACCCCAGTAACTCATCTGTCCCCAAGGCAACAAGTAACCCATGAAAGCCTCGGCCATCAGACACAAGAAAATTGCGCAACCAAAGATCCAAACCAATTCGCGAGGCTTACGATAAGAGCCGTAAATCAATCCGCGAAACATGTGCATATAGACAACAATGAAGAAAGCCGACGCGCCTGTCGAATGCATGTAACGAATTAACCAACCCCAAGGCACATCCCGCATGATGTACTCCACGCTAGCAAAAGCTATTGAGGCATCTGGCTTATAGTGCATGACCAAGAAAATACCAGTCACAATTTGAATGACCAAAACCAAAATAGCCAAAGAACCAAAGAAATAAAAGAAATTGAAATTCTTAGGTGCGTAGTACTCAGAGAGGTGCTCTTTGTACATTTTTGACAAAGGGAAGCGGTTGTCCACCCAGTTGAGCAGTTTCTCACCATTACTTGCGTTAGGGGAAATTTCCTTAAATTCAGCCATTGTGTCTTCCTGTTTAATCAGTGTCTTATGTCAACGAAAGGACGGGATTCACGCAGATTTATCTTCACCGATCAGCAACTTGCTGTCAGACAAATACATATGGGGCGGGACTTCCAAGTTATCAGGCGCCGGCTTGTTTTTAAAAACCCGACCAGCCATATCAAAGGTTGAACCATGGCAAGGGCACAAAAAACCTCCAGCCCAGTCGTCAGGCAAAGAGGGCTGGGGTCCAGGGACGAATTTGTCACCAGGCGAGCATCCTAAATGCGTACATATTCCAACAGCTACAAAGATTTCTGGTTTTATTGAGCGCCCTTCATTCTTAGCGTAAGCCGGTGTAATTTCACCTGGCTTGCGCTCAGAGTTAGGGTCTGCGAGTTGCGAATCAATCTTTGGCAACTCTGCAAGTTGTTCGGGCGTTCTGCGAACAATCCAAACTGGCTTACCTCTCCACTCGACTGTTAATTTTTCACCAGGCTTAATGCCTGAGATGTCGACCTCTACAGCCGCACCCGCCGCTTTAGCGCGCTCTGAGGGTTGGAAGGTGCTCACAAAAGGGATAGCTGTCGCTACTCCACCTACTGCTCCGGCACATCCAGAGGCTATGAGCCAGGTTCTTTTACTGCTGTCCATGGGTGTATCGCTCATTCAATGATCCTTGATGATCCGAAATATTCACTCTAAAAAGGGTTAACCCCACATTGTATCTGAGTCTGAACGAAAAAGTCCAATGTCGATTTGTCCGCGGACCGTTACAAGGCCTAAAAGTGCCCTTTTATAAGCCCAAAAAGCAGCACCAAGAAGGGGATTTTAAAATTATTGGCGACTGGGCCTAGTAAGTCTAATCTCAGGTCTAGCGAAGTAATAAAGCTTGTGCCATCGCCACAGAAGCCCACATACTAGAAGGATCTGCCACGCCTTGCCCAGCTATTTCAAACGCCGTTCCGTGGTCGGGACTGGTCCTGACCAAGGGGAGTCCCAGGGTTACGTTTACACCCTGATCCAACCCCATATATTTAATGGGAATTAACCCCTGGTCGTGGTACATGGCAATAACCACATCAAATGCACCCGTTCTAGCCTTCATGAAAACCGTGTCTGGAGCATAGGGACCGCTCACATTGAGATCGCTATTCAATTGTTTAGCTAGCTTAATGGCTGGCTCCACGATCTCCAACTCCTCCATCCCCATTAAACCCCCTTCACCTGAATGTGGATTGAGTCCCGCAACAGCTATTCGAGGGGCACGCCCCAATAGATTGCTCAAAGATTCATGCGTAATTTTTAACGTCTGTAGGATATTTTCAACCGTCACTTGTTCTATGGCCGAACGAAGTGAGAGATGAATACTCACCAGCACCACCCTCAACTCGGGACTCGCAAGCATCATTCGAACGGGAAGTTTAGAAACTGGGACGCCTTGGTATTCAGCCGCTACGAATTGAAGCATTTCAGTATGCCCTGGGAAATCTATACCCGCCAAGGCAAGGGATTGTTTGTGAATGGGTGCGGTAACCAGCGCAGACACCTCACTGCGTAGACAAGCCCGAGCGCCCCAAAAAATATTTTCCGCTGCAATCTTGCCCGCCGCAGGGCTAATTTGTGCGATGGGTGCAATATCTAAACTTGGTGCGGCGCCCACCTCCAAAACTGGAATACTTCTGCTACCGTCCGTTCGGGGTTTAGAGAACTCGTCTGAAAAAATTTCATCGAGGTGTTTTAGTTGAATGAGCTGAAGTAAGCGAGCGCTCTGGTCTCGCAACGACGCTTTTGCTCGCTCCAAATGAGGTAGGTCCCCCAAAATAAAAGTGTTTTGCATGACCCTTTGAGAATCAAGACTTTCTAGACTTTTCAAAAAACACTTGAGAACGATCTCAGGACCAATCCCCCCAGGATCTCCCATGGTGATGGCTATTGGTTTATGCATATTGGGCAGACAACTGTGTTTAAAGTTCCCGAGTTAACATTAGGCCGGATTATCAATGTCAATAAATTGATGCTCTATTTTAAAATTATGAGCCAACGCCGCTCCAAGCTCACGAACCCCGTATCTCTCAGTCGCGTGATGTCCACAGGCTAAAAAGGCTACACCGCACTCCCTAGCCAAATGGGCCTGGGGTTCGGAAATTTCACCAGTTATAAAAGCATCTGCCCCAGCCCTGATCGCATCTTCAAACCACGACTGGGCGCCCCCTGTGCACCAAGCGATGTTGCGAATAACGCGACCCGGATTTGAATCGACCACCAAGGGCTCCTTGCCTAACGCTTTAAATACGCGATTCGCCAACTCCTTAGTGGTTAAATTATTTAAAGTATCAGGATCTGAGTTCACGCCTAGGTGTCCTAAATTTTGATCTCCAAAAGTGGACCGGGTCTGAAGTCCAAGTTGGAGAGCAAGTTGGGCATTGTTGCCGTAGCGCTCATGGGCGTCTAGGGGCAAGTGATAGGCAATTAGGTTGATGTTGTGTGCAATTAACTTTGCAACCCTCTCTCGCATCCAACCCGTAAGCGTTCCGTCTTGCCCGCGCCAAAATAGTCCATGATGAACAATTAAAGTATCTGCGCCTTTTGTTATGGCTGCTTCAATTAAAGCCAAGCTAGCGGTCACCCCGCTTACCACGCTTTGAACTTGGGCAGTGCCCTCTACCTGGAGTCCGTTGGGACAATAGTCCTTAAACCTCGCAGGCTGCAGCCATTCATTTGCAAGCCCAACCAGTTCATTGCGCGAAACAGGTGGAGTAACCAATTAACGCTCCAAGAACTCGCGCTCAAGTCCTATTTGACGCTTTGTCTTGGGACGCTGAGAGGGGGTTACTGAAACAGCCATCAAAGTTTCTTTGCGCTGTAATTTAAATGCGGTTGGCACACCCGGCTTTAAAGCTGCGACCAAGGCCAAAAGTTCACTTACATTGTTAACTGGGTGCCCAGCCACATCAATAATTTGATCTCCAGGTCTGATACCGGCGCCAAAAGCTGGTCCACCCTGAAGTACGCCAGTCACGATAACGCCGTGATCGGTCTTTAATCCAAAGGTCTGCGCCAACTCGGGGCTGAGCTCGTTGGGCTCAATGCCAATCCACCCCCTTTTGACCTGTCCTTCTTTAAGAATGCTCTCCAAGACCTGCTTAGCCGTGCTCATGGGGATAGCAAACCCAATTCCCGTGCTGCCCCCAGAGCGAGAGACAATCGCGGTATTGATACCTACCATGTTGCCGTAAACATCAACCAACGCGCCCCCAGAGTTTCCTGGATTTATAGCGGCGTCCGTTTGTATAAAGTTCTCAAAGGTATTGATGCCGAGTTGATTGCGTCCGAGCGCCGAAACAATACCACTCGTAACTGTCTGTCCAACTCCGAACGGGTTACCAATCGCAAGAACTTGATCCCCAATTTGTAAGGCGTCTGAATTGCCAATTACGATGACGGGAAGATGCGGCAGATTAATTTTAATAATCGCTAGATCTGTGTCAGGATCAGAGCCGATAAGCTTTCCAGAAACATGCCTAGCATCATTTAACACGACCTCTATCTCGTCAGCCCCTTCTATAACGTGATTGTTCGTTAGAACGTAGCCTTCCGGGCTGACGATTACGCCACTCCCCAATCCCACTTGAGGCGATTCATCACGATCACCCCCAAAGAAACGAAACCACGGATCTGATTTAGACGGAAAGGAGCTGGACTTACGCTGCGTACTGATGCTGACTACGGCGGGCGATGCTTTTTTAGCTGCGGAGCTAAAACTCCCCGGCGCTGCAGCTGCGCCCAACTGACCCTCAGTGCGATTGGACTCAATCAAACCAATACCAGCCCAACCTTTGTCCGCACCACCAGAACCTATGCTTTTTACCCACTCAGGCTTTAAAGTAACGAGTACAAACCAAATGGCAACCAAAACCGTTACTGCTTGAGAAAATAATAACCATGATCGCTTCATAAGGTTACGCGTCTTTTGCCTCGTTGGTGTCTGACTCTTTGGTAACAGAATCTTGCGGGGCCTGGGTGTGCTTGATAAAAATCACCGCGGCCCATATTCCAAGCTCATAAAGCAAGCACATAGGGATTGCCAAAGCAAGTTGAGAGACTACATCAGGGGGCGTCACCACTGCGGCCACGATAAATGCAAGCACAATAAAGTAGGACCTAAACTCCTTGAGCTTTTGCACCGACATAATACCCAGGCGAGCAAGAACTACAACAACAATTGGGACTTCAAAAGTAAGTCCAAATGCCAAGAACATAGTCAACACAAAACTTAAGTAAGCCTCAATATCTGGTGCAGCGGTAATGCTTTTAGGCGCAAAGCTTTGAATGAATTTAAAAACTTGTCCAAAAACAAAGAAATAACAAAAGGCAACACCCATAAAGAAGAGGACCGTACTGGAAATCACCAAGGGCAAAACCAATCGTTTTTCATGTGCATAAAGACCTGGCGCCACAAAAGCCCAAGCTTGATATAAAACAACAGGTAAAGCAATCAAAAACGCAGCCATCATCATGATTTTCAGAGGCACCATGAACGGCGAAATGACGGATGTTGCAATCATCGTTGCCCCGGTGGGCAGATTTGCAATTAACGGGGCCGCCAAGATATCATAAAGTGGCCCTGGCCCTGGATATAGGGCCAACACAATTGTCACAACCGCAACTGCTGCGACGGCCTTTACAAGGCGGTCTCTCAGCTCTATTAAATGCTGTACGAAGGGTTGCTCTGTGCCCGATAGTTCATCCTGAGCATTGGGTGTTGAGTCTGACATTAGGTGTTGTTACTTGGGTTCTGAGTGGACTGATGAATTCCCCTCGATTGAGGCCTGTACCGAGCCACCCGCGCAGCACCAGAAAGCGCTTTGCCCCTTATGCCACGCTGAGCTTTGTACCACTGTGGCATTGCAGTTTGTTTGATACGCCACTTTTTATTAGGATTTCTGTAAATAGGGGACGGTATATTGATCTCAGGCTGGGGGGTAGACTGCGAGGTATCCGTTATCGAGTTCGAAAGCGAGCTCCACTCTTGCTCAACCTCTTTGGAGGTCATGTTGACCGTGGACTGCACATCTTTGGCAGCGCTCTCAAAGGACTCCCTCATTTTCTTTAGGTCCTCCATCTCCATCGCGCGGTTGACCTCAGCCTTGACGTCCCCGACGTAACGCTGCGCTTTGCCGATCAAAGTGCCCACCGTTCTAGCAACTTTGGGCAATTTCTCTGGCCCTATGACGATTAGAGCCACAGCACCAATTAATGCGATTTTTGAAACGTCTAAATCAAACATAGCAGAGCAATTCGCAAAAGAAACTTCCTCTTGCGCGATTAAAAGCGAGGACGTTAGGCACCACTTCAGGTCTTGTGTTTGACTTCTACGTCAATAGCCGCCTCGGCTTTATGAGTGGCTCCCGTTTGTCCAACCTGCGGGGATGTAGCCCCACCAGAGTTAGGATCTTGAGCAGGCGCACTACCGTCTTTCATCCCGTCCTTGAACCCCTTCACGGCTCCGCCTAAATCGGAGCCGATGTTTTTAAGCTTTTTAGTGCCAAAAATCAGCATCACAATTAACAGAACAATTAACCAATGCCAAATCGAAAATGAACCCATGGAGATACTCCTAATAACTTAACAAAATTTTAGTCGACTTAAAGGTTGATCCTAAAAGTTTACGCAAATAACCTGAATCAACCCCTCAACCAAGGTCTTGGGCCTGCCAAAACATGCACGTGCAGATGGTGCACCTCTTGCCCACCCTCGCCGCCAGTGTTGCAAACTACCCTAAACCCGCCTTGTGGATAGGGGCTAGCACCTTGTTCTGTGGCCAACTTTGGCGCGAGCAACATTAATCTACCCATCATCTGGGTGTGCTCCGGGCCCAATTGGGCCATCGAGGGGAGATGAATTTTAGGAATGATCAAAAAATGAATCGGCGCCCAAGGATTAATATCATGAAAAGCTAAAAACTCCTCATCCTCGAAGACTTTTTTGGAGGGAATGGCTCCACTCACAATTTTGCAAAACAAACACTGTGGATCAAAATGTTGAGACATATTCATTGAATTTTAGTAAACACCTAAATGACGGCTAGAAGATTTAGTCCCCGTTTTGCTCTCGATCGCGAACTTTTCTGAGCGCCTTCTCCTCCAGTCCACTCATACCAACGCGTCGCTCCAACTCTGCAAAGACTTGCTGGGGGGTTAAATCGTAATGAGCCAGCGCAATTAAACAATGAAACCATAAATCAGCCATCTCATTGATAAGAGCTTGAGAGTCACCGCCGTGCGACAGGTCTTTCGCTGCCATCACAACTTCGGTAGCCTCTTCGCCCACTTTTTTCAGAACCGAGTCTGCGCCCTTCGAAAGCAATCTGGCCACATAACTTGCCTCTGGGTCACCGCCGTTACTCGGCAGTCGAGTTTGAATCATCCCAGCAAGACGAACCAGGGTATTGAGATCAGGGCCTTGCGGGTTTGATTTGTCATTCACAGTATTATCTGCGTTCACACTTTTGCTTTGGGTCATGTTTTATTTAGAGGGGGTGAATTTGTATTTTTAAAAGTAAGTGAAATGTGTTTTAGTGTGATTCTTGATAAATACAATTAATAAATACTTTTGGGGTCTTTGAGGACGGGCTCTACATCAGACCATTCAAGGTGCTTGTCGACATTCAAAGCCTGAAAGCCGCCCAGTTTTTGGTAAAAACAGCTGTGCCTACCCGTATGACATGCAATAGGGGGCTCATGTCCCTCTTGGGTCACCACCAACAACACAACATCGTTGTCACAGTCTAAGCGTACTTCATGGACCCGCTGTACATGTCCAGACTCCTCCCCCTTGAACCACAATTTCTGTCTAGAACGGCTAAAGTAAACAGCCCGTCCAAGTTCTACCGTCTTTTGAAGTGCCTCTGCATTCATCCACGCAAACATCAATACATCTTTGCTCATGCGCTCTTGAGCGATAACGGGGACCAAACCGTCCACGCCCCATTTAACCTGACTTACCCACTCAGGGGATTGCGCAGAAAGGGATGAATTGGATGTTATAGGATTAAATGACATGGCTTAATTGTGCTCTAAAAGCTTGGTCACGTGCAAAAGTAGCTCACCGGATCCACTAAACTTTTATGAGAAAGTGCGTTATCAGAACCACAGTGATTAAAGGCGAACCGGTATGCCCCTATCGGCCATGCACTTTTTAGCTTGTGCAACGGTGAACTCCCCGTAGTGAAAAATACTCGCCGCTAGCACCGCATCTGCTCCGCCAAGAGTAATTCCATCACACAAATGCTCCAGCGTTCCAACGCCCCCAGAGGCTATTACTGGGACACTCACCGCATCCGCCACTGCTCGGGTGAGCCCCAAATCAAACCCGGATTTAGTTCCGTCTTGGTCCATGCTGGTTAAAAGAATTTCACCAGCCCCGAACTCACTCATTTTGACAGCCCATTGGATAGCGTCTAAACCCACATTTTTTCTGCCTCCGTGGCTATATACATCCCAACCTGGACCCATTGGTTTTGCATCTAAACCCAAACGAGCCTCGTCCGCTGGGGTACGTCGTTTTGCATCTATTGCTACAACAATGCACTGAGAGCCGTACCGGCCTGAGACTTCTTTAATGATCAAAGGGTTCGCGATCGCTGCAGAGTTGAAACTGGTTTTATCTGCACCCGCATTGAGGAGCCTGCGAACGTCCTCCACGGTTCTCACTCCGCCGCCAACCGTAAGAGGTATAAATACCTGAGACGCTACGGCCTCTATGATGTGCAAGATTAAATCTCGTTCATCACTGGTCGCAGTAATGTCTAGGAAAGTTAATTCATCTGCGCCTTGATCGTTGTAGCGAGCGGCGATTTCAACAGGATCCCCCGCATCTCTGAGGTTCACAAAGTTAACGCCCTTGACAACTCTCCCGCCAGTTACGTCCAAGCAAGGGATTATTCTTTTAGCAAGCATGTTTTTAGGGGGAATCATTAAAAAGTAGAATGAACTGATGAGTCATAGACATCATCAAAAGTATGGGGTTAGAGCGATGAAGCGTTAAAGCGTTAACTCATCCGCACGGGCCTGTGCTTTCTCAAAATCCAAATCGCCGCTATAAATAGCGCGCCCACAAATAACCCCTTCAATCCCCTCATCTGCTAAAGCACAAAGGCTTTCGATGTCAGACATTCCTGAGAGCCCCCCGGAGGCAATTACAGGAATAGTTAAGGCCTGCGCCAACTTGACGGTGGCCTCCACATTGATCCCAGACAACATACCGTCCCGCCCAATGTCCGTATAAATAATAGATTCCACGCCGTAGTCTTCAAACTTTTTAGCTAAATCTATGACCTCATGACCCGTGAGTTTGCTCCAACCGTCAGTCGCAACTTTTCCGTCCTTGGCATCGAGTCCAACGATGATGTGGCCACCAAATGCGCTACAGGCGTCTTTCAAAAATCCGGGGCTCTTCACTGCCGCAGTGCCGATAATGATGTAACGAATACCAGCATCTACGTACTTCTCAATCGTATCTAAATCACGAATACCTCCCCCGAGTTGCACGGGAATTTCGTCGCCAACCTCTTTTAATATAGATTTAATAGCATTGAAGTTTTGAGGCTTCCCTGCAAAAGCCCCGTTTAGATCAACCAAATGCAACCTTCTTGCTCCTTGGTCTAACCACTTCAGAGCCATTGCAACAGGATCTTCACCAAACACGGTGGACTGCTCCATATCTCCTTGTTTAAGGCGAACACACTGACCGTCTTTTAAGTCTATGGCAGGAATAAGAATCATGATCGTATAGAGGGGCTAGCTCGTAACACTGAGGAATAATTAAGAAAAAAATTAGGGCTTCCAGGACAAGAAGTTGCGATAAAGCGTTAATCCCATATCAGCACTTTTTTCGGGATGGAACTGTGTTGCAAAAATATTATCACTGGCAATGACAGAAGTAAAGCGGTGTCCGTATATAGTTTCCCCCGCAGTGTAGCGTACATCCGACGGACGAGCGTAAAAACTGTGCACAAAATAAAAGTAGCTGTTTTGCGCCACCCCAGCCCACAGGGGATGCGAGGAGCTTTGAATCACTTGGTTCCAGCCCATTTGCGGCACTTTAAAACGACTCCCATCTGGCTGGAGTTGTCCTGCTAAGTTGAACTTAACCACTCGCCCAGGTATCAAACCTAAGCAATGGGTCCCGTTATTGGAAACCGCATCACCTTCCTCACTATGATCTAAAAGCATTTGCATACCCACACAAACACCAAACAAAGGTTTGTTATGCGCCGCATTCAAAACAGCTTCCCTCAGTCCAGCGTGCTCTAACTCCTGCATGCAGTCCTTCATAGCGCCCTGCCCCGGCAATACAACACGGGAAGCACGCGATACAACCTCTGGGTCAGAAGTAATCACAACTTTGGTAGAACTGCCCTCGGCCGCCTTCATAACCGCTTGTGAGACAGAGCGCAAATTGCCCATCCCGTAGTCAACAACCGCCACTGTATTTGTCATAAAAAGGAGTCAAAGTCCGCAAAAATTGTACGAACCAAAAACATAGATCTCACAAAACACCCTTGGTCGAAGGAATCACGCCCGCACTGCGTGGGTCCAGTTCCATAGCCATTCTGAGCGCACGCCCAAACGCCTTGAATACCGTCTCAGCTTGGTGATGTGAGTTCTCTCCCCTCAAATTATCAATATGAAGGGTTACAAAGGCATGGTTCACAAAACCTTGAAAAAACTCAAACGCAAGTTGTGTATCAAATAATCCTATAGCCCCACTCTTAAAAGGCACATGCATCTCAAGTCCAGGACGTCCAGAAAAATCCACAACTACACGCGACAAAGCCTCATCCAAAGGAACATAAGCGTGCCCGTAGCGACGAACGCCTGATTTGTCGCCTACAGCCTGAGCCAAGGCCTGCCCAATGGTAATGCCTACATCCTCAACCGTGTGATGCCCATCGATGTGCAAATCGCCTTTCGCAACGACCTCCAAATCGATCATGCCGTGACGTGCTATTTGATCTAGCATGTGATCAAAAAATCCAATGCCAGTATCCAACTTGGATTGCCCAGTTCCGTCAATATTGAGTTTGACACTGATTTGGGTCTCGCGAGTATTACGCGTTACTTCTGCTGTTCTTGGCTTCATTGGTATTAAGCACTTTATAAAATTTTAGAGATGACTTTCACATAACTCGTCTAAAGCACCAAGGAGTTGTTCGTTTTCCTCGGGCGTCCCAACCGTAAGGCGCAAACACCCGACAAGTAATGGATGCATTTTAGAAACATTTTTGACCAAAATACGCTTTGCCTTTAAACCCTCAAAAATTCTCAAAGCGTAAGAATTGTCTCCCGCATCGGCATCCATGAAACGGACCAAGACCATATTGCCCTCACTCTTATAGGGCTTGACTCTGTTCAAGCGGGTGAGGTGTTCGATGATTTTATTGCGCTGATCACAAATCACTCGCGCTTGCTCTGCAAAAACACGCGCATGCTCAAGAGCAAACAAGGCGCACTCAGCGTTTAATACGCTTATGTTATAGGGCGGTCTAATTTTTTCGACCTGTGAAATCACTTCATTAGGCCCAATCAAATAACCTATGCGGACCCCAGCCAACCCAAATTTGGAGAGCGTGCGCATTAAAAGCACTTGTCGGTGTGCACGGGGCTCAGCGCGAATCTGATCCAACCAAGAGTGGCTTGAGAATGGCTGATAGGCCTCGTCCACCACGACCCAGCCCCCGTAAGCGCTCACAGCGTCGATGATGCATCTGATGCTATCCGTGTTCCAAAGATTAGCGCTTGGGTTGTTGGGGTAGGCAAGGTACACAATAGCTGGCGTGTGCTCCTCCACAGCTTTGAGCATTGCGCTCTCATCAAGCTCAAAATCAGCCGCCAAAGGAACCCCCACATACTTCAGTCCCTGCAATTGAGCGCTAACAGCGTACATCACAAAGCCAGGCTCCGGCGCTAAAACACTGTGCCTAGCTTGCCCACTTTGAGAGCAAGCCATGCTAAGCAATGAAATCAACTCATCTGAACCATTACCCAAGACCAAACCGTAGCCCTCAGGTAATTGCGCATAGTTTGCCAAAGCGGTTTTAAGCTTTTCGACCTGCGCGCCTGGGTAACGGTTAACGGCAACACTCGCCAGTCTTGCGCCTAACTCAGCGCCCAACTCGGGAGGCAACGAAAACGGATTTTCCATCGCATCCAACTTGAGCATACCCTGAGCGTCTTGCACCACATAAGCATGCATTTGCTTAATGTCCTCGCGGATAAAGCGTAGATCAGATTTCGACATAACGGGTTGTGGTTGGGAATTCTTCAATTTAAAGATCCCTAAGTTTTATTAGATTTATTGGATTGAGAGGATTTTGAGTCTAACGGATCCAGTCTCATCTCGGCCGCAAGTGCATGGGCTTGTAAACCCTCGCCCCTTGCCAAGACTGAAGCAATTGCCCCCAAGTGCTGAGCGCCCGCGTGACTAACGCGAATCAAACTGCTTCGCTTTTGAAAATCGTAAACACCCAGGGGAGAGCTAAAACGCGCAGTGCCTGAAGTGGGCAAAACGTGATTGGGTCCCGCACAATAGTCCCCTAAGGATTCACTCGTGTAAGCGCCCATAAAGATCGCCCCAGCATGAACGAGAAGGGGTTCCCATTTTTGGGGATCTTGACTTGATATCTCCAAATGCTCCGGGGCAACACGGTTACTGATCTCACACGCCTCTTCCATGCTTGTCGTTTTGATGAGTGCACCTCGTCCGCTTAAGGATTTGGCAATTATTTCTCGCCGCTCCATTTGTGGCAATAGTCGATCAATCTCTGCCTGAACCCGATCAATGTAATCGGCGTCGGGACAAAGAAGTATGCTCTGTGCTAGCTCATCGTGCTCGGCTTGCGAGAAAAGATCCATAGCAACCCACTCAGGCGAAGTTGACCCATCCGCGATAACTAAAATTTCACTCGGGCCAGCAATCATGTCAATACCCACTTTGCCAAAAACACGCCTCTTGGCTGCGGCCACATAGGCATTGCCTGGCCCCGTTATTTTGTCTACGCCCGAAATGGTTTGGGTGCCATAGGCAAGTGCACCCACAGCCTGCGCGCCGCCAACAGTAAACACTTTGCTTACCCCCGCAACGTGGGCTGCAGCAAGTACCAGTTGGTTTCTGGCTCCAAAAGGAGTGGGTACCACCATGATGATCTCCCCCACCCCAGCAACGTGAGCAGGTACCGCATTCATCAAAACGCTGGACGGGTAGGCGGCCAATCCGCCTGGAACATAAATACCTACCCGGTCAAGTGGCGTTACTTTTTGTCCGAGCAAATTGCCCTGCTCATCTGTGTAGCTCCAGCTCTCACCACTCGCTTTCTTTTGAGCCTCGTGATAGGCTCGCACTCTACTTGCTGCTTGAATCAATGCCTCACGTTGGTTTTGCTGTATAGCATCAAACGCCTCTTTTAAGGCCTCAGGGGAGATACTTAATTCGGAGACATTTTTGACATCTAAATGATCAAAGGCTTTTGTGTACTCTAGAACTGCATCATCGCCTCTAGCCTGCACATCTGACAAAATGCTTGCAACTCGCTCCTCAATGGCCAAATCTGTAGAACTCGACCAGTGCAGTCTTTTTACAAACGCCTCCTCAAAGTCACCACTTTGAGTGTCTAGCCTCAATGGTCGCGCTCGGATTTGCTCTTTTGCTGGGGTCAAACTCTCGCTCTTCATACTCATTCACCCTTTGCTTTCTCGTTTACTGCTTGAGCAAAAGCATCTAATAAGAACTTAATGGATGACTGTTTTAATTTGAAAGCTGCCTGATTGATCACCATGCGCGAACTAATTGCCATGATCTGCTCGACTTCGATTAAGTGATTAGCCTTTAAGGTGTTGCCACTTGACACCAAGTCTACGATCGCATCGGCCAAGCCAGTCAAGGGCGCTAACTCCATACTTCCGTAGAGCTTCACCAAATCAACGTGCACTCCCTTTTGCGCAAAAAAGTCTCGTGCAATAGTCATGTATTTGGTTGCAACTTTCAAACGCGAACCCTGTTTTACAGCACCGGCGTAATCAAAACCCTCAGGGACAGCCACCGACATTCTGCATTTTGCAATTTGCAGATCAAGGGGCTGATACAAGCCCGTCCCTCCGTGCTCAATTAATGTATCCAGTCCTGTTACGCCAACATCAGCCCCGCCGTATTCGACATAGGTCGGCACATCTGAGGCCCTGACTAAGACCACTCGAACCAACGGCTGATTTGTGGGCAGTATTAGCTTTCTAGAGTGCTCGGGATTTTCAAGCACCTCTAAACCAGCAGCTTTTAGCAAGGGCAGCGTTTCATCAAAAATCCTTCCCTTTGACAAAGCCAAAGTGATGGGTGCGGTAACCCTGGACTGACTAGAGGCCAATACTGAATCATTCGCTAAAGTTTTATTTGTTGTATTCATTAAAAATTTCTACTCAATTCGACCACGATAGATTACTGAACGCGCTCTATGTCGGCACCCAAACTGCGTAATTTAACTTCCATTTGATCGTATCCCCGGTCGAGATGGTAAATCCTGTCCACTAAAGTTTCACCACTCGCGACAAGACCCGCGATCACCAAACTTGCAGAGGCCCTCAAGTCGGTCGCCATTACTGCGGCGCCTGATAGCAAAGGAACACCCTCAACCATAGACACCTTGCCGTCTATCTGAATTTTTGCGCCCAACCGCAAAAGCTCATTCACGTGCATAAATCGGTTTTCAAAAATAGTCTCTGTAACGTGACTCGATCCTTTAGATACTGTGTTGAGCACCATAAACTGAGCCTGCATGTCAGTTGGAAAGCCGGGATATTCAGTTGTTCTAAAGGTTTGCGCTTGGAGATGCTCATACGCAGGGCCTGGGCTCTTGACGCGTATGCCGTTTGGCGCACTCTCAACGTGCACGCCCGCATCCCGTAATTTATCGATCACTGCACCCAAATGCTCAGCTCTTGCGTGCTTTAAAAATACGTCGCCCCCTGTCGCCGCAACAGCGCATAAAAAAGTACCTGCCTCGATTCGGTCGGCAACCACTTTGTGCGATGCGCCTTTGAGAGATTCAACACCTTGGATCCTAATTTGACTCGTCCCGTGACCTTCTATTTTGGCCCCCATTGCGATCAAAAGTTCTGCCAAGTCGCTGATTTCGGGCTCTTGCGCCGCATTCTCTAAGAGCGTCTCGCCGCTTGCTAAAGCAGCCGCCATCATAAAATTCTCTGTACCCGTCACTGTCACCATATCGGTTGCGATGCGAGCTCCGTGTAACTTTTTAAGCCCCGAAGCAAGCCCTGCAATCATGTATCCATGCTCAACCGAGATTTGCGCACCCATTGCCTGGAGCCCCTTTAGATGCTGATCGACTGGGCGAGACCCGATCGCACACCCTCCGGGCAACGAAACCTTCGCTCGACCACAACGCGCCAAAAGTGGCCCAAGCGCTAAGACTGAAGCACGCATGGTCTTCACTAGTTCGTAAGGCGCCTCGGGATTTGAGATCTCGGCGGCATTCAAAACCAACGTTCCCTCTGCTTGCATCTGGGCTACCACTCCCATATTGCGAACCAACTTTAGCATCGTGCTCACATCTTTAAGAGAGGGCAGGTTCAGCAAGGTCAGAGGCTCAGCACTCAGCAATGCAGCACAAATCTCAGGTAGTGCCGCATTCTTTGCGCCAGAGATACTGACTTCGCCGTTTAAAGTTTGACCACCACGAATGAGTAACTTATCCATGTAATAAATTTAATTTAAAAACTGCTTTTGGTCCTGCACCGCCCACTCTGCTGGCGTGAAGGTCTTCATCGACAACGCATGAATTTCATCGTTGTGCATTTTGTTACCCAAACAGGCGTAGACCTTTTGATGTCTTTGCAAAGCTCGCAACCCCTCAAAACTGCTAGAGACAATGACTCCAAACCAGTGCCTTCCGTCGCCCGTGATGTTTATTAAATCACAGACCAACTGCGCCTTGATGATGTCCTCAACTTCTTGACCTGTCATGAAGATACTCCAAATTAACCACGAATTTTGTAACCACTCTTTAGCATAGATAGTGCAACGCTTGAAACCAGGACTAGCGCGCCGGCCACCAAACCCAAACTGAGCCAAGGCGAGACATCACTGACCCCAAAAAATCCATAACGAAATCCATCGATCATATAAAAGAATGGATTTAAATGACTTACTGTTTGCCAGTAGGGAGGGAGCGAATGAATGGAGTAAAACACTCCACTCAAAAACGTCATGGGCATGATCACGAAATTTTGAAATGCAGCCATTTGATCAAACTTCTCTGACCATAAGCCCGCTATCAGTCCTAATGCACCTAGCATCGCCGCACCGAGAAAAGCGAACACCACGATCCAAAGCGGGGCTACTGCGCTGATGTCTGTAAAAAACAAAGTAACCGTAAGAACCCCTAAACCCACGACCAATCCCCTAACCATAGAGGATCCAACATACGCAACAAACCAACTCCAATGATTCAATGGGGCCAATAATATAAATACCAGATTGCCCATGATCTTGCTCTGGATCATGGATGAAGAACTATTGGCAAATGCATTTTGCAAAACGCTCATCATCACCAGTCCAGGAACCAAAAAAGCAGCGTAGTTGACTGTATCGTAAACCTTAACGCGATCAGCCATTACGTGCCCAAAAATGAGCAAATACAAAAGTGAAGTCAGAACGGGAGCGGCAACGGTTTGAAAGCTCACCTTCCAAAATCTCAGAATTTCTTTATAAAAGAGAGCTTGCCAACCCATCATGATGACTCTCCCATGACTTCAATAAACACATCCTCTAAATCTGCTTTGCGAATTTCTACATCTTCGGCAGTCAATCCCGCCAACCTGATGCTTGAGAGATACCCCTCTATTTGTTCAGCGTTATGGGCTGGCAATTGAACAATACGCCCCGTCACTCGCGCCAACTTTTTAAGCTCCAAAGGCAATTCAGAATCAAGCTTAAATCTGAGCACATTGCTAGACGCCGCTTTAAGTAGTTCACTTGTTTTATCCAGTGCAACTACTCGACCTGATTTAAGCATAGCAATTCTTTGACAAAGCGCCTCCGCCTCCTCCAAGTAATGGGTGGTTAAAAGAACGGTATGTCCCTGTTTGTTTAATCTGTCAATGAACTGCCATAACGTTTGCCTCAATTCAACATCCACCCCAGCAGTTGGCTCATCCAAAACGATAACGGGGGGCTTATGAACCAGTGCCTGGGCGACCAAAACCCGCCGCTTCATCCCCCCTGAGAGTTGTCTCATATTGCTGTTGGCTTTGTCCTCCAAACCCAAACTCACTAGAAGCTCATCAATCCAGTCCTGGTTTTTTGAGATCCCAAAATAGCCTGACTGAAACTTCAAAGCTTCAATAACAGTAAAAAACGGATCAAAAACCAACTCCTGTGGAACGATGCCAAGGAGTTTGCGCGTTTTAAGTGATTGAGTTAAAACATCCAAACCATTAACTTTCACCAAGCCCGAACTGGCCTTGGCAAGTCCCGCAAGTATGCTTATCAATGTCGTTTTTCCAGCGCCATTAGGACCGAGTAGTCCAAAAAATTCACCCTCATCGATATCAAAGCTCACGCTATCTAAGGCGGTAAGCTCGCCCTTCGCAGTTTGAAATGTCTTGGTGACTGATTGAAATGAAATAGCCGGCATTGTTGGTTTTTATTTTGCGTGGGAAATTTAAAGCGTTGAACTGGATAACTACTTTGATGCTAAGTCTAGTGACGAGGGGGGTGGGGGCATGTGTAGGGATAAGGGTAGATGGTTAATTGTAAGAATAGGGGCCGTAATGATGGTTACTTAAGAAGCCTCTTTAAAGCCCAGGAGAAATGCGCTCAAGTAAGAAACCTTAACCGCGCAATGACTCAATCAGATAGGCAATAACTCCCCAACTCCGTAAACGTAGGCCAAGGTTTTTGCACGCTCCGGCAGGCCTGAAATCTGAAGCACTCCGTTCCACTCCTTCATGTTTCTCACAAGCGTCAACAACAAGGCAAGCACTGAAGAGTCAAACTGCACCAACTCGCTCGCATCAATTAAAGTAATGGGCCCAGTGTCCGCACGCATAACCGTTAGGTATTCACGCACACATGAGTCCGCATTGAGATGCGTGAGAGAGGAGGGCAGTCTGAGTGTTGTCACTTTTTTGAATTTGCTTTGTTACGCTCAACAAGGGTAGCAATCAGTCCATCGATTCCTTTGGCGTTGATTTCTTGGGCAAACTGACTGCGGTAAGTCTCAACCAACCAAACACCAAGCACATTTAAGTTGTATATTTTCCAACCCGAACCGTTACCCGGCGTTTTCTCTAGCCTGTAATCAAGCTCAATCGGTTCGCCTTTGCCCTTCAACTCAGAGCGCACCAACACTTCGTTGTCATCCGCCGAACCCCGCATAGGCTTCACGTTGATGGAAATGTCAGTAACCTGGGATAAAGCGCCGGCGTATGTCCTAATAAGAAGAGTTTTAAATTCATTCGCCAATTTGGTTTGTTGCTCTGGTGTCGCAGTCCTCCAAGCCGGCCCGACGGCCGAGGCCGTCATGCGCTGAAAATTCAAATGCGGCATGATACGCGTATCAACAACAAGACTTGTTTTTTGCAAATCTCCCGCTTTCAAGGATGGGTCATTTTTAACAAGATCTTGGAGCTCTACGGATAGTCTTCTAACAAATGCATCGGGCGCCTCGTCAGCAGCGCTTGCGAACCCAGAGATCCCGAGCGCTAAAATTCCAATCAAGCAGGACTTGGTCGTTAAGCTAATCGAACACCTGGATAAAAGCATAGATAAAAAAGATTGGTTATTAAATGTCATTTTCAATTTTGAATTATTCGCCAGCCGCATCCGTTTCGTCTGACTCGGGTGGATTACCGTCGTAGATCTCATATTGTCTTCTTTGCAAATAAGCATCTCTTATGAATGAGTACTTGTCAAATGCAATAGCGTTGAGATTATCCTCCAATCCTAATAACCCTTTCCTGACATCAACCGCATTAATGACATAAAGACCGTTTCGAAGTGGAACATCCCGGATGTTGTGAAAAGTCGGATTTAACTCAACATCCACAACAAAACCGGAGGCATCCCTAAGTGTTGAGGGGCCAAAGAAAGGCAATACCAAGTAGGGTCCACTGGGCAGGCCCCAATATCCCAAAGTTTTTCCAAAATCTTCCCTGTGCTTGTTAAGGTCAAGTCGAGATGCCGGATCAAATAAGCCCAACACCCCAACGGTTGTATTCACCAAAACACGTCCCGTCAATTCAGCAGTTTGTCCAGGCTTTAACTGAAAAGCGCTGTTAACGGCACTCCACAAGTCCCTCAAATTCCCAAAGAAATTATTTATTCCTTTTTGAGCTAAATCAGGGGCGTAATCTTTATAGACAATTGCAACGGGACGCACCACCGCTTGGTCAACTGAATCATTGATCTCAAAGATTTTTCTGTTCATGGACTCCCACGGGTCCTTGGGATTGGCTTGTATGTTGGTGGCGCAACCATTCAACATCAACGCGCAAAGGAGTACCCCAAATCGCATTAAGGCATTGCGACTGCAAAATACACCCTTCAACGTGAAGCTCCGCTTCCGGGGTTTTCTGCCGCCTTGTTGTATAAAAATTGACTTATTAAATTCTCCAACACAATAGCCGACTGAGTTGCGCTCACTCTGTCTCCGGATTCAAGATTTTTCGCATCCGAGCCTGCTTCAATTCCGATGTACTGCTCCCCCAGTAAACCACTGGTCAAAATCTTCAGAGAGCTGTCCTTGGGGAATTGATACCGCGAGTCCATCGCCAAAGTAACTGAGGCTTGAAAGTGTGAGTCATCAAAACTGATCTCTTTGACTCGTCCCACTACGACTCCCGCGCTTTTAACGGCCGCCTGTCTTTTTAATCCACCAATATTGTCAAAGCGCGCGGTTAAGTTGTAAGAAGTATGCCAATTCAGCGATAGCAAATTAGCAGACTGAAGCGCCAAAAACAAAAATGCTATAGCACCCAAAACAACCAACAATCCAACCCATACATCGCTTTTTGATCGCTGCATGAAGTACCCCTTAAATTACGAACTTTAAAATCACAAACTAAACATTAATGCGGTCAGCATAAAGTCCAACCCCAACACTAAAAGCGACGCAACAACAACAGTGCTTGTTGTTGCACGAGAAACTCCCTCTGGCGTAGGCTGCGCCTCAAAACCCTGATACAAAGCTACAAAGGTAACGGTTACGCCAAAAATCAAACTCTTCAAAACACCGTTTAATACGTCTTTGAATACATCAACCCCACCTTGCATCTGACCCCAAAAGGAGCCCGAGTCAATACCAATCATGACTACGCCAACGACCCATCCACCAACAATACCCATTGCGCTAAAGACGGCCGCCAAAATTGGCATAGTGAATATTCCAGCCCAAAAACGCGGGGCCAATATACGCGCAACTGGATCAATCCCCATCATCTCCATTGCGCTGAGTTGCTCGCCCGCCTTCATAAGACCAATCTCAGCTGTTAGGGATGTCCCCGCTCTGCCGGCAAATAAAAGCGCGCACACCACTGGTCCCAACTCTCTCACCAAACTCAACGCCACCAACAAACCCAGAGCAGACTCGGAACCATATTTTTGTAGCGTGTAGTAGCCTTGTAAACCTAAAACAAAACCAACAAATAAGCCTGAAATAGAAATAATCGCAAGTGAATAGTTGCCCAAAAAATGCATTTGTTCGCTGACCAGTCTAAACCTACGCATGCTGGGCTTAAATAGACGAACTAAAGCGACGAAGAGTTTAAATGAGACCCCGAGCGCAACCAAAAGTAGTCGAGTTGATGAGCCGATTTTGGTGAAAAACCCAATCATAAGTTTCCCCCTTGCGCATCTGCCAAAGGCGCAGAAATGGGCAACCCTAAATCCTCAGCGAAAGAAGGTGCTGGGTAATGGAACCTGACGGGCCCATCGGGAGCAGCCGTTACGAATTGATGCACCAAAGGATCCTGACTTCTTTTCACTTCATCCGGCGTTCCTTGGGCAACAACGCGCCCGTTGGCCAGCACGATCACCTGATCAGCGATGTGAAAAGTTTCATCTAAATCGTGAGAGACAATTACGCTTGTTAGACCAATTGCATCATTCAATCTTCTTATCAGACGCGCTGCAGTTCCAAGCGAAATAGGATCTAGCCCTGCAAAAGGCTCGTCATACATTACTAACTCAGGGTCTAGTGCTATAGCGCGTGCCAAAGCCACGCGCCTGGCCATTCCCCCAGAAATCTGACTGGGCATTAAATCCTTGGCGCCCCTGAGTCCAACCGCATCCAACTTCATTAATACGACATCACGAACCATCAACTCAGAGAGCTGCGTAATTTCACGAAGCGGGAAGGCTACATTGTCAAAAACAGATAAATCCGTAAACAGCGCCCCAAACTGAAACAGCATCCCCATTCTTCTGCGAAGACTCATTAGTTCTTCGGTGCTGAGCTGGCCCACATCATGCCCGTCAAAGAGGACACTCCCCGACTGAGCTTTGTATTGTCCGCCTATCAATCTCAAGATAGTTGTTTTCCCTCCCCCGGAGGCGCCCATAATTGCTGTCACCTGTCCCTTGGGAATAACCAAGTTAATGCCGTCCAGGACCATACGTTCGGAGTATCCAAATCGTAGATCTTTGATCTCAATGAGCGGCGTTGGTGAGTCGTAAAAATTAGGGGACATAAAAAGTACCCCTTACAAACGCCAAGAAAAGCGAGTGAACTAGGGTTAACAAGTATCTGCCATTTTAAGGGTTAAGCTGTCTTTTATAAGTCACACTAAAAACGACCCTTAAAACGCACAAAATCTCCCTTTAGTGGGAGTTAATCGGACCTAAAAGCCAAATTATCTTGGCAAATCAGTTCGCCCCATCAAGAATTCATCAACTGCTCGAGCAGCTTGCCGTCCTTCCCGAATCGCCCATACGACCAATGACTGCCCACGACGCATATCCCCTGCGGCAAAGACCTTGGATATATTTGTCATATATGCATGAACGCCTTCTGTGGCGGCTTTGATATTGCCACGCGGGTCCTTATCTACACCAAATGCATCCAAAATACTTGCAACTGGGTTTGTGAAGCCCATTGCGAGCAAAACCATATCGGCAGGGTGAGTTTCCTCGGTACCAGCAATCTCGGTCAGCTTACCGTCTTTCATCTCAACGTGTACCGTTTTCAACCCAGTGACTTTACCGCCTTTGCCTATAAACTCTTTGGTAGAAATAGCAAACAATCTCTCACAGCCCTCCTCGTGACTGGAGCTAGTCCTCAGCTTCATTGGCCAATAGGGCCAAACCATTGGTTTGTTCTCAACAGCTGGGGGCTCTGGCATCACCTCAAACTGCGTTACGCTCAACGCGCCGTGCCTATTACTGGTGCCCACACAATCACTCCCCGTATCTCCGCCTCCAATTACGATCACGTGCTTGCCATCTGCACGCAATTGATCTTTTAGCTTGTCGCCTGAGTTAACCTTATTTTGTTGAGGCAAAAATTCCATAGCGAAATGAATGCCCTCCAAGTCCCTTCCAGGCACGGGTAGATCCCGGGACTGCTCAGAGCCTCCGCTAAGAACCACGGCATCAAATTCTTTGAGGAGCGTTTTAGTGTCCACTTTTTCTTTAGACCAGTTTGTCAACTTTACATTCGGATCCAAGTTCGCCACAAGCACAGATGTTTTAAACTCAACGCCTTCTTGTTTCATTTGCTCGACACGGCGGTCGATGTGAGTTTTCTCCATCTTAAAGTCCGGAATTCCGTAGCGAAGCAAGCCACCGACTCGGTCGTTCTTCTCAAAAACAGTCACCGCATGCCCAGCCCTGGCCAACTGCTGCGCAGCAGCCAAACCCGCTGGCCCAGAACCAACCACAGCCACACGCTTGCCCGTTTTATGCAGAGGAAGCTGGGGCTTAACCCAGCCCTCTGTCCATGCTTTATCAATGATTGCGTGTTCAATGGATTTAATACCTACCGCATCATCATTAACATTCAAAGTACACGCTGCCTCACAAGGAGCGGGGCATATTCGGCCCGTAAATTCAGGAAAATTGTTGGTCGAATGCAGCACCTCAATCGCGTTTTTCCAATCGCCCTGAAACACCAAATCATTAAAGTCAGGAATGATGTTGTTAACAGGGCACCCATTGTTACAAAAGGGTGTACCGCAATCCATGCAACGTGCGCTCTGTATTTTTGCTGCGTCATTGTCTAGTGTCAAAACAAACTCTTTATAGTTCTTGACACGTTGAGCAACTGGCAAGTAGGCCTCTTCTACTCGCTCAAACTCCATGAAGCCTGTAACTTTTCCCATGATTTATCCTTCTCTTTAGGTTTTCATTAGAAAACCAATAATTTAATTCTGATTAATTTAACAAAAGATCACATTTTTTTACTTTGCAGCGACCGTTTTCTTGGCTTTCGCAGGTGCGGCTTTATCCGCCTGTTGCATCTCACCCAGCGCACGCTTGTACTCGTTAGGAAATACTTTTATAAATTTCTTTAAAGCATTTTCCCAGTCGTCCAACAATTCTCTTGCCCGCTTGGAACCCGTCCATTTATGATGAGATTCAAGCATCTGCTTTAACTGAGCCTCATCGGTGTGTCCAAGGTGCCACATGCCTGGGGCTTGTGATTTGGTTTGTTCTGAGGTGCTGAGTACTTTCTCTAAGCTCACCATCGAGAGGTTGCAACGCTCGGAGAATGCTGCATCTTCATCAAAGACGTAGGCAATACCCCCACTCATTCCAGCTGCAAAATTGCGACCCGTGCGTCCAAGCACAACAACTGTTCCGCCCGTCATGTATTCACAACCATGGTCCCCAGTTCCCTCGACGACTGCCTTGGCTCCAGACAAGCGCACAGCGAATCGCTCGCCTGCTACACCACTAAAGAAAGCCTCTCCACTGGTTGCTCCGTACAAAACAGTATTGCCCACGATCGTGTTCTCAACTGGATTGCCCCTAAAGTCAATACTCGGTCTTACTACGATGCGTCCACCCGACAAGCCTTTGCCGGTGTAATCGTTGGCGTCCCCAATCAAGTAAAGGGTAATGCCCTTGGCCAAGAAAGCACCAAATGACTGCCCCCCCGTACCCTCTAACTGTATGTGAAGCGTGTCATCCGGTAGTCCCTCTGGGCGGACCTTTGTAAGCGCGCCTGAGAGCATAGCACCCACAGATCGGTTGACGTTTCTTGCTACCTCGATAAACTGTACTTTCTCGCCGCGCTCGATGGCTGCTTTGGATTTTTCAATCAACTTTTTATCCAACGACTTCTCAAGCCCGTGGTCCTGGAGTTCAGTATGGTACTTAGCAACCGACGCGGGCACGTTGGGTTGTGCAAAGATACGGCTAAAGTCTAAACCCTTGGCCTTCCAATGCTCGATTCCAGAGCGGGTATCTAATAAATCAACACGACCAATCAGATCATCAAACTTTGCAATTCCAAGTTGCGCCATGATTTGCCTGACCTCTTCAGCGATAAAGAAGAAGTAATTCACAACGTGCTCTGGTTTGCCAGAGAATTTTTTACGCAACTGTGGATCCTGCGTTGCCACTCCTACTGGGCACGTATTCAAGTGGCACTTGCGCATCATGATACAGCCCTCAACCACCAAAGGCGCTGTTGCAAAACCAAACTCATCTGCGCCCATCAATGCTGCAATGGCAACGTCCCGCCCAGTCTTCATCTGTCCGTCGGCCTGTACCCTAATACGACTGCGCAGTCCATTTAAGACGAGTGTTTGCTGAGTCTCAGCGAGTCCTATCTCCCATGGACTGCCGCAATGTTTAATTGAAGACCAGGGGGAGGCGCCCGTACCCCCGTCATGCCCCGCTATGACGACGTGGTCGGCCTTGCACTTTGCCACCCCTGCAGCAATAGTTCCAACACCCACCTCAGACACTAACTTAACGCTGATGGACGCATGGGGGGCAACGTTCTTTAAGTCATGGATAAGTTGCGCTAAATCCTCAATAGAGTAAATGTCATGATGGGGTGGTGGTGATATCAATCCAACACCGGGTACAGAGTATCTGAGAAAGCCAATATATTCAGAGACCTTGCCTCCGGGTAATTGCCCCCCCTCCCCGGGCTTCGCTCCTTGAGCCATTTTGATCTGTATTTGATCTGCGGAGGATAAATACTCCGCTGTTACTCCGAAACGACCGGATGCGACTTGTTTAATTTTGGAGCGCAAGCTGTCTCCGGCAATGAGAGGCAAGTCAACTTCAATTTGGGCCTCGCCGACAACACTCTTTAAAGAATCTCCGGTTTTTATGGGTATCCCCTTGAGTTCATTGCGGTAACGCGCTGGGTCCTCTCCGCCCTCGCCCGTATTGCTCTTACCCCCAATGCGGTTCATGGCAACCGCCAACGTGGAGTGTGCCTCCGTTGAAATCGATCCCAGGCTCATCGCCCCAGTTGCAAATCGCTTAACAATCTCAGCCGCTGACTCCACCTTATCAATTGAAATCGCTTTAGCAGGATCAATTTTGAATTCAAACAGTCCCCTCAGCGTTAAGTGCCTGCGACTTTGGTCATTGATGATCTGAGCGTACTCTTTGTATGTAGTCCAATTGTTAGCTCGAGTGCTATGTTGCAACTTTGCAATTGCATCTGGCGTCCACATGTGGTCTTCGCCTCTTACTCGCCACGCATACTCGCCCCCTACGTCCAACATATTTGCAAGCACAGGATCTTCACCAAACGCACTTTTGTGCATTTTTATCGCTTCTTCTGCGATCTCAAATACCCCAATTCCCTGCACTCGACTTGCAGTGCCTGTAAAGTATTTTTCAACTGTATCTGTATTGATTCCAATGGCCTCAAAGAGTTGTGAGCCGCAGTAGCTCATATAAGTTGACACGCCCATTTTGGACATGATTTTTGAGATGCCCTTGCCTATTGCTTTGATGTAGTTATAGACCGCTTTTTCGGGGGACAAATCGGCAGGCAATTTGTCGTGAAGTCTCTCTATGGTTTGTATCGCAAGGTAGGGGTGGATCGCTTCGGCACCGTAGCCCGCTAACACCGCAAAGTGATGCACTTCGCGCGCGCTCCCTGTTTCTACAACTAGACCAGTAGAAGTCCGCAGACCTTCTTTTACCAAGTGTTGATGAATTGCAGACAGTGCCAGTACAGCAGGGATTGCTACTTGTGAACTGCTTACTGCTTTGTCAGATAGGATCAGTATATTTTTATCGCTCTTAATTGCATCCACGGCTTCTGCACACAAGGAAGCAAGCTTCGCCTCTACACCCTCACTCCCCCAACTTACTGGGTAGGTTATGTCAATTAATGCGCTCTTAAATTTACCCTTCGTTACAGCCTCGATATCACAAAGCTTGGCCATATCCTGCGCGTTTAATATTGGCTGTGAGACCTCAAGCCGCATAGGTGGGTTAATCTGATTGATATCCAGTAAATTAGGCTTGGGCCCAACAAAGGAGACCAACGACATAACGATGGCCTCTCTAATCGGGTCAATGGGAGGGTTTGTGACTTGCGCAAAAAGTTGTTTAAAGTAACTGTAAAGTTGCTTGTTTTTATCGGACAGCACAGCCAATGGGCTGTCGTTACCCATTGAGCCAATCCCTTCTTCGCCGTTGATGGCCATAGGGGCTAGCAAAAACTTAATGTCCTCTTGAGAATATCCAAATGCCTGTTGGTAATCAAGTAATTGTGCATCGGCCAAAGGCGCTCCGACAACGGCGCTTGCGTCTGCGTTATTCTTATGCACTGCGGCGCCGACTTTTACCTCGTCAACATCGTCCAACTTAATTCTTAAATTTTCTATCCACTGTTTGTACGGTTTTGTATTGGCCAGTGAAGATTTAATTTCTTCATCATCAATCATTCGACCTTGCTCGAGATCGATGAGGAACATCTTGCCAGGCTGAAGACGCCACTTGCGCACTATTTTGTTCTCAGGAATGGGGAGCACTCCAGATTCTGAGGCCATGATAACGAGATCATCGTTTGTTATGCAGTACCTGGATGGCCTCAGTCCATTGCGGTCCAGTGTGGCGCCGATTTGTCTTCCGTCGGTGAACACAATTGATGCTGGACCGTCCCAGGGCTCCATCATCGCCGCATGGTATTCATAGAATGCTCTGCGACGTTGGTCCATGTTGGTATGCTGCTCCCAGGGCTCTGGAATCATCATCATCATGGCTTGACTGATTGGGTAACCAGCCATAGTGAGCAACTCTAGACAGTTATCAAATGTTGCTGTATCTGATTGATCAGCAAAACTGATGGGATACAGCTTTTTAAGATCGGTACCCAGAACTGGTGAGGCCATCACGCCTTCGCGGGCTTTCATCCAGTTGTAATTTCCTTTGACGGTGTTGATCTCTCCGTTATGTGCGACGTACCTGTAGGGATGAGCGAGCGGCCATTCAGGGAAGGTATTGGTCGAGAATCTTTGGTGAACAAGTCCTAGAGCAGAGACACAGCGTGCGTCTTGCAAGTCAAGGTAATACGATCCCACTTGATCTGCAAGCAACAGCCCCTTGTAGATAACTGTGCGGCTAGACATGCTGACGACATAGTATTCTTTGCCGTGTTTTAGATTTAGGGCTTGGATGGCAGCACTTGCTGTTTTGCGAATTACGTAGAGCTTTCTCTCTAGCGCATCTTGAACAATCACGTCTTGGCCGCGTCCAATAAATACTTGACAAATTAAAGGCTCTTTTTCTTTCACCGTTGGGGACATCGGCATCTGAGTATTAACCGGCACATCTCGCCATCCCAAAACAATTTGACCCTCCGCTTTAATGGCGCGTTCCAATTCTTGTTTGCAAGCCAAAAGCGAAGCATTTTCCTTGGGCAGGAAAACCATGCCAACGCCGTATTCACCAATCGGGGGCAACACGACTCCTTTACCCGCCATTTCTTCGCGGTAAAGTGCGTCAGGCATTTGAATCAGTATTCCTGCTCCGTCGCCCATTAATTTGTCTGCTCCGACAGCTCCCCGGTGGTCTAAGTTCTCTAATATTTTCAGCGCTTGTTTAACAATTGAGTGACTTTTCTCACCTTTAATATGCGCTACAAATCCAACACCGCAGCTATCGTGCTCTTGGGCGGAGTCATACAAACCATTTGTAAATGATGAAGGGCTTGAATGAGCTGCAACATCTGAATTAATTGTTGTCTTCATAGTTTGAGTCCTCGCCTGGTCAACGGCGTTTCCTGAAAGTTTTATAGGGAAAACGAGTGTAATGGACTCGCAATAAATTGCAAGACATTTAATAGGGGTCAGACACCAATATATTTACAATTCCGACAAACGACAATTAAATTAGGGACATATTAAATGAGCTATAAAGAATTAATTGTATTGAGCCTAAATAAATATCGCCCCACTCACGCCACGGCTTGGTGCAACCTCGGACGTCCCGCCTTTGCCTTGGCCACTCTTCGGTGCGCAAGGCTTTGCATATGCTCAATAAAGGTGTCATCCCCAAGTACCCAGCCGCCTCTAATTGCCCGCTCAATGTGTTGACAATCTTCAACTGAAATGCCCCCTTGCACCAACAACTCATATCGCTCCTCCCTAGCAAATGGGGTATTTCCTAAATTCCATATATCTGCATGCGCAGTGATGAAGACGTCGTTGCGACGTCCAGTGTAGTGAAGATGGCTACTCCATTCGAAATTGCCAAGTGCGTTGGCTAAGACATTTCCTTGAGGATCGACTTGGGTGTTAGATTGGATATTAGCTGGGGCCTTGCTATCGTCTTGTAAAGCGCTTGCGACACTTTTCGCGCCAAAGCCTTGGGGCAAATAATCCATATAGATGAGACACTTCTTTAGCCACTCCCCGGGCTGAACAACGCTTGATTTATATCGCCCACCCCACAGGCCTCCCTCTCTGTCATAGCGATGGTTGAAGTAGCGAACATAACTACGTCCCAACCCCTGCATCATTTTTGACAAACTATCAGAAGCTTTAGGTGTCACCATCAAATGCAGTTGCGAACTCAGCAAGGTGTAGGCATGAACAAGCACGTCCTCTCGAACAGACTGTTCGTAGATAAAGTTAAACATTCGCTCAAAATCTGCGCGCTCTTTGAAAAGAGGCACCCCATCATTACCCGTCAATAATACATAGTGGGCTTGTAACGGGATGATTAATCGAGGCAGTCGAGCCAAAACTTAGTCCTTAATTGAATCGTTCAGTTCATTGAAATGCTTTTGCAAACCGCACCCGCGCCGCGCTCTCGAGTCCAAACTCAACAACCAAAGCCTTTAACCGCTCGGCAGCACTTTTTTTCTTTTGTCCCGTAAATCGCGCCAATATTATTTCATTCTTCATACTGTGCTCCCATCCCACCAACTCTGTCACAGTCAAACTGTAACCCTGGGACTCTAAGTACAAACACCGCAATACGTTTGTGATTTGACTTCCAAACTCTCTGGTATGCAATGG
>CAIKVH010000064.1 GCA_903830725.1 uncultured Burkholderiales bacterium | reverse complement strand
TTAATCCCAACTCATCTTTTAACTTAAATTTATCTGTTGCAGGTCAGGGCAATGCAATTATTCAAATTCCTGCAAATTCGAGCTTAGATTCAATCGTTTCCAATATCAATGCAGCACTAGGTACAAATACTGCTTTTTCAGGCGATACCGCATCTTTGGTAAATACAGGAACTGTTAACGCACCCGCCTATCAAATCCAGATTGTAAATGCGTCAAAAGTAGTTCAGTCTATTAATATGAACACTGAGTTGGTAGCTAATTCCCCGCAAAGTAGCCCTATAAGTGGACTGAATTTGAATGCCTTAACTGTGCAGACTGCCTCAAATGCAAATCTAACAGTAGACGGAGTGAATTACAGTCGAAATACAAATTCAATTAACGATGTGATCAACGGGGCAACACTTACTTTAACGGGAACAACTCCTTCGGGTAGCCCGTCGATGGTGTCGTTAACTCAAAACACCTCAGTTGCATTGGCTAACATTCAAGCATTGGTAGCTGCATATAACGACTCGGTGACGATGTTTGGGGATGTGACAAATCCTAAATCAACTTTAGCAACATACGGTGCGACGCTTGTAGGAAGCTCGACTGTCATGTTGATTCAAAATCAATTGAGGTCGATGGTAACTGCTCAGTCTTCTACGCCTGGTAGTTCGGTTGGGGCGCTTTGGCAAATGGGCATAACGCTTACTTCAACTGGAAACCTAACGGTTAATACTGCAACACTTAATTCCACATTGCAAAATAACTACGGCGATATTGTTAAAACGTTCACTGGGAATTTAGATAACTCCTCTTACTACGGCACTACGTCTAGGGGAATCGCTGGGGATAGTGTTAAGACACTGACTTCTTTGCTCAGTTCGACTGGGCCGATTCAGTCTCAGACTGCAAACGCCAATACCGACATTACAAAGCAACAACAGAATCTGTCGGATTTGCAGTCAAGAATGGCGGCATTGCTCACACAGTACACCAATCAATTTGCTGCTATGGATAGTTTTGTTGGTGAGATGAACGCTGAGAGAACCAGTTTGACATCAACATTTAATGGCATGATGTCTATGTATACAAATAAATAAGCAATGTGGGCTAAAGATTCACTGCTTTGTGTCGATAACCTTTACTCTATCCTCTTATTACCAATTTCTAAATGGGGCAAAGCCCTGAATTACTAAAGTTTTACGTCCTCGAGCCGATACGCTCTACAAGGTAAGTTTTTTAAACCTTGTTGGCTCTCTTATCGTACAGAGCCACTTTACGGTTACGGCAAGAAAGGACGGTACAAAATGGTAAATGCTATAAATAGTGGAGCAACTACACCGCAAACGGCGGTTGCGAGTGCGCCAGTTGCGACCACGCAAGCAGGCTTGAGCGTTACCAACACGGCATCTGCGGGTGCATCTAGCACCCCTGCAGCACCAGTTCAATTGCCTCCCTCAGGTTTTGTCGCTGTAATACCTAAGTCAGGACTTAATGTCAACTTAGACCAAGTTCACCAAAACGTTCAAGCTGCGATTGGCCGTTTGAACGATATGTTGGAGCAAAACGGGACAGGTCTTAGTTTTGCGATGGATAAATCAATTGGTATTCCAATCATTACTGTCACAAGTAGTGTATCGGGTGAGGTGATTAGGCAGATTCCTAATGAGGCTGTTCTCAATGTGGCCCACAACATTGATGCTATTAAGGGGCTGCTTTATAACTCAATTGCATAATTTTTTAAAGTCTCGCTTAAGTTTTTCTTTAAGCGGTCGAATCATCAGTCATCAGGAATTATTCTGAATTTTTTTTAACCCTGTGGTGGACTTTTAGGAGAAACATCATGACAGTAATTAACACAAACAACAACGCGCTTTTTGCACAGAATTCTATTGCGCAAGTAAGCAAATCACAATCTGCCGCAATGCAGCAGTTGTCAACTGGCTCACGCATTAACTCTGCTAAGGATGACGCAGCAGGGTTAGCGATTGCTACACGTATGACTTCTGACATTAACGGTTACGGTGTAGCTGTTCAAAACTCCAACCAGGGTATGAACATGGCTCAAACAGCTGATAACGCTATTAATAACGTTAACAGTATTTTGCAAACAATGCGTCAACTCGCTGTCGAAGCAAGTAACGGCACAATGACTGCATCAAACAGAGCCGCAACACAAGCTGAGTACAAACAGTTGTCTAACCAAATCGACTCTATTGCTCAAACGACAACATCAAACGGCATTCAGTTGCTCAACGGTTCAGCTGGAAACATCGTTCTTCAAACTGGTGTTAATCAGGGTAACACAATGACAATGTCAATTGGATCTGTCCAAACCAAAGACATTGGAATTGGAAGCTTAGCTTCACTGACTTCTGTGCAAACTTCGGTCACTGCTACTAATGTTCCTACTGCAATGACTGCTGGGGATTTATTGATTAACGGTGTACAAGTTGGGCCGTCACTTGCTTCCAGCGATTCTTCTTCATACGCACTTGCAAGTGCAAGTAGCATCTCCAAAGCTGCTGCTATCAACCTAGTATCATCTTTGTCAGGCGTTACAGCTACTGTAGATCCTACCGTGGTTCAAGGTAGTGCAATGACGAGTACTGCTGCAAACACAGATGCTGGTACTTTGACAATTAACGGTGTTACTACAGCTAGCGTTACAGTGGGTGCAGATACAACGATCAATCGTCAAAATTTCGTTACAGCTATTAACGAAATTTCCAAGCAAACTGGTGTTACTGCAATTGACACTGGCAATGCAACTCACGGTATCCAGTTGGTAGCTGCTGACGGAAGAAACATCACTGCAATGATGAACGGTACGTTAACTGCGTCTGATACTGGACTAAATACAAGCACAGGTTCAGCTGCTGGTGGTACTACAGCGGTTACTTTCTCTGGTCAAATCGAACTGCATAGTACAACAAACTCTGCAATCAATTTGTCTACGACTGCAACAGGAAATATTGCAAACGCAGGTTTCGCGGTTGGTACATTCCAGCCTAACGTTGCACAAGTTACTACGAACGCAAGATCTGTAGTTGCTGGGGCTGCGACAGTAGGCGCTGGCGTTCAAACATTTGATGGTGGTACTTTGAGTTTGAACGGAGTAACTGTCGGTGCTGCTTTGGCCACAAGCGATACTTCTTCTGATACAACAGCCAACTCTTCACTGAAGCAAAATAGTGCGATTGCAATAGCTGCTGCTATCAATCACAGCACATCACTTACAGGTGTAAGCGCTACTGCTGCCGCCACAACAGTTGTTGGTTCTTCCTATACAGGTGGATCCCTTACAACAGGTTTCATGATCAACGGTGTAACTATTACGGCTCTTGCACAGCTCTCAGTTTCTCCCTCTAAAACTGCTGTTGTCAATGCAATTAATCAATACTCTGGTCAAACAGGTGTTGTTGCATCCGATAACGGTTACGGCATTACCTATACGGCACAAGACGGAAGAAACATCTCTATGTGGGCCGGTACTGGTACTGCTGCAACTTCACTCGGATTAGGCGGAACAGCTTCCTCTGCAGTCGGTATTTCTGCTGCAGCCGGTGACTACGCAACCAAAGCTGCAACGACCTACGCACAAGTTCAGCTGCAATCGAATAGCAAATTCACAGTGGCTAGTGGAAACGATGGAAATAACAACTCAGCTACAGTCGGTGCATCAAATGACGGCTTTACTGCTCTTGGCTTCCAAAGCGGTACATTCGGCGGTGCAAACAACGGTTTGAAAATTTCTCAAGTCAATCTTTCAACACAGTCTGGTGCTCAATCTGCAATTACAGCAATCGATGCTGCAATTGCTACAGTTTCAGCGATTCAGTCTAACGTTGGTGCGTATCAAAACCGTTTGTCTAGCACAGTGACTAACTTACAGACTATGTCTACTAACATGACCAACTCTAGAAGTACGATCCAAGACACGAACTACAACACAGCCACAACTGCGTTGGCTCGTTCACAGATCATATCTCAAGCTGCTACAGCAATGTTGGCTCAAGCTAACCAGTCTGGTCAAACAGTTCTCTCGTTACTCAAGTAATAGAGTTTACTTTTCTGACTTAGAAAACCCGGGTTCGCCCGGGTTTTTTTATGGCATACTAAAAATTAGTTGGTTCAATTGTTTTGTTCATTACTGATTTTATAAGCAACCCCCAGATGAAGTCTTATTATGATTAAGCCATTCAAGGCGAAGACATCTCCAATTATTTCTCGTATAGAGATTCAAGACTTATTGTCACAAGCACGGGCCCTAGTAAATAGCGACAAGCTTGGCCAAGCCATTTCAGTCTATAGATTGGTTTTGGAGCAAGACCCAAGGTGTCTAGAGGCGTTACATGTTTGTGGCTCTCTTGAATTTCATTTCCAAAATTACGCCAATGCTTATTCCCTGTTGCTGAATGCGGTTGCTATTCATCCCAAGAATTTCCAGTTGCAACTTCTGCTGGGTAAATGCGCTAAGAATCTTAAAAAATACCAAGAAGCAGAATCATTTCTTAAGCAATCGATACTGATTGACCCCAAATCTGTCGAAGCCTTTGTTGAAACTGGTCTGCTTTACTTTTTGAATGGCGAGTTAAATATCGCTATTGAATATTTTGAGGGCGCGCTAAAGATTGATCCCAACTCGTACGATGCGTGTACTAACTTGGGAGTAGTATTGAAGGAAATGGGAGATTTTTATGGTGCCCATCAAAAATACAGCCATGCTATTTTGTTGGATTCGAATAATCCCAACGCTTTTGCAAACCGCGGTGTACTGTTGCATATGCTTGGTCAATTTGAGGATGCGTTAGTTGATTTAGACCGTGCAATAGAGTTGTCACCAAATCTTGCGACTAGCCATGTTAGCAGGGGGCAACTTTTACTTACTCTAGGTGCCTATGAATTAGGTTGGAATGAGTTTGAATGGCGTTGGCAATATTTACGTGAAAATCAACTTAATACATCAAGGTACCATGACTACCCCCTTTGGAGTGGGCGCGAGTCTTTGGTTGGTAAAACAATATTGCTTTATGCAGAGCAAGGGCTAGGAGATAGTTTACAGTTTAGTAGGTATGTTAGTTTGGTGGCACAACTTGGAGGTAAAGTGATTTTTGAATGCGAGCCTCCTTTGTATGAGTTATTCAAGTCTTTAGAAGGTGTTGCGCATTTAATTATGCAAGGCGAGATTGTGCCAAGTTTTGATTTTCAGTGCCCACTCATGAGTTTGCCAAGAGTGTTTAGGACCACTCTGGATTCAATTCCTGTTAATGGCCCTTATTTATACGCTGATCCGATTAAGATAGAGGGTTGGAGAATGAGACTGGGGCCGAAGTCGCGACCCAGGGTTGGCCTGGTCTGGTCTGGCGGTTTTCGCCCCGGGCAGCCGGAACTGTGGTCGGTTAACAAAAGGCGAAATCTTCCCTTAATATCGCTCAAGTCCTTATCCAATATGCCTATTGACTTTATCAGTTTACAAAAAGGCGCTCAAGCAGAGGCTGAGCTTGAAAAATTGGTCGCAGACAACTGGGAGGGCCCAATCATCGCTAATCATGTCAACGATTTGAATGACTTTTCAGATACTGCGGCTTTGATTGCAAATTTAGATCTGGTTATTTCTGTTGATACTTCAACGGCTCATCTCTGTGCAGCCTTGGGACGTCCAACTTGGATTTTGAACAGATACGATACCTGTTGGCGTTGGCTACTTGAAAGGGCGGACAGTCCTTGGTATCCAAGCGTCAAACTTTATCGACAACAGGCTCTTGGCCAGTGGGATTACGTCATAGAGCAAATTAAAGCTGATTTATGGCAGTTATATTGCAAATAGTTCAACTTATCAGGCAATTTAGAACTTTAAAGATCATTTATATTGTCAAATAAAAATGTTTTTAAAAAACGCATTGCAAATGTCTTGTAAATACTAAATAACCAACCTAGAATATTAACAAGATCAGATTTTAGGGTTATAAGCTTCATTTAATTTAGCCTGACCGGAGTTAATACTTGTCTCGCATTCGTTTAATTAAACGACAGTAGTTCTAAGATACCTAAATTCAATACTATTTTTAGTACTTTTGACGTATTTAATGGTTTCATAAAATATTTTTCAAAATTTCGTTAAAGATTCCTCAGTATGTGTCGATATTAGACGATACAGGGAGTTGTCTAAGTTCTAACTATGGAATTTAGAGGTTCACTCCCCCAAAGGAATTTCACATGGCTACATCTCCATCACAACTTGTTAATTGGTTCAATACTTATGCCGCAAACGGCACCACCCAGGTTCAGCAGCTTGGAACTACGGGCGCTAGTGCTTTAGTGGCAGCTGATATCCCGAACTTAACAACAGCTGCAGTTGCTAGTTTATCGACATCTCAATTAAATACTTTAGCTACAAATGTGTTTCAGACACTTTCTTCGGTTCAAGTTGCGGCTTTAACTACGACTCAGGTCGTGGGACTTTCTACGACTGAGTTGACAACGTTTTCCGCAGCGCAGGTTGCGAGCTTGAGTGCAAGCGATGTAGGCGTAATGACGACTTCGCAGATCAGTGTGCTGAGTTCCAAGCAAATAGGTGGCTTGACGACGAGTGCGGTGTCGCAGTTGTCGACAAGCGGGGTGGCGTTGCTGT
>CAIKVH010000063.1 GCA_903830725.1 uncultured Burkholderiales bacterium | reverse complement strand
GAAGCCCTATAGACAGCTCAAACATATTAAAAGAGGTAAGATCGGAGCGTTTAAACATATTTCTTTCTTCAACAAGATAGCGTAAACTATTTTTATCCTCTACACAAGTAAACTGTAAGAATTAGTAATGAATTTTTGCATAAAACATTATCTTTTTATCTCCTTCCCATTCAACTCAGATTTTTTAATTGATTAAATCTTCCTCGCCATCAACTCATTCCCCAGAACTGTTAGATATTCGGGCCCTGCTCGCAGTTTTGTTAGCCGTTGCATTGAGTGCTTTGGATACTGCCATTGCCAATACAGCCTTGCCAAGTATCGGATCTGATTTACATGCACCTGCATCAGCCTCTATTTGGGTTATCAACGCTTATCAGTTGAGTATCGTTGCTTCTCTATTGCCACTTGCTGCACTAGGGGATTTGTGGGGTCCTCGTCTCGTATTCTTATGGGGCTTGGTAATTTTTACTTTTTTCTCATTAGCGTGTGCCTTATCCAATGATTTACAAACACTTGCGATTTGTAGATGGGGACAAGGCTTTGGTGCTGCTGGGATTATGAGTGTAAATTTAGCTTTAATAAGGGTGCTATTTCCAAAGGAGCGCCTGGGAAGGGGTGTTGGATTTAATGCCTTGGTAGTGGGTGTCTCTTCGGCCTTAGGACCCACGGTAGCATCCTTAGTTCTTCTAGTTGCCCCTTGGCAGTGGCTGTTTGGAATTAATGTTCCACTCGGCATTTTGGCATTATTTTTTGCCTGGCCAGCCTTACCTAAGCTTCCCAAAATAAAGGAGGTAACTTCTGATTTTAATTCTGCAAATGACCGTGAAGTCTCTTACCGGAATGATGTTGGGCATACTTTTGACCCACTAACTGCCTTGGCCACAGCGGCAACGTTCGGCTGCTTCATCTATGCGCTTACCGCAGCAGCTCAAAGACAAAGCCTAATTCAATTAGCCCCTTTTATTGCACTTGGATTAGTTGCTCTTCTTATTCTTTTGAGACGTCAAAGCGGACACCCAGCACCTATGCTACCCCTTGATTTATTGAAAAGACCCATGTTTGCTCTATCAACGATTACATCCATCACTTCTTTTGCTGCTCAGGGTTTGGCTTTTGTTGCTTTACCCTTTTATTTCGAGCAAACGCTACACAGAGACTCCGTGGATACTGGATTTTTGATTACTACTTGGCCCGTAATTGTCTCGTTCGCTGCTCCCATAGCAGGCAGATTGTCAGATAAATACCCGCCGGGTTTACTGGGCGGCGTAGGACTGAGTATTCTTAGTGTTGGATTTATTGCATTGGCTATGTTGCCAAATGATCCAAGTGTCCTGCAAATTGTGATTTGTATGGCTATTTGCGGGGCAGGTTTTGGGGGATTTCAGTCTCCAAATTTAAAAGCAATTTTATCTAGTGCTCCGCCTAACCGAAGTGGCGGTGCGAGCGGAGTTATTGCCATGGGAAGATTAATCGGCCAGACATCTGGTGCAGCAGTTGTAGCACTTTGTTTGGGACTGTTTGGAGCCTCCCAAGGGCCAATTACTGCGTTAGCTATCGGAGCGCTATTTTCTGCATTTGCGGCTATTGTTAGCTTTGCCCGTTTATGGGTTAAGTAGCGAGCTCTATTGTGGTTCTAAAAAGATAAGTATTGCCTGATCTGAGTTGCGCTGCCTGCTAATCTCTAATGGGTCAGTACACTCTCAATAGGGCCATACTGCATTACTTTATTCTATGGTTCAATGAATATGTGATCGGGTTGCAAGTCCGCCTGGTACCTTTCGTAAGCTTTGGTATACGCATTTTCAATATGCTTGGTTATGCGCGGACTATCAAACAGTGGTGAAGTTTTTAAATTACGCTTTAACTTGTCCTTCAGTATCTCAAGTTTTGAGTGATTTGTTGCAAGTTCAATTGCTAAATTTTTATATTCTTCATAATTTTCTGTAATCAACTCAGGTAAACCTATCGCCGTTAATAGGCTAGCTGCAGTCCGACTCGCAAAACTTTCTCCTATACATGTTAAAACTGGCAAGCCCGCCCAGAGCGCGTCGCTTGCCGTTGTTCCCGCGTTGTATGGCAAGGTATCTAAAAATAAATCAGCAACCTTATAACGCGCGAGATACTCCTTTCTCTCCAAAGTAGTACCAAAGAATATTCGAGTCTGATTTACGTTCCTCTTTTCTGCTTCAGCTTTTAAGTTATTCTCAGCCGTCATATTATTAGAATAAAGGAATAAGACGCTTCCAGGAGTTGCTTTTAAAATATCCATCCACACATCAAATGTTGTTGGTGTTATCTTATAGCTTTGATTAAAACAACAAAATATGAACCCAGTAAGGGGTAAATTGAAGTCGGCTCGCGTAAAAATCTTTTTTGAAATTTCTCGCTTTGAGTCATTTATCTGATAACTCGGTAGATAAAGAATTTTCTCAGTGTAATATTTTTGACTCGTCTCGGGGATAATTACTTTATCACCTATTAGGTAATCATAGTATTCAGCTCCCATAGTACCCAAATATCCAATGTAACTCAATTGAATCGGAGCTGCTCTGTAAGAAAAAATTCCTGAACGCCCACCTTGAGTATGCCCAGTAAGATCAACTGCAATATCAATCCCCATTTTTCTTGAGATGATGGCTACTTCTATATCTGAGCTACGTCTGATATCTATAAATTGGGTGACTGCTGAGGATATACGATTTTGAATGAAACTTTCTTCCTGGGGTCCGAAATAAAATGCATATATTTCAAATGAATTTTTATCATGCAACTCAAATAGTTCAGCAGTTAAGTAGGATACGGCATGCTCTCTGAAATCAGCCGAGTAGTAACCAATTTTTATTCTTGGTTTGCGTAGAGACTTTGATAAATCACCGAGAGCTGAATTGGGTGGGAATTTCTCATTAACCCAAATTTCAGAGGCCTTTCTTTGAGTTAATGGAGAATCATACAATGCAAGCATGTGGAAGCTTGGGGTCGATTTTTTGTGGCTGCAGATATCTGAAATTATCAAATTAAGATTTAACTCGAAATTTATCCAATTACACAAAAGCATTTTAGTATGCACTAATGCGCCGCATATAAAATCAATATTGGCATTTAATGTGATCGCTTGGTTAAAGTCTGAATATGCATTATCGAATTGCTTCAGTTCACTGAAAATAGATCCTCTGTTTGAATATGCTTCAGCAAGGCCCGGATCTATTTCAATGGCTTTGTCATAGCTCAAAATAGCATCGAATAATCGATTGAGCTTATGCAGAACTAGGCCTCGATTTGAGTATGCATAAGCGTAGTTGCGATCAATATGAATGGCTTTTTCATGGCACAGTAGCGCTTCATCTAAGCTATTAAGTTCTCTTAACAAATTGCCACAATTTGTATGAGCTTCAGCGAAGTTATTTTTTAAATTTATTGCATGATTAAAATTAATCAATCCACTATCGAACTGCGTAAGTTCTCTTAATAAATTGCCCCGATTATTGTAGGCTTCAGCATATTGGGGCGAAATCGATATAGCTCTTTCGTATGCGATTAGTGCATTTTTAGAATCACTTTTTTTCTCTGACAATATGCCAAGATTTAGCAGGCTAAATTCATCGAATGGATTTTGCTCGAGAGCTTTGACGGTGATTTTAAGTGCTTCATCAAATTTGCCTAGCTTAATTAATGTAGCAGACAAATTAGTCAAAATACTTAATCGGTCAGGCGCAAAATCTAGGGAAAGTCTAAAATATTTTTCGGCTGATTCGTAATGTTTTCTATTAAATGTGACCTTGCCCCTGAAAAACGTACCT
>CAIKVH010000062.1 GCA_903830725.1 uncultured Burkholderiales bacterium | reverse complement strand
GCCAATCATCTAGTAGAATACGTCTCGGTCAGCCGATTTAGCTCAGTTGGTAGAGCAACCGCCTTGTAAGCGGTAGGTCGTCAGTTCGAATCCGACAATCGGCACCATCAGTTAGTTCAAAGGCAGTTAAGTTTCACCACTTAGCTGCCTTTTTCATTGGGAAATCAACAAGTTAAGCGTTCAGTTCATACAGGTTCATACATTGACATCCACAAGCAAAGTGGGGTACAAAGTGGGGAACAAATATCAGTTTTGATGATTTTTAGTGTTTTGTTCCCCTACTTAACCCAAATTTCCCTTAAGGATCAATATGTTAACTCAGGTGAAATGTACTCAATCCACCTGCCCTGATGGCAAGAAGCTCATCAGGCTGTGGGATGGGCAAGGCTTGTACCTTGAAGTCTCCGCTGGAGGATCTAAGCGGTGGTTTTATCGCTTTAAGTTGGACAAGACTGAGAAGCGACTTGCAATGGGAAGCTTTCCAGATGTTTCACTTGCGAAAGCCAGAAGCGCAAGGGACAAAGCCAGAATCTCTAAGTCTGAGGGTTTTAACCCCATTGAGGCAAAGAAGAAGAAAAAGCTAATTGGCAGCTCAATCACCAACAACACATTGCTTCTTTGTGCCAAAGAGTGGCTAGACAATCACAAAGAGAACTGGAGCGAGTCGCACTATAAGAGAGAGCGCAGAAACATTGAAAAGGACTTGGCGCCCTTTTTGGGTCAACGAGACATTGCTTCCATTGAACCCGTTGAACTCTTGAACGTCATCAGAAAAGTGGAAGCAAGGGGTGCATTGGATGTCGCCCACAGAGTTCACCTGACGGCTCACGGCATTTGGGCCTATGCGGTCGCCACATCAAGAACCAATAGAGACATCACGGTTGATATTAAAAAAGCGTTAAAGCCTCATATCCGTAAAAATTACCCTGCAATCGTTGACGAACAAGAATTTGCCCAACTTTTAAAATCAATTGACTCATACGTTGGAGGCCCAATTATCAAAGCTGGACTCAAGATAACTGCCGTTCTTTTTCAGAGACCCGGCAATATCAGAGCAATGAAATGGGCTGATTTAGATTTGAATAAAAAAATCTGGACAATTCCTTCAATGGAAATGAAAAGGCTTAAAAGCGAGAAAATCAATGGTTCAGCTCATTTAGTACCCCTACCATCACAGGTCATTCACATTTTGACTTCGCTTCGGTTTTTTACTGGAGATGGCGTGTATGTATTTCCGGGATTGCGAAACGCTAAAAAACCAATGTCAGAAGCAGCCTTGAATGCAGCATTAGCTACGATGGGATACAAAGGAAGACATGTTTGGCATGGATTTAGAGCTTCTGGTAGAACCTTGATAAGACAATCCCTGAAATACGATCCTGATGTTATAGAAACCCAACTTGCTCACAGGGGGCAAATTACGCATGGTGGCGCATATGATCGAACCACATTTTTGGAAGAGCGGGCAAAGATGCTTCAAGAATGGGCTGACTTTTTAGATAAATTGCTTTTTAATAAAAATCCAACGCCCGTTTTAATTGCTGCCTAAGGAATAAAAGGAGTACGAAATGAATCAATTATCAAAATGGGATATGGCTGACTATTTCACAGCAGTTGATATAGCCGCTTTAATTCTTGGCTTAGACTCCAATTTTGACGATGATCCATCAAAATTAAGACCCGCTATTCAACGGGTGGTAAATGCCTATGGAAGTGCTTTATCTGAAATTATCTTTGATCTAGATATTGAGGGAATCACACTACCCCCAGACGCTACAAATACACATCTTTTCAGCAAACGCTTGATGTTTGCAACTAATTACAATGGCGATCCCGGAAAGTGGAACCGTGCGGTGTTCGGATGGATCTTGGATGACGATGAATCTAGCATTGAACACCAAACGTTTTCAAGGGCGGAAATTTGCAGATGGATAAACGCCACTGGAATCAGTTCAATTTACTCTTTCAAAAAAGATGACTCAAAAAGTAAGTCCCCTAACATTATTGATAAGCCACTGAATCAAAAAGAAAAAAACACTATGCTTAAAATTATTTTAGGCATGGCTTTAATTGGTTACAAATACGATCCAGCTGACTCAAAAAGTACTATTCCTAAAGAAATTTCAGATGATCTAATTAGATGTAATCTTCATGTGACTGCTGAAACAATCAGAAAATACCTAAAAGAAGGAAAAACATATCTTCTTGAGCCAAAGTAGCCATAAAGAGTTCTAGACGATTTCGTTATCGAAAAAACGAAATCGCTCACAACTTTTATCAAATCCCCAAAAATCAGTATCAATCAATGAGGTTTGTCATTGATATTTTAAAAAGGGGTTATATGGCAATGCTAAAAATATCAGCTGTAAAGGTTGAAACAGGACATTTATCTCACACAAGCATTTATGGGGCGATACAAAACGGTTTATTTATCCGTCCGGTCTCCATTGGGCCAAGATCTGTGGCGTGGCCCGAAAATGAGGTCAAAGCTATTTGTGACGCTCGAATTGCAGGCGCAACTGAAGAGCAAATACGTCAATTAGTTAATCGACTTCACGCTAAAAGAGCTGAACTCCTAAAGACAATAGAGGGAGGTCTTTATGATTAAATTAACCATCTTTGGACATTCCCTGACCCTTGCTGGACTCAAGAAATCTCTGCCACTCGCTGATCTTCATAACAATAGGCAGATATCGGCTGAGAATGGTGCTTATGGCGACATTGACCCGTCTAGGAGCCATTTAAACGTTCATCTTGTTAATTCCGGGGATTTATCCTACACCGAAGCTGTCAAAGCGTATCTAAGCCGGGCTGGGCTGGATTTAAATCACTTCAGCTACAAGAAGAAGAACAGAGGGTATGCCGTTGAGTTTCTCTTCACCGTGACAGCAGGCCATCAGTGCGATTTCGAGTCCATGTACCGTGACTCCCTAGAATGGCTAAAGTCCTACTACCCAGAGTGTCCCATTGTCCATGCCGTCATCCACTTCGATGAGGGGACTCCACATATGCACGTGATCCTTGTTCCTCTTCTAGGCGGTCAGCTCCAAGCCGACAAGATAAAGGGTTATAAGGGTAAGTCACAGGCTAGAAATAAGTCCCTTTTTAAGCAATTGGACAAGAAGTACGGTCTGACTTTCCCTAGGTACCTTAAAGGTCATGAAAAGAAGGTCGGTGCAGAAATGGCTCTCAATAAGATTAAAACCCTTACTGGTGCTGATATTAGAGACCTTCTTATAGAGCCGGTTACCTACTCTATATACGCTCGCCCTGAGGGATATCTTCATGCTCTTGGAATTAGCTATGAGGATGTGATGGACTATCAAAGAGAGACCCGTGTAATCGGTACAGATGGACAACTCCTACATAAAGAGGATGAAGGTTCGAGGTCTGACCCAAACGGCTCTGTCAACCGTTTATATTGAGAGGTGTTTTATGAAGCTTAAGATCCTCTCGTTGGAATTAAATCATTTGAGAACCCTTTTTGAAAATGAGGAAGTTGCCCCTTTATCAGAAGCGATTCTAAATAGGTATTTGTCTGAAATATCTGCAGCGCAGAGTTGTTCAAAATTGAGGGTTTGTTTTGATGGTTCTGAGTACTGGCTATTTGATGGTTATCACCGTTTAGAGGCGATGAGAAAACTTGGCTTTAATATGTGCGTAGTTCAAGTTTATAAAGGCACACGCAGGGACGCATTTAGACGTTACATCAAGGATAAACTTCGGTGTCAGGGAAGGCAAAGTTCCCATGTATTTAAACATTGCCTTAATGTCTTAGGAAAAGACAATGAGTGGGGTAGCGCAAAAGAGGAAAAGCTGGCGCAATTATTCGATCGAAAGCCAGTTTTCTTTGAGCATCTCAAGCTTTTTACAACCATTGAATCTAGTCATAAAGTTTTTTGCTTTTCAGTCAACAAGCATGGAACTTTGAATCTGATGAGACGCAGTCGTTCACATGAATAAAATTTCAATTGGGAAAACAGCGAACTTTTTAGCAAATTACTGTGCCGTCAAGTACTCATGGTCGATGGGTTTAACGATTTTAAAAATAAAGCCCTTCAAAAGACCCATTAAATAGTATGTAAATCTCTTTCCAAAAGAAATTCGCTGACCTGCTCAATCGTTCTTATTGGTCTGTAACCGTTGGCTTTTCTGCCTTGAAGGCGTTTTCCATGTATGCGTACAGCCAACACATATTGACATCCAAATGTAAATGACCTCCATCGGCGGTCATATTACTTTAAGTCCTGGGTTTCCAGTTATGCGGCAGTAACTCGTGGATCATGTGATTCTTGTGCGTCGGTAGCCGCTCCAAGACATCTTTGATGTAAGCGTAGGGGTCCAGTTCATTCATCTTGGCTGACTGGATCAAACTCATTGCAACGGCGGCTCGTCGACCGGCCCTTTGAGAGCCTGCGAACAGCCAATTCTTTTTACCCAAAGCGATGGGGCGGATGGTGTTTTCAATCAGATTGTTATCAATCGGCAACTGCCCATTGTCCAAGTATCT
>CAIKVH010000061.1 GCA_903830725.1 uncultured Burkholderiales bacterium | reverse complement strand
TAACGAACATATCGAACAGATGCGTTTGTCTGCAACCAAGAGTTTATTAGAGCGTCGAGACGTCATTATTGTTGCGACCGTGTCTGCAATTTACGGCATTGGTAATCCTGGCGACTATCACAGCATGGTGATGACATTACGCCCTGGCGACAAGATGAGTCAGCGCGATATTTTGATGCGCCTCATTGCGATGCAGTATGACCGCAACGAAACCGATTTCAAGCGCGGTGTATTTCGAGTGCGTGGCGACACCATTGATATTTTCCCAGCTGAGCATAATGAGTTAGCAGTGCGCGTTGAACTCTTTGATGATGTGATTGAGAGTTTGCAATTTTTTGATCCGCTGACTGGAAAGATTCGCCAAAAGATTCCACGCTTTACTGTATACCCAAGCTCACATTACGTTACACCACGCGATACTGTTTTAAAGGCAATTGAAACCATCAAGACGGAGTTGCGTACTCGCTTAGATGAGTTTGTGAAGGATGGCAAACTGGTTGAGGCGCAACGCCTTGAGCAGCGCACGCGTTTTGATTTAGAGATGCTTAATGAGTTAGGTTTCTGCAAGGGCATTGAGAATTACTCTCGTCACCTCTCCGGAGCCGCTCCTGGCGAGGCACCGCCTACGTTAGTGGATTATCTGCCTAACGATGCTTTGATGTTCCTCGACGAGAGCCATGTACTGATTGGGCAGCTCAATGCCATGTATAACGGGGATAAATCTCGCAAACATACTTTGGTGGAATTTGGGTTCCGTTTGCCTTCGGCGATGGATAACCGTCCACTCAAATTTACTGAGTTTGAAACCAAAATGCGTCAAACCATTTTTGTTTCTGCAACGCCAGCTGATTATGAGAAAACACATCAAGGTCAAGTAGTCGAGCAAGTTGCAAGACCAACTGGCCTAGTTGATCCAGAAATTGAAGTTCTACCAGCAAGTACACAGGTCGATGATTTGTTGGATCAAATACACGAACGCGTCAAAGTGCATGAGCGGGTTCTGGTGACTGTATTGACTAAACGGATGGCAGAGCAATTAACCGACTATCTTTCTGATAATGGTGTGAAGGTGAGATACGTTCACTCAGATATCGATACAGTTGAGCGCGTAGAGATATTGCGTGACTTACGATTGGGTGTCTTCGACGTGCTGGTAGGTATTAACTTGTTGCGCGAAGGCTTGGACATTCCGGAGGTATCTCTTGTAGCCATTTTGGATGCTGATAAAGAAGGCTTCTTGCGTTCGGAACGCAGCTTAATACAGACCATTGGTCGTGCTGCTCGAAACGTTCGTGGCAAAGCTATTTTGTACGCCGATCGCATAACCGACTCCATGAAGCGCGCTATGGGGGAGACTGAGAGACGTCGTACCAAGCAGGTTGCATTTAATAAGCTTCACGGGATTGAGCCCAAAGGGGTGCAAAAGCGCATTAAGGACATCATTGATGGCGTCTACGACGTCAAAGAGAAGCGTCAGGAGATGCAGGTTGAGCAAGAGCGGGCCCACTATGAAGATATGGGCGAGAAGGACTTGGCGGCTGAAATTAAGCGCCTAGAGAAGCAAATGAACGCTGAAGCCAAGAACTTAGAGTTTGAAAAGGCTGCCAGCACCCGGGATAGGCTCACTAAGGTTAAAGAAATGGCTTTTGGGGCCAGATCTAGGGACTCTGTCTAAAGATTGAGCACCTAATTCCTGGCTTCAATTGAGGTTTTTTGGGATAATTCCCGAGCAATTTGATAGGGAATATGGTAAAGTTGAGTGGAATGGTCGGGTATTACCCGCCCGACTGTTAGCTGTCCATAACAATCCATTACCAAGGTGACATATGAGACTTACAACCAAAGGTCGTTTTGCAGTAACCGCAATGATTGATTTAGCCC